>NZ_JAGGOF010000045.1 GCF_018614775.1 Pseudomonas fluorescens
TTCGACAAAAGAGCGGCATAGTTAGGCGACGCGACAACTACCTTGAAAAACGCCGATGTATCAGGGGAGAGAGGCATTTGTAAGCCAATCCCAAGACTTCGCATGCGGATACATAGAGATACAAAAACTGACCTCGGCTTTTGATCGTCAGTCAGGACAACAGCCTTAAATCAGTGTGTCGCTGACACGCCGACTGCAGCTTGTTCATGCAGCTGGCGCAGAAGAACGTGGGCGTCAGCAACGAAGCTGGTCACATCTGATGCACCAGCCTCTGCAGCCAAAGCGTGCAACTGCGCTCGACCGTCCATGTCCGGGAACTGCTCGATCCGCTGCAACAAACGGAATGCCAGCGGGCTGACCTCGGAGAACTGCACTTGACCACTCGGCACACGGCTGATCAGCAGCAACTTCGGTTGCTCTGGCGGCTCAAAAGGCAGGTGGCCTGGCCCGAGACGATTTACGTCCCAGGTGTAAGCCAGCGGCCAGACGAGCGGGGATAGCCGAAGGGGGCGGTCGAGTAACTGCGCCGCATCACTGGCCGTTAGCGGCGCAGCGTCCAATTGCTGCAGCGCCATCTCCACCCACTCGTAATGGGCCAATTCAGGTAAGAACGCGTACCAGGAATGTTCGTGACCAGGCGAGTCCTCCAGGCTCGCTACGAAGTCTACAAACTCGCGTGCAATTTCTCCGAAACGTGGCGTTTGCGCGCGGTAGTCACGCAAAAAACGTCGAACCAGCGCACGCCAACCAGTATCGCCCAGCACGGCCACCAGTACCGGAAACGTTCCACCCAACAAACTCAGGAGATTATTGAACACCAGGTTCAGATAGATCTCAAACTTGCAGTGGAGTCAGCCATCGACGGCCACACGCACCAAAGCACGCGTTCAGGTTCCAGGCCGGCCAGGAAAACTGCTGGATCAAACCGATGATTCACTGAGTTGACGTACACATTGTTGACGTCGAGCAAAAGGTCGCAATCAGCCTCGCGAAGTACTGCATTGGTGAAAGCAAGTTCGTCCATATCCTGATGAGCAGCGGCGTAGTAAGAGACGTTCTCTACAGCAAGACGGCGGCCGAGAATGTCCTGTGCACGACGGATACGCGCAGCAACGTGATGAACTGCCTCCTCAGTAAATGGCAACGGCAGCAGGTCATATAGGTGGCCGTCGTCACTGCAGTAACTCAGGTGTTCGCTATAAAACGGCACGTCGTAGCGATCGAGAAACCCGCGTACTTGCTCAAGAAAAGACTCGTCCAACGGCGCACTACCACCCAGCGAGAGTGACAGGCCATGGCATGACAGCGGGTAGCGTTCAGCTAGCAACTGCAAGGCCTCGCCATGAGCGCCGCCGATGCCAATCCAATTCTCCGGAGCAACTTCCAGAAAATCGAAATCCCCGACGGGAGCGTCACGAAGTGTTTTGAGAAGCGCACGGCGCAATCCGAGCCCAACGGTCGGCTTAAGCGGGGGCTGTGGGGCTGAACGTTCTGATGATGAAGTATTCGTTTGCATGAGCTTAATTCTCTTACTCGATGTATCTGACGAAAGCCATAACCATTCAGCGCCTATTCAAACGCTTGATACACCGATCGATGAATGCATCCAGGCTCAGCTTGCCGGCGCCCGTGAACAGCAGCGGCACAAGTGCTACGAGATAGATCAAAGGAAGTTTGAAATTGCCGTAGCCGTTGTTGCTGATGGAGTAGCCTCTGGCCAGTTCGCTCAATGTCGACCAGTCTGCTGGCCAGTGAACTGCAGCAGTTGCCACGACGGTGACCACTATGAGGATAAGTGCAGAGAGGCGTGTTCCCAGACCGACAAGCAAAGCAATCGAACAGAGCAGTTCTGCCCACATTGATAACTGCCAATTGAACGTAGCGGGCAGCTGATTAAAGGGAAAAGGAAAGGCACCTTGAATGCTTGGGAACCAGTTCTCACCGTTCCACTTTTCCCACCCCGCTTCAAAAAACTCCCACGCCAGAAAAACGCGCAGGCTTAAAGGGGCGATCCAGGCGCCAACGCCATCAAGATTAAGGTGCAGCCGCTTCAAGACCGATGACATAGTTGCTTGCATTGGTTTAAGCCTCCGAATTGTGGTCAAGAAAATGGAAGCACTTGAACTGCTCCCAATGAGAGGTGCCAGGCACGGGACGTACTGCGCTGGCCGTGACCGTAGTTGATCCTGTCGGTGTATCTCGCTTGTGTCTTGCGCCACAGCAAACTCAATGTTGTGTAACGCGTCCGCCTCCATACACACTTGGATACAGACCAATACCCGGCAATTAATGAGGAGAGGTTCGATTCATTCGAGATCTCACACCGAGCTGAACACCGTTGTCCGAAATGCGTCAAAGAAGGCTAAGCCACTCCCGTTCCCAGCCATTGAGTTCAACTTCCTGATGCTCGCAAACCTTTGGTATGTCTTCCTGCCATCCTCACAATTGACCGACGAACTTGCGGCAGTACGCTTGCTTGGCCAGCCGTTCGTTGCCTTTCGTGATGACAACGGGAAGGCAGATCTTCTATCCGATGTCTGCGCTCATCGTGGGGGCTCGCTTTCGGCCGGCATCAAAGTTGGGGAGAGCGTGCAGTGCCCTTACCACGGATGGCTGTTTGGAGCGGACGGCATTTGCACACATATCCCGGCACAACCGCATTTGCGCATTCCGGCTAAGGCGCGAGCCGATGCCTATCCCACACTTGAGCGCTACGGCTGGATCTGGGCGTTTCTCGGCGATCTGGACGCAAACCTTCTCGCATTACTTCACTGGAAACCGAACAGCCACCCGTAGGTCTGCGGGGATACTTGGTAAAAGTCGATATATGCGAAGGGGGGGCGACGATAAAGGCATAGGCACCGCCGTAGAAAAAAACCGCCCGATAATGCATAGCCGATTAAATGAGGATGGCGGATCAGTCGCCAATAAGCGACGAATGTATTGCGTCCAACGCGGTCGCTGATCGGCCCCCATATCAACTGGCCGAGGCTGAACCCGATCAGGAACGCGGAGAAGGTCAACTCAACGCCCGCTGAATCAGTCTGTAATGCGCGACCAATGGCGGGCAGGGTAGGTAGATACATATCAGTGGAAATCGAGGCGAACGACATCAACGCACTCAGGTTGAGCATCAACTGCAAGTTGTTGGTTTTGCGCGGCACGTCCGATGAACTGCCAGCGTTGAATTCTGTCTCGGCAGGACCAAGAGATGGCACGGAGTTCGCCTAGAGCCGGTAAGTAGCTCGCTAGCATAAGTGTTACTGAATGTTTGATTAAGCCTCTAATCCCGCAAGGGGAAATGAGCACTGCTCATGAATGTTGCGGTGAATCAACGGTTGCAGCGACGATGCTTTAGATTGATGAGTTCTCTTCATATGCCCTTGCCGATTTGCCTGGGTAGTCCGCTTGAACGTCCTCCCTTAACGTCTCCCCATCCAGGATGCAGGCGACTGACTGCAACCTTCCCCCTTTCTTGATTCACGGCTGGGGGTTCGCTCACGCTGGGAGAGAACACGATGCAAAAGCGCTATCTGGGCAACAGTTCTTTAGAGGTCTCGGCACTTGGCCTGGGTTGCATGGGCCTAAGCCATGGCTATGGTCCTGCTACTGATACCAAGGATGCTGTGTCGCTGATCCGCGCCGCCGTTGACATGGGCGTCACCTTTTTCGACACCGCGCAGGTGTATGGCCCCTACCTGAACGAAGAGGTGGTGGGCCAGGCGTTGGCGCCCGTGCGCGATCAGGTGGTGATCGCCACCAAATTTGGTTTCACCTTTGGCGAGGACAACAGTCAACAGATTCTCAACAGCCGCCCGGAGCATATTCGCGAGGCTGTCGAGGGTTCGCTGCGTCGGCTCAGGACCGACTGCATCGATCTTCTTTACCAGCATCGGGTCGACCCGGATGTACCCATCGAAGACGTCGCGGGTACCGTCAAAGCGCTGATCGCCGAAGGCAAGGTCAAGCACTTCGGCCTCTCGGAAGCAGGCGCACAGACCATCCGTCGGGCGCACGCCGTGCAACCGGTCACGGCGCTGCAAAGTGAATATTCGATGTGGTGGCGGGAGCCCGAATTGGATGTTTTCCCAACCCTCTCCGAACTGGGCATCGGCTTCGTACCGTTTAGCCCGTTGGGCAAAGGTTTTCTCACCGGCGCTATTTCAGCCGACACATCGTTTGGCAGCGATGACTTTCGCAGCATCGTTCCACGCTTTGGCCAGGAGGCGCTGCAGGCCAATCAGAACCTGGTCATTCGGCTGCGTGAGATCGCCGCGCAAAAAGAAGTAACGCCTGCGCAGATCGCTCTCGCCTGGCTGCTCGCCCAGGCGCCGTGCATCGTTCCGATTCCGGGGACGACCAAGCTGCATCGTCTTAAAGAAAACATTGGCAGTGCGTCGGTCAACCTTACCGATGCGGAGCTGGAGGCCATCACCTGCGCCTTGTCGCAGATCAGCATTCAAGGTGACCGCTACCCCGAGTCGCTTAAAGCGCGTGTCGGACGCTAAGCGATGCGCGTTATCGATCCGCTGCGTCCCCCAATCTCTAAGCTGGAGACAGTCATGAAAACCCGCATTTTGGGCAACGGCCTGGAAGTGTCCGCACTCGGTCTTGGCTGCATGAACATGACCCAGGTCTACGGCCCGGCCGCCGACAAACAGGACATGATCAAGCTGATCCGCACCGCCCACGACCGTGGCGTGAACCTGTTCGACACCGCCGAGGCCTACGGACCGTTCAGCAATGAAGAGCTGCTCGGTGAAGCCCTGCGGCCAATCCGCGACCAGGTCGTGATCGCCACCAAGTTTGGCTTCGATATCGATTTGATTTCCGGTGCCCGAGGGGCTGGGCTCAACAGTCGACCGGAGCATATCCGCGCAGTGGCTGACGCCGCATTGAAGCGCCTGCGCACCGACCGTATCGATCTGTTCTACCAACATCGTGTCGATCCTGCGGTCCCCATCGAAGAGGTCGCAGGCACCCTCAAAGACCTGATCGCTGAAGGCAAGGTCAAACACGTTGGCCTCTCTGAAGCCAGTGTCGAGACGATCCGCCGCGCCCACGCGGTGCAGCCGCTGTCTGCGGTGCAGAGTGAGTACTCGTTGTTCTGGCGTGGCCCTGAGCAAGAGCTGCTGCCCGTGTTGGAGGAGTTGGGCATCGGCTTCGTGCCGTTCAGCCCACTTGGCGCCGGTTTTCTCACCGGCAAGATCGATGAGAACACTCGGTTTGATGCGTCGGACTTCCGTAACTTCGTGCCGCGTTTCTCCTCGGAGGCACGCAAGGCCAACTTGGCCTTGGTCGAGGTGATAAAGGCCGTCGCACAGCGCAAGAACGCCACGCCTGCCCAAGTGGCCTTGGCTTGGCTGCTGGCCCAGAAGCCCTGGATCGTGCCAATCCCCGGCACGACGAAACAGCACCGACTGGATGAAAACCTTGGCGCTATCGAGCTCGAATTGAGCGGCGATGACCTGCGCGCGATCCATGAGCAGATTTCGCAGATCCAGGTCCTTGGCGAACGCCTGCCTGAGGCCGTACTAAAGATGACGGGGCTTTGATCCGTCCTCATTGGGAGCTATACCTATGAATCCCCTGATCGCCCCGCTGGTTGCCTTTTCTCTGATGGCAGGCGAAGCAACAGCCGAGGAAACCAAGGAAGTGCGCGTCACCCGTATTGGCTCCCAGCCTTCCGTTCAAGGTCCTGCTGAGAACTTCACAGGCACCGTACGGGTTGATGGCCTGTTCAAGGGCGATACGCCCGCACGCATTGGCGGCGGTACAGTCACCTTTGAGCCTGGCGCACGCACCGCTTGGCATACCCACCCGCTGGGCCAGACGCTCATCGTCACCGCTGGCGTGGGCTATGTGCAGGAGGAAGGCGGTGCCCGCCAGGAAATTCGCCCAGGCGACACCGTATGGATTCCCGCCAACGTGCGTCACTGGCATGGGGCTACCGCCACCACAGCCATGACCCATATCGCGTTGGCGGAATCCCTGGATGGCAGCGCCGTTACCTGGGGCGCCAAGGTCTCCGATGCCGAGTACGCAGGCGCGCCGAAATGACTTCGTATCGCGAAACCCGCTCCCTGGCCGCGCTCTTGGCATTGTGCCTTGGCTTGGGTGAGGTTCCCGGCGTTATCGCCCAAGACGGCGTGGCACAGCCCGCCACCGCCAACGCAGCACCGCCCTGCGAAGTATTGTCGAGCAAGCAGCAGGCCATTCCACTGATTGCTGCGTTTATGGCATCCAGCGACATGCCCCGCCTTAATCAGGCGTTGAATCAAGGATTGGATGCGGGCCTGACCATCTTTGAAGCCAAGGAAATTCTGGTGCAGCTCTATGCGTACGCCGGGTTCCCACGCAGCCTGAATGCGCTGGGCGAACTGATGAAAGTCGTTGATGCGCGCAAAGCGCGAGGTATTCAGGATGCCCCAGGTCGCGAACCCAGCCTGCCCATCCCAACGGGCCAGGCGTTGGTTGAGATCGGTACCGTTAACCAGACCCGCATATCGGGTGGTCCAGTGAAAGGTCCGGTGTTCGACTTTGCGCCGGTCATCAACCAGTACCTGCAGGCCCATCTGTTCGGCGACATCTTCGAGCGCGACAACCTGGATTGGCAAGGCCGTGAACTGGCCACCGTCGGCGCTTTGGCAGCGACACCGGGTGCCGAGCCGCAGTTGCGCTCCCATATGCTGGCGAGCATGCGGGTCGGCTTGAGTGCTGGCCAACTGCGCCAAGTGACCGAAGTACTCGCCAAACACGCAGGCGAAGCAGTCGCCCAGCGTGCAAGGGCTGCGCTGACTCAAGCCCTTGCGGCATCGGGCAATTGAAGATGAAGAGCACAGGGAACGTTCTAATCCTCGCTATCACGTGCCTGCTTGCAGCCTGTGCGACGCCTACCCGCAACCCAGGCAACACTGCCGCGCCGATGCAGATTAAGGAGCAGGGCAGCTTCGCCGCCGGCGGCACCCTGATCACGACACCGGGTACGTTCGACCCGCACAAGCCCATGTTGCCCGATGGCCAAACCTACCATGGCGATCACGCCTATGTGTTTTACCAGGTGCCGGTCAACGCGCGAAAACTACCGATCGTCATGTGGCACGGCGCCGGCCAGTTTTCCAAAACCTGGGAAACCACAGCCGATGGCCGTGAAGGCTTCCAGAACATTTTCCTGCGCCGTCAGTTCAGCGTGTACCTGGTCGACCAACCCCGCCGCGGCAATGCCGGTCGCAGCATGGTAGAAGCGACGCTCAAGCCCACGCCGGACGAACAGCTGTGGTTCAACCAGTTCCGCATCGGTTTGTGGCCCAACTATTTTGACGGCGTGCAGGCCGCACGCGATGAGCAAACGCGCGACCAGTTCTTTCGCGCCATGACCCCCAACACCGGGCCGTTCGATATGGGCGTGGTTTCCGATGGCGTATCCGCGGCGTTCAACCGGGTCGGCCCCGGCATCTTGTTCACTCACTCCCAGGGCGGCGGCCCCGGCTGGCTCACCGCGATCAAGAACGACAAGGTGAGGGCCATCGTCGCGTTCGAGCCGGGGAGCAGCTTCGTCTTTCCTTCAGGAGAAGTCCCGGCACCGATACCCAGTGCCTTCGACACGGTACAAGGCACCGAGGTGCCGATGAGCCAGTTCATGGCATTGACGCGGATTCCGATCCTGATCCTCTACGGCGACAACATCCCCGATCATGCCATCGACCTACCGGCTCAAGACAGCTGGCGAGCCCGGCTCGCGATGGCTCGACTGTGGCGCGACAGCGTTAACAGACATGGCGGTGATGTGAGGCTGATTCACCTTCCCGAAGTGGGCATCAAGGGCAACACGCACTTTCTTATGTCAGACCTGAACAACGTCCAGATCGCGGACTTGGTGGCCAAGTTCCTTGCTGAGAAGCGTCTGGATTGACCTGGACTGATGGTCTGGCGAATCAGAAAAATCCTGCTGTTCACACTTCAATCGTTTGGAGAAAACGTGTGAGAAGCACTGCGCTCAAAGCCACATTCATGGCCGCGCTGGTCGGCATTTCGGCTGGCAAGAGCATGGCGGCTGACTACAGGAGGAACCCGTTCACGCTGGTCTAGGCCGGTGCGCTTAGCAAGAATGAGCCGGGCAAGGTCAACATCCATCCGGTGACCTACCAGCTGGGCGACCTGGACATCGTCGCCAACGGCTACACTCCGGCCAGCTACGACCCGCAAAGGGCCTATCCCACCGTTGTATGCACAGCGCCTGGCCGAACAAATCGCGTGCTTGGGCATCAGCGCCAGCGCGACCGGATTGTCGGCTCGCTGTGATACCGGGGGCGTCGTCTGTCAACCCGGGGTTTGCAGTTTGCCCGCGCGCATCGCAGCGATCACGCCGCCATCGATCAGCAAATCGCTGCCGGTGATGAAGCCGGCGTCGGGACCCAGC
Organism: Pseudomonas fluorescens; assembly: GCF_018614775.1. Taxonomy (GTDB): domain Bacteria; phylum Pseudomonadota; class Gammaproteobacteria; order Pseudomonadales; family Pseudomonadaceae; genus Aquipseudomonas; species Aquipseudomonas fluorescens_BY. Next base: position 8,420 of record NZ_JAGGOF010000045.1, read on the forward strand.
AGGAACGCAGCACTGATGGCGACTTCTTCTGGCGGTGCCATCCGTTTCGCGGGCGAAGCGGTGACCATGGTGCGGTACATGTCGCCGATGTCGGAGTTCAATTCATGCTGTGCCAGGGGCGTGACGATGATGCCTGGACTGATCGAGTTCACCCGTGCGCCACGCTCACCCCAACGGATAGCCGAGGCTTGCACGCGAAGATGATTGGCGCGTTTGGCGATCATGTAGGCAACCAGAGAGTTGGGCACGGCGTCCGCTTGCAGGAAGGGCAAGCCGAGCAGTTCTTCGGTGGGCGTATACGCCAGGGCCCGATCCTGCTCCGGGGGCAACGCCGGCATCATGTGTCCCGCCATGCTGGAAATCACCAGGGCGGATCCGCCTGGTGCGATGACGTTTTCGAACTCATCGAACACCAACGCCGAACCATAGAGGTCCACTTTCAGGATCTGCTCGACCGACGCCATATTGGGTGAAACGCCAGCGGTGTTGATGACCTGGACCACGTTACCGAGCGCAGCAGCGGCACGGGCGAGTGCCTGTACCGACTCGCGCGAGGATACGTCGACTGGGTGTGTTGCAACGGCATAGCTGGCATTGCGCATGTCCTGGGCGGCGGCGCTCAATGTCTTCTCATTGAAGTCGGCCAGAAGCACGGTTTTGCCGAACCCCTGACGACGGGCGATTGCCAGGCCGATCCCGCCGGCGCCAATAACGACAACGACTTCTTTAGTCATTTCCTTTTCCAATGGGGTGATGCGTTGTGTACAAGAGAGAGAAGGGGGCAGGTGTCTGGTTTTCGATATCCGCAGGTGTGGATGTGGATGTCCACCTGCTTCCAGGCACTGGTCTTCCCGGCGATGACGCGATCCCGCCGAGGGAATCGCGTAGGTACCAGACGGTTGAACCGTCAAGGACGACGAGGCTGACTAGCTGGGCGCCAGGTCGCCATACCAGTAAGCTGCCGTCACGCCGCCGTCCATGAGGAAGTCGCTGCCGGTGATGAAAGTGCCTTCCGGCCCCATGAGCAACGCGCCAACTGCAGCCACCTCGTCCGGGGTGCCACCGCGTCCAGCGGCGCTGCGATCGATCATGTTCCGGTAACCTTCGCCGCGAGGGCCGCTCAGCTCATCCCGTGCCAGCGGCGTGAAAATAATGCCCGGGCTGATGGTATTGACCCGCGCGCCTCGTTTACCCCAACGTACCGCCTCAGCCATCACGCGCAATGAGTTGCCACGTTTGGATACCTGATAGGCGTGCAGAGGATCGGTAATCTGGTCGGGTTGCAACATAGGCAGGGTTAGCAGATCGTCCACGGGTGTTATCGCCAGTGCCTTGTTCTGTTCCGCCGTCAACGCAGGCAAGCGGTGGCCGGCTTGTGAAGCGATGACCACGGCCGAGCCGCCTTCGGCGATGACGGTGCCGAACTCTTCCAGCACCACCGCGGTGCCGTAGAGATCGACCCGCAGGATGGTGGCGACCGGGGCCTGGGAAGGGGAAACACCAGCGGCATGAATGACCCCGGTGACCTCTCCGATTGCGGTAGCTGTACGCACCAGCGCTTGTACGGACTGGCGAGAAGAGATGTCCACTGTCGTGGTGGTGACCTCAAATCCGGCATCGAGCAAGACCTTTGCAGCCGCATCGGCGTTCTCCTGCTTCAGATCTGCCAACACCACATGTTTTCCGGCACTGACTCGCCGGGCAATGGCTTGGCCGATCGAGCCCGGGCCGATGACAACGACGACGTTCTTGCTGTTCTTCATGAACTCATTCCTGAAGGTGAGACTTGGATGGTTGGCCAAGAGCGCCTCTTGTGGGTTGTATCACCTTATATCGCTGTCCATGGCGCAACAATACGGCCCCTGGTGCATAGCTTGATGAGGAGAATTCATTAATGATGCGTGCGGATGTGCCTGGTCGCAGGTATCCACCTCATTGATGACGTCCAGTCTGCGCGGGCGGCGCGCGATGAGTCCGGGGAGAACGTTGCTCTGGGCTGCTTCATCGCGCCGTGCCGCGCGGAAACGGCGCGGCAATCAGCCTCGATAACGCAAGGCATCCAGCAACAGCGCGAACGCAGGGGATGTCTGGCGACGGTTGGGGTAATAGAGATGGAAGCCCACGAAAGGTGCACACCAGTCGTCCAGTACCTGCACCAGATCTCCCGCGGCAATATGCGGCGCGACCATGTCCTCGGGAATGTAGCTCAGGCCGAAGCCGTCAAGTGCGGCATCGAGCAGTTGGTAAGCGCCGTTGTAGGTCACTTGGCCCGACACTCGAACATTGAGGCTTTCCTCGCCTTTTTTGAACTCCCAGGCGTACAAGCCGCCATTGGTAGGAAGGCGCAGGTTATTGCAACGATGCTGTGTCAGGTCGCGGGGTGTCGAGGGTACTGGGCAATTGGCAAAGTAGGCGGGGGATCCGACGACCAACATGCGCATGTCTGGCCCGATTCGAGTGGCGATCATGCCCTGAGCCACATCTTCACCCAAGCGCACCCCCGCATCGAAACCCTATGCGGCAATATCGACAAAACTGTAGTCACAACAAACCTCGACCGAAATGTCGGGGTACTTGGGCAGGAATGTTTTCAGTACGGGCCTGAGGATAAATTCCAGCGCGTGGTCCATCGCGTTGATACGGATTGTCCCCGTGGGTTTGTCCCGCAGATCGCTCAGCGCCGCCAGTTGGATCTCCACCTGGTCGAAGTGCGGCCCAATCGTCTCAACCAGATGCCGACCGGCTTCAGTCGGTGAAACGCTGCGGGTCGTGCGCGTCAGCAAGCGCAACCCCAGGCGTGCTTCGAGGCTGCGAATCGTGTGGCTCAGCGCTGACTGGGAAACCCCTAGCTTGGCGGCCGCCTTGGTAAAGCTGCGTTCCCGCGCCACAGCCAGGAAGGCGAGCAGGTCATTGGCATTTTCTCGCAGCATTAATGAGCGTTCCGCATAAGTTTTCCTGATTCTAGTGACTAATTTTAATAGCGCACGGCGGATAGAGTGAGCGGTATCTATCGCTGCAAACGCCGTGCGTGTCGATGCGCCCTTCAAGGGGCGGAGCAGGACTGGCACACCCATCCGCATCGCCATTGCCGAAGTACTGGACCGAAAAGTGGTGGACTGGATGGAGCAGATCAGGGCCGGGACGACCCCGACGGGCAATGACGCGAGGCTGGAACGACCCTGATCGCCATGATCGTTCCAGGCTGTATCGATCAGATCATCGGCGGTAACTTATCCAGCAATTTGTCCAGGGTGATCGGGTATTCCCGGACCCGCACGCCGGTGGCGTTGTACACCGCGTTGGCAATTGCCGCACTCACGCCACACAAGCCCAGCTCACCGACCCCCTTGGCTTTCATTGGAGAGGAATACTCGTCGGTTTCGTCGAGGAAAATCACTTCCTGATGGGGGATGTCTGCATGGACCGGTACTTCATACCCGGCCAGATCGTGATTGACGAAAAAACCCTGGCGTTTGTCCACCGCCAACTCTTCCATCAACGCCGCGCCTACTCCCATGGTCATGGCGCCGATCACTTGGCTGCGGGCTGAGGTCGGGTTGAGTATTCGACCCGCCGCGCACACGGCCAACATGCGCCGTACACGGACTTCGCCGGTGGCACTGTCGACCGCGACTTCAACGAAGTGGGCGCCAAAGGTTGACTGTACGTATTGCTTGTTGAGCCCACCGAACTCGATGGAATCCTCGGCGACCAGCTCACCAGTGCGTGCGGCGGCGCCCAGGGGCAGATGCTGGTCGCCGACGCTCACCTGTCCGTCACGGAACTGCGCCTGTAGCACGTCCATGCCCAGGCGTTGCGCAACGGCTTCGCGCAGTTTCACGCAGGCGGCGTAGACGCCAGCTGTCGAGCAATTGGCGCCGAACTGGCCACCGGAACCGGCGGATACCGGAAAGCTCGAATCCCCCAGACGCACGACTACCTTGTCGAGGGGCAAGCCCATCATCTCGGCAGCGGTCTGGGCAATGATCGTGTAGCTGCCCGTGCCGATGTCGGTCATGTCGGTTTCCACGGTAACGATGCCCTGGTCATTGAGCCGGACCCGTGCCCCGGACTTCACCAATTGATTGGCGCGAATGGCGGCACCGACGCCCATGCCGATGAACCAGCGTCCATCGCGTTGCGCCCCTGGTTGCCGATGTCGCTGGCTCCAGCCGAATCGCTCGGCCCCGGTTCTAAGGCATTCAACCAGTTGCCGCTGGGAGAAGCGTCGTTCGGGTTTGACCGGATCGACCTGGGTGTCGTTGAGAGTGCGGAACTCGATGGGGTCGATGCTGAGCTTTTCGGCCATCTCGTCCATGGCTATTTCCAAGGCCATCAGGCCAGGGGTTTCTCCCGGTGCGCGCATGGCGTTGCCTTCCGGCAGATCGAGGACGGACAGGCGCGCCGTGACGCGTCGGTTGGCGCCGGCATACAGCAACTGACTGGGCTGCGCAGCCCGTTCGACCTTGCCGCCAGGCAGGTCCCCGGACCAGCTTTCATGGCCCATGGCGGTGATTTTACCGTCACGGTTGGCGCCAATCCGAATGCGCTGGATAGTCGCCGGGCGATGGGTGCTGTTGTTGATCATAAGCGGCCGACTCAGCGCGACTTTCACCGGCCGACCTGACAGGCGTGAGCCAATAGCGGCGAGCACCGCGTCCGATCGGATGAACAGCTTGCCGCCGAAGCCGCCACCAATGTAAGGCGAGATCAGGCGTACGTTTTGCTTGGGCAGGCCGAGGGTGGCCGCGAGGTCGGTGACGGACCAGTCGATCATTTGGTTGGAGGTCCAGACCGTCACCCGATCACCTTTCCAACTGGCCATCGAGGCAAAGGGTTCCATCATGGCGTGGGTTTGATCGGGCGTGGTGTAGGTCGCGTCCAGTTGTACGGGCGCGGCGGCAAATGCACCGTCGAAATCGCCATGCAGGCTGTCGGCCAATTGTTCCTTGGACTCGACTCCCAAGTCGCGAACGCTGGCCAGATCAAACACGCCGTCGTGGCGTGAATAGCTGACCTTCACCCGTTGGGCGGCACCGCGTGCTTGCTCGAAGGTCTCCGCCACCACCATGGCCACGGCCTGATGATAGTGCTGGATCTCAGGCCCACCCAGCAGCCTGGCAGTGTTGAATTTGCCTTTGCCCAGCTTGCCCGCGTTGGCGGCGGTGACGATGACGATGACCCCCGGTGCCGACTCGGCATCCGACAGGTCCATGGAAGTAATGCGACCCTTGGCGATGGCTGAGCCGATGACATAGCCATAGGCCTGGTTTGCCACGGCGTCATGATGCTCGTAGGCGTAAGGGGCCCGCCCGCAGGTCTTCAGGGAGCCTTCGATCCGGACTGTTGGCTTGCCGACCACTTTCATCTGGTCGATGGGGTTGGTCGCGGCAGGGGTATCGAATTTCATGCCTGGGTCCTCGCTTGCGCTATCACCGAGGCGAGTGTTCGTTCCACCAGGGTCAGCTTGAATGCGTTTTCATGGGTGGGGGTGGCGTCGGCCAGTAATCGTTGGGTCACCGCTTTCGCCCCGCTGGGCAGCACCGATTCGGCCGCTTCCACGCGCCATGGCTTATGCGCGACGCCGCCCAGCGCGACGCGCCCGGTGCCGTCCGATTGAATCACCGCACCAACCGAAACCAGCGCGAACGCATAGGAGGAGCGGTCACGTACCTTCTGGTAAATATGCGTGCCCCCAATGGGCGCCGGCAGGGTAACGGCGGTGATCAGCTCATTGGGCGCCAGGGCGGTTTCGATATTGGGGGTATTGCCGGGCAAGCGATGGAAGTCCGCCATGGCAATGACCCGCGTCGTACCGTCCGGGCGCACGGTTTCAACCTGGGCATCGAGGGCGCGCAGGGCGATGGCCATGTCGCTGGGGTGGGTCGCGATGCAGGCGTCGCTGACCCCGATGATCGCCGATTGCCGACTGAAGCCTCCGATGGCCGCGCAACCACTGCCAGGTTGGCGTTTGTTGCACGCTTGGTAGGTGTCGTAGAAGTAAGGGCAGCGGGTACGTTGCAGCAGGTTGCCGGCGGTGGTGGCCGCGTTGCGCAACTGGCCTGACGCTCCGGCGAGCAACGCCCGGGACAGCAGGCCGTAGTCCTTTCTGATCCGCGCATCGGCGGCCAGGTCGGTGTTGCGCACCAGTGCGCCAATCCTCAGGCCGCCCTCGGATGTGGCCTCGATGCGGTCCAGCTCCAGTCCGTTGACGTCGATTACGTGCGTGGGCGTCTCGATCTCCAGCTTCATCAAGTCCAGCAGGTTGGTGCCGCCGGCAATGAACCGCGAACCACTGACCTGGGCCGCCAACGCAGCGGCTTCCGCCGGGGATTTGGCACGTAGATATGTAAAAGGTCTCATACGTTGACCTCCGCGACTTCGCTGATCGCCTCGATGATGTTGGAGTACGCCCCGCAGCGGCAGATATTGCCGCTCATGCGTTCCTGGAATTCGCTGGCGATCAGTTGGGGGGCAGCGGTGAGGCTGGCGCTGGCGTGGCTGGGAATGCCCTGACGAATTTCATCGAGCATCGCCACGGCGGAACAGATCTGTCCTGGCGTGCAATAGCCACATTGATAGCCATCGTGTTTGACGAACGCCGCTTGCATCGCATGCAGTTTGTCCGGCGTGCCGAGGCCTTCAATGGTGATGATCTTCGAGCCTTCGTGCATAACCGCAAGGGTCAAGCAGGAATTGACACGCCGACCGTCGACGATGACTGTACAGGCACCGCACTGGCCATGGTCACAACCTTTCTTGGTGCCGGTCAGCTTGAGATTTTCCCGCAAGACGTCGAGCAGGGTGGTGCGGGTATCCACGTCCATCGCCCGGGGCTGACCATTGACGGTCAGCCCCACCATGGCCTGGATCGGTCGCGTCAGGTTCGCCGCAGAGGCTTTGGCGCTGATGAAGGGTGGAAGGGCCACCGTCGCGGCCGTCACCGCGCCGACGATCATAAAGGTGCGTCGGGATATGTTCAGCAGGTCGTCCATTGATTCTATTCCCGGTTTCGGCAGCGGTTTAGGGGTGGACAAGGCAGGCGGTGCGGGTCTTTGTCGCCCGATACGCTAGTCCTGGCCACTACTCATCAGAAAAAGTGACTCCCATGCTCGCAGATTGTTTTTGCGTTATCCGGGTATAGAGCTATGCGTCGATTTCATGAATGGGCGGGGAGTACGGCTGGCTTGGCCTGTAGGGGAGAATGGCGGAATCAGCAGAACGGATGGAGGTGTTTCAGAATGTATCTTCAAGGCAACGTGCTATGGAATCGCTGCCGGGTGGGCGGGGGACGTTAGAAGGTCTTTTCGAGAAGGATGTATACGCTGTTGATCTGTGAGAATGGCCCTTTGGGTAAATCCAGGACACAAAAAATCGCTTAGATTGCTGCGCAGGCGTTAGACGTTCATTTATGAAGAGTCTTTTGCTGACCAACGATTGCCTCTACACCAGGTCCGGAAATGCTCGTTTCTTTAAGCGGGACTTCACCCACCGAAAGTGCCCGCTCGATCAGTAACTCGCCACCCTTGTCTTTCAATAAGGCCTGCAACCGCTGGAACTCGCCGCACCAGATGGTTTCAATGTCGCGATCTCGCGTCCTGTCGCGGTCGCTGCTGAGGGCGACCGCGCGGACTTGCAGGCGGCCGTTGTCGGCTTTGCCACCCACCTCCACGCCATACCCCGGAGTGGCGGTTTTGCGCAGCACGACCCGGCCGGTTTCTGCCCAGGCGGTCGCCATGCCTTCGCGCACTTCGTAGCCGAGGCTGGCCAAGCCGCCGAGCACGGCTTCGCGACGGGCGAGGGCGGCCTGGTCTTGCAAGTGGGCAGCGATGAGCGTTTTACACTGTTCGATCAGTCCGGCCATTGCCGAGAGCTCGGTGTCGGTTGTGCAGGCGCCGATGTGACCAAGCAAGGTTGCGTGTTCGATGCCCGTGTAGGTTTCGATTTCGCTGGCCAGATCCCGTAGTTGTTCCAGGCATTCGCGCTGGCTCTGGAAGTTTCGGGTGGACGCGGCGAGGTCAAGCACCAGGCTGTCGAGCAGCAGGTTACGCCGCTTGGCATCGGTTTGCGTTTCAGCTTTTTCCAGTGCCAGGAGGAACGGCGCGGCACGCTCGGCGCCTTGCAGCAGTTGCAGCTCAACGATGTGGCGGTCAATGCGCAGCAGCCGTACGTCGCGCGTCGCATCCGGTTCCCGGGCCGCGATCCATTCGCGCAGGGAAACCTCGGGTTCGTCGACCTTGAGTTGCTGCACCAGGGCGCGTTGGGTATCGCTCAGGGTTGGCTCCTCGCTTGCCTTGCTCAAGCGGGCGAAACCCTCGGCCAGCAGACGTTCGGCATCTTCCCGACTGGCACCGCTGGCCAATCGTGAGAGGGACTCCAGCAAGGCTTGATCGACGCTTTCGGGTTTGGCTTGCAAGGCATCAAGCAGGGTCGCGGCGTTTTCCTGGACGCGTCGGTCACGTTGACGGCGCTCGGCGGCACGGAGGATCGCGCGTTCCTCGCGATCTTCCAGGTCACGGCGCAGGTGCTCGATCTCCACTGGCACGGCCTTCTGCAGTTCCGCCAATCGGTCTTCTGCCAGCAGAGCGCGCAGGCGAGCGTGTCGCGCCAGGGCGGCGGCGCGCTCCTGTTCGCTTAACTCGCCAAGCCTGGTGGCCTGTGTCTGCCAACGCTCCACGGCGCGCTCCAGGCGTTGCAAGTGGCCTTCACAGATGGAGATGATTTCTTCGCGAGTGACAATGCGAACGACCTTGGGACCACTCATTGGCAGATTTCCGTATCAACTGAAGTAGGGCTGGGTTGCGGTGGCGGTTCGACCTTCATGGCTTGTTCGATGGCTTCACGCAGGCGTGCACGCTCGCTGTCGCCATTGTGATACCAGGCTTGCGATGACACTCGGTGGATGTGCGGGATGGCGCGGTGCAGCACGGATGGGCGCCAGATTTCCCGGGCGCGGGCGCGCTCGAGCAGATTGTGGCAAGGCGCATCGCACTCGATGCCGATGGCGTACAGGCCCGTACCTGGATTTTCGATGGCGAAGTCGAGACCGAAAGCGTCGCCTTCACTGGCGGGAGCGGCTTGCCATCCCAGGGAATGAATGAACTCACCGACCAGCCTGACAAAACCATCACGCTGCTGCCCCTGCTCACGCTGCTGGCTGCTGCGGTCGGTCTGCAGGCGCTCCAGCAGCTTACCGCTGCTGCTGAATTCGCCCGAGGACAGCGCGCGAGCGTACTCCAGATAGCCTTGCAGATAGTCACGGGGGCTGCTGGGGGCACGGTGCGTGTTGAGCATGTCGGAGATATCGGCGATCGGCATCGACGTGATCATCACCACCTTGCGCCGCGCGCGGGTCACCGCCACGTTCAGGCGCCGTTCGCCACCCGTCTGCCCGAGCACGCCGAAGCTGCGGCGGAATGTGCCTTGGCTGTTGCGGCCGAAAGTGGAGGAGAAGACGATGATGTCGCGTTCATCCCCCTGCACGTTCTCCACGTTCTTGACGAACACCGACATGTCCTCGCCGTCTTCGCTGCGCTCGCGCTCCTGGGCATAGGCAGCGCGGAACAGTTCATCCTGCTCAGCGCGCTGCTCCAGGTGCTCTTCGATGAGGTCGGCCTGCTTGCGGTTGAAGGTGACGACACCCACTGAGGGGCGCTGGTCGTAGGGCTCCTGCCACAACTCGTTGAGGTACTCGACGACCCGTTCGGCTTCCTGGGCGTTGCTCTGGTTCTGATACAGCCCACCGACCTGGATCAGCTCCACGGGCTTGATGCGCTGAATGCTCGCCTGCGGGTGGCGGACCGGAACGTTAAGGCGATTGCCATAGAACGAGGCGTTGGAAAAGCCGATCAGTTCACGGTAGGCCGAACGGTAGTGGATCTGCAATGTGGTGCTGGGCAGAGCGTTACGCGCCAGTTGCAGTAGGTCAGGGCAGTCCTTGATTTCACGACGGTTCCAAGTGTCTTCGAACGCTTCGCGCTGTTCCTCATCCGCGTCTTGGTCAGGCTCGTCGCCGTCGAACATTTCGGCTTCGTCGCTTTCGATACGACTGGAAAAGAAAGCCGTCGGCGGCATTTGCTTTTCATCGCCGCTGACCACAGTGACCTGACCGCGGAACAGAGTAGGCAGGGCGAACTCAACCGGCATCTGCGAGGCTTCGTCATAGATGACAGTATCGAACAGGCCTGCCTTGAGTGGCAGTACACGGCTGGCGACGTCGGGGTTCATCAGCCACACCGGACGCAGGCTCATCAAGCCAAGGTTACTGCCCAGTTCGATGAATTCGCGCAGGCGCCGCGAGCGTTTGCCCGTCAGGCGGGTGACGTCCTCCCATTGCTTGCGATTGCCCAGGTGATCGAGGTTTATGCCGTTGGCCAGCAGCTCACGATTGAGCAGCCGCATCTGTGCATCGGCTTGTGCGAGGCTGGCGACTTTGGCGCGGGCTTCGTCCTGGCTGAACAGCAGCTCGGGATGGGTTTGCTCGATGCGGTGTTTCCAACCCAACCGCGCTTCGCGGTTGAGCAAGCGTCGTACTGCGGCTTCGAGTTGGTCGGGCGCAATGCTGTCCAACTGCTCCTGGCGTTGGCGCAACAGTGCGAGCAACTCCAGGTCGGCTGTCGTTAACTGACCGGCGCGCCCGCGGAATGTCTGGTAGGCGGCCAGGAAGGGCAGCGCCTGATGCAGACGATCCAGGCTCAGTTGATTGCTCAGGTTGTGTTCGATGGCGTGCTGCAATTGCTGCACCAGCTCTTCGCCCAGCCAATCGCCGAGTACCTTGAGTTGCTCGAGGCTGGATTGGCGAACGCCGTGGCGCATCAACGAAGCATCGAGATCGCTGAGCAGCGCCTCGAGATGTTGTTTGTCGCCGGCGAGGGCGGCCTCGTCTGCTTGTCGGGCGCGAGGCGATTGCGCCAAGGCCAGGGCCAGCGCCTGGATTTCCAGCAGGTGGCGGATGTCGCTCTTCACGAAGCTGGTCAGTTCCAGGCAGGCTTGCCTGCTCACCGTTTCCAGTTCCAATGCCTGATGCAGGGTACTCAGCTCGGCGCGCAATGGCCGCCACTGGCTTTCCAGTCGGATGGCTGCCTGCAGGGTTGGCAGCGCTTCAATAACACGGCTTTCCCCTTGGCCTTGAAGGAAGTTGCGCAGTCGCCTGCGCCGCAGCAGATGCAGGGGGTTGATGTTCGCCATCCAGGAGCGGGCAGCCATGACCTTGGCGCAGTCCTGATCCAGATGCCTGAGGGCTTTGTTTTCGAGCAGGCAGAGGACCGGTGACAAGGCGGGGGCGTAGTGGTCCTGATCGAGTTGGCCAAGTTGCTGGTCCAGTTGCTGCAGTTCGCCGAGAATCGACTCACCCCGTGGGAGCCGACCCTCTTCGCGGCTGCGGAACAGCGGCAGCCAGCGCGCAAGACGCAGTCGTTGCTCTTGCTTCAGGTCAAGCAGGGCAGCGACATGGGCCGCTATCCAGTGACGGTACGGCGCCGGGTCGTCGATCTCGAAGCTGGCAGGGTGTGCCTGCAACGTGGCCTGACGGTTGTTTTCAGCCTGGGTGAAACTGTGCAAATTGTCGGTGAAGGCCTGCAGGGTCGCCCGGTCGGCGGCGAATGACTGCAACTGCCCCAATGGGCTGCCTTCGTAGCGTGCGGGTAACCACAGGCGAATCAGCGGCGCGCAGCTTTCTTCCAGGCGGGTCAGGCTGGCGAGGTCCAGGGAGGCCAGGCGTTGGCGCAAGGCCGGAAACTCGAGCGGAGCGGGGCCGGACTCCAGTTCGATCAGTTCGCCAAGCAGCCTGCGATAGCTCAGGCCGGTATTTTCATCCAGGCGATGCAGGCTCTGGTGGAAGCGGTCGAGCTCGCCCTCCAGGGCCTCGATGCGGGCCGCGACCTGTTCGCGCTGGCGCTGGCAACCCTGCGCCTGACTGCCGTTCGTGAACAGGCTTTCCAGCTGTTCGCGGATACCGCGAATGACGGGCTCGCGGTCACGGTTGACGTCATTGAGCATGACGATGCGTTGACCGAGGCCTTCGGCGACCAGACGTTTGTACACCACCTCCAGCGCCGCATGCTTCTGACAGACAATAAGCAAGCTGCGCTGGCGGCCGATAGCATCGGCGACCATGTTGACGATGGTCTGGCTCTTGCCGGTTCCGGGAGGCCCCTCGACCAGCAGTCCCGGGCTCTGCCGGGCCTGGATCACGGCCGCTTCCTGGGACGGATCGCTGGCCACGGTGAAGTAGCGTTGCAGCTCGCCAGGCGGTGCCTCGTGCCCGGTTTCGTCGGCAGTCTTGAGGCGCAACGCCGTTTCCAGGCCGGTGCCAGCGGGTGACAAGGTCTTCAGTTGGCGCAGGTCCTCACCGATGGCTTGTCCCATGAACGTCACGTGAAACAGCACTGCCGCGCAGTCCAGTTCATCTTGGTAGGGAGCAATCTCTACCGTGCTGGCGGGCAGGTTGCCTAGGGCGCGTGAGCGGATGCTGGCGAGCATGCCGAAGGCGTCCATCACATCCGTCGCACGAATTGACGAGCGCCCTAGCAGTTCATCGGCGGTCTTGCGCCAGCGCTTGCAGGTTTCGGCGCCGAGTACGCTTTCCAGTGCAGGGTTGAGCCGCACTTCCTCTCGTTCACTGTCAAACGCCAGGGCGACATGACCACGTGAACCCAGCTCCAGCAGCAGTCTCACTGGCCACAGCAGCAGCGGGATGATCCGCGTACGCGTGGTGCCGCGAGGGTCGCGGTTGAGCAGGAAAGGGAAGCCCAGGTAGAGCCCGTCGATGCCGGTGTCGCGTTTGTACAGTGCGCTTTGCCGGTACAGGGCCTGCAAGCGCGATTCAAGTTGGCCGTTGAGCTGAAAACTCTCCGGATCGAGGTTTACTGCTCGGGCATTGCGTTGCAGTAAATGGTCGAGCAAAGCCGTGGCCGGACTGCGCTGGCTGTTCAGTTCGTTGAGGTCGATCCGTGCGGTGGTCTTGCCGATGCTCATACGCACCAGCGGCCCGCGCATCACGGCGGTCACCACCTTCTTCTCGAAGAAGTCGAGGATCTGTGAGACGTACTGCTGTTTCTGTGGTTCCAGCCAATGACTGGTCGGAATGGCCAGCAACACCAGTGCCTGGGCCAACGGCATACGTCGCTCCAGACGGAACTGCTCGGCCCACTCATCCACTGCCGGCACGCCACAACGAGCAAACCCTTGGATGCGCTCGTCGACGCTGCGGTACAGCTCAAGTCGCGAATGCAGCAGCAGTTGGGTCGCCGCTTCGGCGTCGAACCAGCCAACGTCAGCATTGCTGGCCAGCTCGGCGGCGGCCTCTATGATCGAGGATGCCGAACGGAACTGACTGATCGCGGCGCTGAGCAGCACGATCAGGTCTTCTTCGGCGATCACCCGGCGCTCCGACAGTGAACTCAGTCCTGGGTGGTCGGTGTCTGGAAACAGGCGTTGGCGCTCCTGCCACTGCGTGGCCAGCTTGGCTCGCGAGGTCGACAGCAGGAGTATCCGTAGCTGCTCTTCAACCAACTCGATGTGCTGGTGCAAGGCGCGCTGACGAACGTTTTCGGCGCGGGATTTGAGGCGCGACAGCCAGTTGTCGGTTTGCAATTGCTCGAGCAGGTCCGGGACCGACCCGCTGATCAGGCGATAGCCTTCCAGCGGATGCTCCAGCAGCCACCCTGGCGTGACGATGTCGCCACGATGGATCAACGGGATTTCCGGGTTGAGGATTCTCAAGGCCAGCATGAGACGGAAGTCGTCCTCGATCCCTTCGTGCTGGACGACCTGACGCAAGCCAGCGACCAGGGAAGGGGCGAGACCGACCTGCTCGGCCCATGTCACGATCACACCGCGCAGCAAATGGTCCAGGGCCTGTTGCCAGTTATCTGCCTGGGCTGCCGCCAGGGCGAATACGCCGGGCTTATGGAAGCGACGCTCACCCAGCAGAAGGGTGGCACCTTCACCTTCGTCCGTTTGCTGGACGGAAGAGGCCGGCGCCTCGACCGCACTACCCTTGAGCCAGCCTTCGACCTGCGGCCATTGCCAGCGCTGATGACGGTCGCGTGCCAGCAGACCTCGCAGCAGCAGGTTCAGACGTGGATCGAGATCGTCGGGGATTGGCACGCCGTTGGCCAGTACGTGAATGAGAAACGCATTGGCGTTGATGCCGTCGAAGCAGGCGCCCTGGGTCAGTTGTTCGAGCAGGATCATGCCCAGGCTCCACCAGTCCGAGGCGGCCGCAACGCCGCCTGCGATGGCTTCTGGCGCCATGTAGCGACTGGTTTCCAGAGGCGAAACGATGTCCAGGTCGAACTCGGACAGGCGTGCCGAACCGAAACCGCTGATGACCAGGTCCAGTGGTTCGCGAGAACGTACCAGCAGGCTGGCTGGGCGCAGGTCACGATGGCGCAGGCCAGCCTCGTTGAACGCATGCAGCGCCAGGCCTAGTTCGTTGACCACATGATGCACGCTGTCGCTGTCGCGAATCACGCTGCCGAGGTCTGCCAGGGTTCCGCCGGTGAGTTCCTCAATGACCTCGTAGGCACGATCATCCCAGCGGCCGGTGGCGATGATTTCAGGTACGTGCTCGCGTGGCAGTCGGCGAATCACGTCATAGATCGCCGGGTCCGGTTCGGCACCGGGTCGATACAAGGTCAAGACTGCTCGTTGCGCGGTTTCATCGTGCTCGGCGAGGTATCGCTCACGTACGCCGTCGGTGCTGCTGATCTGGCGGATCAGGCGCCAGCCATCGATCAGCGTCTGGGTGATGCCTTCTGTTTCATTGCTGTCCCGAAGCGCCCCAGAGGACGTTGCTTGCGCAGGTGAGCTGCCACATTCAAGGCACATCAGATCACCATCGGCCATCGGATGGCCATTTTCGCAGAGCAAGGCCGGTGCATTTTCCTGGGCCGGGCTGGCTGGCGGGAGGGTTTCTTCGGTAAAGATGGCTTGCGGCCGCCAACCTTCGGCATGGATGGGTTCGCCGGCGAGGTCCCAGCCGCAGGGTTGTTCCTGAATGAGCCCTTCGCAGAACATTTCCTGGAGGGCGCGCTCGGTTTTGCAGTTGGGGCAGAAACGTATCATGGGTGCTCCACTCAGCGGCGTCGCGACGCGTGTGCGCTGATCTGTAAATGGTGGCCTTGTTCATGCAACAGATCGCGCAAGCGCAACAGGTCGCCACGTCGTGGGATGCCGGCCATCCAGACGCTGCCACTTTCGTCAAACATCAGGTCGAGCGCCTTGTCGGCGGGTTCGAGCGAGCGTTCATAGTGGCCAAGGCGTGCCCGGCCCAGTGGCGTGAGCAGGTTCAGGCGTTGATTGTCACTGCCGCGCAAGGCCATGGTCTGGCTGAGTGCTTCGATATAGGGGTCGCTGATCAAGGCGTCTATCAAGCCTTTGGTCTGAAGCAAGGGCTCGTCGAGTTGCTCAAGGGAGTAGCCGCTGTAGATCAGGATGTCGAGATCGGTCAGCCGTCGTAGGCCTTCGAGCAGCGCACGCAGGGCGTCGAGCTGGTCGAACGGCTCCCCTCCGGAAATCGTGATCCCTTCTGCCTGGCGCAGCCAGGGAGTTATCTGTTCAAGCAGTTGCTCCAGCGACAGGCGCCGATGCCCTGGCCCCCAGGTATCGGCAGAGATGCAGCCCGGACAGCGGATGCTGCAGCCTTGAAACCAGATACCCAGGCGCCGCCCCGGACCGAGGGTGGTGACCGGAAAATGTATGCGCGACAGACTGAGGTCCATGTTCAGCGACGTTCCATCTTCAGTCCGGTGATGTCCAACTCGGTAATGGTCAAGTGCTCGCCCGGTTGCGCGTCCTGATCGAACAGTGCCCGCGACAGGGGATTGAGCAGGCGGGCTTCCAACTGGTTACGGATGCCCCTGCCACCGTTGGACAGATCCTGCAGGCAGAGGCTGTGCAGTGCCTGACGTGCCTGGGGAGCCAATTCGATGAATAGGCTTTGTCCCTGCAGGTCGCTGAAGGTGGCGTTGACCATCTGTTCGAAGATCTGCACGGCAACGTCTTCGCGGATGAAGTCGAAGACGATGATGTTCTCGCCGATTCGATTGAGGATTTCCGGTCGGTTGAGCACCAGCTTGAAATAGCGGTCGATCTCGCTGTGCACCTTGTCCTGGACCTGCTCGAAGGCTTCGCCCGGCAGGACGTTGGCGACGCGTTCGCCATTGTCGCCCTGGCGATAGATGCCCAGGTTGGAGGTGAATACGATCAGGGCCTCTGAAAAGTACACCCGATCACCGCGTCCTGAGGTCAGCACGCCGTCGTCTAGGATCTGCAGAAACTTGTCGAGGATTCGCGGGTGGGCTTTTTCGATTTCATCGAAGAGCACCACGCTGAATGGCTTCTCGCGGATGGCATTGGTCAGCTCGCCGCCGACGTCATAGCCGACGTAGCCGGGCGGTGCGCCGATCAGGCGTTGATCGGCATGCTCGGCGCTGAATTCCGACATGTCGAAGCGGATGTACGCGCTTTCGTCGCCGAACAGCAGGCTGGTGATGGTTTTGGCGAGTTCGGTCTTGCCCACGCCGGTCGGTCCCGCGAGAAAGGCTACGCCCCGTGGGCGGTTGCCTTTGCGACTGGCGCCGACGCCTGTCATCGCGCGCTTCACGATATCGAGCATGTGCGTCACTGCATGCGCCTGGCCTTTGACCCGTTGGTGGACGAGCGCGTCCGCCTGGCGGATACGCTGGCGATCGATCTTCAGCCACGGATCCTCAGTGACACCGATCTTGTAGCGGCGCACTGCATCGGCAATCTGCGGCATGGATACGCCCTCGACCCGCGCCAGTTGCGCAATGGCACTGAGATCGAGCAGCAGCAATCCTTCGGTGTTCTGTACGAAGGCATCCACGGCTTGATTCATGATCTCTTCGCTGGCGCCCTGGCTGCCACTGAGCCCTTTGAGCAGCGCCGGCGCCAATGCGCGGCGGGCCAGTTGATCGGGTTTGGACACGGGAATGTGGCGCAGGCGCGGGTTATCGACCAACAACCAGTCGGGCAAATCACCTTCTTTTTCCACCAGCCACAGCAGGGTATTAAAGAACGGTTTGCGCTGCTCCGTGGCCGGACGGCTGCGAGCCTGATGGGATTGCACCAGGGCCTGGGTGAAGAGCTGGTGTTCAGTTGCGCTGAGGGAGTCGTTGCGAACCACCAGCCGCGAGGCAAAGTCAATGATCAGTGCGACAGGTTCGCCAGCACGACCCACCAGCCGCGACAGGGTGGCGCCCAGCAGGTCGATACCGGCCGGCGCGATGCCGTTCACCGGCGTCAGGCCAAGTTCCTGAAGCAACGTCTGGCCGGCCTCCGGGTCGGAGCCAGGTTTGCCGACTGTGCGAAAACCGGCCACCGGATCCCAGGCGATGACCTGGGCATAGCCGGCATCGAGCAAGGCATTACAAAGGGTCTGGTTGATGCTCTGCGCGGTCACCGTGCCGGGCGCCACTTCGCTGGCCTGCAGGTCGCGGATGTTGCCTGACAGGACGAATTGGCTCTTCAGCGGCAGAAAGCGCAGAAGGTCTCGTAGCCAACGTGGGCTTTCAAATATGGCAATCCCTGACATGTTTCAGCTCGTAACGTTGGGTCGATACGGGCAGGGTATTGCTCAATGCGCTCATTTGCCAGTGCGCTGCTACGAAAAGTTTTGTTGAGAGCCTGGACGCCTGGAAGCGTCCAGAAAAATCACTGCGCTCTTCGAGAATGGAAAGGCGAGTTTCCCATCCCGCTGGTGCTTGAGCGCCCGGAGCGCAGGATGCAGGGCTCCTTGGCGGGATCAATCAGCATGATCCTGCGGCCCATCATGAAGCAGATGAAAAATGTTGCGCTTCATGCGAATGAATTCCGGGTCCATGACCATGTCGAGATTACGCGGACGACCGATGGGCACGTCGAGCACTTCCTTGATCCGGCCAGGGCGGGCGCCCATCACGAATATCCGATCGCCGAGCAGGATCGCCTCATCGATGTCATGGGTGACGAACAGCACGGTCTTCTTGCTGTGCTCCCAGACCTTGAGCAGCAGTTGCTGCATGTGCAGGCGGGTCTGGCTGTCGAGTGCACCGAACGGTTCGTCCATCAGCAGGATCTGCGGGTCATTGGCCAGGGCCCGAGCGATCGCCACGCGTTGCATCATCCCGCCGGACAGCTGTTTGGAATAGTTGTCCGCAAAGCGCCGCAGGCCGACCTCGTTCAGGTAGAACTCGACGATGTCCTTGCGCTCGGCGGCGGGCATGCCCCGGCGCTTGAGGCCGAACTCGATGTTCTGGCGCACGCTCAGCCACGGGAACAAGGTGTAGCCCTGGAACACCATGCCGCGATCGGCACCAGGGCCGTCGACTTGCTGGCCGCCGACGTAGATATCACCCGCGGTCGGCTCAGCCAGGCCGGCGGTCAGGTACAGCAGGCTGGATTTGCCACAACCCGACGGGCCGACCAGCACCGCGAACTGCTGGTCGGGAACATCGAATGAGACCTTGTCCAGCGCCGTGAACGTACCGCCTGCTGGCGTCTTGTATTGCAGGGTAACGTTGTCGACCCGCAGGCGCGGTGTGGCTGGCGCACTCACTGGCATCGGTCGAAGCGGGATCGGAGAGGTTGCGGTTACTGAGCCCATGCGGCCACCTTCAAGCGAAGAAGTCGGAAAAGTTGATCGGTGATCAGGCCCAACAGGCCGATGACGGCGATCGCCAGGAAAATCACGTCGACCTGGAACCCGCGCATGGCCTTGAGGCTCAGGTAGCCCAGGCCACTGGAGGCCGCGACCAGTTCGGCCACCACCAGGTAGGTCCAGGCCCAGCCCATGGTCACGCGCAGGGTGTCCAGCACGCCGGGCAGCGAGGCGGGCGCGATGACGTGCAGCACCGCGTCCGTGCGGCTGGAACCAAGGGTGTACGAGGCGTTGATCAGGTCTTTGGAGATCCCTTTGGAGACGTCGGCGATCATCACCAGTTGCTGGAAAAACACGCCGAAAATGATGATCGACACGCGTTGTTCCAGGCCGATGCCGATCCACAGGATGAACAGCGGCACGAACGAGGTCACCGGCAGGTAGCGGATGAAGTTGACCAGCGGTTCGAGAAACGCTTGCACGACCCGGAAGCTGCCCATCATCAGGCCGATCGGCACCGCGACCACCGATGAAACGATGAAACCGACCATCACCACTTCCACGCTGGCCCAGACATGCGGCCCCAGGGTGCCGTCGCGGGCCAGGCGCATCGCTGCCTCGAAGACTGCGCCCGGTGTCGGCAGGAACATCGCGGGCACCACGTCGCCATAGGAAAGACAGGCCCACAGGCCGATCAACAGGGCCCAGGCCAGACCGCTGGCGCTCCAGATCACCTGCACCGGCAGGCTGGTCTTGGGCGTCAGGCAGCGGTTGAGCCACGAATTACGCTTGGACATGAGGTGCTCCTGGTTTATTTCGGGCTGATGAAACGGTTGTCGATCAGATCGCTGTAGCTCACGTTGTATGGCTTGCCCTGCAACTCGCTGGCGGTTTCGTTGGCCAGCTTGATGACCGTGGCGGCGTCACCCTGGCTGCCGTTACTGCCTAGCAGCTTTTCGCTCATGGCCTGGTCGTAGAAACGCACGCCCTTGGCGGCGGCTTCCAGTTCAACCGGGTCTGCGAGGTAGCCACCGACCCCTTTGGCCATGATTGCGTAGGCCTCTTTCGGATGGTCCTTGGTGTATTGCACGGCCTTGTAGAGACCGCTGACCAGCGCCTTGACGTCGGCCGGTTGCTTGTCGATCACCTCACAGCTCAGTGCCACGACGTCGACGATCACCCCAGGCGTCGTGCTGCTGTCCACCAGCACCTTGCCTTGCTGCTTGTTGCGCACGGTGGTCAGGTGCGGTTCCCAGGTCACCGCGGCCGGTACGCGGCCAGCGATGAAAGCGGTGGCCGCGTCGTCGGCGGTCATGTTCTGGATGGTCAGGTCACTCATCTTCATGCCGGCGTTCTTCAGCAGGTAGTTGAGCCAGAACTGCGATACCGAACCTTCGTTGACCGCAACGGCCTTGCCCTTGAGGTCCTGCAGGCTGTTGACGTCCTTGCCCACCAGCACGCCGTCGCCGCCGTGGCTGTCATCCAGCGCGGCCACGGCCTTGAAGCAGAATTGCGGACGGTACTTGAGGATTTCATCGAGGGTCGAGGCCGAGCCGGACAATTTGCCCGAGGCCTGGGCTGCCATGTACATCGAGGCTTCCTCGATGGTTGGCAACTCGACGGTCAGGCCCTGGTCCTTGAAATAGCCCAGGTCCTTGGCCAGGTACAGGGTGCCGTAACCCACCCAGGTGGTGTGTCCGATGGACAGCGTGCCGGCTTGAGCACCACTGGCAACGCCGGCGGCGATTACAGTCAGGGCCAGCGGACGCACGCAACGCGATACGAAAGACTTGATCATTTGACACTCCCGGAATCGTGGTTTTAGTTCGTTATTTCTCGGGGCAGTGGGGCTAGGTAAAACAGAATGCTTATGGCCTCTTGCGGACCTTTTCGCCTCTAGGGGCAGGGTTGATGGTGGCCGATGTCGGGGGATAGGAAAATTAGTAAATATGTGGTTGCTGATGAGGAAAAAACTGGGGTGGGAGAGGGGCTGTGAATCGCGTTCCAACCTGGGGCGCGCGCGCTGGATAGTGCCGCTTCCTGGTGCAGCAAGCGGCGCTTCCTCCCGTCATTTCAGGTCTTCAACCGCCGATGTTTCGGCCGAGGATCAGGTCCGCCGCTTTCTCGCCGATCATGATGCAGGGCGCGTTGGTGTTGCCGCTGATCAGCGTCGGCATGATCGAGGCATCGACCACGCGCAGGCCCTGGATGCCGTGCACCTTCAGGTCCGGCCCGACCACACTCATGGCGTCGTTGCCCATTTTGCAGGTGCCCACCGGGTGGAACACCGTCGCCGCATACTCACGCACATAGCTCATCAGCTGTTCATCCGTCTGTACATGGGCGCCGGGCAGCATCTCCTTTCCACGAATACCATCGAACGATTGATCGAAGAGGATCCGGCGTGCCAGTTTCAGGCCTTCGATCAGTACCCTGGCGTCCTCGGGGTCGGAGAGAAAGTTGAAGTCGATGACCGGCCTGGCCTCTCGGTCCAGGCGTATCTCGCCGATACTCCTGGGGCGCAGCACGCAGGTGTGCACCGCATAGCCGTGGCCCCATTCGAACAGCCGTCCGCGGTGGCTGCGATAGCCCGGCACGAAGTGAAACTGCACGTCCGGCAGCGCGTCGGCCAGCGCTGTGCGGGCGAAGCCTCCAGCCTCTACGTAGTTGGTCGTCAGCCAGCCTTTTTTACCCAACAGATAACGCAGCGGTGAGAGGACAATGCTCGGCAAGGCGCCCAGTGAAAAACCCAGTGTCAGCGGGCTTTTCGAGCGAACGGTGATGAGCCCGTCGAGGTGATCCTGAAGATTCTTGCCGACACCGGGCAGGTGATGTTCAACCCTGATCCCGGCTTGTTCCAGCTCGTTCGCGGGCCCGATACCTGACGCCAGCAACAGGCTCGGGCTGCCCAGTGAGCCTGCCGACAGGATGACTTCGCGACTGGCCCCCAAGACGAGGTTCTTGCCGTCCGCGACCACCTTCACACCTTTGGCCACTCGCTGTTGCAGCACCAACGCCTGCACCGAGCAATCGGTGATCACGGTGAGGTTGGGGCGATCGAGCACGGGGGCGACAAACGCGCGATAGCTCGACAGCCGCCGGGCGTTTTTCTGCGTCAGGTTGTAAAGGCCGCAGCCTTCGAGGGTGTCGCCATTGAAGTCATCGTTGGGACGGATGCCCACGCGCTGCGCGGCCTTGATGAACAGTCGCGACACCGGGTTGGGATCGCGCGCCGCCTCGACGTTCAATTCGCCTGCCGTGCCATGCAGGCGTGGGTCCTGGCCGAGCCGGTTGTTCTCCGATTTCTTGAAGTAGGGCAGCACGCTGTCCCAGTCCCACCCCGGGCAACCGGCTTGCGCCCAGCGATCGTAATCGCTGGCGTGACCGCGAATGTAGATCATGCTGTTCATCGAACTGGAGCCGCCCAGCGCCTTGCCGCGCGGCGTGTGCAGCGTTCGGCCGTTGAGGTGCGGTTGCGGCGCGGAAAAGAAATTCCAGCTGTACTTTTTGCTTTTGTACAGCGTGATGGTCCCGGCGGGCGTCTGGATACGCAGGCTGTTGTCGTGGCCGCCGGCCTCGATCAGGCAGACGCTGACGCCGGGATCGGCGCTCAATCGGTTCGCCAGCACGCAACCGGACGAACCGGCGCCGACAATGATGTAGTCATATTCGGTTTTCATGAGAGCGCCCAAGTGCTATGTCCATGGTTCAACGCAGTTGAAACCAGGTGGTCTTCAGTTGCGTGTATTTGTCGAAGGAATGCAGTGACAGGTCGCGACCGAAACCGGACTGCTTGCCGCCACCAAACGGCACGCTGACGTCCAGCGCATCGACGGTGTTGACCGAAACCGTTCCGGCGTTCAGGCGGCTGGCGACCCGGTGCGCGCGATTGAGGTCGTCGCTCCACACCGATGCCGCCAGGCCATAGATGTGTTCGTTGGCCATTTGCACGGCCTGGTCTTCATCGTCGAACCGGGTGATCGCCAGCACCGGGCCGAACACTTCTTCGCGGGACAAACGCATGTCCGGTGTGACGTTGGTGAACAGCGTTGGCTGGATGAAGTTGTCCGAGCCGTTGATGACGACTCGTTCACCGCCTGCCACCCGTCGTGCGCCGCTGTCGCTCGCCTCGCCGATGTAATCCATGACGCGGGCAGCCTGGGTGGCATCGACGATGGCGCCCATCTTGCTGGCGGGATTCAGTGGGTCGCCGGGCTGCCAGTGCCGCGTTTTCTCGATCAGCCGTTCGACGAACTCATCGTGGATCGAGCGTTGCACCAGCAGCCGCGAATTGGCCGAGCAGACTTCCCCTTGGTTGAAGAAGATCCCGAACGCGGTTTTTTCCGCCGCCAGGTCCAGGTCCTGGCAATCGGCGAACACCAGGTTCGGGCTCTTGCCGCCGCACTCCAGCCACACCTGCTTGAGGTTGGACTGGGCGGCATACTGCATGAAGTATTTGCCCACCTGGGTCGAGCCGGTGAAGGCCAGCGCGTCGACATCCGGGTGCAGGCCCAGCGCGCGTCCCGCCTGTTCACCGAGGCCGGTGACGACATTGAACACACCCTCCGGCACGCCCGCTTCCAGCGCCAGGTCAGCCAGGCGCAACGCCGAGAAGGGTGATTGTTCGGCGGGCTTGAGGATCACGCTGTTGCCGGCGGCGAGCGCCGGCGCGAGTTTCCAGGCCGCCATGTCCAGCGGGAAGTTCCACGGCACCACGGCGGCGATCACCCCCAGCGGTACGCGGGTGATGGTTGCCAGCGTGCCGGGCCCTGTCGGTGCGACCTGGTCGTACAATTTGTCCAGGCTTTCGGCGTACCAGGCGAAGACATGGGCAGCACCCGGCACGTCGATGTTGTAGGCGTCCATCACCGGCTTGCCCATGCTCATGGAGTCGAGCAGCGCGAGTTCTTCGCGATGGGCCAGGATCGATTCGGACAGGCGCAGCAGGATGGCCTTGCGTTCCTTGGGGTGCATGCGCGCCCAGGGCCCGGTTTCGAAGCACTGGCGAGCGCTCTGGACAGCCTCGTCGACCTCCGTGTCCGAGCATGCGGCCACGTTGGCCAGCAAGGTGTTGGTGGCCGGGTTGATCACGGCGAAGGTCTCGCCACTGTGTGCCTGGCGCAGCTTGCCCGTGATCAGGGCCATGCTGTTAAAGCGTTGGTTCTCAGCCAGGCGTTGCCAGCTTTTCAAATCCATCACCGCACACTCCTGATTGGCCTGCGGGCCATGTTCAAAATCAGTGGTGCCAATAGTGGGGGAACGGTGGGTGACGGGAAATTATTAAAAATGTCGTTGCTACTGATAAAAAAACTCGCCTGAGACGCCCCGGGTGGCGCTCCATGCCGTGCTTGAGGATAGGCTTTTTAGCTTCACTGGCGAGCAATTTGCTTGTTTGTTCGCTGCTGTGAACATCGCAGAATAACCCGCAGGATCCGGTATCCCGGTTCACTCAGTTCGAGGTAGCTATGGCCGCTTACAATCTGCGACAACTCAGGTACTTCGTTACCACCGTGGAGTGCGGCAGCGTGGCCGAGGCCTCGCGCAAGCTCTACATCGCGCAGCCTTCGGTCTCGACCGCCATCAAGCACCTGGAAGAGAGTTTCGCCGTGCAGCTGTTCATCAGGCACCACGCCCAGGGTGTGTCGCTGACCCCGGGTGGCGCGCGTTTCTATCGCAAGGCTCAGGAGCTGCTGCGCGTGGCCCATGAATTCGAGCAGAACGCCCTGGCAGACAACGACATCGTCGCGGGCCAGATTGATATCGGCTGTTTCGAAACCGTCGCACCGTTGTACCTGCCGCGGCTGATTGCCGGCTTCCGCGACCGTTGGCCGGGGGTGGAAATCCGCATACGCGATGGTGAGCAACAGGAACTGGTGCAGGCGTTGACCTCGGGCAGCATCGACCTGGCGATTCTTTATGAGCACGATCTGGACAGCACCATCGAAACCGCGCCGCTGATGGCGCCGCAGCAGCCCTATGCGTTGTTGCCCGAAGGCCATCGCTTCGCCAACCAGGCGAAGGTTTCGCTCAACGATCTGGTGCTTGAGCCCATGGTGCTGCTGGATGTACAGCCGAGCCGGACCTACTTCGTCAGCATTTTCGAAGAGCGCGGCCTGAGCCCGCATATCCAGTTCAGCTCACCGTCGATCGAGATGGTCCGGGGCATGGTGGGGCGTGGGTTCGGCTTCTCGATATTGGTCACCCGGCCCAAGTCCGATTACACCTACGACGGGCAAAAGGTCGTGTGTGTGCCGCTGGCCGAACAGGTCACCGGCTCGGGACTGTCAGCCGCCTGGCTTCGCCGCGCGTCATTGACCAAGCCGGCGCAGCTGTTTGTGGATCATTGTCGGCAGGAGTTGGCGCCCAGGACCTGAGTCATCCGGCGCAACATCTCATCGCACCCTTCAAGCTGTTCGAGGCTGACGAATTCGTCCGGCTTATGGCCCTGGTCCATGCTGCCCGGGCCGCACACCACGGTAGGAATACCGATGGCGTCGAACAGCCCGCCCTCCGTGCCGAACGCAACGGTCGTGAACGCGTCTGACCCACAGAACCGGGCAATCAGCTGCGCGGCCTCGCTCCTTGCATCGGTGGCGAGACCGGGGTACGCCGACAGCTCCCGAAAGTGAATGTCACTGCCCGGATTGACTTCGCGCATGCGCGGCAGCAGTTGCTCCCTTGCGTACTGCTGCAACTGCTCTGCGACCTTGAGCGGATCCTGGGCCGGCAGGGCACGCACTTCAAAATCGAACCGGCAATCGGCAGGCACGATGTTCAACGCTTTGCCGCCGGAGATCATGCCGGCTTGCACGGTGGTGAAAGGAGGGTCGAAGCGCGTGTCATGCAGATGTCTGGCGCGCAGGCTCGAACCGATGCGGCCCAGTTCCGCAATCAACTCGGCGGCGTACTCGATGGCGTTGACGCCCCGGGGCGCGTAGGCCGAATGGCAGGCCGCGCCCGCCACGTCGCAGCGCATCGCCAACTTGCCCTTGTGCCCGAGCACCGGCTGGAGTTCGGTGGGTTCGCCGATGATGCACAGCAGCGGTTTGACCGGGCGCTGCGCAAGTTCGGCCAATAACGAACGCACGCCAAGGCAGCCGACTTCTTCGTCATAGGACAGCGCGATGTGCACCGGCATCCGCAAGGGCGCTGCCAGCAACCCCGGCACCGCCGCCAGGACACAGGCGATGTAGGCTTTCATGTCTGCCGTGCCGCGCCCGAACAGCTTGCCGTCGTTCTCACTCAGCTCGAACGGCGCCACGGTCCAGGATTGGCCGTCCACCGGCACGACATCGGTGTGACCGGACAGTACGATGCCTGGCCGATCAGCTGGACCGATGGTCGCGAACAGGTTGGCCTTGCTGCGCTGCTCGTTGTAGATGAGTTCGCAGGGCACATTGAACTGCGCCAGGTAATCGCGGACGAACTCGATCAGGTGCAGGTTCGATTCGCGGCTGGTGGTGTCGAAGCCCACCAGGGCGGCCAACAGGTCACGGCTACTGGACCCTGCGTCGCTCATCGGTGCTTTATTCATCACCGGGCACGCCGTAACGGGGGGCTTTGGTCGGGTCGAGGGCGCGGGTGAGGTAATCCTGCATCTGTGGGCTGTAGTCGGCCCATAGTTGGGCCAGCTTGCCGATCGGGTCTTCGTCAGCCCAATCCACGCGCAGATCGACGATCGGCCAGGTCAGCTCACCCACCACCACCAGTGCCGCCGAGTGTACCGGGCCGGCTTCACCCCCGGTTGCCACGGCGGCCTGCATCGCTGCAATCAATCGATCGGCCAACTGGCCGCCGCTGGTTTCAAAGGTCTGCACCAGCGTCTCGACGACCGCGCGATCGGCCAGCATGTTGCCCGCACCGACGCATTGCTCACCGGAGAGCGCATTGTGTATGCCCAAGGTTTCGCTGCCGCTGAAGTGGGCGGTCTGGCCCAGGTGATCGATGGCGGTCAATTGGCGAAACTGGCTATAGCCGTTGCTGGTCAGCGCCTTGTCCAGCGCCTGGGACACGGACAGGCCGTTTTCCAATTGATCGAGCACGTGGGGGCCGAGGGCGGGGAGGGTGATGTTCTGCGTGGCAACCGCCCCAACCCCCGGGCGCAACCACGGGCAACGAGCGCCCACGGCAATGCTGGAAGAGCTGATCGCGATGCCCAACTGCCCGGTTTCGGCGCAACGGCCGACGATGGAAAACGTCATGGTGTGTTCGTCCTGTTTCGTCCTGAGCCTCTATCCGCTGTCCGGGCAGCGATGCGACGCTGCCCGGACGGGACGGTACATGAGGGCATTGTGTCGATGCGCTGCAGTGGGCGAAACGAGGTTTTTTGTGGAGCCTGACGACGTAAAAACTTCTCAACCTGCGGATGAGACAGCGGTGCTGCCTACAGACGCCCGTATTCTCGCGCCGTGCGATCCACCGCGATGCGGGTCTTGTCGACCAGTTCGTCCAGTTCCGCGCGGGTCGCGACCAGTGCCGGGGCCATGATCATGCGACCCAGTGTCGAGCGGATGATCACGCCTCCCTCGAAGCCGAGCGTGCGGCAGCGCCAGGCGATGTCATTCTCGTTGGCGAAGCGTTTGCGCGTAGCCTTGTCTTCGGCGAACTGCAACGCCGCCACCAGGCCCATGCCTTGGATTTCACCCACCAGCGGGTGATGGTCGAACACCTCCCGCAGGCATTTCTGCAAGTAAGGCCCGGTGTCGGATTTCACCTGGGTCACTACGCCCTCGTCGCGCAAGGCCTTGAGGTTGGCGATTGCCACCGCGGCGGCCACCGGGTGGCCGGAGTACGTCAGGCCGTGGGCGAATACGCCGCCTTTTTCCACCAGTGCTTCGGCCATGCGCCGCGACAGGATCAACCCGCCCATGGGGATATAACCCGAGGTCAGGCCCTTGGCGATGGACAGGGTATCCGGCTCGAAGCCCAGCGCCTGATGGGCAAACCATTCGCCGGTGCGGCCAAAGCCACCGATCACTTCGTCGGCGCACAGCAGCACGTCGTACTGGCGGCAGACGCGCTGGATCTCCGGCCAGTAGGTCTGCGGTGGAATGATCATCCCGCCCGCGCCCTGGAACGGTTCGGCGACGAACGCCGCCACCTTGTCGGCGCCCAGTTCGAGAATCCTTTCCTCCAGTTGACGCGCCGCACGCAGGCCGAATTCTTCGGGGCTCAGATGACCTTCGTGAGCGAACCAGTACGGTTCGTCGATGTGGACAACATCAGGAATCGTGCCGCCCATTTCGTGCATGAATTTCATGCCGCCCAGCGCCGTCGCCGCCAGGGTCGAGCCGTGGTAACCGTTCCAGCGGCCGATCATGACCTTCTTCTCCGGCTTGCCCATCACTTGCCAGAACTTGCGTACGGTGCGGATCAGCACCTCGTTGGCCTCGGAGCCGGAGTTGGTGTAGATCGCATGGCTGTAGTGCGCGGGCAACAGGCTGAACAGCAGCTCAGACAGCTCGATCACCGCCGGGTGGGTCGTGTGGAAGAACATGTTGTAGTAAGGCAGTTGCGCCAGTTGTGCGCTGGCAGCAGCGGCCAGGTCCTTGCGTCCATAGCCAAGATTGGTGCACCACAGGCCCGACATGCCATCCAGGTAACGATTGCCGTCGTTGTCCCACAGCGACAGTCGATCCCCCCTGACCATCACCCGCGGGCCTTCTTCGTTCAGCGCCTTCTGATCGACGAAGGCGTGAATGTGATGGGCGGCATCGGACGCCTGGTAATCACGCGTGGTGCGGGTTGGATCGAGTTCGGTGGACATTGCACTTCTCCGGGGTGATGGCGCCGCGTCCGCGTTCACGGTTGGTGCCAGGTCGGGGTGGGGATGTGGAATAAGTTTTGCCAGCTAAAAATATTTTTGTAAAGAAAATATTTGTTGATGGAAATCCTTTTCCGTAACCTGCGCATCACTCAAAAAACACGCCTGGGGCGCCATGACCGGACTCAGAGAACGACAAAAAGAGCAGCGCCGACAGAGCATCGCCGAGGCGGCGCTGGCGTTGTTCAAAGCCAATGGTTTCGGCGCCACCACGTTGGAGCAGATCGCCCATCAGGCCGGGGTCTCATCGCCCACGGTGGTCAATTATTTCGGTGGCAAGCAGGAAATTCTGCTGGCCCTGTTGAAGGCGCCGGATGAACAGGCGATGGGCGAGGCGAGGGCGAATCTGGACGAACACTCCGATCCGCTCGACGCCCTCTGTGAACTCGAAGGCTTGATGACCCGTTATCAGCTGCGTGCGATGCCGGCCTCGCTGTGGCGTGAGCTGGCGCCGTTTCTGTTCACGGGGGATCTGGCCCAGGCGTTCCAACCCTGGAATGCCGCCGTCGTTGAAGAAGCCAAGGCGCTGCTGGTGCATTTCCAGAAACAAGGCAAGGTGCGCGAGTCAGTCGATATCGACGTGGCCGCGACCCTGTTCAACCAGTACGCGAACCTGGCGTTCATTCGGCTGGCGACCGAAGCGGTGCCAGATCGCGAGGCCCATGCGGCGCACATGCGCAGTGTGCTGGGGTTGATGTGTCATGGGATGCTGAGCGAGTGAGCTAGTTTTTTCCTGCTCTGCGACGACAAAAAACATAATTTCGCTCTCTCCCGATCCTGCACAGAATGCGTCCAAACCCGCCTTCGTGAAGGACACCGGTATGACAGCTGGAAACATTGAAATCGATACGCTCGTGGTTGGCGCAGGCCAGGCTGGCATTGCCATGAGCGAGCACCTGAGCAAACTGGGTATCGCTCACCTGGTCCTCGAGCGCAATCGGATTGCCGAAGCATGGCGCACCGGGCGCTGGGATTCGCTGGTCGCCAACGGGCCGGCCTGGCACGATCGTTTTCCGGGGCTCGAGTTCGACGACCTGAGCCCCGACAGCTTCGCCCCGAAAGAGCGGGTCGCCGACTATTTCGAAGCCTATGCGCGCAAATTCAAGGCGCCGATTCGCACCGGCGTCGAGGTGCGCAGGGTCGAGCGCAATGTCGGTCGTCCGGGCTTTACTGTCCAGACATCCGAGGGTGTGATCCAGGCCAATCGAGTGGTCGTGGCCACGGGGCCTTTCCAGCGTCCGGTGATCCCGGCCATCGCCCCGAAAGACGAGCGTCTCACGCAGATTCACTCCGCCCACTACCGCAATCCCCAACAGTTGCCTGAAGGCGCCATCCTGGTGATAGGCGCCGGGTCCTCCGGTACCCAGATCGCGGATGAACTGCAACGTGCCGGTCGCCAGGTCTATCTCTCGGTGGGCCAGCATGACCGGCCGCCGCGTGCGTACCGCAATCGGGATTTCTGTTGGTGGCTGGGGGTACTGGGGGAGTGGGACCAGGCGACGATGAAGCCGGGCCGCGAGCATGTCACGATCGCCGTCAGCGGCGCCCAGGGTGGGCGAACCGTGGACTTTCGCGAACTGGCCGGACGCGGCATGAAGCTGGTAGGTGTGACAAGCTCGTTCGACAAGGGCCTCGTGACGTTCCAACCGGACCTGGCCGACAATCTGGCGCGGGGCGACGAAAACTACCTGGCGGTGCTCGATGCGGCCGATGCGTACATCGAGCGCAACGGACTGCAACTGCCGCTCGAACCCGAAGCACGTCGCGTATTTCCCGATCCTGAGTGCGTCAGTAACCCGATCCTTGAGCTGGATCTGGTCGAGGCGGGCATCACCACGATCATCTGGGCCACCGGCTATGCCACCGATTACAGCTGGATGAACGTCGATGCATTCGATGCCAAGGGCAAGCCTGTCCACCAGCGCGGCGTTTGCAGCGAGTCAGGCATCTATTTCCTGGGGCTGCCATGGCAGTCGCGGCGCGGGTCTTCATTCATCTGGGGCGTTTGGCACGATGCCAAGTACGTCGCCGACCACATCGCGACCCAACGGACCTACCTCGAATATCGCGACGCAGCGCAGCGCGAGGATGAACAGTGCGCAGCGGTGATCGCGCCGATCCTGGACCGCCCCGTCGGCGCCTGACACACCGCGCTGAACACCGGCGCGGCCAACCTTCCGTTTGGAGCAAGCTCACATGGCACAACCGACCCACACCCGTATTCGCATGTTCAACACCAAAGAGACCTATCCGAACCAGTCCTTGGATAACGACCTGTGCCAGGCGGTTCGCGCGGGTAATACGATTTACGTGCGGGGCCAGATCGGCACCGACTTCGACGGCAATCTGGTCGGGCTGGGCGATCCGCGAGCCCAGGCCGAGCAGGCGATGAAGAACGTCAAGCAACTGCTCGAAGAAGCCGGCTCGGACCTGTCACACATCGTCAAGACCACCACCTACATCATCGACCCACGCTATCGCGAGCCGGTGTATCAGGAGATCGGCAAGTGGCTCAAAGGCGTATTCCCGATTTCAACGGGACTGGTGATTTCCGGCCTGGGCCAGCCTCAATGGCTGATGGAGATCGACGTGATTGCGGTGGTGCCTGACGACTGGCAGCCGATCACCAGTGATGAACGCCAGCGACGTTGACAGTGTACGTGGCACCTGCGGCAAGGAATCAACACGTCCGTAAGGCGCTGGCAAAAGCGTTGGTTGCACAGACCGCCCTTCATGTTCAGAGCGTGCGTCTTTCCACCGATACTTCTGGAGGCGATGCGTTTTACCTGCGCTGCGGCTTCGTGCGAATAGAAGATGTCCATGCCACCCACATCATGGAACTGGTCAACGCGTGATCAGACAGCTTTGGCCGAAAGCTGCCTGACGCTCACGACCGTGCAAAGCCGCTCCCTATGGTTCCTCCGCGACTCCCGCTCGGCTTCAGGAAACAGCGAACTGCCTCGACTGGCGACTTAATCCAGGCGTCTTGCCTGTAATGCGTTTGAATGCGCGACTGAAGGCCGCCTGAGAGGTATAGCCCAGGCGCTGCGCTACCTCTTCAATCGGTAGCCTTTCAAGCGTCAACCACTGGCTCGCAAGCCGCATCCGCAACTCAGTGACGTAACGCAGCGGGGCCATGCCAATCGTCGCTTGGAAACGGTCCGCGAAGACCGAGCGCGAGGTGTTGCATTGCTCCGCCAACTGCGCAACGGTCCAGTCGCGCCCCGGCTGTTGATGGAGCGCGAGTAGCGCACCCGCCAGGCGCGGATCGCGCAATGCTGCGACCAGGCCGGAGGCATTACCGCAGGCGCACTCCACCCAACCGCGAACGACCATGGCGGCCACCACGTCGGCCAAACGCGCGAGGATACCGGCGAAGCCGACACGCGCGGCACTGACCTCGCGTTCCATGGTGGTCAGGATAGGCACCAGTCCGGGGTAACGTTGGCCGCCGGCATCAATCAACATCAGGCCCGGCATCAGCCTGCCAAGGCCATGGATACTGCCCAGTTCAAACTCCATGCAGCCACTGAACAATAGGGTGGTCGGCGTGGGGCTGGCATCGGTTCCGGTATCCACCGCGCTGACCGTATCACCGAGTGGGGCGCCGTCCAGGCGGTCGATGTCCTGAACAGGCACGTCCGTATGGGAAAGCAGTTGATGGGCCGCGCCATGGGAGATGAATACGGCGTTGCCGGCGGACAGCGCATACGTAGTCCCGTCCTCCATCCGCAACACCGCATTGCCGACCGCGAGGAAGTGAAACCAGGCATGCCCAGGTTTTTCAGCGAAGCCCAGGCCGAAGGCTGGACCGGCTT
Organism: Pseudomonas fluorescens; assembly: GCF_018614775.1. Classification (GTDB taxonomy): domain Bacteria; phylum Pseudomonadota; class Gammaproteobacteria; order Pseudomonadales; family Pseudomonadaceae; genus Aquipseudomonas; species Aquipseudomonas fluorescens_BY. Next base: position 40,665 of record NZ_JAGGOF010000045.1, read on the forward strand.
GGATACGTCGGTACTCGACGCCGCGCAGACGCATGCCGCGCAACAGTTCGTTGATGAGATCCGAGGAGAGGGCAAACTGATTGGTCGGCATGATTCAGGCGTTTCAGTCAAAAAAACGAGGTTTTCGATCATAGATCATCCAGTTTCCTCCGCCTAGACTGCGGGTCGCGATTAAATTTGGGAGATCCGTGCAATGACTGACTGTGTGTGTAATGCCGTATCCGACAGCCGTCCTGGCGCCGGGCTGGATGTAGAACCTGCAACCCCTGCGTGGATGGCTGTTTTCTCGTTGGCCATGGGCGTGTTCGGATTGCTCACCGCTGAGTACCTGCCGGCCAGCCTGTTGACGCCGATGGCTACCGATTTGGCTGTGTCCGAAGCGCTGGCTGGCCAGGCGGTAACGGTAACAGCGGTGGTTGCGCTGTTCGCTGGCTTGTTGGTGCCAGGCCTGACTCGCGGTATCGACCGCCGCTGGGTGCTGCTGGGGTTTTCCCTGTTGATGATCGCATCCAATCTTCTGGTCGCCGTTTCCTCCAGCTTCGCGGTGCTGTTGGTGATGCGTATCTTGCTGGGTATTGCCCTTGGCGGGTTCTGGAGCATGGCGGCAGCGGTGGCGATGCGCTTGGTACCGGGGGCTTTGTTGCCCCGAGCGCTCTCGATCATTTTCAGCGGCATTGCCGTCGGGACGGTGGTTGCGGTCCCGCTGGGCAGCTACCTGGGCGGGCTATATGGCTGGCGCAGCGCGTTCTTTGCAGCGGCGGCGGTAGGTCTGGTGACCCTGGCTTTCCAGTCGTTCACGCTGCCGCGCCTTGCGCCGCGCACGCCGGCACGTCTGCGCACCGTACTCGAGGTTTTGCGGCGCCCGGGCATCGCCATGGGGATGTTCGGGTGTGTGCTGGTGCACAGCGGTCACTTCGCGATGTTCACCTATGTTCGGCCATTCCTCGAGGGCACCACCGGCATCGGCCCGCAAGGGTTGTCGCTGATGCTGCTGGGATTCGGTGTGGCGAACTTCGGCGGCACGCTGTTGGCCGGGTGGCTGCTTGAGCGTCATCCACTGGCCACCTTGGTGTTGATGCCTGCGCTGGTGGGCGTCGCAGCACTGGCGTTGGTTCTGTTGCCGGCCTCGGTGCCGGGGCAGGCGATGCTGCTGGCGATCTGGGGCCTGGCCTTTGGCGGTGTGCCGGTGGCGTGGTCGAACTGGGTCGCCAGCGCAATACCTGATCAGGCGGAAAGCGCGGGAGGCATGGTGGTGGCTTCTGTGCAGTCGGCCATCGCAACGGGCGCCGCCGCTGGCGGTGCGATGTTCAGTCTCGGTGGCAGCGCAGGCGTATTCGTAGCGGCGGCCGTGCTGATGCTGCTGGCCGCGCTGCTGATTGCGTTGCGTGTCCGAGTCCCTTCTGCCCATGGCGGTGCCCAGGCCAGGCCGGCGCTGCACCTTTGACCCGGCTCCCCAGCCGCCCCGATTCCTCGTGCCAGAGCATCTCGGATGAGCGATGAGGAATCGGACGCCGGGGGCCGATTTTCAAAGGTGCTCGGGATGCCGCTACTCGTCGGCACTTTTCATATGAAAAATCGTGTACGGCAGGATCAGCGTATCGGCGACAAAACTGAATGGCAGGTCAATGACTGCAAACGGAGCCAGGGCACTCATGGCTCCGGCGTCGTCGTCCGCCGCGCCTTTGATGATCTCCAGATCGACAGTCACGCCGCAGTAAGGATGGAGGCCGCACATGTGCCCGTAGCTGGAGCTTTCGTTGACAGTCGCGCACCCTGTCAGCAGCGCCATGATCATAGCCGTTAGCATGAGCCGCATGATGTACCCTCGCCCTGAAAGAGCAAGACTGTAGCACTGAAACCGGCCGCCCCCTGTCGTTACGCGGAAAGTTTTGCAGTGCGTCTTCTACAGCGCAGGACGTTGCAATTTGACCCATTCCTGTACCGTGGGTCGTTGCCATTGGCGCTCTGCGTATTCCACCAGCGCGCTGGGCACGGAGTCGCCGTTGAGTATCAGTCTGTTGAGCATCAACGCCAGGTCAACGTCGGCGATCGACCACTGGCCGAACAGGTACTCCGGACTGTTGGCCAGCAGCGATTGTGCGGCGCTGACCAGCTTGCGCGCCGCCGACTGTGCCGTTGGCGACAAGGGCGCTGATTTGACTCCATAGAACACCACCAATGTGGAACGCTCCTGCCGAATTGGCAGCAGGTCACTGCGCAACCATGCCTGCACCTGGCGTGCCTTGGCGCGTTGGAATCGATCCTGCGGATACACCGGCGTCAACGGGAAGGCCTCTTCCAGGTACTCGGTGATTGCCGACGATTCAGACAGGGCGAAATCGCCCTGGACGAGCGTGGGCACCCGTTGGGTCAGCGAAAGGCTGGCATAGTTCTGTGCCAGGTTTTCGGACGCATCGAGGTCTATCGGGCTCATCTCAAATTCGATGTCCTTTTCGCGAAGTGTCACGAAAACCGACATGGCATAGGGACTGCTGAATTGAGCGTCAACGTACAGGCGCAGGCGGGAATCGGTCACGGGGGGCATCTCCATCTGTATGAAGGGCACACGCTACGAGTTCGAGCGCGATAAATACAATCCAGATTTTTCATGGGCGTATTCCTCGCCGGAATAGCGTGCAGCCTGCATCGCTCTTACGCTTGCCAAAACTGCGACTACACTCGGTCTTGCCGGCCCAGAAGGATCGACGGTTGCCACAGGTCTTCGTTGGGTCGTTTGAAAATCGGGATCGATGGCTCTCATGGGGGCAGTCTACTCAAGACGCCCCCCCCCCGATCGCCTCGAAAGCCACGTCCCATTGAATTTATGCCCCCATGATCGAGTCATTGACTGAGAGGGGGGCGAAGCGCCTCATACCAACCATTGAAATCACCCGCCTGGCTGCTTACCTAGGTAACGGGTCTGCCCTAAGGATAGACAATGACCTTTTTCATTTTTCTCTTGGCCTGTGCTGCCGCGGCGAGTACGGGGATCATCTTCAAGCCCGGTTCATGGTACGCGTCCCTCGTGAAACCTGGCTTCACGCCCCCTGACTGGCTGTTCCCGGTGGCCTGGACCGTGATCTATCTGTCGCTGGCCTGGGCAGGCTACCGCTTGACGCTGATTCCGGGGAGCCAGGCGGTGATCGCATTATGGGCGGCGCAGATCGCGCTCAACACGCTGTGGACGCCCGTGTTTTTTGGCGCGCACCAGATGTTCGCCGGCATGGTGATCATCACGTTGCTCTGGCTTGTCGTGGCTGCCCTGGTGGTACTGTCATTGCGCCTGGACGTGATCACCGGGCTGATTCTGTTTCCGTATCTGGCATGGCTGTGCGTGGCGGCCGCGTTGAATTTTTCCATCTGGCGCAATAACCGTTAGAGACCCGATTTGCAGGGCGGCCCTAACGGTTTCAGCTCGGCCGGTGCACGCACGACCTGACCCATTCCATCCTCAGGATTTTCTGGGAGGCGACAAGGGGAGGTCAATGCACGGGCTATGCCGTGCGCGTCTTGCGGGCAAGGGAAACAGCGACACGAGCTCCTCTTCGACGATCTGATTGCTCATGGTCAGTTCCAGTTCGGGGCAGTCGATGCTGAGCCAGTCACCGTGTTGAAGCGGCACGTGGGTGGTGCGGTGGCTCAGGCTGTGGAAGACATAGTGAACGAGCCCGGGTTCGAGAAACTGCTCATGTTTCTCCAGGAATTCCTGCGAATATCGACGCAGGCTCTGCCAGCCATGCAAACTCATTCGATGGTGGCTGGCGGCCAATGGCTGGCCCTCGCGTTCCACCTGCACGTTGATGGCCAGGTCGGCCTGCATTTCCCCCAGTATCAAGGCCGGGGCTACGGCGCAGGTGCGCAAGCGGGCTTGTGCGGAAGAAATGGCGTCACGGCCGTGCAGCACATGATCGTGGATGTCATTGCCCAGGGTGAAGCCAATGAAGCGCAGCGCGCCAAAATGGTCGACCCAGTAGAGGCAGACGATGCACGGTTCGCTGCTGATGCTTTGTGAATGGTAGGGAACCTGGAGAGGCTCGCCGTCCGTCGTGAGCAGTCGTCCGTTGCCTTTGTAATACCAGGCTTGTTCTGTCTTGGCGGTGCACAGTGTGATTTCGCTGATCTGGACCGATAAGTTGTTATCAGGCTTGAGCGGTGGCCGGTATTTCACTGCAGTGGACGTGAGTGGGTAGGGGGTGGACGGCAGGCCCTTGAGATAGGTTTCCCAGTCCAGGTTTGCCTGGGCGCAATAGACAAGCGCTTCGTACAGGTTTTGCTGCGATGGGCGCACTTCCAGGCTGTGACCGGATTTGAAGTCGAACACGCCTAGGCCGCGTTGCGGCTCCGCAGCGTCCAACAACATCACGTAATGCGTCATGACTTATCCTCCAGGATCAAGTGGGTGGGTAGGGGGCTGCGGTCGTTAAGCCTGTTGAAAGTGGGGTTGGCTTCCTTGAGCCGCAAGGACAGCAACCCACCCGTCAAGCTGCCCGCCAGCGCCAGGAACAGGATGGCTGTCAGTCCCCAGGTCATCGCGATGTAGCCGGCGACCACGGGCGCGACGCCACCGCCCAGAATCTCTCCGCACCCCACCACCAGGCCTGTCGCGGTGGCCAACAGGCTGGGCGGCACCGATTCGCTGGTCAGTGGCCCGACGGTGATGCAGATCAGGCTGAAGTTGATGAATGACAAAAAGAACAATTGAAGGAACAGCAGCCAGGGCAATGGCGGGCTGACGATGAGCAGGCCCACCAACAGTGCGCTGATCATGAAGCAGACGGAAACGACGGGCTTGCGACCCAACTGGTCGGAGAGGCCGGGGATGACGAGTTGACCAAAAAAGCCACCCAGGCCGATCGCGGAAATGACCATGGCCATGGAGAAATTGCTCAGGTGCAGAATATCGGTGAGGTAGCTGGGGAGCAGGGCGCACAGAACGAATTGACACGTCAGTATGCAGAGCATCAAGGCAATGTTGAGTCGCACGTTACCGCTGCCCAGGGCCGTTCGCCACTGGCTGTCGGAGGGTTGACCAATGGGCTCCGCGTGCGCCCTCTTGGCAGGTTGATAACTCTTATAGAGATACCAGGCCACCAGCAGTCCCGGTAACGAGATGATGGCAAATACCGCGCGCCACGATCCGAAAAACTCAAGCAACATCCCTGCTAACAGCGGGCCCAGGCACAAGCCAATGATGGGAAACAACGCCTGCTGGATCCCCAGGTTGAGTCCCCGTCGGCAGGGTTGTGACACTTCATCGGTGACAATGATACTGACGGGTGTGAACGCGCCTTCACAGACGCCCATCAATGCGCGCAGGAGCACCAGGCCCACCAGACTGGTGATCAATGCAGAAGCGCCGGCCAGAAGCGACAGCAGGGTGATCGACAGTACCAGCAGTTTCTTGCTGCCCAATAGCCTGATGGCCGAGCCCATGAATAGCGCCGAGCCGCCCCACGCGAATGCCAGGATCGCCGACAACAGGCTCAGGTCCTGATAGTCCAGGGCCAGGTCATGCATGATCACCGGGAACAGCGGCATGATGATGAATCGGTCCAGTCCTACCAGCCCGAAGCTCAGTGATAAAAGAACGATCATGCGTCTTTCATATCCCCCCCAAGGTCGGGTGGCCAGATACTTTCTCTCCATGTTCCTTTCCTTCCTATCCGTGGTCCTTTGGAAGTCCTTTCGAACGAGCTGGACGCTTGCGACCACAACGGCTGTAGCCGAGGGGCACGTGTGCCCCCGGCTTGGTGCTTGTGGTTCGGCCCGTCAGGCGACCCACTTGCCCACGGCCATTTCGGCTGTGAAACCCGGTCCGAAGGCGGCCAGCATGCCTGTCGCGCCTGCATCAGGTCCGCTGTCGAACTGGCGCTTGAGCACGTCGAAGACCACCACGCTGGCGATGTTCCCGGCTTCGCTCAAGCTGTCCCGCGACTGCGCGACCCTGCCAGGATCCAGATCCAACTGCAGTACCAGCTCATCAAGGATTTTCCGCCCGCCCGTATGGAAGATGAAAAAGTCATTTTGCGCGCAGTGCTGATTGAACGTTTCGTAGTTCAACTCTTCCATCATCGGTGCCACATCTTTGATGGAGTTCATCACGGCCTTGTCCAGGGTGAAGTGGAAGCCGCTGTCCTTGACGTCGTATTTAATGTAATGCTCGCTGTTGGGCAGGAAATAAGAGCCGGTTTTGGCAATCTTGAATCCAGGCGCCTTATCATCGGCTCGCATCACACAGGCTGATACGGCATCACCGAACAGTGCAGCAGAGATGAACGCGTGCAACTTGGTGTCGTCGGGTTGATAGCAAAGTGACGAAAACTCCAGGGAAACGATGAGCACATGGTTTTCTGGCGACAGGCTGGCAAAGTCATTTGCTCGATTAATGGCCGCCGCACCTGCCACGCAGCCCAATTGGGCAATTGGCAGTTGTACGGTGGATGTCCTTAACCCAAGGTCGTTGATCAAGTGAGCCGTCAGCGAGGGCATCATGAAGCCGGTGCACGAGGTCACGGCAACCATCCGGATATCGTCGGTGGTCAGCCCCGCATTCTCGATGGCCTGGCGCGCCGCGATGGACGACATGCGACGGGCCTCGCGTTCATAGATGATGCTGCGGTGGGTGAAGCCGGTGTGCACCGCCAGTTCATCGATCGGCAGCACCAGGTGACGCTCATTGACCTGGGTGTTCTGGATCATTCGTTTTGCAAGGGCCATTCGGGGATGGTCATCGTGCAACTGTTCCAGGTGATCAATCATTTGTTGTTGAGTGATCTTGTGTTGCGGGAACAGCAAGCTGGGTTTGCAAAGAGTAGACATGACAAGTCCTCGGCTTAACGCCAATAAAGAGTTGGATAACACGTTTAAGGCAATGGCAAAGCAGGACTCTGAAAAACAGAATCAAAGCAACGGCGGGCCGGCCGTATAGATCGAATGTTGTTATGAATGGCGCGGGGTCAGGCGGACAATTCGCTTGTTATTTCACCAATACGAACTTATAGGCATATTGCCAGGCGAGGTTGCTTTCCCGGACATGTTTACGAATAACCATGCGTACGGGCGCGCCGCTGACAACCTGGCGTGGATCGACGACGTCAACGATTTCCGATGCAATCACCAAACCGTCATCCAGACGCACCATCGCCATGAAGCGCGGTACGGTTTCGCCATACCCCATGGCGGCGAGGACAGGGTTTTCAGCGTGGGCGCTGACTTGGATAGTGCCGGTGCGTGCACAGCGATACGGTTCCACGTTCATTGAGTTGCAGGCGCCGCAGACCGTACGCCGAGGAAAGAAGATCTCCTTGCAATCCTGACACCGGCTGCCTTCGAGGCGATATTTGCCGCCGTGTTCGCGCCATTCCCGCAACATGCTGGCAGTGGTCATGCGGTGGATTTGTTCTGGGTAAAGGGACATGGTCGGCTCCTTAATCGTTGGAAAGCACAATGACGCTGTTATGCGCGGCGTAACCGCCCAGGTTCTGCGAGACGCCAATACGAGCGTCCTTGACCTGGTTGTTGGATTCGCCACGAAGCTGTCGGAAGAGTTCGGTGATGTGCAGGATGCCGTCGCAACCGGAAGCGTGACCGCGTCCGATGTTGCCGCCGTCCGTGTTCAGTGGCAGTTGCCCGTCCAGGGCTATGCCGCCTTCCAATACAAAATCGCCAGCCTGGCCTAAACCGCATACGCCCATGGACTCCATCTGAATCAGGCCAGCCCCCAGCAAGTCGTAGACCTGTGCCACGTCAATGTCTTTAGCCGTGATGCCGGCCTTTTTGTAGGCGATTTCGGCACAGGCTATCGAGTTGGCGGAAACCGCCATGCCCACGTCTTTCGGCAGACCCGCATGTTTCAAGGTCGGGTTGTGATAACGCGTCCCGAAGTAGTGCGACACGCCGGTATAGGCGCAGCCTCGGACGAACACCGGCTGAGTCGTGTAATGATGGGCGAGATGCTCTGCAACCAGGATCGCGCAACCGCTGGCTTCGCCCCAGGCCAACATCGAACCACACGCCTCACTGTTCTTGAGGGTTTCCAAGGACGGAATCGGCACGCCAAAGCGGGTCGCGCTCGGGGTGTTGTGGGCGTAGATGCGCATCTGCCGACCAAACGTCGCCAGGACATCCGCTTCGCGTCCCGCATAGCCGAACTTTTCAAAGTATTCGGCCGTTGCCAGGGCGAAGGCGTCAGTGTGTGAGATCCCCAGGAAATAGTCGTACTCACATTCAGTGCTGGAGCCGATGTATTCGGCGTAGTTGAAGTGATCGGTCATCTTTTCAAAGCCGCCGCACAGGACGATGTCGTATTCACCTGAGGCAACCATCTGGTGGGCCATCTGGAACGACACCGAGCTGCTGGTGCAGTTGGCAGTGCTCATGAAAGTAGGGGCAGGGCTGATGCCCAGAGCATCGGAAATGGTGGGCCCCAGGCCGCCATATTCGGAAATGCCTTCGCCATGGTAACCATAGGCGACCGCCTGAAGCTCGCGGGGGTGCATCTTGATGGCGTTGAGTGCCTGATAGGCAGACTCGACGATCATCTCTTTAAAGGTTTGACGAACTCGGGAGCTGCCAGGCTTGGGGGTATAGGCAGCCGAAACGATAGCAACGCGTCGTGCGCACATGGAAAGTGCTCCTTGCTGGGTAGATAGAAAATCAGAGGTAGGCGGTCAGGGCATAGTCGGGCCGCAAGTATTTGAACTCGTACTTGATCGACGTCCCGTAATCTACGTAATACTTATCATCCAGCAGGGTGCGCAGCGGGACATTGGTCTTTTGATAGGCGTCGATGGCAGGGGTCACCGTCAAGGCAATCGCATCGCTGCCCGCGCCAAACCCGTAGGACACCATCAGGATTTTTTCACCGGGACGTGCTCGGTCCAGTATGTTCACCAGACCCAGCAATGGGCTCGCAGCCCCCGTATCGCCGACGCTCTGGGCATAGATGCCCGGTTCGATCTGTGCTCTCGTGAAGCCCAGGCCTTTGCCGAGGGAGAAGGGGGTCGACACCAGGTTCTGCTGGAAGACGACATAGTGGAAGTCGCTGGCCTGCAGGTTCATCTTGGCCATCAATCCTGATGCAGCACGGTGGGTCTGCTCTTCAAGGCCAATGCTGTTCTTGTCGGAACCCAGTCCCATCCCCGAGCGAATATAGCGATCACCCTGGGGACGGATGTTGTCCGCGACATCCGCCGCGCAGGAAAAACTGGCGTCGAATTGCGCAATCACATTTTCAGTCCCTAACAGCAGGGCGGCCGCTCCTGCTCCCGCGTAGGATTCCGTCAGGTCGCCGGGCGCGGTGTTGCGGTTGATCGTATCCGCGCCGATGGCCAAGGCGTTGCCGCTCAGACCGGATGCCACCAGGGCATAGGCGATCTGAAGGGCGCTGGTGCCTGATTTGCCGGCGAACTGCACGTCGGCACAGAAGGCGTCATAACCGCAGCCGAGCATTTCCAGGATGACCGAGGCCGAAGCGCGGGAGTCATAAGGGTTGGTGCACGTGCCGAGGTAAAGGGCATTCAGATCACAGGGGGGCGCTTTGTCCAGCGCCCGCTGGGCGGCCAGTACGCCCAAGGTGATGACGTCTTCGTCGGGTTGAAGGACGGCTCTTTCAGTGACTCCAAGCTGGTTCGTGACCAGGTTCAGGTCGGTGTTCTTCCAAACGTGGATCACCTCTTCCACCTTCAGACGGCACACCGGAATGCCGGCGCCATAGCTCACAATTCCTACTTTATTCACGTGTACTTCCTCCAGATTCCTTTCTCCATCGGCCAGTGGCTTTTGCCGTGGCTGATGCATGAAATATTTAGAAACTATCTAATGGTGCCCGCAAAGTTTCATTGGCAGTCCTATGCCCGTAAATCGGGGGCCTCAGCGGAAAAAACTTGTATCCCGCAGGGGACCAGTGGGTTTATTACCGCTCTATTGTTATGTATGATACGAAACGTGCCGTATCGTTAAGGTTGCGCTAAAGTTTTATGACTTTTCTTTTAATCTCCGTTTATATAGCGGTCCATATCGCTTGCGAGGTGCGCGATAAGCAGAAGTCGAGATCAAATAACAATACAAAACGAAACGATCCGTTTCATTGCTTTTCGAGAGAATCCTATACCTGCTTCTCTTTTGTCAAGCACCATATTGGAGATTTTGAATCATGGCCCGTAAACCGTCTCGGAGCTCCATCGGCTCATTGAGGAGCCCACACACGCATAAAGCGATCATCATCTCTGCTATAGAAACGCTCAAGGAGTGCGGTTATTCAGGGTTGAGTATCGAGGCTGTGGCTCGGCGTGCCGGAGCGAGCAAGCCAACCATCTATCGATGGTGGGGCAACAAGGCGGCCTTGATAGCCGAGGTCTACGAGAGCGAAAGCGAGCAGATTCGCAAAGAGCCGGATAAAGGTTCCTTCAAGGAAAACCTCAATTTCCTGCTGCTCAATCTTTGGAAGGTCTGGCGGGAAACGATCTGCGGGGAGGCATTTCGGTGTGTCATTGCTGAAGCCCAACTCGACCCCACCACGCTGCCCAAGCTTAAAGATGAATTCATGGAGCGCCGCAGGGAGCTGCCTCGCAAGCTGGTGGAAAACGCTATACAGCAAGGTGAGCTGCCCAAGGACACGTCGCGTGAATTGCTGTTGGACATGATCTTCGGGTTTTGCTGGTACAGGTTGTTGACCGAGCAGTTGGACGTGGAGGGAGACATCAACGAGTTCACCACGTTGCTGATGAACGGTGTGTTGCGTACTTCGGCGGCGGTGTAAGGCGCCGCCGGAGCCTGATCAGAGAGGGGAGGATTTTCGCGCGGCGCCACTGAACTGTGCATGAAGGCTTGGCAGGATGCTGGCCAGGTGGTTGAACTCACACAAATCATGCACAGCAAATTCATAAGCCAGCGTTTCCAGCTCGGCTTCGCCCAAACCGTTTTTTTCCAGCAGTTGCGCAGCTTGATCGGCGCCCGGAAAACGCTGCATGGCTGGGTGGCTGCCCACCCAGTAACGGCTGGTCAGGTACAAGCCTTCGGGGCATTCCTTGAACAGGTGGACCATCAGCGATACAGGCACTTGCGGCTGGTCTGCCAGGCTCATCAAAGCGCTGACACTGCCATCGATTTTTGATTCACGGTACATGTCCGGGCAGAAGCCCAGCTCGCACGGGTCTCTGAAATGAATGTGCAGATGCATGAGGCGATCGCCAACGTACTCGGATGCGCAGAAGGTGTTTCCGTAGAGGCTGTCTTCAAAGCTCAGGTTGTCATCGACCAGGCGCTCGTGATGCACGCAGGGGTTTTCAACATGCGCGTAGGGAAACCACAAGGTGTAGCGCTCAGCTTCCAACGGGTGCCACATGAACCACCACTTGAGCATCTGCGCCGTGCAGTTTGGGAAGAACTTGCGGCTTTGCACGTAGGCCATCGGGCCGGGCAGCAGGGCGTACCCTGCTTCCTCGCTGACAAAATCCGCCGCCAGCATGCTGTTGAGGTCTTCGATGCTGGGTGTCAACGTCTCAGCCAAGGGCATCGGGCCTTGTTGGATTTTCTCGACGGCACTGAGCGGTACGTTGATTTGCGAACGGAAAAATTCGGCGTACGGCTTACCCTGAATGGCTTTCTGGTTGACCAGGAACTGCTTCTGCATAGGCAATGAGAAGTAGGTGAACGGTGTCATTACGCGCGCTTCCATGACGGTGATTCCTTGATGTGGCGAGAAAGCCTGCAGACATCGGGGCAGAGCCTTCACGCGGGGTTGTAAAGGGGCAGTGACGGGATCAAAATAGGTACGCCTTAATAAAAAGTCAAATTTGAATTAGAACTCTCGAGAAGTGAGCTGCTCATGGACAATGCTTCTGGCAAGCCTTCCCCCTCCCGCGCCTCACGACTTGATGGGCGGGCAACACGGCTGCAGATTCTGGAAAAAGCCGGCGAGTTGTTCGCCGAACAGGGGTTGGCCAACACCACCAGTAAACAGATCTGCGAGCATTCGCGGGCCAACAGTGCGGCGGTGAATTATCACTTCGTCAACAAGGAAGGCTTGTACAGGGCGGTATTGCTTGAAGCCCACGCTCGGTTCTTGCAGCTGCAAACGCTGATTTCACTCAGCGAACAGCCGGGCTCGCCACAGGACAAGTTGCGTGCGCTCATCACCCTGCTCGTCGAGCGCATACACAATCATCCGGATGGTTGGGCACTGAAAGTGCTGACACGCGAGCTGCTTTCGCCTTCCCCCGAGTTCGAGGCTGTCCTCAGGGAGCAGTCCTTTCCCAAGGCGCACATACTGCGTAGCCTGCTTGGCCAAATCATGAACCTGCCGGCCGATCATCCCACTACGTTGCGCAGCGCGATCAGCGTTTTCGCACCCTGTCTGTTCTTGCTTATCGCTTATCAGCCTTTGACCCGGCATGTACTGCAAGGGCTCAGCATCGAGCCGCAGGGTCTGATCGAGCACATGGTCAGTTATGCGCTCGGTGGCCTCCAGGCCGTGGCGGCCATGGCGCATGAGGCGCCAAGCTGAGGGGGGAGTCATGATGCGTCAGAGCACTGTGATCGCGTCGCCGCTCCACTTCGAGTCGAGGCAGCTTCCAGGCTGTTGCACACGCAGCGTCGTTAACGAACCAGCTCAACCCACGCTCAAGACAATCTTACCGATATGATCACCACCCTCCATCCGCGCATGGGCCTGGGCGGCGTCGGTGTAGTCGTACACCTTGTCGATGATCGGCAGGCAACGTCCAGCGGCCAGCACTGGCCACACATGCTCGCGCAACTGTTCGGCAATCGCGGCCTTTTCATCCTGGGTGCGCGCGCGCAGCAGTGAGCCGGTGACCACCGCGCGTTTACCGAGGATGGTCAGCAAGTCGACATCATGGGCCTTGCCGCCACCGAGGAATCCCAGCATCACCAGGTGACCGTCCATGCCCAGGGCCTTGAGGTTGTTGTTCAGATACGAAGCACCCATGATGTCGAGGATCACGTTGACGCCCTTGTCGCCGGTCTTTTGCGCAATGACTTCGGCAAAATCCTGCTCGCGGTAATTGATCGGCTCGGCGCCCAGCTTGGCGATGGCGGCGCATTTGTCGGCACTGCCGGCGGTGGCGAAGGCCTGGATGCCGAATTCCTGGCAAAGCATCAAGGCGGTGGTACCGATGCCGCTGGTGCCGCCGTGGATCAAGGCGCGCTGGCCTTTGCGCGCGCCGCCGAGGCCGAACAGGTTGGCCCACACGGTGAAGAAGGTTTCCGGCACGGCCGCGGCTTGAATCCAGTCCATGCCTTCGGGGATCGGCAGCGCCTGGCTGGCGGGCACCGCGCAAAACTGCGCATAGCCGCCGCCATTGGTCAGGGCACAGACCTTTTCGCCGATGCGGTACTCACTGACGCCGTCGCCCAGCGCTACCACTTCGCCAGCCACTTCCAGCCCTGGAATCGGGTTCATGCCGGGTTTCATCGGGTACTTGCCGGCACGTTGCAGGGCATCGGGGCGATTGACCCCGGCAGCGTGCACCCGAATCAGGATCTCGCCAGGGCCAGCCACCGGTATATCGGCCCGGCGCGGTTGCAGGACATCGGGGCCACCAGGTGTGGTGATTTCGATCAGGGTCATTTCTTCAGGAAGCGTCATTTGAGAATACCTGCAACGATGAGCGTATGGGGTGGGACCGCGTCGAGCGACCGACGGTTCACCAGCAGCATACCCGGGTCCGCCTCGGAGCCAGAGTGTGTAAAAACGCTCGTCAAAATTTTAAGTGTGCGCTTCTACGTTAAATCTGAAATCTATCGGCGGGTGTGCAGATGCAGATTTTGCGTAGGCGCACGATTTTTAGCTCGATTTTTGATGACTATCGCGCTGAAAATCGTTTTTACACACTCTGGAGCCAGCGGGGCTGCCAGCGGATCGTGTCGGTCCTGAGTTCAGAAATTATCTTCCTATCGAGAGCCAGAGGGGTTGCGCGTATTCTCCGGGCGGCGGCGGTTGGTTTCCGCCGGGCCGCCATTCCACTCTCTCTACAGCGGCCCCTTCAGCAGCGCCTCATAATCAGGGCTGATCTCCGCCAGGATCATCAAGGCGGCGGCGCCGACCGCCACGGCATCGTGGCCCGCGGAGCCCAGTTGTACGCGCGGGTATTGGCGGTCCGCCCGGCTGCTGATCGAGCGACTTAGCGGTTCGAGTCGGCTGATCAGTTCGTTCAGCACGGCTTCGGGGAGGAAGCCGCTGATCAGGATGGTCTGCGGGTCGAGCAGTGACTCCAGGATGTTGATGGCCTGACGCAAGGCCGGGGCCGCTTCGTCGAGCCAGGCGTCGATGGCGGCGCGGACGTGAGGGTCCTCCATGTCTTGCGCCGACAGGCTCTGGTCCGTGTCGCGGCCCAGGTGTTCCATTAACGCGGCGATGGAAATGTAGCGCTCCAGGCAGCCGTGGTTGCCGCAGGAGCAGGCCTTGCCATTGGCGATCACGGTCATGTGCCCGATCTCGCCGGCGTTGTGCCAGTGGCCGGCGTACAGGCGATTGCCCAGGTACATGCCAGCCCCCAGGCCACTGCCGATGAACAGGTGGACGAAGTTCTGCACCTCGCTGGCGAGGCCATGAAGGCGTTCGCCCATGGCGGCGCAGGTTGCGTCGTTCTCGATCAATACCGGCATGCCGGCCAGTGGCTGCAAGCGCTGGGCGATGTCCGGCCCGTCCCAACCCGACAGTGCTGTCGGGCCCACCGAGCTGATGCCTTCGACGTTGAACGGGCCGGGCAGGGCGATACCCGCGCCAATGAAGCGTCCGCCGGGGCGTTGGCGACGGAAGTCTTCGATGACCTCCAGGATCAGCGGCAACGCCTGGTCGTAGGTCGGGTAGCGGACCGGCAGGGTCGTCTGGGCAATGGTCTCGCCGAGCAGGTCGAGCAGCACGCCGATGATGCAGTGTTGCTCAACATGAAAACCGATGGAGAAGCCGCCCTCGGGGTTGATCGACAGCGGCACCGCCGGCTGCCCGCGGGCGCCTTTTTCAGGCGTATGGGTGAGCAACATGCCTTCGCTTTGCAGCTCGCTGACGATATTGGACACCGTCTGCGCCGTGAGTGAAGTCAGGCGTGTCAGGTCGGCACGGGTCAGGCGCCCGGCCAGGCGGATGGCTTCCAGGATCACCCGACGGTTGTGCTGGCGGGAGTGTTCGGCATTGGTGCCGGTGGTGGCCGTTCGGGTGCTTGTCGTTTTCATCCGCCGATCTTCGCGGCTGGCTATTAATTAAATCAAGTTGAATTAATCTATGCGCTGTGATTTTCTAGTGCTGCCCGAGCTCATGGCCGGGGCGATGCCCGATAACAATAAGGTCCATGTGACAGACGCCAGTTGCTGGCACGCCGTTCTTCCAAGCCTGCCCCAACCGTACTGTCCATCCACAAGAGGTCGCCACTGATGAATGCCCCGATTCCCGCCGAACAAGGTCCTTCGGCTATCCGTCGCAAAATAGGTTTGTTCCCCGCGATCACGCTCAACATGAGCCAGATGTGCGGCGTCGGTCCGTTCATCACGATCCCGGCGATGATCGTCGCCATGGGAGGCCCCCAGGCGTATCTGGGCTGGATTCTCGGCGCGTTGCTGGCGCTGTGCGACGGCCTGGTATGGGCTGAACTCGGTGCGTCATTGCCGGGGGCGGGCGGTACTTACGTGTACCTGCGAGAAGCCTTCGGCAAGCGCACAGGCAAACTGTTTCCGTTTCTGTTCGTGTGGACGGCAATGCTGTTCATCCCGCTGATCATGTCCACCGGCATCATCGGGTTCGTCCAATATCTGAGCTGGTTCTGGCCGCAGATGAGCCAGACGGCAGGCAACGTCATTGGCCTGGTATTGATCTGGGCAATCGTCCTGCTGCTGTGGCGCAAGATCGAGTCGATTGCCCGGCTCAGCATCGTGCTGTGGGTGATCATGCTGGTCAGCATCGGCGCCTTGATCGTGGCCTCGCTCTCGCACTTTCACGCCGACCTGGCCTTCAGCTTTCCCGAAGGCGCGTTCAACCTGGGCGACAGCAGCTTCTGGTTCGGCATGGCGGGTGGCTTGACCATCGGCATCTATGATTACCTGGGCTACAACACCTCGGCGTACCTGGCCGGGGAAGTCGAGCAGCCTGGCCGCGTGATACCGAAATCAATCGTGCTGTCGATCCTGGGCATCCTGTGCATCTACCTGTTGATGCAAGTGGGCGTACTGGGCGTGGTGGACTGGCACCGCATGCTTGATCCGGACTCGGCCGCGTACAAGTCGGTGGCCTCGGTGGTGCTGAGCGAAACCTGGGGTGACACAGCGGCGGCGATTGTCACCGTCCTGATACTGATCACCGCGGTGGCGTCGGTGTTCGCCGGTCTGCTGGGCGGCTCCCGGGTGCCGTTCGAGGCGGCGAATGACAAGGTGTTCTTCGGTGTCTTCAGCAAGACCCACCCCAAGCACCAGTTCCCCACCTACGGCATCCTCAGCATGGGCGTGCTGACCTCGGCAGGCTTCATGATCGGTCGCTTGACCGACCTGACCACGCTGATCCAGTTGCTGACCACGGTGATGATCCTGGTGCAGTCGCTGTCGCAGATCGTGGCGTTGTTCGTGCTGCGCAAAACCAAGCCTCACCTAGCCCGACCTTACAAGATGTGGCTCTACCCGGTACCGGCGGTGGTCGCCTTGTTGGGCTGGGTCTACATCTACTTTGCATCCAACCACAACGCGCCGGGCGCCTATCCCATTCAATGGTCGCTGGTGTGGGTGATCGTGGGCGCCGTGGTCTTCCTGTTGTGGGCGCGGATGCAAAAGCTCTGGCCGTTTGAGAAGTGAGATTTGTCCATGTACCAGCCGTTTGAATCATCTGGCAGTCACATACCCCGACACGGGTTGCTGCTGGCTATCGACGTGGGGGGCACCAAGACTCACGTCGCCTGCTACGACATCGCCAGTGGGCAACTGCGCAGCGACATCGTCGCGACCCATGCCGAGGGCTTGCAGGGCGTCGCGGCGCTCGAGCGTATCCTGGATGCGGCGCGCGCCTGTGCCGAGGTTTTCCGCGGGGCGCCGTTGCTGAGCGTCGCCGCCGTATTCCCCGGTGTCATCCAGGGCAACACCTTGCTCATGGCGCCCAATACCCCGGGGCTGGATGGGCTGGACCTGCATGGGCTGATCGTTCGTGGGCTCGGATGCCCATCGGTGCTGCTGGACAATGACGTCAAGGCCGGTGCCCTGGCGGAAGCTCGCTGGGGCGCGTTGGTGGGCATCGACGACGCCATCTATCTGAACCTGGGCACCGGGTTGTCGGCGGCGGCCATTGTCAATGGACGGTTGCTGCGCGGGCACAACGGTGCGGCCATGGAAATCGGCTATCTGTCATCGCCGTTTCTCGACAGCGATGAGCAAGACAGTTGGCGTACCCACGCCGAGGGGGCCGCTCCGCTGGAAGAACTGTTTTCCGGCAATGCACTGGGTGAGCTTGCTCAGCAAATGCTCGGCGAAGGCCATCAGGCGCTGGATCTTTTTTCCAGCCACGATGCGGCGGTCCGCCGTGCACTGCACGAGCGCATCACGGCTTGCGCCGTGCAGGTTGCCAATATCGCCGTGGCTCTGGATGTTGAATGCATCGCCATTGGCGGGGGACTGTTCCGTCAGGCCAGCCTCCTGGAGCCGATCATCAAGCAGTTGATCGGCCGGATCGTACCTTTTGCGCCGCAGGTGGTGGCCGCGAGGTTTGCCCAGGATGCCCCACTCTGGGGTGCCCTGAGCATGGCCATGGACGCCGCCAACCTTGACCGGATCGACCTGCGAGCGATCGCTGCCACTGTCGAGCCTGTGGCTGTCCCTTGAGTCACGCCTGGAGAATTTGATGTCATTGATGCAGATCGAAACCTTGTCCATACCGGACATCTTGCAGCGGATGCTGGCGGATGATCACGCCATCCAGGCGCTCGTGCGGCAAATGGCCGTGGACTTGCCGGACCTGATGATCACCGTGGCGCGAGGCAGTTCGGACCATGCCGCGGCTTACTTCGGGCATGCGCTGATGAGCCAGGTGGGCGTGCCCTGTCTGTCCATCCCGTTGTCGCTGGTGAGCCTGCAGCGCGCGCCGTTACGCCTGAAAAACGCCTGGGTCGCAGCATTCTCGCAATCCGGCAAAAGCCCGGATTTGATTGACAGTGTCCAGCACCTCAAGCAGCTGGGCGCGAAGGCGGTGGCTTTCGTCAACACGCCAGCGTCGCCCTTGGCCGCTGTTTGCGACACGCAGATTCTGCTGCCCGCTGGCCTTGAACAGAGCGTGGCGGCGACGAAAAGCTTCGTCGCCATGCTGATGGCGGGCGTTCAGGTGACGGCGGGCCTGGCGGTGTCCCTGGGTCTCAATCGCGCCTTGGCGCACGCACTGCCGCAACTGCCGGCCCAGATGCAGGCCGCCGCCGAGCATGACTGGTCCAAGGCGGTCGCCTTGCTGGCAGGGGCCGACAAAATGCTGGTCATCGGCCGTGGCAGTGCGCTGTCGATCGCCCAGGAGGCCGCGCTCAAACTCAAGGAAACCTCCGGCATCCAGGCGGAAGCTTTTTCCAGCGCGGAGGTGCGCCACGGGCCGATGGAAATCATCGAGCCGGGTTACCCCGTCCTGGTGTTTGCCCCCAGCGGCCCGGAGCAGGCCGGCACGCTGGCGTTCGTCGAAGAGATGCGTCAGCGCGGGGCAAACGTACTGGTGATCGCGCCGGTGGGCACGGCGGGAGCCGATCTGGCGAGTGCCACCACCGGCCATCCGTTACTGGAGCCGTTCACCATGATCCAGGGGTTCTACCTGATGGCCGCGCAACTGGCTGAAGCCCGGGGCCGTGACCCCGATCAGCCGCGGTTCCTGAAAAAAGTCACCGAGACTCGGTAAGGCCGTAATCCGGCCGTTCATCGCTGCTGAAGTGCGCCTCACCCAACGTTGCGATCAAGGAACCATTGTCGTTGAGCTTCGTGCTCGCCAAGTTATCAGGGTAAGGCAGCAATGGAGTCGGTTTCAATTCGATCAGAACGCCGCATGGTTTCTGGAACACCGACCCATAGCAGCAAAAACGCCACCCCGGCGACGCCGCTAAGGGTCAGGAATGCCGCATCGTAGCCAGCCAGTCCGACCACATACCCCGCCAGACCGTTGCTCAACGCAGCGCCCAGGCCAAGCACGGTGGTGAGCGCACCCAGGCTGATATTGAAGTGGCCGGAACCGAGCGTGAGATCCTTGACGATGACCGGGAACAACGCACCGAAAAGACCGGCGCCTACGCCGTCGAGCAGTTGTACTGCGACTAGCCAATACGGATCATCCGACAACGTGTAGAGCACACCGCGTATGGGAAGAAACAGAAAGCCTGCCAATAGCAGGCGCTTTCGGCCCCACTGGTCGGCTTTGGCGCCAGCCAGCAAGGCCATCGGCACCATGACCAGTTGCGCCGCGACGATGCAGGCGGACGTGAGCGGGGTGGCCATGTGCAAATTGGCCTGGGCGAGCTTCTGGCTGACCAGAGGCAGCATTGCGGCATTCGCCAAATGGAACAAGCCACAGCATATCGCGAACATCAACAGCGACCGATGGGCCAATAGCACTGAAAACCCAGAGGGCTGGGGCTGGCCGCCGCTGTGGGGGGCGAGACCGCGCGCCAGATCGTGGTCAATGGCATCAGCTGAAACGAATCCCACGGCGCATATGCTTGCCAGAGCCATGACCGCCATCAGATAAAACACAGCCACCGGGCCGAACAGATAAGCAACCAAACCGGCCAGCAAGGCTGCGCAGGCGTTGCCGGCGTGGTTGAAGGTTTCGTTGCGCCCGGTTCGCCGGGTAAATGCTCGTGGGCCGGTCATTCCAAGGGTAATGGCGGAAATGGCCGGAGCAAAGATCGAGGCCGCCGCGGCACTCAAGGTCTGTGTGAGCGCCACCAGGCTGAATGACGAGACGAAGGGCAGCAGCAGGCAACTGGCGGTCACCACCAACGCGGCAGCAACAATCAGTGCTCGCTTGCTGCGGCTACTGTCAACCAGTGCTCCGGCGGGCGTTTGAGCAACGAGAGCAGCGATCCCGGCAAGGGTCATCACCACGCCGATGCTGGCCGGGTCCCAGTGATGCACTGCCAGCAGATAGATCGCCAGGTAGGGCCCGAGGCCGTCGCGCACGTCGGCGAGGAAGAAGTTGAGGCTGTCGAGCGACAGATTGATGCGGCGATCCAGGTAGATGCTCACGGGGCAGGCTGTTCGATGCTTGAGGTCCGGCGGAATGACTCAACCTCGGCCACCCTGATGACCTACGACTTCAATATTAGTTCTGAGATGTGTCGCGACAGAAATTGCGCAGAGCCTGAAGCTACTCCCTGCCGGCAGGCAGCGTGACAGGGTGGCTTATGTGCGTATTTACCGCAGGGCCACAGCCAACAATTGCAATCAGAAACCCTGCGTCCTCAAGTACGAAAATGCCCCACTCGTTGCAGTTGGTGGTTGGCCATTTCATAGAGCTGAAGGCTGGCTTGCGATGCGTCCTGCATCCGGTGGGTCAATGTTTCACTGATTGTGCGAATGTCGCTGACCCGATGGCTGATCTCTTCGACCACTGAGCTTTGTTCCAGGGAGGCGTTGGCGATCTGTTGGTTCATTTGCTCAATCACTTCTATGGCGTCACTGATGTGCTGCAAGGCCGCGTGGGTTTGTTCGACCTGCGTCACGCTGCCCCGCGCCAGTTCGCGGCTGAGTTGAGTGTTATGCACGACTTCCCGGCTGAGCTGCTGCAGCGCTTCGATCACCTTGCGGATGTGTTCGACCGAATTCTGGGTATTGCTGGCCAGGTGTCGAACTTCGTCTGCCACCACCGCGAAGCCGCGACCTTGTTCACCGGCCCGGGCTGCTTCGATCGCTGCGTTCAAGGCCAGCAGGTTGGTCTGTTGGGCGATGGCGCAGATCACGTCCAGCACCTGGTTGATCTGTTGGCTGTTGTCAGCGAGTGTCTGCACTTGACCGAGGGTGGTTTCGAGGCTTTGGTCAAGGGTACCGATGCTGGCGACGGCGTTGGCGAACAGCGCGCGCCCTGATCGGCTTGCGCCTTCGGCGCGGGTTGCCGCATCCGCTGCCTGGTGGGAGTTGCGAGCGACTTCCTGGGCACTGGCGCTCATCTCATGCAGGGCGGTGGCGGCCAGTTCGACGTCCCGGTACTGCCTGGACATGCCGGTGCTTACTTCCTGGGCCACCTGCGAGGAGGTGTCGGCGGTGTTGCGGGTGTCTTGGGACGCTTGCTGGATATCGTGGATGATGGGCTGCAGTTTGGCAAGGAAGCGATTGAAACCGTTGGCCAGCTGGCCCAGCTCATCGCTGCGATCGTCGGGCAGGCGCCGGGTGAGGTCGCCGTCGCCCTCGACAATGGCATTGAGCATGTCGGCCACGGTTAGCAGCGGCCGGGTCACGCCATAGGCGGTCAGCCAGATGAGTGACAACCCGAGGCCACCGGCCAGCAGGCCCAGGCCCAGATTGACCCAGTTGGCGTGTTGCTGTCTGTCATCCAACTGGGCTTGCATCTGCAAGGCCGGTGCCTGCACCAAGGCTTCGGGAACGCGTATCTGCAACTGCCACGGGGCGCCGGCGGTGACTGTCTGCACGGTCTGGCGCACGTCGACTGAGGTGTCCGATACGCTGCCGCTGTGGCCGGCAAGCTGCCCCGACGGCGACAGTATGCTGATCTCGCTGTGACCGGGATACAAGTCATCGGCCAGGCTGGTGGCGAGTTTCTGCAGGGTATCGAGGCTGATGTCCATGCCCACCACGCCGATGGCCTGGCCCTTGTCCATCAGTGGGATCGAGATACTGCTCATGAGGGTTTTCTGGCCCTCGACTTCAACCTCGTAGGGTTCTGTCACACACGTGCGCCGCTCCGTCTGCGGGCAGAAGTACCAGGCATTCCCCGGCTCGCTGCCCGGCGGCGCAGTGTTGGCGATGATCTGGGCTTCGCTGAGCACGTCCTGGACCAGTTGCCCTGGCTGGCTTTGCGACCAATACAAGGCAAAGCGACCGCTCTCGTTACCCGCCAGGTCCCGCTGGCCCGAGAAACCGGCATCTTCGCCGGCCAGCGCGTCGGGCAGCAACACGACGTACAGCCCAAGGATCTTCTCGCGCTTGAGCAGGGCCTGGCGGGTGGTGCCGATCAGCACCTGGCGCAGTTGCGCCGCGGTCAATCGCCCATCCAGGGTCTGGGCGCGCAGTTGAAGAACCTGTTGCGCGAAGCCTTCCCCGTACAGCGCTGTTTCATTGAAGAAGCGCTCCACCCGTTGGCCGTGGGCGAGGGCTTGGGCCTGCAAGCGTTCCAGGGCGGATTGGCCGAGAAGCAGACTGCTCTGCCGTTTCAACAACTTTGCGCCCTGTTGGTTCTGGTACAGGGACGCGCCGGTCAACGCGCCGACGACAGCCAGCAGGGAGAGCCCACTCAGGAGCGTGATCCGCCACTGAATAGTGAGACGAGTGAAGAACATGCTGAGACTTCCTGCTGGCGGCTTCAGATCGCGTGCAGCCAGGCCTGGGTTGGCGTTGGGAAGGCACGGCACACCTGAATTGTTGTTGGATGACCGGCCCTGGATGCAGGGGCGGGCGAGGCTATCTTGCGCGCGGGAGGGAGTCTCCCGTTAGCCCGAATCGGCAGCCATTGCCGTGTACCCGACACTGGGTTGCCCCACCGTGGGGCGCGACTTCCAATGCTGCCGATTTGGGATAGCGAACGGTTTTGGCGAGGGCATAGCATCGGCCTCAGCACCCAACCCACAAGGGTGTGCGGAACGGTGAATCTGGCATGCCCCGGTCCTGCAACAGCGGCCTCATACAATAAGGTTAAAAAAATGAGCGTATCTTTCCCGATCAACAGCTCGACGGAGTTGAAGCGAGGCGCCCTAGGCGTCGGCTTCATCATTTTCTTTGTGGTATCGGCTGCAAGCCCGCTGAGCGTCATCGCCGGGGGCTTTCCCATCGGCATCATGCTGGGTAACGGTGCCGGCACGCCGGCCTTGTTGATCCTGGCCCTGCTGGTATTGCTGGCGTTCTCGGCGGGATACACCGCCATGTCCCGGCACATGACCAACGCGGGCGGGTTCTATGCCTTCACTGCCCGAGGGCTGGGCGGCCTGGCTGGCGGCGCGGCGGGGGTGTTGGCGATGTTCGCCTACAACATCCTTCAGGTCGGCTTGTACGGCATGTTCGGTGGCGTCGTCAGCGGCACGATGGCCAGTGTCTTCAATCTGCAATTGCCCTGGTGGTGCTATTCGCTCCTGGCGATGGCCAGTGTTGCGATCCTGGGCTATCGCAAGATTGACCTCTCTGCGCGAGTGCTCTCGGTGGTGGTCATTGCCGAGTACCTGGCCATCCTGATACTGGATTTCGCCATCCTCAGAACTGGCGGCGACAGTGGCATCAATCTCGATTCGTTCGACCGCAGCCACGTGTTCAGCGGGACGCCGTCGATTGGCTTGCTGTTTTGCTTCGCCGCGTTCATCGGCTTCGAGGCCACCACCATCTATGGGGAGGAAGCGCGCGATCCGCATCGCACCATTCCGATTGCCACCTACAGCTCGGTGCTGATGATCGGCGGCTTCTATGCCTTGTCGGTCTGGGCAATGGTGGTGGGTGTAGGAGCGGACAAGATCGTCCCGACGCTGCAGGCCTTGCAGGACCCGACCACGTTCATCTATGGCATGTCCGATCACTTTGTCGGACCGCACCTGACCCAGGTCATCCGCATCCTGTTCATGGTCAGCATCTATGCCGGCCTGCTGGCGTTCCACAATGCTGCGGCCCGTTACTTCTATGCCATCGGGCGTGACGGCTTGCTGCCTCACCGATTGGGCACGACCCACCGGGTGCACCAGAGTCCGCACATGGGCTCGGCACTGCAAAGCCTGATCGCCGCCGTGGTGGTGCTGATTTTCGCTGCGCTGGATGCTGATCCGATCCTGCAGCTGTTCGCCTGGCTCTCCAACCTGGCGACCCTGTGCGTGATCCTGCTGATGGCGCTGACCTCGGCTGCGGTAGTGGTCTACTTCCGGCGTCATCCGGAGCTGAAACTGGGTCTCTGGCGCGGTCGGATCCTGCCGGTCTTTTCCTGTCTGGCGCTGCTGGTGGTCTTGGCGCTGGCGGTGATTCATTTCGACGTGCTGACCGGGGCCAGCGTGCTTCTGTCTTACTCCCTCTGCGCCATCATCCCTGTTGCGTTGATCGTCGGTGTAGGCCTGGCGGTCCGGCTGCGCAGGTTTTCGCCCGAGCGGTTCATGGCGTTGGGCAGCCACAAGCTCTAGGGCCCTGCGCGGCACTGTTCAACTCTCACGAAAAATACCGGTCCGCGTGGTACGGGACGGCCCGTCTGCGCGTGAAAGGGAGGTTCTGATGCACGATTATAAAATGCTCATCAACGGGGTTGCGGTCAGCGGTGAAAAGGGTGACTTCGATGTCATCAACCCGGCTACCGGCAAAGCCTTCGCCCGATGCCCGGCCGGCTCCCTGGCTCAGTTGGACCTGGCGGTCGACGCGGCGCAAGCGGCCTTCAGCGAGTGGCGGCACAGCACCGACGAAGACCGTCGCGAGCGCCTGCTGGGCATCGCGGCGGACATCGAAGCGCAGGCCGAGGCGTTGGCCCGGCTGATCGTCCAGGAACAGGGCAAGCCACTGGCGCTCGCCCGCTTCGAAGTCATGGGCGCGGTTGCCTGGACACGATATACCGCTGAACAGCAGATTCCGGTGGAGCGGGTGGAAGAAACACCGGCCCAGCGCATCGAGCTGCACCGCAAGCCGTTGGGGGTAGTGGCGTCGATCACGCCGTGGAACTGGCCGTTCATGATCGCCATCTGGCACATCATGCCGGCGCTGCGTGCGGGCAATTGCGTGATCAGCAAACCCTCCAGCCTCACGCCTTTGAGCACCCTGAGCCTGGTGCACATCATCGCCCGTCATGTGCCCAAGGGTGTGATCAACATTGTGACGGGTGAACAGGGTTTCGGCAGTGCGATCACCTCCCACAGCGGCATCCACAAGATCGTATTCACCGGCTCCACGGCCACCGGCCAGAGCGTGATGCGTGGCGCCGCCGGCAATCTCAAGCGCCTGACGCTGGAGCTGGGGGGCAATGACGCCGCGATCGTGTTGCCAGGTACGTCGGTGGAGGCCGTGGCCGAGGACATTTTCCAGGCGGCCTTCCTGAACATGGGCCAGACCTGCGCCGCCCTCAAGCGTCTGTACATCCACCAGTCCCAGTACGAAGCCTTCGCCGAGGCGCTGGCGCGGATTGCCGCGCGCCAGAAGGTCGGTGACGGCCTGGAACCCGGGGTCACCTTCGGGCCGGTGCAAAACCTCGAACAGTTGGAGCTGGTCGAGGCGTTGGTGGCCGATGCCCGTGCCCATGGGGCCCGGGTGTTGTGTGGCGGTGCACGCCTGGACCGGCCGGGCTTTTTCTACCTGCCGACCCTGGTGGCCGATGTGACGGACGGGCAGCGCCTGGTCGATGAAGAACAGTTCGGTCCGGTGCTGCCGCTGATCGCCTATCAGGATGTCGAGGATGTCGAGGATGTCCTGCGCCGCGCCAATGCCAGCGACATGGGCTTGGGTGGGTCGGTCTGGGGCAGCGACGTCGAGCAGGCACAGGCCTTGGCCTGCCGCCTGGAAAGCGGCGTGGCCTGGGTCAACTGCCATGCGCAGATCCAGCCGAATACGCCTTTTGGCGGCAGCAAGATGTCCGGGTTCGGTGTCGAGTTCGGCCTTGAAGGGTTGCTGGAATTCACAGGCCAGCAATTGCTGTTTGTACGCACCCGTGAAACTGAGTGAGGGTTTGAATCATGTATGAGCAATACAAGACAGCGCAGAAAAAATTCTGGCACCCGATGAGTTCTGCGGCACCGGCCCAGCGCTCGAAAACCCTGATCATCGCCAAGGGCGACGGCAACTACATCACCGACATCGACGGTCAGCGCATGCTCGACGGCGTCGGCGGCTTGTGGAACGTGAACGTGGGCCACAATCGGGCGTCGGTGAAGGCCGCCATTGCCGCGCAACTGGACGAGCTGGCGTACTACCAGACGTTCGATGGCATCGCTCATCCGCGGGTGTTCGACCTGGCTGAGCGACTGATCGCGATGTTCGCCCAGGAAAACATGGCCCGGGTGCTGTTCAGCGCCGGCGGTTCGGATGCGGTGGAAACCGCATTGAAAATGGCCCGCCAGTACTGGATCGCCAGCGGCGAGCCGGGGCGCACCCGCTTCCTGTCGTTGCGCAACGGCTATCACGGCGTGCACATGGGGGGCACTTCGGTGGGTGGTAACGGTGTGTACCACTACAACCATGGGCCATTGCTGGCGGGCTGTCATTTGCTCGACACGCCGTGGCTATATCGCAATCCCTGGGATTGCCGCGATCCGGAAGCACTGACGGCCCATTGCATCCGGCAGTTGGAAGACCAGATCGCGCTGCTGGGCGCACAAACCATTGCTGCGCTGATCGCCGAACCGGTGCAGGGCGCGGGTGGCGTCATCGTGCCGCCGGCGGACTACTGGAAGCGACTGCGCGAAGTCTGCGATCGCCACGGCATTCTGTTGATTGCCGATGAAGTGGTGACTGGGTTCGGCCGTACTGGCTGCATGCTCGGCAGTCGCGGGTGGGGTGTCGCGCCAGACATGCTGTGCCTGGCCAAAGGCATCACCGCCGGTTACATCCCGATGGGCGCCACGGTGTTCAACCAGCGCATTGCCGATGCAATCGAGAACGGGCCGGGGTTCAGCAGTGTGATCATGCACGGCTACACCTACAGCGGGCACCCCACCGCTTGCGCCGCCGCCCTGGCGGTGCTGGATATTGTCGAGGCCGAGGACCTGCCGGCCAACGCCGGGAAAATCGGCGCCCAGTTGCTGGAGCAGTTGCAGCCTATGACCGAGCGGTACGCGGTGGTGGGTGAGGTGCGTGGCAAGGGCCTGATGATCGCCTTGGACCTGGTGGCGGACAAGACCTCCCGCCAACCCCTTGATCCAGCGACAGGCCTTGCCAGTCGCATCGCTGACGAAGCACGCCGCGCTGGCGTGCTGGTGCGCCCGATAGGCAACAAGATCGTCCTGTCGCCGCCGTTGACCCTCACCTCCGAAGAAGCCGACGTGATGGTTCAGGCCCTCGACAGCGCCTTCGCCACCTGCCGCTGACCCTGTAAAGCCGGCGCGGTGAGCTGCGCCGGCTTCACGAATCGCCAAGACAGCCTTTGAAAGGCGCACCACAAGGAGCTTCAGCCATGCGGTATCCATCGCGTATTGAATTTTTCAGCGGCGGTCTCGCCTGCACATTGGCGTTCTGCGCCATGGGCCAGGCCCAGGCCTATGAGCTGTTTGCCGACGAAGACAGTCATCTCAACGCCGACGTGCTGGCGGTATTCGGTCATTTCAACAGCCGCAAGAACTACGACGGGACGCCGGGCGGGTCTATCTGGCGCGAAGGTTTCATCAAATATGGCTTGAGTGGCGACCAGGCCCTGGCCGGTCGTGGAACCGCCTACGGGGCGTTCAGCCTGGTCAGTTCCGCGACCTGGGGAGACGGTGACGCGGCAGGCAACAGCCTGGGAACCGAGCGGACCACGAAAATTGAAGACGCTTATCTAGGCTGGCGTTCCGCCGATCTGTTCCCGCTGTTGGGGCAAGACGGCGTCGACATCTCGGGCGGACGCCAGGTGGTCAAGCTGGGCAGGGGATTCCTGATCAACGATGACGGGCCGAACCTGGGCAAAGGCCCCGCCGATGGACGCCTGAATCGAGGTGGCGCCTATTACCTGGCCGCCCGACACGCCTTCGATCAAACCGCCGTGGTGCGCCTGGGTGGGCAGGACGGTGTGCATGGCAGCATGGCGTGGCTGAAGTCCGACAACCGCGCCCAGGCCGAAACCGAGCTGGCCGCCGCTACTCTGGACTACACCGCCAAGGCCGGGACGTTGGGGCTGACGTGGGTGCATGGCCTTGATGTGAATGAGCGCTGGGCCAGCGACTTCCAGAAGCAGCGCGAGGGGATGGATGTCTACAGCCTTCGTGGTGAGGGGGACGCGGGCATCGAGAACGTCAGCCTGGCGTTTGAGTACGCCTGGCAAGACAAGGACGCCGGCCCCGAGAAAGCCTGGTACGCCGAGGCTGGATACACCTTTGCCGACGTGGCCTGGGCACCGAAACTGACGTACCGCTATACCCGCTACTCGCAGAAATGGGACTCGTTGTTTACCGGCCAGAGTACCGGCTACGGGACCTGGTTCCAGGGCGAAGTAGCCGGTAACTACGCCGGGCCGTTCAACAGCAATACCGCCATTCACCATGTCGGCCTGAAGGCCACGCCGCTGGAAAACCTGACCCTCGGCGTGCTGTTCTTCGACTTCAACACGGTGCGTAAAAGCAATGCGCTGAACCTGGATGCACGGGAACTGGATGTCTACGCCGAGTGGGCCGTTAACCCACACCTGATCATCACCCCGCTTGTGGGTCTCTACAAACCGGACCGGGACTCGACAACGGGGGGCAATCAAGCGACAGGCAACGGCAGCAACCTGTACAGCCAGGTGACGGTGGCCGTTCCGTTCTGAAGCACGGGCTGCGGCTCTGAGTTGCGCCGCAGCACTGCGGTCTAGCGCTGGAGCGGCGCGGGTGGGGTCTGCATTTTTTCGGCGATGCGCCGGGTGGTGTCCATCACCATTTCGACCACCGTTTCCTGGCGCAGCAGCTTGAAGCTTTGGCTGCTGCCGACCGCAGAAAGGCTACCCACCACCTCGTCGATCTCAGGGTGGATGATCGGCGCCGCGATACCGGTCAGCCCCTGGTTGAGTTCATCGTGGGTCAGGCAGTAACCGTCCTTGCGGATCTTCTTCGCCGCTTTGGAGAAACTCGCCCAGTCATAGGGATTGTCGGGGTCGTTGGCCATGTGTTCGTCGTACAGGCGTTGCAGGCGTCGGCTCTTCTGGAAGGCGATCAGGACCTTGGACTGTGCACCCCGGAAAAACGGCAGCGGTTGCCCCCGGCCGAATGCGAAATGGTAGGTATCGGTGGGCTCGGCAATGTAGGTGTTGATGATGTGACCGTCATAGAAAACGCTGGCGAACACCGCCAGGCCGGTTTCTTCGGACAGCTCGTGCATCAGCTCGCGGCCGGCCACGAGGATCGGGTCGTACTGCCGCATCATCCAGTCCAGCTCGATGATCCGTGGCCCCAGGCCGTAGCTGCCGGCATCCACCCGGCTCAGCAGGCCCGCGTCGCAGAGGTCCTTGACGTAGCGATACACGGTCGCCCGTGAAAGGCCCATGTGCTCGGCAATGGTGTCGGGATCGATCTTCAGCCGTTGCGGGCCGAACAGGTCCAGGACACTCAACATTTTACTCAGACTGCTCATTTGGCTCCTAAGGGGGAAGGGCGCGTGGCTGGCCGTTGGGTGAGCACTATAGGTAGACGCGCCAGGGATGGAAAGCCTGCTCAGCAGCTGACTGATGCGCCGCCACGTTACTCCAAGGCTTGAGAAATGCAAGCGTATTTGTGGGAGTGATTTCTCGTAAAAATACATTAAATCTCAAAATACGAGTTTTACGCAAATAAAGTGCTTGTTATGTTGGTTTTGATGTGTGATAAATCTCAGCCAATGCAAACGCTCGTAGAAGAGGGCTGGAAATGAATGGCGCGCAACTGATAGTGAAGGCGGCGGTGGCAAGCGGTATCGAGTACTGTTTCGCCAACCCCGGAACGACTGAAATCCCCCTGGTGGCCGCCATGGCCAGCGCCCCGGCGCTCAAGCCGGTCCTGTCCCTGTTCGAGGGCGTGTGCACCGGCGCTGCGGACGGTTACGGGCGGATTGCCGGCAAGCCGGCGATGACCTTGACTCACCTGGGGCCCGGCTTTGCCAATGGCATTGCCAACCTGCACAACGCCCGCCGCGCCAACACCCCGATTGTCAATGTCATCGGCGATCACGCGTCATGGCACGTCAACTACGATCCACCGCTCGCCAGTGATATCCAGGCGCTGGCCGGTAGCGTCTCCGGGTGGGTGCGTACCTCGCGCACGGCGTCGGGCATTGGCGAAGATTTCCAAGAGGCCGTGCGTTGCGCCTGGCAAGCCAAGGGCCAGATCGCCAGCCTGATCCTGCCGATGGATCTGCAAGCCAACGAAGTGGTGCAGGAACGCGCCTTTACCACCTTGCACGCGCCGGTTCGGCGGTTTGCCGGTGATCGGATCGAAGCCGTCGCCCGGGCACTGCGCAATGGCCAACGGCTGGTGTTTATCGTGGGCGACCAGGGTCTGTCGGTCGCCGGCCTCGAAGCGGCAGGGCGCCTGGCGCAATTGCCCGGCGTGCATCTGTTTGCCGAAACCTTCCCACGCTTGAGCTACCGCGGCGGTGGCCTGCCGGACCTGGACCGCTTGCCCTATTTCCCCGAGGTCGCCATCGGCGTCCTGGACCAGTACGACGCGGTGGTGTGCGCCGGTATCCCCGAGCCGATCAGCTACTTCGGCTACGAAGGGATTCCCTCTCGCCTGGCCGAACGTGATCGCTTGCTTCACCTGGCAGACGTCGGAGATGACGTGGCCGGCGCACTCACCGCGCTGGCCGACGCACTGCAAGCGCCGGCCTTCGTGCCGACGCCGATGGGTGTCGAGTTGCCGCCGGCCGCCGCCGAGCTGACCCCGCAGTCGATAGGGCAAGTGTTGGCCGCGTCGCTGCCGCACGACTGCATTGTCTCGGTGGAAGGCGGCACCTGTGGCTACCCGTTCTTCACCGCTTCGGCCCGTGCCGCACGGCACCGGGTGCTGACCAACACGGGCGGCGCCATCGGCCAGGGCATTCCGGTGGGCTTCGGCGCGGCGTTGGCCGAGCGCGGCAGCCGGGTGTTCTGCCTGCAATCGGACGGCAGTTCCCAGTACACCATTCAAACCCTGTGGAGCATCGCTCGTGAACAACTGCCGGTGGTGATCCTGATCGCGGCCAACCATCGCTACGCGATCCTGCAGAACGAATTGCGCCGTTTTGGCATGACCGAGCTGGGCCCCGAAGCCCTGAGCCTCACTGTGCTGGACCGTCCACGTATCGACTGGAAAGCTCTGGCTAAAGGCTACGGCTTGCCGGCCAGCACGGTGCACACCAATGCCGAACTGCAGCGGGCTTTGGCCAATGCATCCGCCGATGGCGGTCCTTGCCTGATTGAAATGGCGTTGTGAAGGAGGGGATATGAGTCAGATCCAGTTATTGCCTGCCGTCGAAACATTCCTTTCGCAACCCGGCCGTCTATTCATCGGCGGCACTTGGCAGGACGCCGACGGTGGTCGCCGGTTCGCCGTGGAAAATCCGGCCAGCGAATGCAGCGTGGCTGAAGTGGCCGAAGGCAGCGAGCGCGATGTCGACGCCGCCGTTGCGTCAGCTCGCGCAGCCTTCACCGGACCCTGGGCGCAACATTCACCCGCCCAGCGTGGCCTGTTGTTGTTCCGTCTGGCTGAACTGCTGGATCAGCACCGCGAAGAGCTGGCTCAGTTGATCACCCTGGAAAACGGCAAGCCGATCGCCAACGCCCGCGGTGAGGCAGCCAGCGCCGCCAACATCATTCGCTATTTTGCCGGTTGGCCGACCAAGATCGAGGGCGGCACGCATCCGGTGTCACCTTCCAGTGGCGCGCCGATGCTCAATTACACCCTGCGTGAGCCCGTGGGGGTCTGTGCGCTGATCGTGCCGTGGAACTTCCCGCTGACCATGTGCGTGTGGAAGCTCGGTCCGGTATTGGCGACCGGTTGTGTCGCGGTGCTCAAGCCGGCCGAGCAGACGCCCCTGGTTGCGATTCGCCTGGTGCAGTTGATCGAGGCCGCCGGTTTTCCGGCCGGGGTGGTCAACCTGATCACCGGCCTGGGCGCCCATACCGGCGCACCACTGGCCGGGCATCCGGACGTGGACAAGATCGCCTTCACCGGTTCGACTCAGGTCGGTCGGCTGATCGCTCAAGCGGCCACCGGCAACATGAAAAAGGTCTCCCTGGAGCTGGGCGGCAAGTCGCCCAACATCATCTTGCCGGACGCCGATATCGTGCGCGCCGCCAAGGGCGCCGCCGACGGGATTTTCTACAACCAAGGGCAGGTCTGCACCGCTGGCTCGCGCCTCTACGTGCACGCCAGTGTGCTCGATCAGGTGCTGGAAGAACTCCAGCGCCACGCCGCCGCCCATGTGCTCGGGCCCGGGCTGGACCCGGCCAACAGCATGGGGCCGCTGGTATCGGCCCGCCAGTTGGGCTCGGTCCGTGGTTACTTGCAACGGGGCCAGGAGGAAGGCGCCGAGCTGATCTGCGGCGGCGAGCGGCCGGCCCATCTGGAGCACGGCCACTTCATCCAGCCCAGCGTGTTTCTTGACCGTGCCGAGCGGGCCTGCGTCGCGCGCGAAGAAATCTTCGGCCCGGTGCTGACCGTCATGAGCTGGACTGAAGTCGACGAGTTGGTACTGCGGGCCAACGACTCGCCCTATGGCCTGGCAGCGGGGCTCTGGACCCGGGACTTGCGCTCCGCTCATCGCGTCGCCGCGCAACTGAAGGCCGGCTCGGTGTGGATCAACTGTTGGAACGTCGTCGACCCGGCCTCGCCGTTTGGTGGTTACAAACATTCCGGTTGGGGACGGGAAATGAGCAAGAACGTGATCGATGCCTACACCGAAACCAAAAGTGTTTTCGTCGATCTCGCCTGAGCCGAACAATCACAAGAGGAACTGCTATGGATCTGGAATTAAAAGGCCGCGTGGCGATCGTCACCGGCGGTGGCATGGGCATTGGCAAGGAAGTCGCACGCTTTCTGTCCCAAGAGGGCTGCAAGGTGGCGATCTGCGCGCGGCGCATGGAGTTTCTCGAGCAGGCCGCCGAGGAAATCAGCGCAGAGACCGGCAACGAAGTGTTGCCGCTGTACTGTGACACCAACCAGATGTCGGCCGTGTCCGACATGGTGCAGGCCGCCCACAAGCACTTCGGCCGCATCGACATCCTGGTCAACGGGGCGGCGGCGCCGTCCGGCGTGGTGCGCAACGACATCGAGCACGCGGGCGACGATGAATTGCTCTCGGACCTCAACACCAAGGTCATCGGCTATTTCCGCTGTGCCAAGGCCGTCACCCCGCACATGAAGGCGGGCGGTTTCGGCCGGATCATCAACATCGGCGGCCTGACCGGGCGCGGCAGCAAGGTGCTCTCGGGAATGCGCAACCTGGCCATTGCTCATATGACCAAGACGCTCTCCGACCAGCTTGGTCCTAGCGGCATCACCGTCAACCTGATCCACCCCGGTGTGGTGGATACCCCGCACATCCAAGAGCTGTACGAGCGCGAGGGGGTCAAGCAGGGCAAGACGCCCGGGCAGATCGAGCAGGGCTACATCGACGCGACGCCGATCCGCCGCACCCTGGCGCCCATCGAGATGGGCTGGTTGATCGGCTTCCTGGCGTCCCCCAAGGCCGGCGCCGTCACGGGCGAGTCCATCGGCATCGATGGCGGCCTGACACGTGGCATCTTCATTTGAGGAGCAGCAGCAATGAGTAACGGAACCCTTTTGGTTGCCACCGTCGGCCAGGCGGTGATCCGCAGCGCCGACGACGGCCGGACCTGGCATCGCCTGGGCCTCGGGCAGGACCTTGAGTTCGATGCGATCACCCGATCCCTGAGCGTGCATCCCGGTACGCCTGAAGTGATCTATGCCGGTACCGACGTCGGCCTGTGCGTCAGCCACGACACCGGTGGGCATTGGCAGCGAGTGGACTCGCCGTTCAACGACCAGACCGTGTGGAAGGTTGCCGTGGACCCGGCAGATGCCCAGCGTATTTTCGTTGGCACAGGCGCACCTTCACGAGCAGTCCTCTGGCGCACCCTCGACGGTGGGCGAAACTGGGAGCGTGCCCCGGTGGAGATTCCGGAGTTCTGCGAGGGCGTCAGCCGGCCCCGCTTGCTGGCCTTCGCCTATGACCCGATTGATCGCAACCAGCTCTGGTTCGGCCTGGAAGAGGGTGGCCTGTTTCATAGCCGCGACGGGGGCGAGAGCTGGACCCGAGTCGACGATCGGCTGCTATGGGACTTCAACACGGACGTCCACAACATCCTGGTGTTGCCCAACCATGGCCAGAAAGTCATCGTGGTGGTGTGCGTCAACGCGGTCTACCGCAGCCTCGATGAAGGACAGACCTGGACCGGCATCGTCGCCCGCGAAACCTTCGGCTTGTATTACGTGCGCGCGATGAACGCACCACTGGGCAGTGAGAGCACGCTTTACCTGAGCATTTCCGACGGTACCCCCGGCACCACGAGCAAAGTGCTCATCTCCCGCGACGCGGCTGTCAGTTGGGAGGTGCTGCCATTGTCGCAACAACCCAACTCATGCATCTGGGCGATTGCCTGCAACCCGGCTGACCCACGCCAGATCGTCGCCGGCACCAAGTACGGGCACCTGTTCACCTCCGAGAACGGCGGTGACGGTTGGCAGAAGCAATGGCGCGAGTTCAGTGAAATCGCCGATGTGCTCTGGACACCGGCAGTGGCGCAGATCAAGTCCGGGCATCAATCCATCATCAAGAAGAACTGAGGTATCGCGCGATGAAAGTCGAGGTCGTTCGTACCCACCTGTCGCTGTTCGTTCGCGACCCGGAAACGTCGGCACGCTGGTACGCCGACGTCCTGGGCATGCACGAAAGCGCCCGGGGAGACAGCTGGATCATGATGGCGTTCGGTGCCAAGCACCACGACATCGCGTTACTCCGTGCCGAGCCAGGGGCCCATCAGGGCGGCCTGGGCCTGCAGCATTACGGGCTGGAAATCGCCGGTGACCTGACCACGCTGCGCCAGCTCTACGGCATGTTGCTCGGCAAGGGGATCGAGGTGGTGA
Organism: Pseudomonas fluorescens; assembly: GCF_018614775.1. Classification (GTDB taxonomy): domain Bacteria; phylum Pseudomonadota; class Gammaproteobacteria; order Pseudomonadales; family Pseudomonadaceae; genus Aquipseudomonas; species Aquipseudomonas fluorescens_BY. The sequence continues at coordinate 75,524 of NZ_JAGGOF010000045.1, forward strand.
AAATCACCGATCACGAGATCGGCAACGGCGTGTATTTCAACGACCCCGACGGCAACCGCATGGAATTCTTCCTCGAGACCGAACATGACGACGAGCGAGGCAAGGCCCGGTTCAGGGCCGCCGGAGCGCCCAGCCGCAAGTTTGACCTCGATCCACTTTGAAAGAGCACTGAGCCATGAAAAGCGCAAATTTCGCCAGTTACCACATCCGCAAATGGTACAGCTTCGTCGAAGAAACCCTGGCCAACGAAAGTGGCCGGTTGGCCGATGGCGAACCGTTGTTCAAATACGCCGTCGCCGCCGTGATCGCCAACCCCTACGCCGGCCGCTACAGCGAAAGCCTGGCCGAACTGGTGGAACCGTCACCGTTGCTGGGCCAGGAGTTTGGTCGGCGCATCCAGGCGTTGGCGGGCGAGCATGCGATTGTCAGTTATGGCAAGGCGTGCCTGGTCGGCACCCTGGGCGAATACGAGCATGGCAATGCGCTGCTCACCAATCCGGCGGCGGATCCGATCCGTGTTGCCTTGGGCGGTGGCAAGTCCTGGGTACCTTCCACCGGCAAGCGCGGCGGCCCAGGCGTGACCATCGACGTGCCGCTGGCCCACAAGGATGCGCTGTACGTGCGTTCGCATTACGACAGCCTTTCGCTTTCGTTTGGCGATGGGCCGTCTGCCGATGAGCTGATCATCATCTGGGCCTTCGCCACCCGTGGACGTTTGCATGCGCGTCTGGGCGGCCTGCAGGCCGCTGACGTCAAGGGTAATGACGGCTTGCATTGAGGCATTGACTGTGGGAACCGAACGAATGTCCGCAAACAGCCATTTCTTCAGCAATCGAACGGGGCTGCGCCTGCACTATCTGGCCTGGGGCAGCCTGTCCCGGGACGATACACCAGGCATCCCGGTGGTGCTGCTTCATGGGCTGCGATCCTATGCCCAGACCTGGCACTCCCTGGCCAATGCCCTGGGTGAGCCGTACTGCTGCTATGCCCTCGACCAGCGCGGCCGAGGACACAGCGAATGGGCGCCTGCCAGCACCTATCGGACCGAGACCTATGTCAACGATCTGGAGGATCTGGTGGCGCACCTGGGGTTGCAGCAGTTCGTCCTGGTGGGCCATTCCCTCGGTGGTACCAATGCGCTGGAGTATGCACGACTCAACCCCGGGCGACTCCAGGCACTGGTGATCGAGGATATCGGTCCCGGATCCTCGATCAGCGGCGACGGTGCCGAGCGCATCCGCCGCGAGATGAGCGAAACGCCCCTGTCTTTCTCCGACTGGGAAAGCGCCGCTCAATTCTGGCAACGGGCGCGCCCCGGTCTTTCCCAAGAGGCGTTGGCCTCCAGGCTGACGTATTCCATGAAGGAAACGCTCGAAGGTATCGAGTGGCGTCACGACCAACTGGGCATTGCCCAGGCGCGCCTGAGTATCACACCGACGGACCTGTGGCCGGCGGTAAGGGCGCTGGATTGCCCGACGTTGTTCATTCGCGGCGCGCGCTCCGACTTTCTTCCGGCGGCGACGCTCGAGGCAATGAAGGACGCCAACCCGATGGTACACAGCGCGGAGATCGCCGACGCCAGTCATTACGTCCATGATGATCAGGGCGCAGCGTTCAACCGTGTGGTCGCCGACTACTTGCACGGCCAACACCTACAACCACAACAACGAAGCGGTGAAGCGTGATGAAGCAGGACAAAACCCAGGTGGTCATCGTGGGCGGTGGCCCGAACGGGATCACCGCCGCGCATTACATGGGGCTGTACGGTATCGACTGCGTCGTCCTCGAGCTGTCGGACGGCATACTGCCGTATCCGCGTGCGGTGGGCATGGATGATGAAGCGCTGCGCGTTTTGCAAGGCATCGACATCGCCGAGCTGGCCACGCGGGACATGATCTGCAACGTGCCGCTGCGCTACTACAACGCCCGGGGCGTGTGCTTTGCCGAGGTCAAGCCCAGCACCGCCCACTATGGCTGGCCGATGCGTAATATCTTCATGCAGCAGTTGCTGGAAGGCACGCTGCGGGAGCAATTGGGCAGACACTCGAGCGTCGAGTTGCGCCAGAGGCATGAAATGCTCGGTCTGGAGCAGGATGCGCAAGGTGTGACCTTGCAGGTGCGCGATGCCCAAGGCGAACCGTATCAGCTCCAGGCGCAATACGTGATCGGTGCGGACGGCGGGCGTTCCAGCGTTCGCAAGAAACTCGGGATCGAGTTGCTGGGGCTGACCCATCCACGCAAATGGGTCGTGGTCGATACCACCAACGACAGCCTGGATGCCCCCTACACGGCCCTGCATGCCGACCCTCAACGGCCCTTCGTCTGCATCTACCTGCCTTACCAGCAACGCCGCTGGGAATTCATGCTGCTGGAGGGCGAAGATGAAAACACGATGTGCGAGGAAACGACCATCCGTGGCCTGATCCGCGGGCATATTGGCAGTGCAGCCGATCAACTGGAGATCATCCGCATACGCGCCTACACCCATAATTCCCGAGTGGCTGCACGGTTTGTCGAGGGCCGCGTGGCACTGGTGGGCGATGCGGCGCATATTTCCCCGCCGTGGGCCGGGCAGGGGCTTAACTCGGGCCTGCGGGATGTGGTGAATATCGCCTGGAAAATCGCCGCCATCATCCAGGGACGCGCCTCGGCGTCGATTCTGGCCAGTTACGACCAGGAACGGCGCGGGCATGCGACCGACCTCATTGCCCTGGCCGATAACATGGGCGCGGTGTTGGGGCTGACCAATCCGCTGATGGCCGGTGTGCGGGACTGGTTGTTCCAGGCCGTCAACAGCGTCGACAACCTGCGCTCGCACTTGCTGGAATTCAAGTTCAAACCCAAGGCGACCATTACCAAGGGCCTGGTGCATCACGAACGCGCCGAATTGCACGAGGATGACCTGGTGGGGCAGTTGTTCATCCAGCCGGCCGTCGAAGATGAGCAAGGCCAGCGGCGGCGTCTGGACGAAGTGTTGGGGCATTCTTATGCCGTGCTGGGCTATCGGGTCAACCCGAGCGAGCCCCTCAGCGAAGAAACCCGGACCTACTGGGCGCGCTGGGACACGCGCTTCATTCAGATCAACCGCTCGCGCAGTGGCAAGGGCCGTAACCAGCCGTTGTCCGCCGCCCGGGCCATTTGCGTCGAGGACGTCGATAACCGTCTGGGAGAGTGGTTTACCAAGGTCCGTGACTGCGTCGTGGTGGTGCGGCCGGACCGCTTTGTCGCCGCGATTACCACGCCCGAGAGACTTGACGGAGTACTGCGCAAACTCGCGGAGCAACTTTCATGAGGCAATCGGATGAACTGCTGGTCCAGCTTCATCGTGCAACCCTGGCGGCGCAGGCGTTGCCGGCCTTGAGCCCCCAGGCGTTCGACTTGCCGGCAGGCTACGCCATGCAGCGCGAAGCGTTGCGTCAGCGTCAGGCCCGTGGCGAGCAACTGAGGGGATGGAAGGTCGCGTTCGCCGGCAGCGCAGCGCAGAACCGGATGGGCATTCACGAACCGGTATTGGGCGCCCTGACTGATGTCATGGCCGTCGAGCCAGGCAGTTCGGTGGACCTGACGAGCCTGATCCAGCCCAAGCTCGAGATTGAATTGGCGTGCTTTCTGGGGCGAACCCTGGCGCCCGGCGATTATAGTGACGAGCAAATCCTGGCCTGTGTCTGCGCCGTCGCGCCGGCCTTTGAAATTGCCGACTGTCGATGGCAGGACTGGAGCTTCGGCGCCGGGGCGTTTCTGGCCGATAACGCGGCGGCGGCGCTGTACTGCGTTGGTCCGCGCATCGAGCTTGAGCCCGGTCAGATACCCCACGTGAGCTATTGCCTGGCGCGAGACGGCGTGGCTTGCGGCAGCGGTGATACCCAAGCGCGGGAGGACACGCCGCAGGTGAACGTATGCTGGCTGATCCGGCGATTGCTGGCGGACGGGCAGCGCCTTGAAGCGGGGCAGGTGGTGTTGTCGGGCGCGTTGCTGCCGCCCATGGACATTCAGCCCGCCGAGTACCGCCTGCACATGCTTGGCACGGAACTGGCTTTGGTTTTCCAGGCGGACGCTGGCGCCGTGTAAACCCTGCCGCTGTCATGGACGATCGAGGACCTTATGAACGGCCTGCCATAAAAATCGGGCCACCGAGGAACACTGATCATGCTCGCCGAAGTCCGTACCTTCAATGACCCTCAACAGCACGCCGGTTCGATCCTGGGCTGGCAGCAGGTCTATGACCAGCTAGGACGTGGATGCCTTTCCAGCGAACTGCAGCATATTTGCGCCGAGCGCTTTCAGATCTTCCAGGAAGTGCTGGACAAACGCGTGGTGCAGCGCGGTTGCGCGCCAAAGGGCCGCTTGTGCATTGCCATGTCGTTGGGCACCGCGCCGGTGGTCCAGGGGCATCAGGTCGACGCTCACAACGTCGTGCTGTTACGCGATGGGGAAGACTTTGTCTTGCATGCTCCGCAAGGGACGCGTTTCTTCGCGATCAACGTCGACATGCTGCGTTTTGCCAGGCTGGCGGCCCTTGAACTACCGGATGAACAACTCAAACGCTTGAAAAGCGTGTCGCAGGTCAGCGTGGATGAAAAGGTGCTGCTGCGCGTACAGCAGAGAATCCAGCCGCTGTTTCGTCACCTTCTGGAACAGGCGGAGGCGATCAGCCCGGCCTCGGAAAAAATGCTGGAGGACGTTCTGCTTGATGCCTTCCTCGATCTGTTCAGTCATGCCTCGGACGAAGTTCGCAGTCGTCGCGGCAATTTTGCCGTCAGCGCCTATTTGGTCAAGCGCTGCCAGGAGCTGGTCGGGGACAGCGGCGATACATCGCTGAGCATTCTCGATTTGTGCGAGCGTCTGCGGGTGAGTCGCAGGACCTTGCAGAACAGCTTCCAGGCAGTGACCGGGATGCGTCCGGTCGAATATCTGCGCAACCTGAGGCTCAATGCCGTTCGGCGATGTTTGATCACCACCCAGGCTACCGCGCAAAACGTCGGTGAGATCGCGGTGGCCATGGGGTTCTTTCACCTGAGCCACTTCGCCACGCACTACCGGGAACTGTTTGGCGAGTCACCTTCAGAAACACCGAGGGCGGGAAGCTGATTGCTCAGGGCCCCATCCTGGATAAGGATCGCTTCTTGTGCGCTCTTGTCATCTCATGTGAGACAGCCGCTTTGCCGGAGGACTTTTGACGGGGCCTGCGGCCCAGGCAAAGAAAAAGCGTGGGACTTTGCGCCCACGCTTCATTCAATCACAGCATGCGACGCAGGACGTCCTTTCGGGGATCCCGGTCGAGGAACCGATGCTTGAGCGCTCCGGCGATGTGCAGCAGGATCAGGCCGAGCAGGGTATAGGCGAGTACTTTGTGCAGCCATTGGAACACGACGAACCAATCGTCATTTTTCGGCAGGAGCTCCGGGAGATTGACCCCGAAAAAGAACACCCCGTCGCTCATCGTGTAGGTGCTCGACATGGAGTACCCCATCAGCGGCACGATCACGAGAAGCGCATACATGGTCCGTTGCACAAGGTTTGACAGTACCTGTTCAGACCCGGTCAGCGTCTGCAGCGGCTTCGGCAGCCTGGGGGTCATGTAACGCAAGGCGATCTGAACCAACACCACCAGGAACGTCAGCACCCCGAAGGATTTGTGCCAGGGGTAATAGAGCTCGTACTTGCTTGCCGCTTCATCGTTCATCCCGGTCATGTGCCAGCCTGCCCAGAGGAGGCCTGCCACGAGCACGGCGCGCGCCCAGTGCAGGAGCAGCAGGGACGTCGGATACCGATCAATGATCTCTTGATTCGTGGTGTTCATCGCGGTCGCCTCATCAATCGTCAAAGAAATCAGGAATGCACGTTGAACCACCACCCTCGGTACCCCACAGGAGGTGGAGGGTGGTTCGCTCCGTGCACTATTGTTCTCAAGCAGGCAGCAGCACGGTGATGACCTTCTCCTCGGTATACGCGAGTGCGCCGCTGAATCCTCCTTCACGGCCAATACCGCTGTCCTTGACGCCGCCCCAAGGCAGGTTGGCGTCCAGCGGGCTCCAGCAGTTGACGCCCACGGCACCGGCCTTCACCGCAGCGGCGACGCGGTGCGCTCGCACGAGGTCACTGGTCCAGACCGTGGCGGCCAGGCCATAAGTGGAATCGTTGGCCAGCGCAACCGCTTCATCTTCGGTGTCGAAGGTGATCACCGTGCCGACCGGGCCGAAGATCTCGTCGCGGGCGATCGCCATGTCATTGCTGGCATTGGCGAAGATGGTCGGCCGGACAAACCAGCCCTGCTCAGGGTTCGATACGCCGCCGGCCAGCAGAGAGGCGCCTTGGTCAATGCCCAGCTGGATGTAACGGTTGACCCGATCGAACTGCGCCTTCTTGGCGACCGGCCCCATCTGTACGTCGGGCTGCCGCGGATCGCCCACCTTGATGGCCCGCGCAGCATCGGCAAGCCCCGCGGCGAAGCGATCTGCGATGCTGCGCTGGACCAGGATGCGCGAGCCGGCCGCACAGACCTGGCCCTGGTTGGCGAACAGACCGAGGGTGCACCCACGCAGCGCGTCGTCGAAGCCGGCATCGTCGAAGACAATCTGCGGGCTCTTGCCGCCCAGCTCCAAGGCCACGCGTTTGAACAATACACCGGCAGTGCGCTGGATCTCGCGTCCGGCCTCGGGGCTGCCGGTGAAACTGATCTTGGCGACATCCGGGTGTTCGCACAGGGCGCGGCCGACTTCCTCGCCATAACCGGTGACCACGTTGATCACACCGTCGGGGAAGCCCGCTTCTTGAGCCAGCACCGCCAGGTGCAGGGCTGACTGCGGGGTTTCTTCCGATGGTTTGATCACCACGGTGCAGCCCGCTGCCAACAACGCGGCGAGTTTCCAGACCGTGATCATCAGGGGTGAATTCCAGGGTACGATGGCACCGACCACGCCCACCGGTTCGCGTACGGTGTACGAGAGGGTCCTGGTGCCAAAGTAGCCGCCGGAAGGGATGGTGCGACCTTCGAGCTGATTGGCCCACCCGGCAGCGGCGCGCAGGTTGGCGAGCACGTTGGGGATGTCCAGGCGGCGCGGTTCGATCGGTGAGCGACCGATGGCGTCGGCGTCCAGATCGGCCAGCAAGTCGGTGTCGCGCTCCACCAGGTCAGCCAGCTTCAACAAAAGCCGGCCGCGCTGGGCGCCGTCGAGCTGGCTCCAGGCGCCACGTTCGAGCTGGTTGCGTGCCGCTGCCACGGCACGGTTCACGTCCTCGGTCGTGCCGCGGGCGGCGCTGCCGTATACCTGCTCGGTAACGGGGTTGATGAGGCTCGTTCGACGGCCGTCGGAGGCTTCAAAGGACGCCCCTTCGATGAAGTGATTCAGGTGCTGAGTCATTTTGGTATCCATGAGTGATGTGCAGTCATGCCTTGAGGGAAGCCAGGGCGTCACCGAAGATGTCCAGAGCCTTGAAAAACAGCGAGCGCGAAATCGTCAGCGAAGGCATGACACGCATCACGTTGCTGTACCGACCGCAGGGAATCATCAACACGCCGTGGTTCAGCAGGTAGCCCATGAGTTGGCCGATCCTGGCGCCCTCCAGCGGCGCCTTGGTGACCGGGTCTTCCACCAGTTCGATGCCGATCATCAGGCCGCGGCCGCGGACCTCACCCACGAACGGGCTGTTGAAGCCGCGGATACGCTCCTGCGCTTCGAGCCCCAGCGTGTGAGCACGGTTGAGCAGATCGAGCTCCGGGTCTTGCAGAATGCTGATGTTGGTCAACGCCACGGCGGCGGACAACGAGTTGGCGGCAAAGGTATTGGGTACTGAACCGTCTGGAATCGAAGCTGCCAGGTCCGAGCGCATGATCAGGCCCGCCATGGGCAAGTCGCTGCCGATGCCCTTGCCAAAGGTGAGCATGTCGGGCTTCACGCCGGAGTGCTCGACCGCCCACATCTTGCCGGTGCGCCCGGCGCCGGACTGCACTTCGTCGACGATCAGCAGCGCGCCGCTACGGTCGCAGGCAGCGCGCAAAAGCTGCAGGAACTCAGGGGAGGGCGGCACGTAACCGCCTTCGCCTTGTACCGGTTCGACGATCACGGCGGCCACGTCATCGGCGGCGGTGTAGGGGGTGTTCAGCAGGTAATCGACGTATTCGCCGGCGATCTGCTCGGCGCTTTTATGGGTAGTGTCGAAGGGGAAACGGTAGGCATAAGGGTAGGGCGCGTGAATGACGCCGCCCATCATGGCGCCGTAGCCTTTGCGGTAGGCCGTACCTGTCGTCAGTGCGCCCGAGGCGTTCCACACACCGTGGTAGCCTCCGTGAAAGGCGATGATCTGGTGCCGCCCGGTGATGCGCTTGGCGAACTTGACGGCAGCCTCCAGCGCATCGCTGCCGCTCTGGGTGAAGAAGGTGATGCAGTCGCCGCGCAAGCCCTCGGGCGCGATCTCGGATATCTTGGCAGCCAGCTCGGTACGCCGGGTGCTGTTGACTTCCAGGGCATGCATCAGCACCTCGGACTGTTCGCGAATGGCCTGCACCACTTTCGGGTGGCAGCGGCCTACACTGCTGACGCCCACACCGGCGGACAAATCGATGTAGGTGTTGCCATCCGGGTCCTTGAAGGTCGCGCCGAAAGCCCGGTCCATGGCCACCGGCATGCGTGCGCCGCCGCGCGCCATCGACTCGGTGCGGGCCGATAATGCCAGGGCCTCGCGGGTCATCGGGCCGGGCAGGGTGCCTGAGGTAATCCGCGGGGCATCCGCGAAGTGCAGGGATTCAAGTTTGGCTTCACTCATGACGGTCTCTCTGGATGTCGGTTGTCGTGTGCCGATCATCTCTAGCGTGAGCCTTGGGCCGGTAGCCCGAATCGGCACATGGGTGAAACGCAGCGAATCAGGTGAATTGATATTCCCTTATGGAATTTTGCAAGATTCCTTTAATGTGCGAATATCGATCAAGAAGGCGAAATAAAAACAATAATAGTTAAGAGGCTTTCGCGTATTATGAGAAATAAACACATAAATCACTTTCGCGACGTCCATCTCCATGCCGCCACAGTCCAGGAGTGGAGCCAGGACTACAGCCAGTTAACCGCCGGTTCGGCCGAGAGTTCGCTCATGCAGTTGACCACCGCGCACTGCCACGTCTTTCGCGAGCAGATCAACCAGCGTGTCGTCCAACACGGCGTGGCCCCCCGAGGCAAGATGTGCTTTGCAGTGCCCATCAACGTCCCGGGCGCGATTCGGATGCAAGGGCGCGAGGTGGACGACAGCAGCCTGTTCTTTCTCCACGGCGGCGAGGAGTTCATGTTCCATATGCCGATGGGCATGGAGCTGCTGTCCATCACGTTCGAGCGTGAACTGTTCGAGCAGGCGCTGGCGCACACGGCATCGGCGAAGGACATCAGCCAGTTGCTGCGTCAACCGGTGATCAGAGTGTCCACGTCGCGCTTCGCGCAGGCACGTCGTCGGTTGCTGGCTGTATTCTCCCAAGCCCTGGCGAATGATGAGCTCGATAGCCTGTGGGAGCAGCAATTGGAACAGGCCATGCTCGGCGAATTGCTGCAGCTCATGACCGATCCGGCCTGCGACAAGTACCAACGCACCACCAGCTCCACCCGTAGCTTCATTGTCGAAAAATGCCACCGTCTGGCGACCGCTGAAATGAACAAGGTGCCCAGCGTGGACGAGTTGTGCCAGCGACTCCACGTGAGTCGGCGTACCGTGCAGAACAGCTTCCGCTCGGTTACCGAGACGACGCCGCTGAACTACCTGCGCTCCGTCAGGCTCAACGGCGTGCGCCGAACCCTGATGTCCACCCGTGCAGCGCACCTCTCGATCGGCGACGCCGCAGCCCAGTGGGGCTTCTATCACCTCAGCCACTTCGCGGCGGAGTACCAGGAGCTGTTCGCCGAGCTGCCGTCCCATACCCAGCGCGCAGCCATTGCCGGTTGTGCGCTTGCCTGAGCCTCGGTCAGAGGACCAAGTCGAGCAACCACAGGATTGTGTGGGGGCTGAAGGGATCGCTCGGGCTTTTTATGGGTAAGGTTTTTCTGATTACCGATTTGGGTTAGTGGCCCGCTGCCGGGCAGGCATAGGATCGAACCCGGCGCGCAACCGAACAAAAAGCCACTCGGTGCCGGTGAAAGGATGACTGCATCGAACCCACAGTGACTGCTCACACAATAAGGTCAAGCACATGAGTGTACCTCTCCCGGTCAACACCTCCACGGAGCTCAGGCGTGGTGCCTTGGGTGTCGGCTTCATCATTTTTTTCGTAGTGTCAGCGGCGAGCCCGTTAAGTGTCATCGCCGGTGGATTTCCCATCGGCATCATGCTGGGCAACGGCGCCGGTATGCCGGCGCTGCTGATCCTGGCCTTGCTGGTGTTGCTGATGTTCTCGGTGGGCTACACCACCATGTCGCGGCATGTCACCAACGCCGGTGGTTTTTATGCGTTTACCTCTCGGGGCCTGGGTGGCCTGGCGGGTGGCGCGGCGGGGGTGCTGGCGATGTTTGCCTACAACATCCTCCAAGTCGGGCTGTACGGCATGTTCGGCGGCGTGGTCAGTGGCACCATGGAGAGTGTGTTCGGCCTGGCAATGCCCTGGTGGTCGTATTCGCTCATGGCGATGGCCAGTGTCGCGATCCTGGGTTATCGCAAGATCGATCTCTCGGCGCGGGTGCTGTCGGTCATTGTGATTGCCGAGTACCTGTCTATCCTGGCCCTGGATTTCGCCATCCTCAGGTCGGGCGGTGACAGTGGCATCAATCTCGACGCGTTTGATCGCAGCCATGTGTTCAGCGGCACGCCGTCAATCGGCTTGCTGTTCTGCTTCGCAGCGTTCATCGGCTTCGAGGCCACCACCATCTACGGCGAAGAGGCGAGGAACCCGCAACGTACCATCCCGATTGCCACCTACTGCTCGGTATTGTTGATAGGAGGGTTCTACGCGCTGTCGGTCTGGTCGTTGGTGGTGGGGGTGGGCGCGGACAAGATCGTTCCGATGCTGCAGGCATTGCAGGACCCCACGACCTTTATCTATGGCATGTCCGACCACTTTGTAGGCCCGTACCTGACCCGGATTATCCGGGTGCTGTTCATGGTCAGTATCTATGCCGGGCTGCTGGCCTTTCATAACGCGGCCGCCCGTTACTTCTATGCCATCGGGCGTGACGGCCTGTTGCCGCGCCAGTTGGGCACGACGCATCGCGTCCACCAGAGTCCCCATATGGGGTCGGCGTTGCAGAGTCTGATCTCTGCCGTGGTGGTGCTGATTTTCGCGGCCATGGATGCCGACCCGATCCTGCAGTTGTTTGCCTGGCTGTCCAACCTGGCCACGCTGTGCGTGATCTTGTTGATGGCGCTCACTTCCGCGGCGGTATTTGCCTTTTCCCGGCGCCACCCCGAGCTCAAGTTGGGTGTCTGGTGTGGGCGGATCTTCCCCGGCCTTTCCTGCCTTGTCCTATTGGCGGTGCTGGTCATCGCGGTGCTGCATTTCGATGTGCTGACAGGCGCCAGCCAGGCCTTGTCATACGGCCTTTGCGCGATCATTCCCGCGGCCCTGCTGGCAGGCGTGTTCCTGGCGGCTCGGCTTCGCAAGGGCGCACCGGAGCGTTACCTGGCCTTGGGAAGTCACACGCTTTAAGGATGGAGCCGTTGTAGAGGTGGCTCATTCGGTGTAATGAAGGTGGGGGCAGCATGCCGGCGCCGTTGCCTTTTGCTGCCATCCGTTCATTTGCCACCGGTCACGTCGAGAAACGTACCGGTAATGAATGAAGCTTGCGCGCTGGCCAGCCATAGAATCGCCCGCGCCACTTCTTCCGGCTGGCCACCCCGGCCCATGGGGATCGAGTCCTTGACGCGATCGACCCGCCCCGGCTCGCCGCCGCTGGCGTGCATGTCGGTATAGATGTGACCGGGGCGAATGCAGTTGACGCGTATTCCTTCCCGAGCCACTTCTTTGGCCAAGCCGATGGTGAAGGTTTCCAGGGCCCCCTTGGATGCCGCGTAGTCGATATATTCATGGGGGCTGCCGAGGCGTGCCGAGGCCGAGGAGACATTGATCACCACGCCGCCCGGGCCGTTGTGCCGATAAGCCATGCGCTTCACCGCCTGCTGGGCGCAGAGAATCGGGCCAATGGCATTGACCGCGAAGATGCGCTGCATGCGCTCGAAGCCGAGGTCTTCCAGGCGTGACTGGGCTTGCAATACCGCTGCGTTATTCACCAGTACGTCGATGCGCCCGAACACGCGGTCGATGGTCGCGAACAATTCGGCGACCTGCTCGGGATCCGCGCTGTCGGCCCGCATGGCCAGCGCTCGGCGTCCCTGTGCTTCGACATCCGCCGCGACGGCCAGCGCGGCGGGCTCGTTGGCCACGTAGCTGATCGCGACGTCATAGCCTTGTGCGGCGGCGAGCCGCGCGGTGGCGGCGCCCACTCCGCGACTGCCACCGGTGATCAGAATCAGCGGTGCCTGGGAGACGTTTTCCATAGCGATGACCTCCTGCAATGGTAAGAGATGGGGCCTGTCAGCCGATGATGAAGATGCCGCCGGCCATCACTGCGCAGGCCAGGAGCCGGCGGGCGGTGAGTGCCTCGCCGAGAAACAGATAGCCAATCAATGCGGCAAACAGCACGCTGGTTTCGCGCAACGCCGATACCGCGCCCATCGGTGCCTGGTTCATGGCGAAGATGACGATTGCATAGGCCAGCAAGGAGACCAGCCCGCCAACCAAGGCGGTCAATAGTCCGGGTCGGATGGCGAACAAGCTGCGGGCGTCGCGCAGGCCGATGTACACCGCAGGCATCAGCACGCCCCACAAGGCGCACATCCACATCGTATAGGCGAGCGGCGCGCCGGAGAGCCTGGCGCCGATGCCGTCGGTGACGCTGTAGGCCGCAATGAAGCAACCCGTTCCCAGCGCATAGGGCAAGCTGGGAACCGACAGCTTTCGTCCCCGGAAGGCCAGCGAGATGATTGCGCCTGACACCAGCGCGATACCGAGCAGCGCGCCAGGGGCGATGCTTTCCCCGGCAAAGACCGCGGCACCGAGGGTGATCAGAACCGGTGACGATCCACGCGAAATCGGATAGACCTGCCCGAGGTCGCCGACCCGGTAGCTGCGCACCAGAAACAGGTTGTATCCAACATGCAGCAACGCCGAAAGTACCGCATAGCCCCAACTGGCAGGCGCCGGTGGCGCCATGAATGCAGCGGCCACGACACTGGCGATGGCAACGGCGATGCACATGACCGTCATTGACCAGAGCCGGTCGGCGCCGCCACGCAGCAGTGCATTCCAGCTGGCATGCAGGAGTGCGGCGAACAGAACCAGTAACGTGATATGGATAGGCATGCGTGCCAGTTTATGCAACGCAGCGCCCGGACTACAGAGAAGTCTCCTCATTGTTTCATGAGTAAATCCTCATGCATCAGCCATAGGCTTGCTGGACTTTCTGCGCCTCGCTGATCAACCACTGGCGGAAGCTGACGATGTGCGGCTGCGACTCGGTGCCTTTCGGGCAGACAAAATAGTAGGCAAGGGGTGAGGGGAACGGCACATCGAACAGTCGCACCAGGCGGCCATCGCTGATTTCGGTTTCAACATGCCCGCTGCGTACCAAAGCGACGCCCTGGCCGAGCAGGGCGGCCTCGACCGTCATGTTGGTATCGCCGAATCTGACGCTTTCCCTGAGCGGCAAGAACTCCAGTCCGACCTTTTGAAACCAGAGCTCCCATTTAGGCACCAGCTCGGCGCCATCCCGGGTCAGCAGCGGATAGTGCAGCAACTCCGCTGGGCTGCGCGGCGTCCCGAAGCGTTGCAGCAAGTCGGGACTTGCCACCGGAAAGACCTGCTCGCCGAACAGGAACTCCGAATAGAGGCCCGGGTAAGTGCCTTTGCCCAGGCGGATCGCGACATCCGCCTGGGCAGCGGAGAAGTGGATGATCTTGTCGGTGGTGTCCAGCGAGACCAACAGCTCGGGATGCTGGCGGGACAGGTTCGGCAAACGCGGCAACAGCCACTTCAGTGCGAACGAGTACGTGGTGCTGACGTCGAGTCGGACTCGGCCTTTCTGCTCGCGCAGATCGGCCAGAGTCGCTTCCAGGTTCAGGAAGAATTCCCGCACGATGGGCGCCAACGTGGCACCCGCTGCGGTGAGGCTTAACGACTTGCCACGCTCGAACAATTGCAGTCCCCAGAGCGCCTCGAGATGCTTGAGCTGGTGACTGACCGCACTCTGGGTAACGTGCAGCTCCTGCGCGGCAGCGGTAAAGGTCGCGTGCCGGGTGGCGACTTCAAAGGCACGCAATGTAGCGGTCGGTGGCAGGTCTCTCATGGATACGATGTCCCGGCGAGTCATCAGGATGCGTCATGAACGCAGGCTCATGGTAAAGCATCCGGGGTGCATGTCGTGTGTGTCCGGCGTGACGCAACACATCAAGCCTTGATGTAAACGGTCCCACCGCAATCGCGAGCAAGCTCGGCTCCCACAGAGGCTGCGACAAGTACAGAACCTGTGAACCCTTGTTTTGATATTGGTTGGCTTTCCAAGGAAAGCGCAATGAAAAACGCCGCGGGCCCTTTCCAGGACCCGCGGCGTTTTTCATGCGCGGTGAAGATTACTCTTCGAGGTTGCCCATGGCGGTGGTGTTGAAGCCGCCGTCCACGTACATGATTTCACCGCTGATGCCCGACGCCAGGTCGGAGCACAGGAAGGCGCCGGCGTTGCCGACTTCTTCGATGGTGACGTTGCGACGCAGCGGGGTTTGCGCTTCGTTGGCGGCCAGCATCTTGCGGAAGTTCTTGATGCCGGAAGCGGCGAGGGTGCGGATCGGGCCTGCCGAGACGCAGTTGACACGGGTGCCGTCCGGGCCCAGGGAGCCGGCCAGGTAACGAACGCCGGCTTCCAGGGAGGCCTTGGCCATGCCCATGACGTTGTAGTTCGGCATGGTGCGCTCGGCGCCCAGGTACGATAGGGTCAGCAGGCTGCCGTTGCGGCCTTTCATCATTTCGCGACCGGCCTTGGCCAGGGCCACGAAGCTGTAGGCGCTGATGTCGTGGGCAATGCGGAAACCTTCGCGGGTGGTGGCTTCGGTGAAGTCGCCGTCCAGTTGGTCGCCCGGGGCGAAGCCGACGGAGTGCACGATGCAGTCCAGGCCGTCCCACTTCTGGCTCAGTTGTTCGAAGACCTTGGCGATTTCTTCATCGCTGGCGACGTCGCACGGGAAGCACAGCTCAGGGCTCGAACCCCAGCCTTGCGCGAACTCTTCGACACGACCCTTGAGTTTGTCGTTCTGATAAGTGAAGGCAAGCTCAGCGCCCTCGCGATGCATGGCGGCGGCGATGCCGGATGCGATGGACAGCTTGCTGGCGACACCGACGATCAGTACGCGCTTACCGGCGAGAAAACCCATGTGTTGCTCCTCTTTCAGGTTATTCGGCAGCTGTTGGGGCCAGGAAAGCGGCCTCCAGCAACTGCTGTGTATAGGGGTGCTGCGGCGCGGCGAATATGCTGCGGGCATCACCTTGTTCGACCACTTGGCCATGCTTGACCACCATCAACTGGTGGCTCAGCGCTTTGACGACAGCCAGGTCATGGCTGATAAACAGGTACGTCAGGTTGTACTTGGTTTGCAGCGACCGTAACAGCTCCACCACCTGGCGTTGCACGGTACGGTCCAGGGCCGACGTTGGTTCATCCAGCAGAATCAACGCCGGCTTGAGCACCAGGGCCCGGGCAATGGCGATACGCTGCCGTTGCCCTCCGGAAAATTCATGGGGGTAGCGGTTCCGGGTTTCCGGGTCCAGGCCTACCTCCTTCAATGCCGCGATTATCGCGTGTTCCTGTTCGGCCGCGGTGCCGATCTTGTGGATCCGCAGGCCTTCGCCGACGATCTGGCTCACACACATCCGTGGGCTCAGGCTGCCGAACGGGTCCTGAAACACCACTTGCATCTCCCGGCGCAGCGGCCGGACCTGCTGCTGCGTCAGGCTGTCCAGCTGCTTGCCTTCGAAGCGGATCCCGCCCTGGCTTCCGATCAACCTCAAGATCGCCAACCCCAGGGTGGACTTGCCCGAGCCGCTTTCGCCGACGATGCCCAGGGTCTGGCCCTGGGGCAGGCTGAAGCGGATTCCGTCCACGGCCTTGATGTAGTCCACCGTGCGTTTGAGCAGGCCCTTCTTGATCGGGAACCAGACTTTCAGGTCCTGGACCTGCAACAACGGCGGGCCAACCTCGTTGCTCGCCGGGGTGCCGCTGGGTTCTGCACCCAGCAGTTCTCGAGTGTACGGATGCTGCGGTGCGCGGAACAACTCTGCGCACGATGCCTGTTCGACGATGCAACCGCGCTGCATGACACATACGCGATGCGCAATTCTTCGCACCAAGTTCAAATCGTGGCTGATCAACAGCAGCGACATGCCCAATCGTGCCTGCAGATCCTTGAGCAGATCGAGGATTTTCAGCTGGACGGTGACGTCCAGGGCGGTGGTCGGTTCATCGGCGATCAGCAGTTCCGGCTCGTTGGCCAGGGCCATGGCGATCATCACCCGCTGGCGCTGGCCGCCGGACAGCTCATGGGGCAGGGCCTTGAGGCGCTTGTGGGGCTCGGGGATGCCGACCAGCTCCAGCAACTCCAGGGTCCGCCGGGTCGCGACTTTGCCGCTCAGGCCCTTGTGGATACCGAGCACTTCATTGATCTGTTTTTCAATGGAGTGCAGCGGATTCAGGGACGTCATCGGTTCCTGGAAGATCATCGCGATCCGGTTGCCGCGGATATGGCGAATGGTTTTTTCCTTCAGGCCCAGTAGGTCCTGCCCGGCGTAGCGGATGCTGCCGGTGGGGTGATGGGCCAGCGGGTAGGGCAGCAGGCGCAGGATCGAGTGCGCCGTCACCGACTTGCCCGAGCCGCTCTCGCCCACCAGGGCCAGGGTTTCACCGCGCTTGATGTCGAAGCTGACGTCCTCGACTACGCGCTGGCGGTGTTCGCCGACTACGAACTCCACCGCCAGGTCGCGCACTTCGATCAGGTTGTCGTCGTTCATGTCACTTCCTCGGGTCGAAGGCATCGCGCGCGGACTCGCCGATGAACACCAGCAGGCTCAGCATCAGCGCCAGCACGGCGAACGCGCTGATGCCCAGCCATGGCGCCTGGAGGTTGGATTTACCCTGGGCCACCAGTTCGCCCAGGGACGGCGAGCCTGCCGGCAGGCCGAAACCGAGGAAGTCCAGGGCGGTGAGGGTGCCGATGGCGCCGGTGAGGATGAACGGCATGAACGTCATGGTCGAGACCATGGCGTTGGGCAGGATGTGGCGGAACATGATCGCGCCGTTCTGCATGCCCAGCGCTCGCGCGGCGCGCACGTATTCCAGGTTGCGCCCACGCAGGAACTCGGCGCGGACCACGTCCACCAGGCTCATCCACGAGAACAAGAGCATGATGCCCAGCAACCACCAGAAGTTCGGCTGGACGAAACTGGCCAGGATAATCAGCAGGTACAGCACCGGCAGCCCGGACCAGATTTCCAGGAAACGCTGGCCGGCCAGGTCGACCCAGCCGCCATAGAAACCCTGCAGGGCGCCCGCAATCACGCCGATGATCGAGCTGAGCACGGTCAGGGTCAGGGCGAACAGCACCGAGATGCGAAAGCCGTAGATCACGCGCGCGAGGACGTCACGGCCCTGGTCGTCGGTGCCCAGCCAGTTCATCGCCGAGGGCGGCGCCGGGGCCGGGACCTTCAGGTCATAATTGATGCTCTGGTAGCTGAACGGAATCGGCGCCCACAGCACCCAGGCGTCCTTGGCGGCCAACAGTTCGCGGATGTACGGGCTCTTGTAGTTGGCTTCCAGGGGGAATTCGCCGCCGAAGGTGGTTTCCGGGTAGCGCTTGAGGGCCGGGAAGTACCAGCCGTTGTCGTAGTGCACCACCAGCGGCTTGTCGTTGGCGATCAGTTCGGCGCCCAGGCTCAGC
Source organism: Pseudomonas fluorescens (assembly GCF_018614775.1). Classification (GTDB taxonomy): domain Bacteria; phylum Pseudomonadota; class Gammaproteobacteria; order Pseudomonadales; family Pseudomonadaceae; genus Aquipseudomonas; species Aquipseudomonas fluorescens_BY. Next base: position 93,467 of record NZ_JAGGOF010000045.1, read on the forward strand.
CCGAACAGGATCAGGAACAGCCACAGCGACCACCAGCCACGCTTGTTGGCCTTGAACAGTTCGAAGCGGCGGCGATTGAGCGGGGACAGGTTCATCTCAATGCTCCCGGCTTTCGAAGTCGATGCGCGGATCGACAAAGGAGTAGGTCAGGTCGCCGATCAGTTTCACCACCAGGCCCAGCAAGGTAAAGATGAACAGGGTGCCGAACACCACCGGGTAATCGCGGTTGATGGCCGCCTCGAAACTCATCAGCCCGAGGCCATCGAGGGAGAAGATCACCTCTACCAGCAGGGAGCCGGTGAAGAAGATCCCGATGAACGCCGAAGGGAAACCGGCGATCACCAGCAGCATGGCATTGCGGAACACATGGCCGTAGAGCACGCGATGACGGGTCAGGCCCTTGGCCTTGGCAGTGACCACGTATTGCTTGTTGATTTCGTCGAGGAAGCTGTTCTTGGTCAGCAGGGTCATGGTGGCGAAGTTGCCGATCACCAGCGCGGTCACCGGCAAGGCCAGGTGCCAGAAATAGTCGAGGATCTTGCCGCCCAGGGTCAGCTCATCGAAGTTGTTCGAGGTCAGCCCGCGCAACGGGAACCAGTCGAAGTAACTGCCGCCGGCAAACACCACGATCAGCAGGATCGCGAACAGGAACGACGGGATTGCGTAGCCGACGATGATCGCCGAGCTGGTCCACACGTCGAAATGGCTGCCGTGCCGCGTGGCCTTGGCGATCCCCAGCGGGATCGACACCAGGTACATGATCAGCGTGCTCCACAGGCCGAGGGAGATGGACACTGGCATCTTTTCCTTGATCAGGTCGATGACCTTGGCATCGCGGAAGAAACTGTCGCCGAAGTCCAGGTGCGCGTAGTTCTTGATCATGATCCACAGGCGTTCGGGGGCCGATTTGTCGAAGCCGTACATCCGCTCGATTTCCTTGACCAGGCTCGGGTCCAGGCCCTGGGCACCGCGATAGGAGGAGCCGGCCACCGACACTTCGGCGCCGCCGCCGGCAATGCGGCTGGTGGCGCCTTCGAAACCTTCGAGCTTGGCGATCATCTGCTCCACCGGCCCGCCGGGCGCGGCCTGGATGATGACGAAGTTGATCAGCAGGATGCCGAACAGGGTCGGGATGATCAGCAGCAGCCGCCGGAAAATATAAGCCAGCATCGGGTTACTCCACGCTCGCGGGGGCGGTGTTGGTCTGTTGTTCCATGACTTGCTTCTCGACTTCGGCGGCAGGCTTGGCGTCCGGCTTGACCCACCAGGTGGTGGTGCCGATGTCGTAGGTCGGCGTCACTTTCGGATGGCCGATGTGGTTCCAATAGGCCACGCGCCAGGTCTTGATGTGCCAGTTGGGAATCACGTAGTAACCCCACTGCAGCACCCGGTCCAGCGCCCGGGCATGGGTTACCAGGCTTTTGCGCGAATCGGCGTTGATCAGCTGTTCCACCAACTGGTCAACGGCCGGATCCTTCAGGCCCATGGTGTTGCGGCTGCCGGGCTTGTCGGCGGCGGCCGACATCCAGAATTCGCGCTGCTCGTTACCCGGTGAGCTGGATTGCGGGAAGCTGCCCACCACCAGGTCGAAATCCCGCGAGCGCACGCGGTTGATGTACTGGGACACGTCGACCCGGCGGATCACCAGGTCGATACCCAGGTCGCTCAGGTTGCGCTTGAACGGCAGCAATACCCGTTCGAATTCGGTCTGGGCCAACAGGAACTCCAGCACCACCGGTTTGCCCTGGGCATCGACCATCTTGTCGTCGACGATGCGCCAGCCGGCTTCCTGCAGCAACTGGTAAGCCTTGCGCTGCTGGTCGCGGATCATGCCGCTGCCGTCGCACATCGAAGGCTGGAACGCGTCGGTGAACACCTGGTCGGGAATCTTGCCGCGCAGCGGTTCGAGAATCTTCAGTTCGTCTTCACCGGGCAGGCCGGTGGCGGCCATTTCCGAGTTTTCGAAATAACTGCGGGTGCGGGCATAAGCGCCATTGAACAGCTGCTTGTTGGTCCACTCGAAATCCAGCAACAGGCTCAAGGCCTTGCGCACCCGCACGTCCTGGAAGATCGGCCGGCGCAGGTTGTAGACAAAACCCTGCATGCCGGTGGGGTTGCCGTTGGGGATCTGTTCCTTGATCAACCGACCCTCGGTGACGGCCGGGATGTTGTAGGCATTGGCCCAGTTCTTGGCCGTCATCTCCAGCCAGAAGTCGAACTGCCCGGCTTTCAGGGCCTCGACCGCCACGGTGTTGTCGCGGTAATAGTCGGTGGTCAGCACGTCAAAATTGTAGAAACCGCGATTGACCGCCAGGTCCTTGCCCCAGTAATCCTTCACCCGCTCATAACGAGTCGAGCGTCCGGCCTTCACTTCGGTGACTTTGTACGGGCCGCTGCCGAGGGGGATTTCCAGGTTGCCCTTGTTGAAGTCGCGATCGGCCCACCAGTGTTTCGGCAAGACCGGCAGTTGGCCGAGGATCAGCGGCAATTCACGGTTATTGGTGTGCTTGAACTTGAACAGCACCTTGAGCGGGGCTTCGGCGATGACTTCGGCGACGTCGTTGTAGTAGCCGCGAAACATCGGCGCGCCGTCCTTGGTCAAGGTCTGGAAGCTGAACACCACGTCTTCGGCGCGCACCGGGTGGCCGTCGTTGAAGCGGGCTTCGGGGCGCAGGTAGAAACGCACCCAGGCATTGTCCGGGGCTTTCTCGATCTTTTCGGCGATCAGGCCATATTCGGTGAAGGGTTCGTCCAGGCCCTGCTTGGCCAGGGTGTCGTAGATCAGGCCGATGTCATCGGCCGGTACGCCTTTGCTGATGAACGGGTTGAGGCTGTCGAAGCCACCAAACCCGCCCTGGCGGAACATCCCGCCCTTGGGCGCGTCGGGGTTCACGTAATCGAAATGCTTGAAATCGGCCGGGTATTTTGGCGGCTCGTTGTACAGGGTCAGGGCGTGCTGCGGCGCGGCACAAGCCAGCCCGGCGAACAGTAGGCCGCCGGCCTGCAGGAGCAGGGCGCGAAAAGGCTTCATTGATCTTTCTCCGAAGATTTCAGCCACCAGGCGCTCAGGCCCAGGGTGTAGGGCGGCGTGGTGACAAAGGCGAACCGGTTGCGGTAGGCCAGGCGATGATAGTTGAGGTACCAGTTGGGAATGCAGTAGTGCTGCCACAACAGCACCCGGTCCAGGGCTTTGCCGGCGGCGACCTGTTCATCCCGGGTCTGGGCGGCCAAGAGCTTTTCCAGCAGGTGGTCGACCACCGGGTTGGCGATCCCGGCGTAGTTCTTGCTGCCCTTGATCCCGACCTGGCTGGAGTGGAAGTACTGCCATTGTTCAAGGCCCGGGCTCAAGGTCTGGTTCAGGGTCAGCAGGATCATGTCGAAGTCGAACTGGTCCAGGCGCTGCTTGTACTGGGCGCGGTCCACCGTGCGCAGGCGGGCCTGGACGCCGATGCTGGCAAGGTTCTCGACATAGGGTTGCAGGATGCGCTCCAGGTTCGGGTTCACCAGCAGGATCTCGAAGCTCAGGGGCTGGCTGTTCGCGTTCAGCAGGCGCTGGCCGTTGAGGGTCCAGCCGGCCTCCTTCAATAGCCCCAGTGCCTTGCGCAAGGTTTCCCGGGGAATGCCGCGTCCGTCGGTCTGGGGCAGGCTGAAGGGTTCGGTGAGCAGGCGCGGCGGCAGTTGTTCGCGGTAGGGCTTGAGCATTAGCCACTCATGGCCCACGGGAACGCCGCTCGCGGAAAACTCGCTGTTGGGGTAGTAACTGAGGGTGCGCTTGTAGGCGCTGCTGAACAGCGTGCGGTTGGTCCACTCGAAGTCGAACATCAGCCCCAGGGCCTCCCGCACCTTGACGTCAGCAAAGGTGCCGCGGCGGGTGTTCATGAACAGACCCTGGCTCTGGGTCGGGATCTGGTGGGGAATCTGCGCCTTGATCACATCGCCGCGGCTGACCGCCGGGAAGTCATAGCCGTTGGCCCAGTTCTTGGCCTGGTGTTCGATGTAGATGTCGAACTCCCCGGCCTTGAAGGCTTCGAAGGCCACGTCGCTGTCGCGGTAGAACTCCACCTCCATGCGGTCGAAGTTGTATTTGCCGCGATTGACCGCCAGGTCCTTGCCCCAATAGTCCTTGACCCGTTCGAACACCAGTTGGCGACCGGGTTGCACTTTGGTGATGCGATACGGGCCGCTGCCCAGTGGCGGTTCAAAGGTCGTTGCCTTGAAGTCGCGCCCTTTCCAGTAATGCTGGGGCAACACCGGCAGCTCGCCCAGGCGCAGGATCAGCAGAGGATTGCCGGCGCGCTTGAAGACAAAACGGATTTTCAGCGGGTTGAGAATGTCGACCCGCAGCACTTCCTGCAGGTTGGTGCGGTATTGCGGGTGGCCGTCCTTGAGCAGCGTCCGGTAGGAGAACGCCACGTCATAGGCGGTGATCGGCACGCCGTCATGAAACCGCGCCTCGGGCCGCAGGTTGAACACCACCCAGCTACGGTCTTCGCTGTACTCCACCGACTGGGCGATCAGGCCGTAGCTGGACGTTGGTTCATCACCGGACGGCGCGTACTGGCCGGTGCCGACCATCAAGGGTTCGTTCAGCTCGTTGATGCCGTATTGCAGGAAATTCGGCGTGGAAACCGGGCTGCTGCCCTTGAACGTGTAGGGGTTGAGCGTATCGAAGGTGCCGAATGCCATGACCCGCAAGGTACCGCCCTTGGGCGCTTGCGGGTTGACCCAGTCGAAGTGGGTGAATCGGGCCGGGTACTTGAGCGTGCCGAACTGCGCATAGCCGTGGCTTTCGCTGAGGGCGGCACTGGCGGGAGGACTCAAGGCCAGGCTGATCAGGAGCAAGAGGAGGGGACGTATCAAGTCTGAGATCCGATCCAGGCGGCTTTGGCGTTATGGCCTGTACAGTAACAGCTTGTATCGGCAGGAAAAAGGCGGGGCAGCGGGAGCAGGCGGTCCGTCAAGGATCAAGTGGTGCCAAATCCGTGGGAGCAAAGCTTGCTCGCGATAGCAGGGTAACGGTCAACATCGATGTCGACTGCCGTCCCCCCATCGCGAGCAAGCTTTACTCCCACAGGTTTGTAGCGAGCTGACAGGCATCAATGAGGGGAATAGACCGTCAGCACCTGGCCTGGCTTGAGGGCCTTGCCCATCCGCGGGTTCCAGCGCTTGAGGTGCTGCATCTCGACGTTGAAGCGCTTGGCGACCACGTACAACGAGTCGCCCTGCTGTACCTTGTACTGGGTCTGGGGCTGTTGTTTCTTCTGGTTCTTGCTGTTGGCAGCCAGCACGGTGTTGATGCGCTTGTCAGTGGACCGGGTTGCCTTGATGGCTTTGGTGTCCTGCATCACCAGGGTCTGGCCGACCTTGAGTTTGTTGCCACTGAGTTTGTTCCAGCGCTGCAGGTCCTTGGTCTGGACGTTGTTGGCCTTGGCGATCTGGGCCAGGTTGTCGCCGCGCTTGACCCGGTAGCTGCGCCGGGCGCCTTCCACTTCGCTGTCATCGGCGGTTTCAAAGACCGGCTTGAGCGAGCGCGGGCTGATCAATTCTTCCGGACGCATGGTCGACAGACTGGCGGTCAGCAACTGGGCCTTGGACGTGGGCACCAGCAAATGCTGGGGGCCGTCGACGGTGGTGCGCTGCTTGAAGGCCGGGTTGAGCTGGAACAGCTCGTCTTCGTCGATATTGGCCACCGCCGCGACCTTGGACAGGTCCATGCGCTGGTTGATCTCGACGACCTGGAAGTAGGGTTCGTTGGCAATCGGGTTGAGGTTCACCCCATAGGCATCGGGGGCGAGCACCACCTGGGACAGCGCCAGCAGCTTGGGCACATAGGCCTGGGTCTCGGCGGGCAGCGGCAGGTTCCAGTAGTCGGTGGGCAGGCCGAGCTTTTCGTTGCGCTCGATGGCGCGACTGACCGTGCCTTCGCCGGCGTTGTAGGCTGCCAGGGCCAGCAACCAGTCGCCGTTGAACATGTCGTGCAGGCGCGTCAGGTAATCCATGGCGGCCGTGGTGGAAGCGGTGATGTCGCGACGCCCGTCATAGAAACGGGTCTGGCGCAGATTGAAGTAACGCCCCGTGGACGGGATGAATTGCCACAGGCCTACTGCGTTGGCCCGGGAATAGGCCATGGGGTTGTAGGCGCTTTCGATGACTGGCAGCAGGGCCAGTTCCAGCGGCATGTTGCGTTCTTCGAGGCGTTCAACAATGTAATGGATGTAGAGGCTGCCACGTTCACTGGCGCCCTCGAGAAACGACGGGTTGCTGGCGAACCACAGGCGCTGCTGCTCGATACGCGGATTGACGCCAGCCGTTTCCTGCAACTGGAAGCCCTGTCGCATGCGTTCCCATACGTCCTGGGGCACTTGGGGGCTTGGCTTTTCGCTGAGCCACAAGGGCTTCTGCTTGGCGCGAGCGGCGAGGTTCGGCGTGTGGGCCGCGTCGGTTGGCGGTACCTGGCTCGTGCTCTGGCAGCCCGCCAGCATGGCGGACACAGCCACCGCGATGGCTTGAGCCAAGCGGGTCAATGTGTCTGACTGGGCGGACCTGCGTATGGATGACGACATTGGCTGGAAGTAAGTTCCGGGCGAAAATGTCGGGCGATTCTAGAAAGCACACCCCAACAGGTCAACCATTCAGAATTTTTGTACCAATCGATAGCTGGCTTAGAACGTATCTTTCCACGCCCGCAAGGCCGCAAAAACCTCACTCGCCGTCTGGTTACGCTGGCCGTTCCGTTCGTCTGCTTTTTGTTTAACGGATGTTTCGGCGGTGCGTAGGAACGGGTTGGTGAGTTTTTCCAGGGCCAGGGTCGAGGGCAGCGTCATGATGCCTTCGCTGCGTTGCCGGCTGACTTTTACCAGGCGGGCAGCAATGTCCGCGTTGTCCGGCTCCACCGCAGCGGCGAACTTCAGGTTGCTGAGGGTGTACTCGTGGGTGCAGTAAACCAGGGTATCGTCCGGCAGGGCGGCGAGACGGCTGAGGGAGTGATGCATCTGCGCCGGCGTGCCTTCGAAGAGGCGGCCGCAACCGGCGGCGAACAACGTGTCGCCACAGAACAGCAGGCCGTGGTGGTAATAGGCGATATGCCCCAGGGTGTGGCCGGGCACGGCGTAGACCTCGAAGTCCAAGCCGAGCACGCTGACGGTGTCGTTGTCATTCAGGGCGGTGTCCCGCGCCGGGATGTTTTCGCTGGCCGGGCCATGGACGGTGGCGCCTGACGCATGCTTCAACGCCTGCACGCCGCCAACATGATCGTGGTGGTGATGGGTGATCATGATGTCGCTCAGGACCCACTCGGAGTGGGCATCGAGCCAGGCCTGGACCGGTGCGGCGTCACCCGGGTCGACCACGGCGCAGCGCTGGGTCGAGTGATCCTGTAACAACCAGATGTAGTTATCGGTGAAGGCGGGCAGGGCACTGATCTGTATCATCGCGGAATTCGCCAAGCTGAAAACAAAGGCGCATCTTAGAACTTCCTGACGCGTTGGAGAATGCAATGACCGATGAAGCGTTCGCCCAGGCCGATCCCGACTGGCTGGCGTTGATCAGCGCTGCCCGTGAATGGCTGTCCGGTCCTGTCGGGCAATTTTTGCTGGATGAAGAGCGGCGCATGCTCGAGGAGGAGCTGGGCAGGTTCTTCGGTGGCTACCTGGTGCACTATGGGCCGTCGGCGCAGACGCCGCCGCAGGCCCCCCAGGTCCAGCGCAACGTGCGCCTGGGCGCGCCGCTGCCCGGGGTGGAAATTGTCTGCGAGGAGCAGGCCTGGCCGTTGAGCGAGCATGCCGCCGATGTGGTGGTCATGCAGCACGGTCTGGACTTCTGCCTGTCGCCCCACGGTTTGCTGCGTGAAGCGGCGAGCAGTGTGCGTCCCGGCGGGCATCTGCTGATCATTGGCATCAATCCCTGGAGCAGTTGGGGGTTGCGCCGGGTCTTCGCCCAGGACGCCTTGCGCCACGCTCGCTGCATCTCGGCGTCACGGGTAGGCGACTGGCTCAACCTGCTGGGCTTCGCGCTGGAGAAGCGCCGCTTCGGGTGCTATCGTCCGCCGCTTGCGTCGCCCAAGTGGCAGGCCCGTCTGGCCGGCTGGGAACGCAAGGCCGGTGACTGGCAACTGTCCGGCGGCGGTTTCTACTTGCTGGTGGCGCGCAAGATCGCAGTCGGGCTGCGCCCGGTGCGCCAGGCGCGGCGCGAGCCGATGGGCAAGCTGATTCCCTTGCCGATGGCCAAGGTCAATCGTCGTCACATCGAGCCGTAAACCTTTTTGATGGCCCGGCCGACCTGTCGGCCACGGGTCTTTGCATTTTTTTTCTGGATAGATTGGCATGAGCGATAGCGTGGAACTCTTTACTGACGGCGCCTGCAAGGGCAATCCCGGCCCGGGCGGCTGGGGCGCGTTGCTGGTGTGCAAGGGCGTTGAGAAGGAGCTCTGGGGCGGCGAAACCAATACCACCAACAATCGCATGGAGCTGATGGGCGCCATTCGCGGCCTCGAAGAGCTCAAGCGGCCCTGCGATGTACTGCTGGTGACCGACTCGCAGTACGTGATGAAAGGCATCAACGAGTGGATGGCCAACTGGAAGAAGCGCGGCTGGAAAACCGCCGCGAAGGAGCCGGTGAAAAATGCCGACCTCTGGAGGCAACTGGACGAGCAGGTCAACCGCCACAACGTCACCTGGAAGTGGGTACGCGGCCACATCGGCCACCATGGTAACGAGCGGGCCGACCAGTTGGCCAACCGTGGCGTGGATGAGGTGCGGGGCTACAAGCAGGCCTGACTGCGGCAGTTCCCTGTGAGCGTGTTAACATCCGCGCTTTTGCAAGCCTGCCCGTTGAGAGCTGAACACAGATGGCCAACAGATCTGTAGTACTGGATACCGAAACTACCGGTATGCCGGTGACCGACGGTCACCGGATTATCGAAATCGGTTGTGTCGAGCTGATCGGCCGGCGCCTGACCGGTCGCCATTTCCACGTTTACCTGCAACCGGACCGCGAGAGTGACGAAGGCGCCATCGGCGTCCACGGCATTACCAACGAGTTCCTGGTGGGCAAGCCACGGTTTGCCGAAGTAGCCGACGAGTTCTTCGAGTTCATCAAGGGCGCGCAGTTGATCATCCACAACGCGGCGTTCGACGTTGGGTTCATCAACAACGAATTCGCCCTGGTGGGCCAGCACGACCGTGCGGACATCACCCGGCATTGCACCATTCTCGATACCCTGATGATGGCTCGGGAGCGGCACCCGGGGCAGCGCAACAGCCTCGATGCCTTGTGCAAGCGCTACGATGTCGATAACTCCGGCCGCGAACTGCACGGCGCCTTGCTCGACTCCGAGATCCTGGCCGACGTCTACCTGACCATGACCGGCGGCCAGACCAGCCTGTCCCTGGCCGGTAACGCTTCGGATGGCAACGGTTCCGGCGAAGGCTCCGGTAACCAGGCCACGGAAATCCGTCGGCTGCCGGCCGACCGCCGGCCAGCCCGGATCATCCGCGCCAGTGAAAGCGACCTGGCCGAACATGCCGCGCGTCTGGAAGCCATCGCCAAATCGGCGGGCGCTCCGGCACTGTGGACGCAGTTGGCTGAAGCTTGAGAGCATTTCACGCATAAATCCCTGTGGGAGCGAGCCTGCTCGCGATAGCGGTGAATCAGCCGATATTGATGTAACTGACACACTGCTATCGCGAGCAGGCTCGCTCCCACCAGGGATGTTGTCAGTATTCATCTTTCATTTCTCGCCACAATCGCCGCGACCTTCTAACCTGAGGTAACGGGCAGCTACGGATCCGCCTGATGAGTGAAGATTTGAAAGGCAAGGGCAATGGATGGCAATGCGCCGTTGGTTGTCTCAAGGAATGAGGACGTTTCCCAGTATGCAACCGGTCATGAATCCCAAGCACCCCGGCCTCTCGGTACGCGTTGCCGATGACGGCTTCGCGGTCTATATCTGGGGCAGTGATTTCAGCTTCGAGGTCAGCGACTACGTTACGGCGCAGATCGGCAGGCCCGTGAGCCAGTGGCCGGTGACGCCCATCGTTCCCTATCGCAAGTGCTATGGCATCGATCCCGAGGAGTTCAGCAGCTTCCGCGACGCCCCGGACAGTGAGATCTTCATGGCTTATCTCGATGACCAGCCGGTGGGACACCTGGTGGTCAGTACCAACTGGAACGGCTTCGCTCACATCGACGAACTGGCGGTACACGCCCCGGCTCGTCGCCACGGGGTGGCCAGGGCCTTGCTCGACGTCGCGCATTTCTGGAGCCGCAAGAAAAAACTGCCGGGCATCATGCTCGAAACCCAGAACAACAACCTGGGTGCCTGCCGGCTCTACGAGCGTTGCGGCTATGTGCTGGGCGGTATCGATCACCTGCGCTATCGCGGCATTGACCGCCATACGGCTGAGGTGGCGCTGTTCTGGTACCGGCTGTTCGATGATCCGCTGGGCATGGCCATCAGTGGCCCAGCAGCGCCTCGGCTTGTTCCGTAACCCGCTCCAGCAGTGACTGCAGGGCGGGCGAGGGCGTGCTGCCATTCAGGCTCAGGGCATAGAGGCTGATCGTCACCGCGGGCGACACCGGGCAGGCGTCCAGGCCGGTGGCTTTGGCGCCCGAGGCGGTGAACGGGTCGACGATGGCCAGGCCTTCGCCGGCTTCGACCATGGCGCGCATCATCTGATGCGTCTGCACGCGGATCTGGATCACCGGCGCCGGACGTAGCGCCCCCAGCTTGTGTTCGAACGCCGGACTCAACGGGTCGTGACCCTCCAGGCCGACCAGCGACTGGCCCGCCAGGTCCTGAAGCGAAATGTATTTTTGCCGTGGTTGCAGCCAGCCATGGGGCGCCAGCAATTGCAGCTTGCCCTGGGCGATCGGCTGGCATTGGATGTCGGGGTGTTCAGGGTTGTGCAGGCTCAGGCCCAGGTCGCTTTCGCGCAAGAGCAGGCTCTGGACGATCTCGCGGGTCGGCTGGCTGAGCAGGGTGCACGGTGCATCCGGGTAGCGTCGACGCAGGGCAGCGATGCTCTGGGGCAACAATTGCTGGGCCAGCGGCGGCGTACAGATGATGCGCAAGGGCGGTGCCTGATAGTGTTTCAGGCTGCTGGCCAGTCGCTGCACCGGCTCGAGGGTGTCATACACCCGCGCGATGCCGTCGCGCAATTCGAGGGTTTCCCGGGTGGCCTGCAGGCGCCCGCGCACACTGGCAAACAACATGAAGCCCAATTGTGCCTCGGCGTCGCGCAAGATCGCCTCGACTTCCGCTACCGGCAATTGCAGCCATTCGGCCGCCGTGCCCAGATGACCGGTCTGCAGCAGCGCCTGGATCACTTCGATGTGGCGTAAACGCATGCAAGAAGTCCATGTTCGGCGGGTAAGCCATTGAGTGGCCGAATCCTAACCCAAGTCCGGGCATGACTTCTGCTCATAACAATGGTTATGAGGCGATTTGCGTTTCAGGTTCGCGCGTCAGTTCAATACCAGACTGCACCAGCAGGAAGCGATCTTCGTCGAGTTTGTTGACGCGATCGCCAATGGCCAGTTTATAGGTGGTGACAGGCTCCTTGCCGTTTCCGTCGTGCGACGGGGTCGATTCCTGGAATTCATGCACCGAATAGACGCGACCTTCGGCGTCCCGCGCATGAAATTGTCCGACAAGTACTGCTGCCATTGCTAAGAACCTCTAAAAAAAGATCACTCGATTTGCGGTTCTGTAGACCTTGGTCAAGCGCGGTAAGTTTTCCCACAAGAAAAAAATAGTCCAGCCGGCAGGAATTCGTCGCTCCATTGGTCCAAATGTAACGCCGATCATCTATAACTACAGATCCTTTGAGCCGACAGTCGAGAAGCCTCTCATGAGTAATGTCTACACCGTGGCCGTTTTGGTGGGCAGCCTGCGCAAGGCGTCGATCAACCGCAAGATCGCGCTGGCACTGGCTGACCTGGCGCCCGCCTACCTGAAGCTGGAGATCGTCGAGATCGGTCAATTGCCGCTCTATAACGAGGACATCGACGTGACCCCGCCACCGGCCGCCTATACCGCGTTTCGCCAACAGGTGGGCGCCGCCGACGCGCTGCTGTTCGTCACCCCGGAGTACAACCGCTCGGTGCCGGCGCCGTTGAAAAATGCCATCGACGTTGGCTCGCGCCCCTACGGCCAGAGTTGCCTGAGCGGCAAGCCGGGCGCAGTGATCAGCGCTTCGCCGGGGGCCATCGGCGGTTTCGGCGCCAACCACCACCTGCGCCAGTCGCTGGTGTTCCTCGATGTACCTTGCATGCAGCAACCGGAAGGCTACCTGAGCGGGGCGGGTACGGCGTTTGACGAAGCGGGTAATCTGTCGGAGTCGTTAAAGCCGTTCCTGCAGAAGTTCATCGATGCCTATGGCGCGTGGGTTGAGCAGCATAAAAAGGCCTGATGCCCCTGAACACTGAGCCACGATAAGGGGTGGCGAGGACATTTGTGGGAGCAAAGCTTGCTCGCGATCCAGGCGCCGCGATTCTCAAGGACTGCGTCGTTGTTCATCGCGGGCAAGCCTTGCTCCCACAGGTGAAGTGTTTAAATTCAAGCACTGCTTTACTGAATATTCGAATTTCCATATATTCGCCCTTCGTTCATCCAGGCTTTCCCTGCCATGCCCGATTCCCACAACCCTGTCGATGTCTTCAAGGCGCTGGCCGACGACACTCGCACGCGCATCGCCTTGCTGGTGGTCCGTGAAGGTGAGTTGTGTGTCTGTGAACTCACCGCCGCGCTAGGCCTGAGCCAGCCGAAGATTTCCCGGCATCTGGCCCAGTTGCGCAGCGCCGGGCTGCTCAGCGACCGGCGTCAGGGGCAGTGGGTCTATTACCGCTTGCACGCGCAGTTGCCCTTTTGGATCAGCACCTTGCTGGAGCAGGCACTGGCCGCCAACTCGGCCTGGCTGGCGGCGGATGTGGCGCGCTTGGGCGCGATGACCGACCGTCCGGTGGCGCGTTGCTGCTGATGTCTTCTTTCCAATCCCTCTTGCAAGGCTGTTGCACATGCTTATCGCGTCGTTGATTTTCCTGCTGACCATTACCCTGGTGATCTGGCAACCCAAAGGGCTCGGCGTTGGCTGGAGCGCGACGTTCGGCGCGCTGCTGGCCTTGTTGAGCGGGGTGGTGCAGGTCAGTGACATTGCGCTGGTCTGGCAGATCATCTGGAACGCCACCGGCACTTTCGTCGCGCTGATCATCATCAGCCTGTTGCTGGACGAAGCGGGTTTCTTCGCCTGGGCAGCCCTGCACGTGGCCCGCTGGGGCCGGGGCAGCGGGCGCAAGCTGTTCGCGTTCATGGTGCTGCTGGGGGCGCTCGTGTCGGCCCTGTTTGCCAACGACGGCGCGGCGCTGATCCTGACGCCGATCGTGATCTCCATGCTGCTGGCGTTGCGCTTTTCCCCCGCAGCGACCCTGGCGTTCGTGATGGGCGCGGGTTTCATTGCCGACACTGCAAGCCTGCCGCTGGTGGTGTCGAACCTGGTGAACATCGTTTCGGCGGACTTCTTCGGCATCGGTTTCAACCGCTACGCGGCGGTCATGGTGCCGGTGAACCTGGTCAGCGTGGCGGCGAGCCTGGGGGTCCTGTTGTGGTTCTTCCGCCGCGACATCCCGAGCGATTACGACCCGCATCAGTTGGACGATCCGGCCACGGCGATCCACGACAAGGCCACGTTTTATGCAGGTTGGGCGGTGCTGGTGATCCTGCTCGTGGGCTGCTTTGCCCTGGAGCCGCTGGGCATCCCCATCAGTGCGATTTCGGCGGTGTGCGCCGCGTTGCTGCTGGCCGTTGCAGCCCGCGGCCACAAGATCTCCACCCGCAAGGCGATGAAGGAAGCGCCGTGGCAGATCGTGATCTTCTCCCTGGGCATGTACCTGGTGGTCTACGGCCTGCGCAACGCCGGGCTGACCGGCTACCTGGCCCACTGGCTCGATACGTTCGCCGAATACGGCGTGTGGGGCGCGGCCATGGGCACCGGGCTGCTCACGGCGCTGCTGTCGTCGATCATGAACAACCTGCCGACAGTGCTGGTGGGCGCGTTGTCCATCGACGCCAGCCACGCCACCGGGGCGGTGAAGGAAGCCATGATCTATGCCAACGTCATCGGCAGCGACCTGGGCCCGAAAATCACCCCGATCGGCAGCCTGGCCACCTTGCTCTGGCTGCATGTGCTGGCGCGCAAGGACATCCGGATCGGCTGGGGTTATTACTTCAAGGTTGGCATCGTGCTGACGGCGCCGGTGTTGCTGGTGACGTTGGCGGCGCTGGCGGTGCGGTTGTCCTTATAATTCGCGGCGGCCCTATCGCGAGCAGGCTCGCTCCCACAGTGGGCCTCTGGTGATCACAAAATTCATGTTCACAGAAGATCCCCTGTGGGAGCGAGCCTGCTCGCGATGAGGCCCTCGCAGACACCGCCAAACTCAAGCATTCCCCGGCACATCCGGCCAACGATCCGCCACCAGAAACACCCGTTCGGCTTCATCCCACTCACCCTCGCTGTTCTCACCCAGGCGCACCAGCAACTGCGCCGGCGCCATCGGGTCGAGCGCCCGCCGCCAGGCTTCCAGTTGTGCGCTGTTCCAGGTCTGCTCTTCCGGATACCGGGCCGGGGCCAGCCAGGCGGCGCGGGGCAGGGGTTGCCAGCGGCCCGGCGGACGTTGGGCGACGAAGGCCGGCCAATCCCGTTGATGCAGCCAACTGCCGCGCAAATGCCCGGGGTGGGCGCCGGTCGGCGATTCGGCCCGGTTCGGCCAAGGATACAGCAGGTACCCACCCAACCACAGCTCGGAGCGGAACAACTCGATACCCGACGGCTCAATGCCCAGCGCCGCCAGGGCCTCGCGGCTTTCCGGGCGTGCCGAGATCGGCAATTGGTGCTCGCGCAAATGGGTCAGCTTGCGGTCGAGCCGGTCATGGCAGCCCGGGCCCAGCCACTGGGCGGCGTCTTGACCGTCACCTTGTTGCGGGCCCAGGTACAACTTGATCGCCAGTTCCAGGTGATGGATGCCGTCGCCATCGCGCAGCAGCAGGTCCAGTTCGCCCAGGGTATGGCCCTCGCGGCGGATCGGCAGGTTCGCCGCGATCAGCTCGATGCCCGGTGCGTGCTGCACGGCAAATTGCCACAACCTTTCGTAATACAGCCCCAGGCGCCGCGTCTTCCCTTGCGACAGCCAGTGCAGCAACGGGTAGCTGTCGCGGTCCAACTGACGTAGCCAGTGTTCCAGTCGATCGGGGTGGCGTACCCAGTCACTGCCGGTCAGCGGATGACGCTGGGGCCAGGGTGTGTCGAGAAGCATGGGCGGGGCGAGCAGCGCCCATGCCAGGTCGCGCACTTCGGGATGGCGCAGGCGGCGGGGCAGGTCCAGCAATTCTGGGAACAGGATCATTTTGCGAGCATAGCTGTTGCGGCGACGTCTTAAAGAATTTTGTCTATGGAGCGCTTTCGCCCATAATCGTGATTTTCGCCCGCCGCAGACCCTCGCAGGAGCCTCATGGAGCAATTTCGCAATATCGGCATCATCGGTCGCCTGGGCAGTTCACAGGTATTGGACACCGTTCGCCGTCTCAAACGTTTCCTCTTGGAGCGGCACCTGCATGTGATCCTCGAAGACACCATCGCCGAGGTGTTGCCGGGTCATGGCCTGCAGACGTCCTCGCGCAAGATGCTCGGCGAAGTCTGTGACATGGTGATCGTGGTCGGCGGCGATGGCAGCCTGCTGGGGGCGGCCCGGGCACTGGCGCGGCACAACGTCCCGGTGCTGGGAATCAACCGCGGCAGCCTGGGCTTCCTGACCGATATCCGTCCGGACGAGCTGGAAATCAAGGTCGCCGAAGTGCTCGACGGCCATTATCTGGTGGAGAACCGCTTCCTGCTGCAAGCCGAGGTGCGCCGTCACGCCGAAGCCATCGGCCAGGGCGATGCCCTCAACGACGTGGTGCTGCATCCTGGCAAATCCACGCGCATGATCGAATTCGAGCTGTACATCGACGGCCAGTTCGTCTGCAGTCAGAAGGCCGACGGCCTGATCGTCGCCACGCCCACCGGTTCCACGGCCTATGCGCTGTCCGCCGGTGGCCCGATCATGCACCCCAAGCTCGACGCTATTGTGATTGTGCCGATGTACCCCCATACCTTGTCTGGGCGACCCATTGTGGTCGATGGCAACAGTGAGCTGAAAATCGTCGTGTCCAAGGATATGCAGATCTACCCGCAAGTGTCCTGTGACGGCCAGAACCATTTCACCTGCGCGCCGGGTGACACCATCACCGTCAGCAAGAAAGCGCAGAAACTGCGCCTGATCCATCCGCTGGATCACAATTACTACGAAGTCTGCCGGACCAAGCTCGGCTGGGGCAGTCGGCTGGGAGGTAGAGGCGATTGATGCTCGATCCTGCGCGCAGTTACGACCTGATCGGCGACGTGCACGGATGCGCCCTGACCCTGGAACGCCTGTTGGACCGACTCGGCTACCACAAGCAGGGCGGGGTCTGGCGGCATCCGTCGCGCATGGCCGTGTTCCTCGGCGATATCATTGACCGTGGCCCGCGGATCCGCGAGGCGCTGCACATCGTCCACGACATGGTCGTGGCCGGTGAGGCGCTGTGCATCATGGGCAACCACGAGTTCAACGCCCTGGGCTGGAGCACCCCGGCATTGCCCGGCAGTGGCCAGCGCTACGTGCGCGAACACACCCCGCGCCACGCCCGCCTGCTCAACGAAACGCTGACCCAGTTCGAGCAGCACCCCGGCGACTGGCAGGACTTTCTCGAATGGTTCTATGAGCTGCCGTTGTTTGTCGATGCGGGCCGTTTCAGGGTGGTGCACGCCTGTTGGGATGCCGGCCTGATCGAACCGCTGCGGGGCCTGTTCCCGAACGGCTGCGTCGACGAGCATTTCCTCCAGGCGTCGGCGCAGCCGGGCAGCTTTGCCTGCACGGTGTTCGATCGCTTGCTGCGTGGCACCGACATGCGTCTGCCCCACGGCATGACCCTGACCGGTGGCGACGGCCTGACCCGGTCGTTCTTCCGCACCAAATTCTGGGAAGACGACCCGAAAACCTACGGGGACATCGTGTTCCAGCCCGACGCCTTGCCCGAGCCGGTCGCGCGCACGCCGTTGACTGCGGATGAGAAGAACAACCTGTTGCGCTATGGCGTCCATGAGCCGTTGCTGTTCGTCGGCCACTATTGGCGCAGCGGCAAACCCGCGCCGATCCGTCCGAACCTGGCGTGCCTGGACTACAGCGCGGTGCTCTACGGCAAGTTGGCCGCTTATCGACTTGATCAGGAAACCCGCCTCGACCCGCACAAGTTCGTCTGGGTCGATGTCGAGCGGCCGGAGGTGGTGCGGTGAACCTTGTCGCGGTGCTGCGTTTACCTCTGGCGGCGGACCTGAGCGGCTTCGTCACGCTGCTGCAGCGCATGCAGGTGCCCCACCGGGTCAGCGAAGAAGCGGGCGAGCAGGTGCTCTGGGTGCCGGACGACATCGGCGAAGATGTGCTCTCCTTGTATGCACGCTTTCCGGCCGGAGATCCTGAGCAATTGCTGGAGCTGCCGGCCATCGGCAGCACCGCGCGGCGGCCAGGCTTCGTCCAGCAACTGACCCACAGCCCGATTACCGCCCTGATACTGCTGCTGAGCCTGATTGTCGGCGCCGTGACCCTGCTGGGCGACAATCTCCAGGCGTTGCGCTGGCTGACCTTCCTGGAGTTTCGTGTCGTCGGCGAGTACATCCAGTTCACACCGCTGGCCGACAGCCTGGCGGCGGGGCAGTGGTGGCGCCTGGTGACGCCGATGCTGATCCACTTCGGTTTCCTGCACATCGCCATGAATGGCATGTGGTACTGGGAACTGGGGCGGCGGATCGAAGCGCATCAGGGCGGCATCAACCTGCTGGGGCTGACGCTGCTGTTCAGCCTCGTGTCCAATTTCGTCCAGTACTTTGTCAGCGGCGCGACGCTGTTCGGCGGTTTGTCCGGCGTGTTGTACGGCTTGCTGGGCCATTGCTGGATCTATCAATGGCTGGCGCCGAACCCGGCGTATCACTTGCCCCGGGGCGTCCTGGTAATGATGCTGGTGTGGCTGGCGCTGTGCCTGTCCGGGCTGGTCTCGATGATCGGCTTCGGCGAAATCGCCAACGGCGCCCATGTTGGCGGGTTGCTCATCGGTTGCTTCACAGGCTTGTTGGGTGGGCTGTTCGCTCGCCGAAAAATGGCCGCCTGACCGGTGCTTGTACCACTTTAATAGGCGCGAACGCGCGGAGAACCCATGTCCTCGTTCAACGAAATGATCCAGAACATCACCCCCGACATCTACCAGAACCTGAAGCTGGCGGTGGAAATCGGTAAATGGGCCGATGGCAACAAGCTCACTGCCGAACAGCGCGAGCTGTCGTTGCAGGCGATGATCGCCTGGGAAATCCAGAACCTGCCCGAAGAGGAGCGCACCGGTTACATGGGCCCGCAGGAGTGCCAGTCGAAATCGACCACCGTGCCGAACATCCTGTTCAAGTCGGACGCCATCCATTGATCGAGATTGGCCGTGGTGCAATCAGCAAGATGTCGGCGCGCCTTGACGGGCCGACCGTTCAATACGCCTTTCGCCTGGGCGATGTCGAGGTGCCGGTCAACCCGTTGATCGGCAGCACGGTGCGCCTGGAGTTTCTCGGTGCGATTCATTGCAGCCATTGCGGACGCCGGACCAAGACCAGCTTCAGCCAGGGCTATTGCTACCCATGCATGACCAAGCTGGCCCAGTGTGACCTGTGCATCATGAGCCCCGAGCGCTGCCATTTCGAGGCAGGCACCTGCCGCGATCCGGCCTGGGGCGAGCAATTCTGCATGACCGACCACGTGGTCTACCTGGCGAATTCCTCCGGCGTGAAAGTCGGCATCACCCGGGCCACGCAGCTGCCGACCCGCTGGATCGACCAGGGCGCCAGCCAGGCGTTGCCGATCCTGCGGGTCGCCACTCGTCAGCAATCGGGCTTCGTCGAAGACCTGTTCCGCAGCCAGGTGGCGGACAAGACCAACTGGCGCGCCTTGCTCAAGGGCGATGCCGTCGCGGTGGACCTGCGGCAGATCCGCGATTCGCTGTTTGAAAGTTGCGCCCAGGGATTGCAGGGCTTGCAGGAACGATTCGGCCTGCAGGCGATCCAGACCATAGCGGACGTCGAGCCCGTCGAGATCCGTTATCCGGTGGAGCAGTACCCGGCCAAGATTGTCAGCTTCAACCTGGACAAGCACCCGATCGCCGAAGGCACGCTCCTGGGGATCAAGGGCCAGTACCTGATTTTCGATACCGGCGTGATCAACATTCGTAAATACACGGCCTACCAGCTCGCCGTGCATCAGTAGAAGGATTCGACCCATGCGCACCGAACAACCGAAGATGATTTACCTGAAGGACTATCAGGCGCCCGAATACCTGATCGACGAAACGCACCTGACCTTCGAGTTGTTCGAGGACCATAGCCTGGTCCATGCGCAACTGGTGATGCGCCGCAACCCCGAGCGCGGCGCCGGACTGCCGCCGCTGGTGCTCGACGGCCAGCACCTGGAGTTGCTCTCGATCAAGCTCGACGACGCCGACCTGGCGCCGGGCGACTATCAGCTCGATGACAGCCACCTGACCGTGCAGCCCAAGGCCCAGGCCTTTACCGTCGACACCAGCGTCAGGATCCACCCGGAAACCAACACCGCCCTGGAAGGCCTGTACAAATCCAGTGGCATGTTCTGCACCCAGTGCGAGGCCGAAGGTTTCCGCAAGATCACCTATTACCTCGACCGCCCGGATGTGATGAGCAAGTTCACCACCACCGTGGTGGCGGAACAGCACCGCTATCCGGTGCTGCTGTCCAACGGCAACCCGGTTGCCAGTGGTCCTGGCGAAGACGGCCGGCACTGGGCGACCTGGGAAGACCCGTTCAAGAAGCCGGCTTACCTGTTTGCCCTGGTGGCCGGTGACCTGTGGTGCGTCGAAGACACCTTCACCACCATGAGCGAGCGCAGCGTGGCGCTACGCATCTATGTCGAGCCGGAAAACATCGACAAATGCCAGCACGCCATGACCAGCCTGAAAAAATCGATGCGCTGGGACGAAGAGGTGTACGGGCGCGAGTACGACCTGGACATCTTCATGATTGTCGCGGTCAACGACTTCAATATGGGCGCCATGGAGAACAAGGGCCTCAACATCTTCAACTCCAGCGCCGTGCTGGCCCGCGCCGAAACCGCGACCGACGCCGCTCACCAGCGGGTCGAGGCGATCGTTGCCCACGAATACTTCCACAACTGGTCGGGCAACCGCGTGACCTGCCGCGACTGGTTCCAGCTGTCGCTCAAGGAAGGCTTCACGGTGTTCCGCGACGCCGGCTTCTCCGCCGACATGAACTCCGCCACCGTCAAGCGCATCCAGGACGTAGCCTACCTGCGCACCCACCAGTTCGCCGAAGACGCTGGCCCCATGGCCCACCCGGTGCGTCCCGACAGTTTTATCGAGATCTCCAACTTCTACACCCTGACCGTGTACGAAAAGGGTTCGGAAGTGGTTGGCATGATCCACACGCTGCTGGGGGCGGACGGTTTCCGCAAGGGCAGCGACCTGTACTTCGAGCGCCACGACGGCCAGGCCGTGACCTGCGATGACTTCATCAAGGCCATGGAGGATGCCAACGGCGTCGACCTGAGCCAGTTCAAGCGCTGGTACAGCCAGGCCGGCACGCCGCGGCTGGCGGTGAGCGAGTCCTACGACGCCGCTGCCAGGACCTACAGCCTGACCTTCCGCCAGAGCTGCCCGCCGACCCCGGACAAGCAGGAAAAGCTGCCGTTCGTGATTCCTGTCGAACTGGGCCTGCTGGACAGCCAGGGCGCTGAAATTCCCCTGCGCCTGGCGGGTGAAGCAGCGGCCAGCGGCACTTCGCGGGTGATCTCGGTGACCGAAGCCGAGCAGACGTTCACCTTTGTCGATGTCGCCGAAAAACCATTGCCATCGCTGCTGCGCGGCTTCTCGGCGCCGGTGAAGCTGAGCTTCCCCTACGACCGCGACCAACTGATGTTCCTGATGCAGCATGACAGCGACGGTTTCAACCGCTGGGATGCCGGCCAGCAGTTGTCGGTGCAGGTGTTGCAGGAACTGATCGGCCAGCATCAGAAGGGCGCGAGCCTGGTGCTCGACCCGCGTCTGGTCACGGCCTTGCGCGCGGTACTGTCGGACGAATCCCTGGACCAGGCGATGGTCGCGGAGATGCTTTCGCTGCCGAGCGAAGCCTACCTGACGGAAATCAGCGAAGTGGCCGACGTCGAGGCGATCCATGCCGCCCGCGAGTTCGCCCGCCAGCAACTGGCCGAGAACCTGTTCGAGGCCTTGTGGCTGCGTTATGAAGCCAACCGCGACCTGTCGAAACGTACGCCGTATGTGGCCGAGGCCGAGCACTTTGCCCGGCGCGCCTTGCAGAACATTGCGCTGTCGTACCTGATGCTCACCGACAAACCGGAAGTGTTGAGCGCGACCCTGGAGCAGTTCGACAGCGCCGACAACATGACCGAACGCCTGACGGCGTTGGCGGTGCTGGTCAATTCGCCGTTCGAGACCGAGAAGGCTCATGCCTTGGCAGTGTTCGCGGAAAGCTTCAAGGGCAACCCGCTGGTCATGGACCAATGGTTCAGCGTCCAGGCCGGCAGCCCGCTGCCGGGTGGCCTGGCGCGGGTCAAGGCGTTGATGGAACACCCGGCGTTCAATATCAAGAACCCGAACAAGGTGCGGGCTCTGATCGGTGCGTTCGCCGGGCAGAACCTGATCAACTTCCACGCCGCCGACGGTTCGGGTTACCGCTTCCTGGCCGACCTGGTCATCCAGCTCAACGGCTTCAACCCGCAGATCGCCTCGCGGCAACTGGCGCCGCTGACCCGCTGGCGCAAATACGACAGCGCCCGCCAGGCGCTGATGAAAGCCGAACTGGAACGCATCCTCGCGTCCGGCGGGCTGTCCAGTGATGTGTTCGAGGTGGTGAGCAAGAGCCTGGCGTAAATAGGCACTGCTTGATCGTTCCCACGCAGCAGCACTGATCGTTCCCACGCTCCGCGTGGGAATGCATCTGGTGACGCTCCGCGTCACGACCCAAAGCGGACGCGGAGCGTCCATGGCTGCATTCCCACGCGGAGCGTGGGAACGATCAGTCGCGAGCGTGGGAACGATCGATCGCGAGCGGAAACGATCGGGTCCGCTTTCGCAGTGTTCATCCATCACCCCACCGAATACCCCGCCATTCACCCGCGCCCCAATCCCCCGTGGTTAACAAAAGATAACGTGGCGTCGATTGTCAGACCTTTCGAAAGCCCGATAGGATAGGTCAGCTTCCGAAGGGGCTCTAGATTGCAGGTTTCAGGACTATGCTCCAGATCCGGCAATCGAGAGGAGCCCGCTTACGGCGCCCTGAAAGGTTGAATGACCTAACAATAATAATGGGGGAAAGGTCTATGAATGAGCCTGTCATGGCTGTGGGCCGCTGCCGCCCGCCAGTGCTGCGCAGAGTCGCGTTGCTGGCATCGGTGCTCTCGCTGCTGGGCTCTGCCGTGTTGTCGGCACCGGTGATGGCCGTTGCGGCGTCGACCTCCGATGTCATCTACTCCGTCGAATCGGCCAAGGCCAGCAAGACCCTGATGCTCGATGTGGTCCATGCCGGCCCGCGCCTGGTGGCGGTCGGTGACCGGGGGCACATTGTCTACTCGGACGACCAGGGCCGCTCCTGGAGCCAGGCCAAGGTGCCGACCCGCCAACTGCTCACCGCCGTATTTTTCGTCGACGACAAACACGGTTGGGCCGTCGGTCACGACGCACAGATCCTCGCCAGCGAGGACGGTGGCAGCACCTGGACCAGGCAATTCGAAGACCTCACCCGTGAAGCGCCGCTGCTGGATGTCTGGTTCAAGGATGCCAGCAACGGCTTCGCCGTCGGCGCCTACGGTGCGTTGCTGGAAACCACCGACGGCGGCAAGCACTGGGAAGACGCCAGCGACCGCCTCGACAACGAAGACCAGTTCCACCTCAACGCGATCACCGCGGTGAAAGACGCCGGCCTGTTCATCGTCGGCGAGGCCGGCAGCATGTTCCGCTCCGCCGATTGGGGCCAGACCTGGGAAAAACTCGAGGGCCCTTACGAAGGCTCGCTCTTTGGCGTGATCGGCACTGCCCAGCCTTCGACGCTGTTGGCCTACGGCTTGCGCGGCAATCTCTATCGCTCCACCGACTTTGGCAGCACTTGGGAGCAGGTCGAACTCAAGGCCGCCCGTGGCGCCCTGGAATTTGGCCTGTCGGGGGCCACGCTGCTGGCGGACGGTTCCATCGTGATCGTCGGCAACGGCGGCAGCGTGGTACGCAGCACCGACGACGGCGTGAGCTTCAACGTGTTCAACCGCCCGGACCGGATTTCGGTATCGGCGGTCACCGCGGCGGGCAATGGCAACCTGATCTTGGCGGGGCAGGGCGGCGTGCGCGCCACGACGTCAACCGGTGCTGAACTGAGCAAATGAGTCGAGCCTGCACGACGGGCATAAAAACAAGAAGGCGCAACCCATGAGCAGTCATCACCAAGACAAGGCGACGTTTCTCGAACGCCTGATTTTCAATAACCGCCCGGCAGTGATCATCATTTGCCTGCTGGTCAGCGTTTTCCTGTTCTGGCAGGCCACGCTGATCCGGCCGTCCACCAGCTTCGAAAAAATGATCCCGCTCAAACATCCTTTCATCGAGAAGATGCTTGAGCACCGCAACGACCTGGCGAACCTGGGCAACACGGTGCGGATTTCGGTGGAAGCCACCGACGGCGACATCTTCTCCAAGGAGTACATGGAGACCCTGCGCCAGATCCACGACGAGGTCTTCTACATTCCGGGCGTCGACCGCTCCGGACTCAAGTCGCTGTGGAGCCCGAGCGTGCGCTGGACCGAAGTGACGGAGGAGGGCTTTGCCGGCGGCGAGGTGATTCCCCAGAGCTACAACGGCTCGGCCGACAGCCTCGACCTGCTGCGCAACAACGTCCTCAAATCCGGTCAGGTCGGACGGCTGGTTGCCAACGATTTCAAGTCGAGCATCATCGACATCCCGTTGCTGGAGTCCTATCCGGACCCACAGGACCAGGGCAAGCTGCTGGCGCTGGACTACCAGAAATTCTCCCACGAGCTTGAAGACAAGATCCGCAACAAGTTCGAGGCGCAGAACCACAACGTGCAGATCCACATCGTCGGCTTCGCCAAGAAGGTCGGCGACCTGATCGATGGCCTGATCATGGTGGTGATGTTCTTCGGCGTGGCCTTCGTCATCACGCTGATCCTGTTGTACTGGTTCACGAACTGCATGCGCAGCACCGTCGCGGTATTGAGCACCACGCTGGTGGCGGTGGTCTGGCAACTGGGATTGATGCATGCCGCCGGTTTCGGCCTTGATCCATACTCGATGCTGGTGCCGTTCCTGATCTTCGCCATCGGTATTTCCCACGGCGTGCAGAAGATCAACGGCATCGCCTTGCAATCCAGCGAAGCGGACAACGCCCTCACGGCGGCACGGCGCACCTTTCGCCAGTTGTTCCTGCCGGGGATGATCGCGATCCTGGCGGACGCCGTCGGCTTCATTACCTTGCTGATCATCGACATCGGCGTGATCCGCGAGCTGGCCATTGGCGCATCCATCGGCGTGGCGGTGATCGTGTTCACCAACCTGATCCTGCTGCCGGTGGCAATTTCCTACGTCGGCATCAGCAAGCGCGCCGTCGAGCGCAGCAAGAAAGACGCGACCCGCGAGCATCCGTTCTGGCGCATGCTGTCGAACTTCGCCAGTGCCAAAGTCGCGCCGGTGTCCATTGCCCTGGCCGTGATCGCCTTTGGCGGTGGCCTCTGGTACAGCCAGAACCTGAAGATCGGCGACCTCGACCAGGGCGCCCCGGAGTTGCGCCCGGACTCACGCTACAACCAGGACAACAATTTCATCATCAGCAACTACTCCACCAGCTCCGATGTACTGGTGGTGATGGTCAAAACCAAGGCCGAAGGCTGCTCGCGCTACGAAGCCATGGCGCCGATCGATGAGCTGATGTGGAAGATGCAGAACACCGAGGGCGTGCAGTCGGCGATTTCCCTGGTGACCGTGTCCAAGCAGATGATCAAGGGCATGAACGAGGGCAACCTCAAGTGGGAAACCCTGTCGCGCAACCCTGACGTGCTGAACAACTCCATCGCCCGGGCCGATGGCCTGTACAACAACAGCTGCTCCCTGGCGCCGGTGCTGGTGTTCCTCAACGATCACAAGGCTGAGACCCTGGACCGTGCAGTCGCGGCGGTGCAGGCCTTCGCCAAGGAAAACAACCGCGACGGCCTGGAGTTCATCCTGGCGGCCGGTAACGCCGGCATCGAAGCGGCCACCAACGAAGTGATCAAGGAATCGGAGCTGACCATCCTGATCCTGGTGTACATCTGCGTGGCAACCATGTGCATGATCACCTTCCGTTCCTGGGCGGCGACGCTGTGCATCGTCCTGCCGCTGGTGCTGACCTCGGTCCTGGGCAACGCGCTGATGGCTTTCATGGGCATCGGCGTGAAGGTCGCGACGTTGCCGGTGGTGGCGCTGGGCGTGGGGATTGGCGTCGACTACGGCATCTACATCTACAGCCGCCTCGAAAGCTTCCTGCGGGCCGGGTTACCGTTGCAGGAGGCTTACTACCAGACGCTGAAGTCCACCGGTAAAGCCGTACTGTTCACCGGCCTGTGCCTGGCCATCGGCGTGTGCACCTGGATCTTCTCGGCCATCAAGTTCCAGGCCGACATGGGCTTGATGCTGACGTTCATGCTGCTTTGGAACATGTTCGGCGCGCTGTGGCTGCTGCCGGCGCTGGCGCGGTTCCTGATCAAACCGGAGAAACTGGCGGGGCAGAAGGGTAATTCGTTGTTTGCCCATTGACCGATATCTGTGGGAGCAAACTTTGCTCCCACAGAACGGGGATAAATCCCCTCGCCACAAGGACTCGATCAAGGCGCCAACGGCAAGAACCTGCGCTGGGCCAACGGCCTGCCGATCTGTCCTCGATGCACATTCACCACCGCGTAGGGGCTGTTAGCCCTGGCGAGCATTGAATAGTAGTGCTCCATGCGTTGTTCCCTGTTTTTCAGATGCGCGACGCTGAAGTCGGCTTTCGGCGTATCGGCCGTTTCGTAGTGAAAATGCGCGTACCAGAGGGGCCGGCCGTCACGGTCATTGATGGCGTACTCCTGAAGAAAATCCTTGCGCGGGCCTTTCAAGGCGGTGCGGTCACCCAAGCGAGCCACTTGGATCAAGTCTTTGTCGAACAGGTAGCGCAGGTTGCTGTCGGTGGGCGGCAGTTTCAAGCTCAGTTCGGTGCGCAGTTCGCTGCCCCTGGCACTCAGGCGGGACACGGCGTCGGATAGTTGATCCAGCAGTGTTTGCTCTGCGGCGGTGCGCGGTGTGGTCGAGGCGGTGAGGGCTCTTTCGAGTTCCTCGGTGAGCTTGCGGTAGCGGCTGCCCTCGTTGTTCATGATCTCTTCGATTTCCTGAGGAAAGCGGCAGCGTATTTTGTAGCGTTCGGCGCTGGCTAAACGGTTCTCCAGTTGCTCGAGCAATCTGCGCGCATCGCCCTTGACCGCCCTGATCGACCGGGTGCTTGGGACAGGCGCGGGGCGTGGGGTGTCGACCACATCCCAGACGTCGTCGTGTTGCGAATACGTGGCGAGCAACTGGTTGTCGGCTTCCGAGCGCAGCTCGACGACATCAATGGGCAGGCGGGTGCCCGCCGGTTTCAAATCACCGATCAGCACGCCACTGTGGCGGGTCTTGATGACCTTTTTTTGCAGGTGCCCGGTCGATACCTTGGAGTGTTTTGGCGCACGCTTGCGTGGCGTTGGCTCGGGTTTGATTTCTGCCGCGAGTTTCCCGGAAACCTCCTGGTAAAGCCCCTCGACCAGATTGATCAGCCTGTCGAAATAGGTTTCGTTGATGTCGTCCGGGTAGAGGGCCTTTGTCCCCCTCAACGCATCCAGGGTCTTGCCGTATTGCTCGGTCAGGCTTGCCAGCACCTCGAGTTGTTCTGACGCAGGCAGATCGTACATTCGCAGGTCATGGTGGGAGCGCATCTGCTCCGCCAATGGCATGACAATGCGAAGCAGGCTTTCGGCCAGGCTCGATTGCAAATTCTTCACGGACAGAATGGGAAGGGTGGAGAGTTGCAAGGTCTTGCTGCCGATGGCATTTCTCTCATCGAGGGGGCGGCCCCTGGTCAGGCGCTCGAACGCCTGTGCGCCCGCCGGATCGAGATTCAGTAGCCGCTCCAGATAGTCGTCCTTGAGTTCCAGCCAGTGGATCGCCCGATCATTGATGTCGCTCATGGTGTCGAGGTACTTCCGGTACGGCTCGAGGTTGTAAGCGACGATTTCCCTGAAGTCGCGACCCCAGTGAAACTGGGGATGGGCTTGTTGGGTGGCGACGTAATCCTTTTGGGTGATCAGGAACGCCTTGCGGGCATTGTTGATCACGTTTTCCATCAGCCCATGCAGGTAGCCAGGCGGGAACCCGATGCCCAGGCTGGCACGTTCGGGTGCGCTGTCCGCCATCTTCAGGTAAATCTCGGTCTGCTCCTGTAGCAGGTCGTAGAACGTCTTGCGCTTCTGGGCACGCTGGGCTTCGGTGTAGTTGCCATCCTCGGTTCGGGTCATGACCTGCTGGGCCACGTCCAGGGCTTTTTGTCGATCATCGTCTTTTTCAATCCATCGGTTGTGTTCCTCGGTCAGTTGCCGGACGCGCTGGAGGTTGATACGGCGCTGCGCCTCCACCCGCTTGGGCGGCATGCCGCCACGCAGGCGCAGGCGCAGATCCAGCGACCAGTTGCCCTGGCCGTCCGACTTCAAGGGCGGGCCACTGGCGTTTGGGTCGCGCGGATCGACAATCGTCACGCTGCCATCCGTTTCGGGGCTGACCTGATACAGGCGGTCTTCAACCAGCGCATGCCACCTGTTGGCGATCACGTATAGGCCGGTGTTAGGGCCATAGCCAATCGCTTCGGGCAGTGACGCGGGCCGCGGCAGTTGCACCCGCAGCAGGTAGTTGTGCTGTGCCGATGTCAAACGGTGACGGGCGTTGGCGAAGCCGAAGTCCAGGTACCCGCTGGCGGTGGCGGAGTGCTTGCCGGGCAGGGCCGCGGGCTGTTCAACCAGGCTGGGTGGAGGGGGCGCTGGCCATTGTTCGGGTATGACGCGCGGCGCGGGCGTACGCATGGCCTGTTGCTGGGCCGCTTCGGGCACCGGCAGGTGGACTGGGCGGATGGCGGGGAACTGGCTCACCAGCATACCGAGGTTGACCAGCAAGTCGACGGCGGCCAGCTCCCTTGCCACCGGGTCTTGGCTGCTCAGCGCCGGAATATCATGACTGGCACTGGCCATCAGGTTCCAGAGCCAGGCGGTGGCCATGACCGGGCCCCGCAGCAACGGCATCAGCAGCGAGTTGAAGATCAGGTTGCCGCCTTCCAGCAGCACGGCCCAGCGGCTTTCACTGTTGGACACCGAGTCCCGGTCCGCCTGGGTGACCAGGGCGTGCGCATTGCTGCGGTAGAGGCAGGGCATCAGGTCGCCGTTGCGTAGCCACTTTTGCAGCTCGGCGCTGCTTTCGTCGTCGACCGCGAGTGTTGCCGGGGCAGGCTTCGCGGGAAGGCTGAACTCGTCGCCCTGGAAGAAGCGCACGATGTGCGGCTCGACGAAGCCGCCGTCGGCATAGATCCGCCGTGCGGTGTCGGACATCCAGGTCAGAATGCTTTCTTGCAGGTCCCCAGGGGTGACGATGGCCTGCAACAGTGCCTGGCGTGTCGGGTACTCCTGCAACGCAGGGGAATAGAGCGGTCGATAGAGCAGGTGCGGGCCGGTGCTGACGTCTTGCGGCTCGATCATGAACATGTTGGTCACGATGTCAGGCTGAGCCCCGGGTTTGCACAGGAAGGCCAGGTGCCGAATCGTCACGGCTCGACCATCGAGTTTCTGCCCGTCGACATCGGGTTGCAGGACGGCTGCAAGCAGACGCAGGCCCGGGCGGGTCATGCCGTTTTTCTGCTCCAGCAGGTGTTGCAGCGCCTCCAACTGCAGTTGCGCTGGCATCTGGTCGGTGAACATACGTTGCCGTTGCCGCGCGTGAGGCAAATCGTCCACCAGCCGCTGTTGCAAGTAGCGAGGGTAGGTCGCGCCAATATCGACCTGTTCGATCAGCCCGTTCTTGCGGGTAATGAAATCCGGCGTCAGCCACGCCGGCAACGCCAATCCCAGGCGATGGCCGAGCACCAGGTTGGCACTGGGACGAGCGACGAGGTTGTGGATCGCCAGGTCGGTCAGGCTCATGGTTTTTTTCTCGATGATCCCGACCGTACCGGGATAACCAGCGGCCACGGTGAAGGTCAGCTCGACGTCATCGGGGTGGAAATGGCTGGGTGGAGCCCTGTCCAGGCGGTTGTCGTTGGTCTGCTGCATCTGTTTGACCAAGGCGTCGGCCGTGAAGGCCTTGATGTCCTGGACGTCGCTGAGATAGGTCCGGCCCAGGCTGCGCTGCTTGGCACTGGCCACCGTCAGGCTGAGGTGTTGGAAGTGGGTTCGATCAACACTGGACGCATTCTTCAGCCAAGCGGGCAACAACGGCTCAAGGCGGGCTGATATTTCCGGCGTGAGGCGCGGCGCGTCAAGCAGGTAGCGGGCGGGGTCGCTCAGGTCCTGATACAACGTCGTCAGGGCTTGCAGGCCAATTCGCGCAGGCAACTGCACCGCTTGCAGGTCCGCCAGTTGCTGTTCCAGGATCATGGCCGCCTGGACATCGAAGGCATTGCCGCCGATTTCGTTGCGTTGACAGGTGATGGTGTCGACGACGTACTGGCTGGCGATGCGCGTGCTCCAGTAACGGTTGAAAGCCTCCAGGGAGGAAAAGGATTGCACGGCGCTGCCAGGGCTGCACAGCAGATAGAGGGTTGCACCTTGGGCCAAGTGAGCGAGGAGGATCTCGCTGCCGATCAGGACGCTGCTGACGCCGCCCTGGCTGATCACGGTCTCCAGGCTGTAGGCGTAGACCGGAGAAGGGTTGTTGTGAAAAAAACGCAGGTCGCGGTCCGGCCAGCGGACAATCTGGTCCAGCGCCTCGCGCGCCTGATCCGTGAGGCCTGGCTGTTGCAGGCCGCGGATCTGCAGGACGTTCTTGAGCACATCACTGAACCAGCGCCAGCGACTGACGCCGTCGTGACCGTCGATCTCGGCATTCCAATAACCGGTCAGCGCATCCTGCAGTCCGATCGGTGCGGTCCAGGGCAATTCGGTCAACAATTTCTTGATGTCCTGCATGTCCACCTTGCGCTCGGCCCACCTGAGGGGGTGCGGCATTCTTTCGCTCAGAAAGCAGGAAAGCCCCCCGGCATCCCTGAAGTCCCAGGGCGTGCCCAGGGCCAGATAGTCGAGGACGCGGGGCATGAAAGGCTGGACTCGCCAGGCACGATCAGCTGCATTCGGCGTCGCCAGTTGGAGCTGGGACAGGTCGAAGGACAATGAGGGGTACTGTTTCTGGATGGCTTGTTCGAGCATGCGCCGGGCGACCTGTTCGAAGGTCGGGCGACTGGCGAATTGCAGGCTGACGGTTAGCGCAAGGGCAGACGCGCTGTCAGCCGGGGCGGGCGAGGTCATAGGAAGTCCTTTTCATAAACGCATGGCCGTCGGATGACGACCTGAAAAGTATCGACTTCTGTGTCTCGCAGGGGCGGTAGATAAATACCGCCCTGGCGGCTGCGGGGTGTGTCAGGCCCGTCGTGGAATCAGGCTGGATCGGCGCCCAGCACAACGTTCAGCGCGCTGCGGGCATCGTCCAGTTGCACCAGCGTGGCATGGCGGGCACCGAGGGCGTCGCGGTTCTCGATGGCGGTGAGAATCGCCCGGTGTCGCGGCATCGCCAGCTCGTGCAAGTTGGGCCGCTGGTTGGAATGCTTGAGCGCTTCGGCGATGGCCACCGACAGCATGTTGCACAGGTTGGCGAGCAGGTCGTTGTGGGTCGCATCGGCGATCCGGCTATGGAAATCCAGGTCCGGTTGCAGCAGGGCTTCGGGCGTCGGTGCCGCGTCCATGCGCTCATAGGCTTCGCGGATAGAGGCGATGTCGTCGTCGGTGGCGAATTGCGCAGCGAGGGCAGCGGCAGCGGGTTCGATGATGCTGCGAACGCTGGTCAGCAAACCGAAGAACTCATTTTGCGGGCTGCTTTGCATCAACCAGTGCAACACGTCCGGGTCGAGCATGTGCCATTCCTTACGGGCCTTGACCACCGTACCCACCCGCGGCCGCGAATACACCAGGCCCTTGGCGACCAGCACCCGCGTGGCTTCGCGCAGCACCGGCCGGCTGACGGCGTACTCCTCGCACAACAAGGCTTCGGCGGGCAGTTTGTCGTCCGGCTTGAAGCGCCCTGAAACGATCTGCATGCCCAGTTCCTGGACGATGCGCGCGTGCATGCTTTTGCGGTCGGAGGGTTTACGGTAATCCATGGGAAGCGGCGCGATCCGGTGGGAGGAGGTGCTGCGCATGATAGCAGGCGCGGGGAGGGCGGGTCGCTAGTGCGATTTCATGTAGACGCGGCCCCCCTGATGTGGGAGCGGGCTTGCTCGCGAAAGCGGTGTATCAGTCGCCACGGATGTAGCTGACATACCGCTTTCGCGAGCAAGCCCGCTCCCACAGGGGATTGTTGGCGGACTGGATGTCCGGACCGCCTCGAAATCACTGTGCTAGCCCGCTCCCACAGGGATGGGTGAGGTCAGTGAGAGTGACGCGGCACCTCGGCGCCGCGGCAACCGACCAGGAAGTCGAAGTCGCAGCCCTGGTCCGCTTGCAGCACATGATCGATGTACAACTGGCGGTAGCCGCCCACCAACAGCTGTTGCGGCGGGACGAGGTCGGCCAGGCGCGCGGCCAGTTCAGCGTCCGGGATGTCCAGGTGCAGGCGGCCGCTGGCGCAATCCAGTTCGATGAAGTCACCTTCCTTCACCGCTGCCAGAGGTCCGCCGGCGGCGGCTTCCGGTGCCACGTGCAGCACCACGGTGCCGTAGGCGGTGCCGCTCATGCGCGCATCGGAAATCCGCACCATGTCGGTCACGCCCTGGGCCAGCAGCTTGGCCGGCAAGCCCATGTTGCCCACCTCGGCCATGCCCGGGTAACCCTTGGGC
The DNA here is from genome assembly GCF_018614775.1 of Pseudomonas fluorescens. Taxonomy (GTDB): domain Bacteria; phylum Pseudomonadota; class Gammaproteobacteria; order Pseudomonadales; family Pseudomonadaceae; genus Aquipseudomonas; species Aquipseudomonas fluorescens_BY. Next base: position 125,698 of record NZ_JAGGOF010000045.1, read on the forward strand.
CCGCAGTTTTTCATCACCAGGATCGAGTTGGCGTCCACGTCCAGCTCCGGGTCGTTGATGCGTGCCTTGTATTCGTCGAAGTTCTCGAACACCACCGCGCGACCGCGATGCTGCATCAGCTCGGCCGTCGCGGCGGAAGGCTTGAGCACCGCCCCCAATGGCGCCAGGTTGCCACGCAGCACGCAGATGCCGCCGTCGGCGCGAATCGGGTTGTCCAGGGGGCGGATGACTTCGTCCTGGCCGTAGATCGGCGCGTCCTTGGTGTTTTCGCCCAGGCTCTTGCCGTTGACCGTCAGGGCGTTCGGGTGGGGAATCAGGTTGGCTTCGCCCAGACGCCGTAGCACGGCGGGCAAGCCACCGGCGTAGTAGAACTCTTCCATCAGGAAGCGCCCGGACGGCTGCAGGTCGACGATGGTCGGCATGCCGCGACCGATGCGGGTCCAGTCGTCCAGGTCCAGTTGCACGCCGATGCGCCCGGCGATGGCCTTGAGGTGGATCACCGCGTTGGTGGAACCGCCGATGGCCGCGTTGACGCGGATGGCGTTTTCAAAGGCTTCCTTGGTCAGGATCTTCGACAACCGCAGATCTTCACGAACCATCTCCACCGCACGCATGCCGGACATGTGCGCCAGCACATAACGGCGTGCGTCCACCGCCGGGATGGCGGCGTTGTGCGGCAGCGAGGTGCCGAGGGCTTCGGCCATGCAGGCCATGGTCGAGGCCGTGCCCATGGTGTTGCAGGTACCGGCCGAGCGGGACATGCCGCCCTCGGCCGCGAGGAAGTCGTCAAGGGTGATGGTGCCGGCCTTGACCTGCTCGCTCAACTGCCAGACCACGGTACCCGACCCGATGTCCTGGCCTTTGTGCTTGCCGTTGAGCATCGGCCCACCGGTGACGACGATGGCTGGCACGTCACAACTGGCCGCGCCCATCAGCAAGGCGGGGGTGGTCTTGTCGCAACCGGTGAGCAGCACGACGCCGTCAATCGGGTTGCCGCGAATCGCCTCTTCCACGTCCATGCTCGCCAGGTTGCGGGTCAACATGGCGGTAGGACGCAGGTTCGATTCGCCATTGGAGAACACCGGGAACTCCACCGGGAAGCCACCGGCTTCGATCACGCCGCGCTTGACGTGCTCGGCGATCTGCCGGAAGTGCGCGTTGCACGGCGTCAGCTCCGACCAGGTGTTGCAGATGCCAATGATCGGCTTGCCATGGAACTGATGGTCGGCGATGCCCTGATTTTTCATCCAGCTGCGGTACATGAAGCCGTTTTTGTCGGCAGTGCCAAACCATTGGGCCGAGCGCAGGGAGGGTTTCTTATCAGACATGATCGATTCTCTTATTGTATGACTATATTGTTCGAGCTGAAGCGTAACATAAGCGCTATTTGTGCGCTTTGGAAGTGTTGTTGGGTAAATAGTATTACTATATAGTCCGATTCAACGGAGGGGTTGTCCTGGCGGTCATTCGCGAGAGAAATCCCCGGGTTCTATAACAACAACAAGTGGAGAACGGTCCCATGAGCCAGGAATTGCGGCTTATTCGTCGCATCACGCTGAAACTGATTCCCTTCCTGATACTGCTGTACCTGATCGCCTACGTGGACCGCTCCGCAGTGGGTTTTGCCAAGCTGCACATGGGCGCCGACCTCGGCATCGGCGACGCCGCCTACGGCCTTGGGGCCGGGTTGTTCTTCATCGGTTACTTCCTGCTGGAAATCCCCAGCAACCTGATGCTCGAACGCTTCGGTGCCCGGCGCTGGTTCGCCCGGATCATGATCACCTGGGGCGCCATCACCATCGGCATGGCATTCGTCCAGGGCCCCCACAGCTTCTATGTAATGCGCTTCCTGCTCGGCGCGGCCGAAGCCGGGTTCTTCCCTGGCGTGCTCTACTACATTACCCAGTGGTTCCCGGTGCGTCATCGCGGCAAGATCCTCGGCCTGTTCATTCTTTCCCAGCCGATCGCGATGATGATCACCGGTCCCGTGTCCGGCGGCTTGCTGGGCATGGACGGGGTCCTTGGCCTGCATGGCTGGCAGTGGCTGTTCATCGTCATCGGCCTGCCGGCGGTGCTGTTGACCTGGCCGGTGCTGCGTTATCTGCCCGACGGCCCGCAACAGGTGAAATGGATGGACCAGGCCGAGAAGGACTGGCTCACCGGTGAACTGAAAAAGGATCTGCAGGAATACGGCCAGACCCGCCACGGCAATCCGCTGCATGCATTGAAGGACAAACGTGTCCTGCTGCTGGCGCTGTTCTACCTGCCGGTGACCTTGAGCATCTATGGTTTGGGCCTGTGGTTGCCGACGCTGATCAAGCAGTTCGGCGGCAGTGACCTGGTGACCGGTTTCGTTTCTTCGGTGCCCTACATCTTCGGCATCATCGGCTTGCTGATCATTCCGCGCAGCTCCGACCGCTTGAATGATCGCTACGGTCACTTGGCCGTGCTCTATGTGCTCGGTGCCACCGGCCTGTTCCTCAGTGCCTGGCTGTCGGTGCCGGTGTTGCAACTGGCGGCGCTGTGCCTGGTGGCGTTCGCGCTGTTTTCCTGCACGGCGGTGTTCTGGACCTTGCCGGGGCGGTTCTTTGCCGGCGCCAGCGCGGCGGCGGGCATCGCCTTGATCAACTCGGTGGGCAACCTCGGTGGCTACATCGGGCCGTTCGTGATCGGCGCACTGAAGGAATACACCGGCAACCTGGCCTCCGGGCTGTACTTCCTGTCCTGCGTCATGGTGTTCGGCCTGGTGCTGACCGGTGTGGTCTATCGTCTGCTGGAGCGCAAGCACGTGCTGCCGGCAGACCAGTTCGCGGCCAGCGCGCGGGGGGCGACGCGTACCTGATTCAAAGGTCGCCGCCGACCCACTGTGGGAGCGAGCCTGCTCGCGATAGCGGTGGGTCAGCTTTCACCCATGTTGAATGTGCCGCCGTCATCGCGAGCAGGCTCGCTCCCACAAGGGAATTGGCGTTGTATTTGAATTTTGTCTACTGGAGAAACCCATGCGTTTAGTTCAATTCGAATTGCCCAACGGCGAGCGCCGCGTTGGCGTGGTTGACGGCGACCAGGTGCGCGAAGTGCTGGGGGCTACAAGCGTGCGCGAGTTGGCGCTGGCGGCTATCGCAGCCGGCGTGAAACTTGAGCAGGAGGTCAATGGCATGGGCCTGGGGGCCGGCCACGACTACGCGCAGTTGCTGGGTGAGCTGCGCATCCTGCCGCCGCTGGATCACCCGGACCCGGCACACCTGCTGGTCAGCGGCACCGGCCTGACCCACCTGGGCAGCGCCTCGGCACGGGACAAGATGCACCAGCAGGCCGACGACGAAGCGGCCATGACCGACACCATGCGCATCTTCAAATGGGGCGTGGAGGGCGGTAAACCGGCATCGGGGCAGGCGGGTGTGCAACCGGAATGGTTCTACAAGGGCGACGGCAGCATTGTGGTCCGTCCGGGGCATCCGTTCCCGTTGCCACCGTTCGCCGAAGACGCCGGCGAGGAGCCGGAAATCAGCGGCCTGTATGTCATCGGTCACGACGGCAAGCCTTATCGCCTGGGCTTTGCGGTGGGTAACGAGTTTTCCGACCACGTGATGGAGCGCAAGAATTACCTGTACCTGGCCCATTCGAAATTGCGCAGCTGCAGCTTTGGTCCGGAACTTCGCCTCGGTGAATTGCCTCAACATCTGTCCGGGAGCAGTCGTATCCTGCGCGATGGCGAAGTGCTGTGGCAGAACGAATTCCTCAGCGGCGAGGCCAACATGTGCCACAGCCTCGAGAACCTGGAATTCCATCACTTCAAGTACAGCCAGTTCCTGCGCCCGGGGGACGTTCACGTTCACTTCTTCGGCACCGCGACCCTGTCGTTCGCCGATGGCATCCGTACTCAGCCGGGGGATGTGTTCGAGATCAGCCAGGCCGAATTCGGCGCACCGCTGGTCAACGGCATTGCCCCGGTGGACGCGGTGTTCAACCCGGGTACTATCGGCACACTTTAAAAGGAGACTTGCATGAACCAGATCCTTGGCCACAACTACATCGGTGGGTCGCGCAGCGCGGCCGGCCAGACACGTTTGCAGAGCCTCGATGCCAGCAGCGGCGAAGCCTTGCCGGGTGAGTTCGTCCAGGCCACGGCCGAAGAAGTCGACGCAGCGGCCAAGGCAGCGGCGGCAGCTTATCCGGCCTACCGCAGCCTGAGCGCAGCACGCCGGGCCGAGTTCCTCGACGCCATCGCCGATGAACTGGACGCCCTGGGCGATGAGTTCGTGGCCGTGGTCTGCCGTGAAACCGCACTGCCTGCGGCGCGCATCCAGGGCGAGCGCGGTCGTACCAGCGGCCAGATGCGCCTGTTTGCCAAGGTCTTGCGCCGCGGCGACTTCTACGGCGCGCGTATTGACCGGGCCCTGCCGGAGCGCACGCCGCTGCCGCGTCCGGACCTGCGTCAATACCGCATCGGCCTGGGCCCGGTGGCGGTGTTCGGCGCGAGTAACTTTCCCCTGGCGTTTTCCACCGCCGGCGGCGACACCGCAGCGGCCCTGGCCGCCGGTTGCCCGGTGGTGTTCAAGGCCCACAGCGGGCACATGGCGACTGCCGAGTGGGTGGCCGATGCAATCATCCGCGCCGCCGAGAAAACGTCGATGCCGGCCGGTGTGTTCAACATGATCTACGGCGGTGGCGTTGGCGAATGGCTGGTCAAGCACCCGGCGATCCAGGCTGTGGGTTTCACCGGTTCCCTCAAGGGCGGGCGCGCCCTGTGCGACATGGCCGCCGCGCGGCCCCAGCCGATTCCGGTGTTCGCCGAAATGTCGAGCATCAACCCGGTGATCATCTTGCCACAGTCCTTGGCAACCCGCGCCGAGACAGTCGCCCGCGACCTGACCGCCTCGGTGGTGCAGGGCTGCGGTCAGTTCTGCACCAATCCAGGCCTGGTGATCGGTATTCGCTCGCCAGACTTCACAGCCTTCACTCAGCAGGTAGCCACGCTGATCGGCGACCAGGCGCCGCAAACCATGCTCAACGCTGGCACCCTGCAAAGCTATGGCAAGGGCTTGCAGAAACTGCTCGCTCACCCGGGCATCGAGCACCTGGCCGGGCGTGCGCAGCAGGGCAACCAGGCCCAGCCACAGCTGTTCAAGGCCGACGCCAGCCTGTTGATCGACGGTGACGAGGCGTTGCAGGAAGAAGTGTTCGGCCCGACCACGGTATTCGTCGAAGTGGCGGACCAGGCGCAACTGATTGCGGCGCTCAATGGATTGCACGGTCAACTGACGGCCACCCTCATCGGCGAGCCGGCGGACTTCGAGCAGTTTGGTGAATTGACGCCGCTGCTGGAGCAGAAGGTCGGGCGCATCCTGCTCAACGGTTATCCGACCGGGGTGGAAGTGTGTGATTCGATGGTGCACGGCGGGCCATACCCGGCGACGTCCGATGCCCGTGGCACCTCGGTGGGGACGCTGGCGATCGATCGCTTCCTGCGCCCGGTGTGCTTTCAGAACTACCCCGACAACTTGTTGCCGGAGCCGCTGAAGAACGCCAACCCGCTGGGGATCCAGCGGTTGGTGGATGGGGTGCCGGGGCGCGAGGCGCTCTAGGGACCTGACGAGGCAGCGCCATCGTGGTTGGATGGCGCCGCCGCTATCGCGAGCAGGCCTGCTCGCGATAGCGGTTTTACATGAGACATGGCCCAAAGCCCACCCCGACATTGGGCTATCATGTGCACTTCCCAATGAATGACTGATTTCCCATGACTGCCGTAACTGACACTCTGCTCGATGCCCTTCACAAATGCGACATGCTGATCATCGATGGGCTGCACGCATTCGATTTTTCCCTCGACGAACAGTACCAGTTGCACGTCGAGTGCATGAACGGTCGCACCCTTGAGCATTGGCGTTTCACCCCGACGCAAATGCAGGCGGCGACGTTCGACACCGCCCTGAAGCACTGGATCATCACCAGCGATTCGGGCGACCACCATCTGGAATGCGTGGAAGCCACCAGCGGCCACGACGATGAGGACGACGAACATGAAGATGCGTAGTCTCTGGCCGTTGTTGATGGCCGGCAGCGTGGGCGCCATGGGCGTCCAGGCTGGCACCGACGAACACCATCAACTGCTGGTGGGTTCCTACACCGCCGGCCAGAGCCAGGGCATCTACCGCTTGCAGTTCGACAGCCGCACCGGCCAGCTCGATGCCAAGCCGTTGCAGGTGATCAAGACCGACAACCCGTCCTGGCTGACCCTGTCCCCGGACATGACCCGGCTGTTCGTGGTCAATGAGAACGGGCCGGGGCAGAAAGACCCGGTGGGCAAGGTCAGCAGCTACGCCATCGACCCCAAGACCCATGCGCTGAGCCTGATCAACCAAGTGCAGTCCGTAGGCAACGAGCCGACCCATTCCAGCCTCAGCGGTGACGGCCGGCATCTGCTGGTGAGCAATTACTCGGTGGTGGAAGACCCGGGCGGCACCCTGGCGGTCCTGCCGGTCGGTGCCGACGGCAAGCTGTCCCCCGTGGTGCAGTTGAGCAGCCATCAGCCGAGTCGGGTCAACCCCGAGCGGCAGATGTCGGCCCATGTCCATTCGGCGGTGTCGTCACCGGATGGCAAGTACGTGTTCGCCAACGACCTGGGGGCGGACAAGGTGTTCATCTACCGCTACGACCCCAAGGCCAATCCCGAGCTGCCCTTGACTGCGGCGGATCCGGCCTTCGTGCAACTGCCGCCCGGCAGTGGCCCCCGGCACCTGTTGTTCAGCGCCGATGGCAAGCACGCCTGGCTGACCATGGAGATGACCGCGCAAGTGGCCGTGTTCGATTACCAGGACGGGCGCCTGACCCAACGCCAACTGGTCGACCTGGCGGCCGGTAAACCTCAGGCGGGCAGGGCGGCGGCCGGCCTGCATGCGTCCCGGGATGGCAAGTTCCTCTACGTCAGCAACCGCGGCACCACCAATGAGGTGCTGGTGTTCGCCATCGACCCGGTGGCCGGCACGCTGAAAGAGCTGCAGCGCCGCTCTGTCGAAGGGGATCACCCGCGGGAGTTCAGCCTCGACCCGAGCGGTAAATTCCTGCTAATCGCCAACCAGAAAAGCAACCAGATCGTCGTGGTCGAGCGTGACCCCAGGACCGGTTTGCTGGGTAAGACCGTGCAGAAACTGGCGATGGACGCGCCGAGCGACCTCAAGTTCATCGTCCTGCAATAGCCCGCAGGCCCCGTTTTTCGGGGTCTGCGCGGTTGTATCAACGGGACTGATAGTGGCTAGTATTGCAAAGCATTTCAAAGCGGGACGCCCCGGCGCGTAAGTTTGCTTCACGGCCCAACCGGGCAGACAAGCCAACTGAATCCGAGGATTACCGCCATGAACCTGAATCTCTTCTCCGTTATCGCCGCTTCCGCAATCTCCGCCACCGTGGCGCTGCCCGCCAGTGCCAGTGTCGAAATCAGCGACAAACGCAACCACACCCAGAGCTACACCCAGAAATACCTGCAACAAAGCGCCAATTTCTACGCCGCCCTGGATCACAAAGCTCAACACTGAGCGGTGGGTTACGCCTGAAGCCTGCGATCTTTTCATCTTTCCACAAGATAAAAGATCGCAGGCTTCGTCGTTTTCGGTGTTTGAAGGAATGGGTGCTGCAATATCACATGGCCATATTTTTAAATTTTACGCTGATAAATTGACTCCTTTGCCGATAAGGATCGACACATGGCGATGCGTCTGGCAGTGATGCGGACACCGCCCATCCCTTGTGGGAGCGAGCTTGCTCGCGATAGCGGTCTGTCTGTGCCGGTGATGTTGGATATGCCTACGCCTTCCCCCACATTCATTTCACCTCCACGGTGCTCAAGCCATTGCCCTGGCGACGCACCTGGATCTGCACCGGGATCCGCTCGTGCATTTCCTGCACATGGGAAATCACCGCGACCTTGCGGCCCTGAGCCTGCAAGCCGTCCAGCGCATCCATAGCCAGTTGCAGGGACTCGGGGTCGAGGCTGCCGAAACCTTCGTCAATGAACAACGATTCGATTCGGAGCGTGCTCGACGCCATCGACGCCAGGCCCAGCGCCAGGGCCAGGGACACCAGGAAGGTCTCGCCGCCGGACAAGGAATGCACCGAGCGCAGCTCGTCACCCATTTCCGTATCCATCACCAGCAGCCCAAGCATGCTGCCGCCGCGCTTGAGTCGGTAGCGGCGCACCAGTTGCCGAAGCTGGGCGTTGGCGTGGTGCACCAACAGGTCAAGGTTGTAGGCCTGGGCCAGTTTGCGGAAGCGGTCGCCGGTGGCCGAGCCGATCAGCGCATCCAGGCGTGCCCAGCGCTGATACTCGGCATACGCCTGTTCGATCTGTTGCGCCAGGGCCTGGTTGGCGTTCTGCCGGCGCTGGTCCTCGGCCTGTTCGGCGCGCAACTCGGCGTAGCGCTGTTCGCTTTCAACGAATTGGTTTTGCAGCTCGGCGAGGGCTTCGGCCAGTTGTTCGGGCAGCAGGTTACCGTTGTGTTGGGCCTGATGGTTGTGCAAGCGCTGCTCACGTTCGGTGAGCAGTACGCGGGCCTGTTCGATGGCTTTTTCGCTATTGAGCAGGCGCTGGCGTAACTGGCTGACGCCTTGTTCATCCAGGCTGAGCAAAGCCTCCAATGCCGCATCGTCCAGCTCCGGATGGGAGGCGCGCCAGTGGGCGATGCCGGCGGCCAGTGCCTGGTGCTCCGCCTCCAGGGATTGCGCCTGTTCCTGACGGGCCTTGAGTTCGGCAGCGAGCTGCACCAGGGTGTTGCGCAGTTCCTGCAACTGTTGACCGGCCGCTGCTTCGGCGACGCGAGCCTGTTCCAGCGCCTGATCCAGTTGTTGCTGCCACTGCTCGGCGCTGGTGTGTTCGCCCAGCAGCAGCGTGAGCCTCTGCTGGCAAGCCTGCTGTTGTTCAGTCAGGGCCTTGAACTGCTGTTGCGCGGATTCAAGTTGCTGCACGCGCGTCTGCTGGCGGTCCTGTTCCTTCTCCAGGGTTTGTTGGCGCTGAAGTTGTTCGCTGAGTTCCTCGCGCTGCTGCTCCAATTGTGCCAGGCGCTGGGCGATCTGCTGGTCAAGTTGCAGGAACGTCGCGGCGGGCTCGCTGCGCAAGGCGTGCAGGGTCTCTGCCGGCAACAAGGCGCTGAAGTGCTGCAGTTCTTCATCCAGGCGCTGGCGGTCACGGGCCAGTGCCTGTTGCTGGTTGCTCAGGTGCTGGGAGGCCTGTTGGCTCGCCGTTTCGGCATTGCGCAGTTGCTGGGTGAGGCGCGCGGCGTCCTGCTGCAAGGTCAGCAGGGCGGCTTGCCGTTGTTCGTCCTGGTCGATGCGCTGGTGCAGTTGGCTGTTCTGCTGGGTCAACCAGGCGTCGCGCTTGTCGGCATCCTGGTTCAGCAGTTGCCCTGACAGTGGATGGGCCTCGAGGCTCGGGGCGAGGCTCTGCTGCTGGCTGGCCAGGTGTTCCTGCTGCTGTTTGAGTTCCTTGAGCTGGGCGATGACGCCGCTGTACTGCGCGCGCAGGTCGATGACTTTTTCATTGAGCACATCGACAGCCTTGCGGGCATTGGCTTCCTCGCTTTCATCGTGGCGGCCGAGGTTTTGCAGCAAGGCTTCGGGCTGATGGTAGGGGTGCTCGACGCTGCCGCACACCGGGCACGGCTGGTCGTCCTGCAACTGCGCGCGCAGTTGCTCGATGCTTTCGCTGCGGGCCAGGCGCTGACGCTCCAGCAGCTCACGGGTGACGGTCAGGGTCTGTTCGGCAATTGCCAGCTCGGCCTTGGCTTCACCGCCCTCACGTACCAACTGGTCACGCTCCTGCAACGCGTGTTGCTGGCGTTGTTCGAGGTCGGCGCCGCGCTTGTCCAGTTCTTGCTGGCTGGCCCAGAGCCGGCTCAGCTCTTCAAAGGCACGCTGTTGCTTGCGGTTGTCTTGCAGCAGGTTACCCAGCAACTGCACCTGTTCGGCCACCGCTTCCGGCTCGGCGCCCGCTTCTTTGTAGAGCACTTCGAGGACTTGGCGATGGGTCGTCAGCTCCGCCGAAGCGCTGGTAGCGTTTTGCTCCAGGGTGGCGAGTTCGGCCTGGCCCTGGTTCAGGCGATTGCCGATCAGCATCAATTGCTGGAGGCGATCGCGGTAGGCATTCCAGGCGTCGCTGAGCGGCGCCAGGTGGGTACTTTGCTCAAGCTCGCCAGTGATTCGCTGCAGGCGCTCGGCCAGCTGTCCTTGCTGATCAAGCAAGGTATCGATCGTGCGTTGGCCGTCGGTGCAGGCCTGCTGCGCCTGTTCCTGGCGTTCCGCGCCTTGGCTGGCGTCTTTCACGAGGCGAGCCAGGGTGCTTTGTTCGTCGAAGGCCTGACGCAACAATGGCGCAGCGTCGCTGCTCTGTTGCCGGGCCAGGGCCAAGGCCTGCTGTGCAGTGCTCAGACCCTTTTCCAGGTCTGCCTGTTGTCCATGCAGATCGATTTGCTGTTGGCTGAGCTGCCGGACCTGCAACGCCAAGGGCTCCAGCTGTCGACCCAGTTCCGCCTGGCGGATGAATTGATGGCGCTGGGGGGCCAGTTGCTCCAGACGCGTCAGTTTCAGGCGCTCATCGGCCAGGGCATTCCAATCGGTCTGGGCCTGTTGCAGTTGCTCGGCCGCGCTGATCTGTTCGTCCTGCAGTTGGCGCAGGTCTTTGAGCCAGGTGTGTTGCAGCTCCAATTGCTTGAGTTGGGCTTGCTGGGCCTTGAGAAGCTGCTGGGCTTCGCTGAAACGCTGGTCCAGTTCGGCCCGGGCTTCGGGGGCCAGCGGGGTGACACCAATGGCCTGGTCCAGCAACTGCTTGTGGGTTTCCCTGGCGTGCTTGGCCTTGTCGAAGGCGCGGCGACCGAGGCGAGTGTACAGGGCGGTGTCGGTGAGTTTTTCCAGCAGCTCGCTGCGGTCGTTGTCATCGGCCTTGAGGAACGCACTGAACTCGCTCTGGGCCAGCAGCACGGCGCGGGTGAACTGCTCGAAGTTCAGGCCCAGGGCCGCTTCGAGCTGGGCCTTGTACTCGCCTTTCTGGCTCGCCAGCAGTTGATCGTTGTCCAGGTCGCGCAGGCTCTGGCGGCTGGCCTGCAACTTGCCACTGGCTTTTTCCCGGGCGCGATTGGCTTCCCAGCGGGCGCGGTAGCGGCGCCCATCGATGCCGCGAAAATCCACTTCGGCGTAGCCGTCGCCGGTGCCACGGCGCAACAGCGTGCGCGGATCACCGGTGGCAATTTCACCGTCGGCGTCCGGGACCTTGGCATCGCGACCCGTGTTGTGCAGGCGCGGCACGGCACCGAACAGCGCCAGGCACAAGGCATCGAGCAACGTGCTCTTGCCGGCACCCGTCGGGCCGGTGATGGCGAACAGGCCGGCGCTGGCCAACGGTTCGGCGGTGAAGTCGATTTCAAAGGGGCCGGCCAAAGACGCCAGGTTCTTGAGGCGGATCGCGAGGATTTTCATGGCTGTTCGTCCTCCATCTGCACGTCTTGCAGGAGTACGGCAAAATCCTTGAGGGTCTGTTCGTCCACTTCGTTGCCGTAGGTGTCCTGCCAGGCACGGCTGAACAATTCCTCGGGGCTGAGTTGATCCAGTTCGATCAGCGCGGCGCCGTCATCGGCGCGCCCGCTGCCACCGTTACCGGCGTATTCGGCGGCGATCCGCACCAGGCGCACGGCCTTGCCTTGCAGTGCGGTTTCCACCTGGTGGCGCAGGTCCGGTTGCGGCTCGTCGAGACGCACCCGCACTTCCAGCCACGGCTGGCGCTGGACCTCGGCGAGCAGGTCAATGTCGGGCAATGCCTTGAGCTGCACCAGGATGTCGGCCAGCGGCGCCGGGCCCAGCCGTTGCAGGTTGACGGCCCGGGGAATCAGCCGGGGCTCGACCTTGACCAGGTGTTCGCCGTCCAGGGTGATGTCGAGAATCTGGTGCTGGTAGCCGATCTCGGAGAATGACAGCGGGATCGGCGAGCCGCTGTAGCGAATGCGTTCTTCACCGTTGACCTTCTGCGGCTTGTGCAAATGGCCGAGGGCGACGTAGCTGATGCTCGGGCCGAACAGGCTGGCGGGCAGGGCTTCGGCATTGCCGATGATCAGGCTGCGTTCGGAGTCCTCCGACACCGAACCGCCAGCCATGTGTGCATGGCTGACGGCGATCAGCGCCTGGCCTTTCTTGCGCTTGCTGTTGGCCGCGGCGATCAACCATTCATGCACTTGGCCGATGCCCCGCAGGTAATCATCGCCCAACTGCGCGCCGGTGACTTCGGCGGGCCGCAGGAATGGCAAGGCCAGGCACCACGCCTTGACCTTGCCCTTGGCGTCGGGCAATGGCAGCAGCAGGCGTTCGACATCCAGCTGGCCGTCGTCCAGCCACAACACCCGGCCCAAGGCATGGGTGCGCAAGCGCAGCATCAAAGGCGCAGGCAGCTCGATCCGCGAGCCGGAGTCATGGTTGCCGGCGATCATCACGATGGTCAGGTTGGGGTTTTGTTCATGGGCACTGACGATGAAGTCGTACAGCCGCTCCTGGGCTTTGACCGGCGGGTTGACGGTGTCGAAGATGTCGCCGGCGACCAGCAGCACATCGGGCTTCTCGGTGGCCAACTGACGCAGCAGCCACTCCAGAAAACACCCATGCTCGAAATCGCGCTCCTGGCCGTGCAGGTTTTGCCCCAGGTGCCAGTCGGAGGTGTGGAACAGACGCAAGGCAAACTCCAGAAAACAGATGATGGCCGCGGGTGAAGAGGGCGGCTGGAAAAGTGCAGAGTTTACTGGGAAAAAGCAGAGAGGGGCTGCCGAACTTCTGCTTGGATCGTTCCCACGCTCGGCGTGGGAATGCAGCCCGGGACGCTCCGCGTCCCAAAAGCCGAACGCAGAGCGTCCGCAGAGGCGTTCCCACGCAGAGCATGGGAACGATTCGAAGGCAGGTGCTATTTCGGATACAGCGGCGGCAAGCCGCTGTCACCCAGCGGGTCCCGGCTGCGTTCCGCCGTGGGGATCGATCGTTCCCACGCTCTGCGTGGGAATGCAGCCTGGGACGCTCTGCGTCCCCAAAAGCCGAACGCGGAGCGTCCGCAGAGGCGTTCCCACGCAGAGCATGGGAACGATCCGAAGGCAGGTGTTATTTCGGATAAAGCGGCGGCAAGCCGCTGTCACCTGCGGGTCCTGGCTGCGCTCTGCGTTGGGGATTGATCGTTCCCACGCTCTGCGTGGGAATGCAGCCCGGGACGCTCCGCGTCCCCAACAGCCGAACGCGGAGCGTCCGCAGAGGCGTTCCCACGCAGAGCAGGGAACGATCCGAAGGCAGGTGCTATTTCGGATAAAGCGGCGGCAAGCCGCTGTCGCCCAGCGGGTCCTGGCTGCGTTCGGCGGTGGGGATGGTGCGAATCGCGCGCCACAGGTCTTCGCCTTGCCAGTGCTGGCCGGTTTCGCTGTAGAGCGCGCCGTTGAGGCCGTCGAGGGCGTCGGACAGCGGCACGAAGCGCGCGGCCATGTCGGCCAGGGTTTCCGGTTGCTGACGGGCCCAGGCGTCCAGGGCCTGGCGGGTGGCGTGGGGGTCGTTGGCCAGGCAGGTGCGCTTGAGGTCGTCCAGCAGCGTACGCGGGCTCGGTCCGGCCTGGGTCGCGCGCAGGACGGCCGGCTGCGAGCGCGCCCGCCACCACAAGCCGAAACCGAGCACCGTCGTGCAAGCCAGGACGAAGGTACCCAGTTGCCAGTACCACAGGGTGTCGCTGTCGACGGTGGTCATCACCTGAGGTGTACCCGCCGGCGCGTCCACCATCAGGCTCGGGTTGTTCGCTACTTGCAGGGTCCGCGCCGGAAGGCTGGTGCGGTCCAGGTGGTCTTCCAGGGTGTTCCACCAGACCACTTCCACCGGCGGCAGGTCGATGGTGCCGCTGCGGTTGGGCACCAGCGCTTCGCGGTCTTCGCGGCTGCCCACCAGGCCCCGCTCGCTGCTGCGGCTGCTGAGCACCGGTTGGTCGGGGTAGCGTCGCAGGCCATTGATCTCGGTGGCCGGCAGCGGTGGCAGTTGGGCACTGGCCAGACCTTCGGCTTCGAGGGTGAGGCTGCGGGTCAGGGAATCGCCCACCTGGCTATGGGTCGGTTCCGGGCTCCAGCTCTCACTCAGGGACAGGCTACGTGCCGGCAGCCAGGGCACATCGGCCGGGTAGCTGGCGGGCTTGGGGTTGACGGTCAACTGCAGTTGTTCGGAACTGACGCGCATCAACTGGCCGGGTTTAGGCCCCGATGGCGCAGCGCCCTGGGCCACTGGTTCAACCAGGGTGGCGCTGAAGGTCTGGGCCGGGATCGTCAATTCGCCGCTGCGTTGCGGGTAGATGCCGTAACGCAGTTCAATGACCCCGTGGCGCACATCATTGATGACTTTTTCATAGGTGCGCGACTCACCCAGTTGTTCGGTGCGGGCGTCGGGAATGTGCAACGGCGTCAGGCTGCTGTCGTCGTAGAGCGACACCGAGTGGTAGATGCGCAGGGTCAGGATCGCCTGGGCCTGCACGTACACGCGGCTCTGGTCGAGGCTGGCCTCGATGAACACCGGCGCCAGGGTCCCGGACGCATTGCGGGTTTCGCTTTCGATCACTTGCAGGGTGATCGGCTGGGTGCTCACTTCGCCCAACTGCAACGGCGGAATGATCACGGTACCGCTCTGGCGCGGCAGCAGGGTAACGATCCAGCGGGTGGTGGCGCGGTTCTCGCCGTCGAGGGTGGTCAACTGGTTGACCTGCCGGGTGCCGCGCACATCGAACAATGCCTGGAGCGGGGCAAGGTCGGGCTTGCCGAACAAGGTGGCGTCGTTGGATTCCAGGGTCAGCTCCACCGTTTCGCCGGAGTTCAGGCGACTGCGGTCCACACTGGCAGTCAGCTGTGCAGCCTGGACCCCGGAGACCCAGAGCAGCAAGACGAGGAGGTAGGCGGTGAAGCGGGTCATGGGGCTTTTCCCTGGGCCTGATGGCTTTGTTGTTCGTACCAGAATTTACGTCTGAGCAGTTCGCCTGGATTGTCCGGAATCTGGCGCAGCCATTGTTCCAGTGCCTGGCGCTGCTCTTCTTCATTGCGCTGGTCAGCGGCGGGGCGCAGCGGCGGCGTGGTGGTCTGCTCGTCGGGCAGTTCGCTGCCCGGCACGTCCTGGGCGCCGGGTGGCGGTGCCGGGTGCGCCGGGGCCTGGTCGGGTGGCGCTGCCGTTTCGGCGGAGGGTTGCCCCGGCTCCGAAGATTGCGCGGGGGAAGCGGCGTCCGGCGATTGTTCGGCAGGTCCATGTTCCTCGTTTGCCGCCGGCTTGGGTTCTTCCGCGGGCGGCGCCTGCTCTTTCAGCAGGCTCTGCACCAACGCCTTGTTGGTCTGGGCGGGGCGCAGGTCCGGTTGCAACTCCAGCGCCTGCTCATAGGCATCCAGTGCTGCCTCCAGTTCGCCGCTGCGGGCCAGGGCGTTACCCCGATTGTAGTGGGCGCGGGCATCGGTGCCTTCGGCGAAGCGCCGGGCAGCTTCGCTGTAGTCACCGGCCTCGTACAGGGCCACGCCTTGCCATTGATGATCCTCGAAATGCGCGGCGGCCTCGGCCGCGCGCTTTTGCTTGAGCAAGTGCTGGCCCTGTTGGTCGGGGCGTAACCACAGGTCCTCGAATTCGAAGGCGTGGCCGGTCTGCGGCAACACTAACAGCAGCGGCAGGCAGAACAGCCAGCCGCGGCGTCCGGCGCAGGCGGCCAGCAGCAACAGCGGCAGGAGCAGCCAGTAACCCTGGTCAGCCCAGGTGTCCAGGCGCAAGGTCTGGCCATCGTTGCGCAGATGACGCGGACCGTCCAACAGGCCCAGGCCGCGCAGGTCGCTGTCGTCCAGGCGCGCCGGACGATAACGGCCGTCCAGCTCACTGGCGTAGGCCTTGAGCCCCGGGCTGTCCAGGCGCGGTATCAGGATCGCCCCCTGGGCATCTTTGAGATAACTGCCATCCTCCTGGGCCACCGGTGCACCATCGCGGGTACCGATGCCCAGCATCAGCCACTGCGTAGGGGAGCCGTCCAGGACCTGGTGGATACCCTCGCGCTCCTGTTCGTTCAACGACGAAGCGATCAGCAGGATCCGGCCGTGGCCGAGTTCGCCCTGATTCAACAGGGCCAGGGCCTTGGTCACGGCCAGGTCGGCGCGATGACCGCTTTGCGGCATGATCGAGGGCTTGAGGGCTTCGAGCAGGTTGGCGCTGGTGGCCAGGTCATCGGACAGCGGCACCAGCGTATGAGCGCTGCCGGCGTAGACGATGATCGCGGTCTGGGCGTCGCTGAGGTTGTGCAGCAGGTCCAGCACCTTGCGCCGGGCCTGCTCCAGGCGGGTCGGCGGGACGTCGGTGGCGAGCATTTCCGGCGTCAACTCCAGCACCACCACCAACGGGTCGGCGGGTTTCTGGCTGGTCTGTTCGACCCGCGCCCAGCTCGGCCCCAGCAACGCCAGCACCATCAACAGCCAGCCCAGGCCGAGGGCAATCCACGGCAGTCGGCTTTCGCGGCCTTTGCCGCCACTGAGCAGCACCGAATGAAACGCCGCAGGCAAGATCATCTGCCAGCGGCCGACCCGACGCTGCCGATGCCAGAGTTGCCAGAGCAACCAGCCCAGCAACGGCAGCAGCACTATGAACGCGGGGCGCAGCCAGTGCGGCCAGAGGGCGATCATCGGCGCCTCCGCAAGCGCAGGCGCTTGAGGCGTTGGCGCCAGTCGGCATGTTGGGTCGACTGGAACAGTGGCTGGCTGAACAGGCGCTGCAACGGGTTGTCCGGCCAGCGTTCGCGGGCCACCAGCACCATGCTCAACAGCAGCGCAACGGCCAGCGGCCAATGATAGAGCGCCAGGGCGGGGCGGGCCTGGGTCGGTTGCTGGGCCACGGGTTCGAGCTGGTCGAGGGTGGTCTTGATCGCCAGCAACTGCTCACCGTCCTGGGCGCGGAAGTAGCGGCCACCGGTGGCTTGGGCAATCTCCCTGAGTGCCGCCTCGTCGAGGTCCAGGCTCGGGTTGACGCCTAGGAAGCCCGCCGTGCCGCTTTGCT
Source organism: Pseudomonas fluorescens (assembly GCF_018614775.1). GTDB lineage: Bacteria > Pseudomonadota > Gammaproteobacteria > Pseudomonadales > Pseudomonadaceae > Aquipseudomonas > Aquipseudomonas fluorescens_BY. The sequence goes on from NZ_JAGGOF010000045.1 coordinate 142,741, forward strand.
CAGGATCGGCACCGATGCCGATCGGGTAGATCTTTACACCTTCATCGGCGGCCAGCCGCGCGGCGGTCAGCGGATCGATTTCGCCGCCGTTGTTGGCGCCGTCGGTGACCAGGATCAGCACGCGACTATGGGCCGGACGCTGGCGCAGGCGCTTGAGGGCCAGGCCAATCGCGTCGCCAATGGCGGTGTTCTTGCCGGCGATGCCGATGCGTGCTTCGTCGAGCCAGCGCCGTACCGTGCGGCGGTCGAAGGTCAGCGGCGCCTGCAGGTAGGCCTGGCTGCCGAACAGGATCAGGCCGACCCGGTCACCTTCGCGACCTTCGAGAAAGTCCCCGAGCATGTGCTGGACCAGCGCGAGGCGGCTGACCTCTTCGTCCTTCCACTGCATGTCGGGGAAATCCATGGAGCCGGAGACATCCACGGCCACCAGCAGGTCGCGACCGCTGGCGGCGATGGGCAGCGGTTCGCCGAGCCATTGCGGGCGGGCGGCGGCAATCAGCAGCAGCAACCAGAGCAGGATGAAAGGCGCCTGCTGACGCCAGCTCGGCAGGTGGGACCTGGCCCGCCGCCCGACCAGGCCTTCGAGGTCGCCCAGGAAACTGACCTTGAGCGCCGGCTCGCCGCTGTCGGCCGCCGGCAGCACCAGGCGCATCAGCCACGGCAGCGGCAACAGGGCGAAGATCCATGGCCAGGCGAATTCAAACATGTTTGCGAATCCAGATGTCGACCGCCTGGGTCAGGCCGGCAATGGCTTTGTCGTCCAGTTTGCATTCGGGTTTGTAGGCACCTTCGACCAACACCATCCAGCGGGTCAGGCCGGCAGCCGGGCAGCGATTATCCAGGAAGGCCAGCCACTTGCGCCCATTGAGGGTGTGGCTCTGACTGTAGGGGTAGTGATTGCGGCACAGGCGCTTGAGCAGGCCATTGAGCTGTTGCAGCCAGGCGCCGGCCGGCGCGCCATCGTAGGGCTTGGGCAGCAGGGCGAGTTCGGCCAGGGCGGCGAGGCGCACCGGGTCCAGGGGTTGTTCGGTGCGCGGCGTGTCGCGCTTGGCGGGCAGGAAGCGGCGCAACTGCCACAGCCCCAGGCCCAGCAATGGCAACAACACCAGCAGCAGCCACCAGCCCGGCGCGGGCGGCCAGAAGCCGATCGGCGGCGGGGCCATCAGCGGCTGCAATTGATCGAGGCTGCTCATCGGCTTTTCCCGGCCCGCTTGGGGTTCAGGTACTCGCGCAACTGTTCGACCATGTCGCCTTGAGTGCTCAAGGGCATCATCAGGATCCGCAGCTTTTGCGCGAGTATTTCCCAGCGTTCCTGACGGGCCTCGGCCTGGGCGCGATAGGCCTGGCGCAGGTCGAAATTCAGGGTGTCGAGTTCCAGTTGCGCGCCGCGCTGGGCGAAACGCAGCAAGCCGGCGGCGGGCAGGGCGTGGTCCAGCGGGTCGGAAAGCGGCAGCAACAACAGGTCGCAATGGCGCGAGAGCAGGCTCAGTTGCTGCTCGGCGCTGTCGGACAGCGCACGTTCGTCACAAATGACGATCGCCAGGCTGCCGGGCCGCAGCACTTCCCGGGCCCGGCGCAGGGCAATGCCGAATGAATCGCGGTCCGGCTCGCCTTCGGCGTGCAGCGACTGGTTGACCCGCACCAGGCGGTTGAGCAATTGCAAAAGGCTCTGTTTGCTGCGCCTGGGCTTGACCTCGTAGTGGGTGTTATTGCCAAACACCAGGCCGCCAACCCGGTCGTTGTGCCCCAGTGCGGCCCAGCCGATCAGGCTGGCGGCCTGGGCGGCGAGCACCGATTTGAACATCAGCCCTGAACCGAAGAACAGGCGGTGGCTCTGCTCGATCATGATGAAGATCGGCCGTTCGCGTTCTTCGTGGAACAGTTTGGTGTGGGGTTCCTGGGTCCGCGCAGTGACGCGCCAGTCAATCGTGCGCACGTCGTCGCCGGCCTGGTACACCCGCACCTGATCGAAATCCACCCCGCGCCCGCGCAGCTTGGAGTGATGCAGGCCGATCAGCGGGCTGCGCTGGCCAGGGGTCGAGAACAACTGCACTTCGCGCACGCGATGACGCATCTCGATCAGCTCCGAAAGGCTGACGCGGATGCCCGGTGCGGGCGCCAATGGGTTATTCATGAGGCATGCTCAAGCGACAGCGACGACGTCGAGAATCCGCTGCACCACGCGGTCCTGATCGATACCGGCAGCTTCGGCCTCGAACGACAGGATGATGCGATGGCGCAGCACGTCGAACAGCACGGCCTGGATGTCCTCCGGGCTGACGAAGTCGCGACCGGCCAGCCAGGCGTGGGCGCGGGCGCAGCGATCGAGGGCGATGGAGCCACGAGGGCTGGCGCCGTAGGCGATCCATTCGGCCATCTCCGGGTCGAACTTGGCCGGGTTGCGAGTCGCCATGATCAGTTGCACCAGGTATTCCTCCACGGCGTCGGCCATGTACAAGCCAAGGATCTCCTTGCGCGCAGCGAAAATCGCCTGCTGGCTCACCCGGCGCTCGGGCTTGGCTTCGCCGTTCAGCGCTTCACCCCGGGCCTGCTGCAGGATCCGGCGTTCCACCGCCGCGTCCGGGAAACCGATCTTGACGTGCATGAGGAACCGGTCGAGCTGGGCTTCGGGCAGCGGGTAGGTGCCTTCCTGCTCGATCGGGTTCTGCGTGGCCATCACCAGGAACAGCGGCGACAGTTCATAGGTACTGCGCCCAACGCTGACCTGCCGCTCGGCCATGGCTTCAAGCAGCGCGGACTGGACCTTGGCCGGCGCACGGTTGATTTCATCCGCCAGCACCAGGTTGTGGAAGATAGGCCCCTGCTGGAAGACGAAACTGCCGGTTTCCGGCCGATAGATTTCCGTGCCGGTGATGTCGGCGGGCAACAGGTCGGGGGTGAACTGGATGCGATGGAACTGCGCTTCGATGCCTTCGGCCAGCTCTTTGATGGCCTTGGTCTTTGCCAGCCCCGGCGCGCCTTCCACCAGCATATGGCCGTCGGCGAGCAGGGCGATGAGCAGGCGCTCGATGAGTTTTTCCTGGCCGAGGATCTGCGTTGAGAGAAAGGTTCGCAGCGCCAGCAGCGCTTCACGATGTTCCATCGGTGACTGTTCCTGGAAAGGGTGGCCCCTGGCGTTCGGATAACGTCGGGGCTGGGGGCGTTACTTTAATGCATGGCGGGGCGTGGCGACTAACGGGATTTTGATCAGGTGTGCACAATTGTGATCGGCTTGGAAACATTGTGGGGGTGGGCTTGCTTGCGATGACGGCAGTTCATCCAACACCTGTGCAAGCTGACCCACCGCCATCGCGAGCAGGCTCGCTCCCACAGGGGTTAGGGGTGAGCGCAAATTTTTCGGCTGACCCCGGACCTTGTGGGAGCCGGGCTGAACTGGCCTAATGATTTTGGACGCCATCATAGCGCCTGATTGAAGTGTCCAAAATCATTAGGCCAGTTCAGCCTGCTCGCGATAGCGGCAGCAAAGGCACTGCTAATGCCGGATCTCATCCAGCAACAATTCAACCGCTGGCCTGCTCACCAGCTCCCGCCACGGGCCGTCATCCACGATCACGCCCGTTGAATCGTGGGAAGTAAGCGATGTCAGCTTGTAGGAACCTGTCAGTCCTGACAGTAGACGCTTGATTTGGCCCGAGTTATAGATTGGCTGGTGGCAGATTAGCGCCTGCGGAATCCATCCCAATCAAGAGAGGAGACTGTTATGGACTACCCAAAAGATCGCCCCTTCAAAGGGTACATAATTCGTCAGCACGACCCGGCCTATCAGCTGTATGACAATACATTTCAAGGATTGGACTCGAATAAAGAGCCGATCACCGGGTTCTGCAAAACTGCAGAGGAAGTGGAGGCGCTGATCATTGAATACATTAATGATGAGTCTATATGACAGGCCATGGTCAGAAGGGCGGATACCACTCAGGCAAGCGCACTAACCCTGTGGCGAGGGAGCAAGCTCCCTCGCCACAGGAGCCAGTGACACCCTCACAATCCAGGGACAACCCCAGAACCTGTGGGAGCCGAGCTTGCTCGCGATGGCGGCGGTACATCTAACATAGATGTCAGCTGAACCACCGCCATCGCGAGCAAGCTTTGCTCCCACATTAGGCCGGTGGTAATCCCTCAAACCCTAGGCACACCGCAAGTCCTGTGGGAGCGAGCCTGCTCGCGATGGCGGCAACAAAGGCACCACTAATGCCGGATCTCATCCAGCAACAATTCAATCGCCGGCCTGCTCACCAGCTCCCGCCACGGGCCGTCATCCACGATCACTCCGCCGTCCATCACAATGACCCGATCAAAACGATGCAGATGGTCGACATCATGGGTCACGCAGATGAGCCCCCGATCGGCAAACACCTCGAACAACAGGTCCCACAGCGGCGCGGCCAACCTGGGTTCGATGGATGCACTGGGCTCGTCGAACAGGTTGAACGTCCCCGGCTTGTTGATCAGCCGCAGCAGTGACAGGCGCTTGGCCTCGCCGCCGGAAATATTCGCTGCGTTCTCACTGATGTGCCGTCCTGTAACGTCCTCGAGTTGCAGCTGCCGTATGGCGTGAGACAGCAGCGGTGACACGTCGCCGCCGAACAGCACCGACCTTTCAAAAAGGCCTTCGAGAAACCGTGGTTGTTGAGGGCAGTACCTCAAGGCAGACAGGTGTGCTCGGCGCGTCAATAGCGAAACCGATATCGAATCGATACTCAGGTGGTCTCGCGTCAACGCGTCGAGCCCGGCGAGCACTTCCAGAAAGGTGGATTTGCCTGCGCCGCTTGGTCCCGTAATGGCCACCGATTGGCCTTGGCTAAAAATCAGCGACTGCTTGATGGACAGACGAGGTTCACCCGTTTCGGTCACGGTGCAGGGCGTGAGTTCCAATATTGAATCGCCGTCAAAATCCATGTCTGTCTGCCGGTCGCAATGATCGAAATCCGCCAGCGATAGCAAACCCTGGAACTGCCGCTGATCCGCCAGGAACTGATCAAGCACCCGATAGCCTTCGGTCAAGGTGGCGATACTGAGCAGATAAGTCCCTGCAATGGAGAAAATGGCAACCAGTTGTCCGACACTGAGGCTGGGTTGGCCCGACAGTTGGTCCACGACACCCCACCACAGCAACCCGCCGGTGGACAGGCTGACGAACAGGATTTTGGCAGCACTCAGGAGCCCCCCTGAAGAAGCCGTGGTCACCGCAGCCGTGGCGTATCGCTCGAACGCCTGGTTCAACGGCAGCATTGCCGTAGACTCGGCACATTCCAGTTTGATGGCTTTACCGGCGTTGAGGGTGTTGTACAGGCGGGCACTGAGTTCATCTTCCTGCTCGTTGACCGCGTCGATGTGTTTTCGGCGCCAGCGGATAATCCTGTGGGTCACCACCAGGTAGATGACTCCGAGCCCGGTCATGCTCAGGAAAACACCACTGCCCCCCATATAAAGGAAAGCACCGCCCACCACGACAAACTCCAGGCACACCGGCAGGGCGACGGTGACCAGGAATGTCAGCAGCTGCTCGTGCGCGGTGATCCCACGCTCAACCGACTTGATGAAGTGACCGATTCGCCACGAATCGAACAGAGCGAATTCCTTGCGTATCAGGCGCCTGATCCAGCCAATGGAGGCCGTCATGACAATGTGTTGAACCAGTTTGCACAGCACATGGATTTGCAGCGGGCTGATGATGGCGTGAATGCAACCGGCGACAATCAGGCCCGCCGTCAGCATCAACAGTGTATTGGACGCTACGGTTGCGTCGCCCTGCAGCGTATCGATGATTGTTCCAAGGAGCAGTGGCGGAGCGAGCACGATGAGCTTTAGCGCCAGGATCGTGACGAGGGTCGTTACCAGAAGTGCCGTATGTTTCTGGTAAGCGCTTTTGATCATGGTTTGTATGGCGTACAAGCACTCGCTCCCGATTGCTTTGTGTTCATCGCGAAGCGATCACCTGGCGTGTTTTCGCAGGTGATTAATTAGTAGCAGCCGGGATATGGATGGGCTATGGCGCAGCTTCCGACGCTAGCGTAGGTCGGTTCCTGGATCTCGGTAGGAAGCGCCCCCTTGCCATCGCAAACCCGCTCACGATGGCAACGATGCCGGCGAAAAACCACTCAGCGATGCCACGCCCCCGGGTTCACCAGGTTCACCGGCCGTTCTCCCGCCAGCGCCATCAGCAGGTTATCCACCGCACAACGTGCCATCGCTTCCCGTGTCTCGTGGGTGGCCGAGCCCATGTGCGGGGTGGCCACCACGTTGTCCAGTTGCAGCAGTGGCGAGTCTGCGCTCAAGGGTTCGCGCTCGAACACGTCCAGGCCGGCGCCACGGATCTGGCCGTTGCGCAGGGCGTCGATCAGTGCCGTTTCGTCCACCACTTTGCCCCGGGAGATGTTGATGAAAAGGGTCTCGGGGCGCATCTGGGCGAACGCTTGTGCATTGATCAACCCTTCGGTCTCGGCCGTTAACGGCAAGGTCAGGCAAACGAAATCCGCCTGCCGCAGCAGCGTGTCGAGGTCACAATAGCGCGCATTGAATCGCTGCTCGACCGCCGGTTTGGGCGAGTGGCTGTGGTAGATCACCGGCATGCCGAAGCCGAAGTGACCGCGTTGGGCCAGGGCTTCGCCGATGCGGCCCATGCCGATGATGCCCAGGGTCTTGCCATGGACATCGCTGCCGAAATGCTCGGGGCCGATGCTTTTTTGCCATTGGCCCGCGCGGACCAGGTTGGCCAGTTCCACCACGCGCCGGGCCGTTGCCAGGATCAGGGCAAAGCCGGTGTCGGCGGTGGTCTCGGTGAGTACGTCCGGTGTATTGCTGAGCAGGATCCGCCGTTCTGTCAGGTAATCGATGTCGTAGTTGTCGACGCCTACCGAGACGCTGGCGATGGCTTGCAGGTTCGGCGCCAGGTCGAGCAACGGCGCATCCAGCTTGAGGCTGGCACCGAGCAGGCCGTGGGCGCTGGGCAGGGCGTCGCGCAGTTGCGCCAGGCCCTGGGCGTCGAGGCGTTCGATGAAGGTGACCTCGGCCTGCGCTTGCAGGCGGGCCATCAGTTGCGCGGACAGCGCCTTGTACAACACCACGTGCTTTTTCATGGGAAGGTCTCGATTCAGGAGTGGGCGGGCGCCGGCTGCGGCGCGGGTTTGGAAGGGACGCGGTCGCTGGCGCCGGGCTTGAGGGCCAGGGTAAGCACCACGGACAGCAGCAATGCGCCGCTCATCAGCAGGAAGGACATGCCCGGCGAGCCAGTGGAGCCGTTGAGGTAGCCCACCATGTACGAGCCGCCGAACGAACCCAGCGCGCCCATGCTGTTGATCAGCGCCATGGCGCCGCCGGCGACGTTGGCCGGGAGGATTTCCGGCACGATGGCGAAGAACGGCCCGTAGGGCGCATACATGCACGCGCCGGCGATCACCAGCAGGCTGTAGGACCACCAGAAATGTTCAGGCCCCAGCAGGTAGGAGGCGTAGAACGCAACCGAGGCGATCAGCAGTGGCGGCCAGACGAAGCGTTTGCGCTTCTGGGCCTTGTCCGACGCCCATGACACGCCCAGCATGCCGATTACAGCCGCCAGGTACGGCAACGACGACAACCAGCCGGCCTCGACCATGCTCATCTGCAAGCCGGCCTTGAGGATGGACGGCAGCCACAGCACGAACCCGTAGACGCCGATGCTCCAGCAGAAAAATTGCAACGCCAGGAGGATGACCTTGGGCGAGCGGAAGGCCTCGGCGTAGTTCTTCACTGCCTTGATGCCGACCTGTTCGGCCGCCAGCGCGCTTTCCAGGTCGTGTTTTTCCTGGTCGCTGAGCCACTTGGCCTGGGCCGGGCGATCATCCGCCAGGCGCCACCAGATAAAGGCCCAGAGCACCGCCGGCAGGCCTTCGATGATGAACATCCAGCGCCAGTCGAATTGCTGCACCAGATAACCCGATACCACCGACATCCACAGCATGGTCACCGGGTTGCCCAGGATCAGGAAGGTATTGGCCCGCGAGCGTTCGGCCCGGGTGAACCAGTGGCACAGGTACACCAGCATGGCGGGCATCACGGCGGCTTCGACCACACCGAGCATGAAGCGGATCACGATCAGCCAGTAGGCGTTGGACACCACGCCGGTCAAGGTGGCCAGCGAGCCCCAGAGGATCAGGCTGACGAAGATCAGCTTCTTCACGCTGTGTTTCTGCGCGTAGATTGCCCCTGGCACCTGGAAGAAAAAGTAGCCGAGGAAAAACAGCGCGCCGAGCAATGACGACAGCCCTGGGGTGATCATCAGGTCCTTGGCCATGCCCGAGGCGGCGGCGAAGCCGTAGTTGGCCCGGTCCAGGTAGGCCAGGCTGTAGGTGATGAACACGATGGGCATGACGTACCACCAGCGGCGGGTGGCGAGGTTGAGCGTTTGCATGTCGTTGACTCCTGAGCTTGTTGTTTTTGTTGCAGCAGGTGTATTTGCGGTGTGCTTCAGGCCTTTATCGCGAGCAGGCTCGC
>NZ_JAGGOF010000046.1 GCF_018614775.1 Pseudomonas fluorescens
GCGCACCATAAAAAAAACCCGAACCTGAGTTCGGGTTTTTAATCAGCCGCTCATCACGCCATCAGAAAACGTTGATCGGGTAATCCACGAACACCCGCAACTCGTTACCACTGACGTTGTACTCGCTGGACTTCTGCGAAACGCGCAGGACGGAGCTGCGCAACCTTACGCTCAGGTCCTTGGCCGGGCCACTCTGGACCACATACTTGAACTGGTTGAAGATCTCGCGCTCGGTGCCGCCTTCACTGGTGGACGTGGTGATGTTATCGCCACGCACATAAGCGACGTTGTACGTCAGGCCGGGTACGCCGAACGTGGTGAAGTCCAGGCCGTAGCCCAACTGCCAGCTGCGCTCGTCTTCGGCGTTGAAGTCGGACCAGTAGGAGTTCGCCAGGTAGATGGTATTACCACCGTCCCCCACGCGATTCTGTCCGCGCTGGTAACCGCCATAGGCGTAACCAAGATTGCTGTCACCGGTGCTGCGCTGGTGGGCGAGCGTGAAGCTGTGCGGGCCGGTGGCGAAGGTAGCCGCCAGGCTCCAGATCTTGTTGTCGTCGCCAGTGACGTTGTTTTCACGTACGTAGCTGTCGTCCAGCTTTGTGCGGTAACCGTTGAAGTCCAGGGTCAGGGACTGATCCTTGGCCAGCGGGAACACATAGTTGGCATTCACGTACTGCTTCTTCAATACGTCTTCGACGTCCGACGCATAGAGCGCCGCCTTGAACTGCTCGGTGAATTGATAGCTGCCGCCCAATACGTTGATCGATTTCAGGCCGCCGCTGTCACGGCCTTCTGCGCTCTTGCGCGATTCGGCGGTGAAGCGACCGGCATTCAGTTCCAGGCCCTTGATCTCCTTGGAAGTGATCAGCGTGCCGGTGTAGCTTTCCGGCAGCAGGCGCCCGTTGTCGTAGCTCAGCACCGGCAGGGCCGGCATCTGGTCACCGTAGGTCAGCACCGTGTTGGAGACACGGAATTTGACCGCTGCGCCGAACTTGGACAGGTCATCGGCGGCGTTACCGCTGTCGCCTTGCTTGAAAAAATCGATGCCTTGCGCGCCGCTGCGCCCCTTGCCGCCGTCCAGGCGCAACGCGTACAAGCCAAACGCGTCCACGCCCACACCGACGGTGCCTTGGGTGAAACCGGACGAGAACGTACCGATGGCCGCTTGGCCCCACTCGGCCTTGTCTTCGTTGCCATCTTTGTAGTCGCGGTTGATGTAAGCGTTGCGCAGCAGCACTTTCAGGCTGCTGTCTTCAACGAACCCCTTGGCCTGTGCCTGGTCGTTGGCCATGGCGTGTGTCGTGCTCAAAATCCCCAGTGCGATCAGACCGATGCGCGTATTCAACATGATTATTTTCCTTGTACGGGTTGATACGCACTGCGACCGGCAGCCGAAATGGCGCTTTTGCGCTCTTTTTCGGACTCTTGCTCCTGAAATAATGAAAAGGCCCGCCCACGAGTGATCGTGTCGGGCCTTTTTATTATTTAAGAGTCATGGCTGTCAGCCACAGGCGTGGGGCGAATCCTAGTCGCGCCCTCAATCGCGTGTCAATTTCGTGAATCGTCTGTAATAAGGCGAAAAACGTCTAAGAACCGATCAGCGGGCACAGCCATCCAGACCGCAGACCATCGACGGAGTAGAGGACTGCACCGGCAGGGCTTGCTGTAACCATTGGCCGAAGGCTTCGGGCTTGCCTAGCCATGGACCGATGTCGATCAACGTGAAGCGGCCATCCTGCTCCAGGGCAAAGGTCGGAAACCCCTGGCCGCCGACTTGGGCGAGCAAGGTGCGACTGGCCTTGATATGCCCTTGCACATCCACCCCGTGCAAGGCCGACTCGAACGCTTGGGCCGGTAGGCCAATGGATTGGGCCAGTTCCAACAATACGCTTTCATCGGCAATACGCCGACCTTCGACGTAGTGCGCGGTTTGCAGGCGCCCGAGCAGTTCCAGGCCATGGCCACCGAGCTGTTCTGCAGCGAGGATGGCGGCGGTCGGCGGGGCGGAATCGAACACTGCGCTGCCGTCCCGTAGCAAGCCCTCGAAATAGGCTTCGCCAAAGGGTTGTCCGGTGTATTCGGCGATGCGTCGGTCGTGGGGCATCACGTAATTGCGCAGCTGCGGCGAGACCTGCTGGCGGTTCGCGCCGGTCATCATGCCGCCGCCATGGGCGATCACCGGCAGCAAAGCCTGGGCAGCCTGCACCAGGGGTTTGGCGCCGTAGCACCAGCCGCACAGCGGGTCGTAGAGGTAATGAAGGGTAGGCATGGAAACTCCGCTCACGGGTGGATTCGATGACAGCAGGGTAGTCTTGAAAGCACTGCGGAAAAATGCCGGAACGGTGTTCAGTGTGTTTCGCGGATCGGGCGAATATTGCCTGAATGCACACGAACTTGTGGGAGCGGGCTTGCTCGCGAAAGCGGTCTGCCAGCCTTCGAACGTCGAATTGAATGCCGCCTTCGCGAGCAAGCCCGCTCCCACACAGACTGTGTGAAAACCTAGCCAACCAAGCGCCAATCCATAAAAATGCCTGCATCGGACGATGCGGGCGTTTTTATGGCTTACATTCAAGGCGAATCCAGAAATCAGACCAGTTTGTTTCCTGTTTCAATCGATGAGCTCATTCCTGAGGACCATTTGGTTCGGGTGATCGATGCCTATGTCGCACGACTTGACCTGGTCAAACTCATGTTCGATAAGGCCATCCCCAAGGGCAACGGTCGGCCGCCTTATCATCCCGGCGATTTACTCAAACTCTATCTGTACGGCTATTTCCAGCGCATCCGCTCTTCGCGCCGGCTTGAGGCTGAGTGCCAGCGCAACATCGAAGTCATGTGGCTACTTAATCGTCTCAAGCCCGATTTCAAAACCATCGCCGACTTCCGCCGAGACAATGCGACCTGCTTTTCCGCAGTTTGCCGAGCCTTCGTGCAGTTCTGCCGTAGCGCGGGTTTGGTCAAGGGCGATCTGGTGGCTATTGACGGCAGTAAGTTCAAGGCCGTCGCTTCTGCCCGGCGCCATATCAGCATCAAACACCTCAAGCGCGATCAGGAAAAGCTTGAGCGTCGCATTGCCCAATATCTAGCTGATATGGATGAAGCTGACCGCAACGAGGCCGGGGAAGTGGTGGACCACAATGCGGTCAAAGCAGTGTTGGAGAAACTCACCGCCAAGCGGGCCAATAATCTGACCTGTCAGGCCCTGATGAACGAGTTGGAAATAACCCAGTTCATTAGCACTGAAAGCGACGCGGATGATGAAGGCCCCACAAGGAATGTGCGTGGCGTACAACGTACAAACCGCAGTGGACGCTGAGCATTGCCTGATCGTGCATCACGAGGTGACTCAGGACAGCGATGACAGACGCCAGCTCGAGCCAATGAGCAAGGCAACTTTGAACGTGCTGGAACAGCCAGAACTGAATGTGACCGCTGACGCGGGGTACTCCAATGCCAGCCACTTCCAGGCCTGTGACGACTCGGGTATCACAGCCTACGGCCCTATTAACAGGACAGTGAACAGCCAGGTTGAAGAGCCGTTATTTTTTAAGCGTGAGGACTTTACCTATGATCAGGCGAATGACTGTTACCAGTGCCCGGCAGGCCATCTTCTGACGCTGTCTCAACGCAACAAAGGAAAGCGTATCTATCACGCGAAAGCCGGCGATTGTGCTAACTGCCCGCTCAAAGCCCAATGTACAAAAGCTCGGCGTCGGTCTCTTAAACGTCATGCTCATGAGGAAGCGTTTGAACGAATGTCACAGCGAATGCAGGCCCACCCAGAGATGGTGGAGCGTCGAAGAAGTATCGTTGAGCATCCTTTCGGCAACCTCAAACAATGGATTTACGGCAATGGCCGGTTCTTACTACGTCAGCTCAGAGGTGCCCGAGCGGAAATGGCGCTGGCGGTGAGTGCTTACAACCTGAAAAGAGCTCTCAATGTGCTTGGAGGGCGCAGAATGCTTGAGTTGCTGGCCTGAGAAGGCCAGTTTTTCCGCGTGTGAATGATCGGATGCCTCAAGCGAGTCGAGGCATCTGGAGATTTGAACTGGTGATTTTGGGTTTTCACACAGTCTGCACAAGAGATCGGTAGTGTTTTCAAATCCGGCGCACAAAAAAAGCGCTGCCATTACGGCCAGCGCTTTTTATCGATCCTTCGAATTCTATCCTTGCATGACGTCCCACAGCGCTTCCAGCTCCGCCTCGCTGAAAAGCCCGGCCGGGTAGCGTTCAACGATCATCCGGCGCGGATCAGGTTCTCTGATCTGACGCGTGCCGTTGGACTTCAACCACTGCGCCAACGCTTGAAGCGACTCACCATTGACTGCCAAGGGATGGCATGTGCGCTCGCTTGTCATATTCATTCCAGCGCCCTCTCCTGGTTGATGAGCGGCCAATTTATCCAAGGTTTATGACAAAACAACTCAGTTCTCTCCCCGGAACTGCAAGCGTTCCGATACAAGAGCTATGCCAATGTATGGGTTGCGCCAATGAGCAGGCACAAAAAAGCCCGCGGCCCAATTGGGCTGCGGGCTTGACAGGATGGATCCAAAACCGCCGGCATAGAGCCTGCGCAGTGGATCTCACCGCGCTGTTACATCGCCACTCATTTTGCCCGCGGCGCGGGCTGTTGTTGGGTAAGGCAGTGGATGTTCCCACCCCCCAGTAACAGTTCGCGCCCCGGCACCATGACCACTTCGTGCTGTGGAAAAAGGTTCTGCAGGATGTCCCTGGCCGGGCCATCCAGCGGATCGTCAAAACTCGGCGCGATGATGCCGCCGTTGACGATCAGGAAGTTCACGTAGGAACCGGCCAGCCGCACCGTCGGGTTGCGCTCCTGGGAGCCTTCCACGGCGTCCACACCTGCGCACTCTTCTTCGGTGGCATACAGTGGCCCCGGAATCGGCATCTTGTGCACGATAAACGGGCGCCCCTTGGCGTCGGTGCTGTTTTGCAGCACGTTCATCGCCGCGTGGCAGCGGCTGTAGTTCGGGTCTTGCGGGTCGTCGGTCCAGGCGAGCAACACTTCGCCAGGGCGCACGTAGCAGCAGAAGTTATCCACATGGCCATCGGTTTCATCATTGAACAGCCCGTCGGGCAGCCAGATGATCTTGTCCACCGCCAACTGTGCGCTGAGCACGGCTTCGATTTCTTCACGGCCCAAGTGTGGGTTGCGATTGCGGTTGAGCAGGCATTCCTCGGTGGTGATCAGCGTACCTTCGCCATCGACATGGATCGAACCGCCTTCGAGGGCAAACCCTTCGGTGCAATACCGCGGGCTGCGCTCCATCTCGAGGATTTTGCTGGCCACCTGCGAATCACGGTTCCACGGCGCATACAGGCCACCGTCGAAGCCGCCCCAGGCGTTGAAATCCCAGTCGACACCGCGCACTTCGCCGCTGTCGTTGATGACGAACGTCGGGCCGGTGTCGCGAACCCAGGCGTCGTCGCTGGACATCTCCACCAAACGGATATTCGGCACGTCGAGGCGCGCACGGGCGTTTTCGTACTGTGCTGCGGACACCGCCACGGTCACCGGTTCGAAACGGGCAATGGCCTTGGCCACCGCCACGTGAGCGGCCTGCGCAGGCTTACCGCCCAAACGCCAGTTATCCGGACGCTCGGGCCAGATCATCCAGACCTGGGTCTGGGTTGCCCACTCGGCAGGCATGTGAAAACCATCCGCGCGGGGCGTGCTGTGCAAAGTTGTCATGGATCAGGACTCCGATGAGTCATCGAGGGCAGTGGCGACTTTATAGACGATAAAAATCGGCTTTAACAGTTACAAAATCGAAAAACCACTAAGAAAGACAAAAAGTACACCAACAAAATTCGAATTATATCGGCAAACCCGATGAGTGCAGGCTTCTGTGGGAGCCGAGCTTGCTCGCGATGGCGATTTTTCAGCTGACATTGGCGTCGACTGACCTGACGCTATCGCGAGCAAGCTCGGCTCCCACAAAACCAAGTCCCCAGGGAATAAGGGGTCAGCCGTTCACCTGGTCAGAGCCCTTCATCCAACACCTTCGTCAACATATCGACGAAGAAATCCACGCTCTGGCGCGAGGTCACCATCGGCGGTTTGATCTTGAGGATATTCAAGTAGTCGCCCGTTGGTTGCATGAAGATCCCCAGCTCTCGCAGGCGGTTGCACAGCGCCGTGGTTTCTTCAGTGGCCGGCTCCAGCGTGTCGCGGTTGCGGATCAACTCCACGCCCAGGTAGAACCCCGAGCCATGCACCGCGCCGACCAATGGATAGCGGTCGATCAAGGCTTGCAGCCGCGCCTTGAAATGGCCGCCGACCACTTGGGCGTTTTCCCAGAGCTTTTCTTCCTCCAGGACATCCAGCACGGCCATGCCGATCTGACAGCTGACCGGGCTGCCACCGGCTGACGAGAAGAAATAGCCCTCGGCTTCCAGCGCCTCGGCGATTTCCCGGCGGGTGATGACCGCCCCCAGCGGTTGGCCATTACCCATGCCTTTGGCCATGGTGATGATGTCCGGCACCACGCCTTGCTCTTCAAAGCCCCAGAAAAATTCGCCCATGCGCCCGTAACCGACCTGCACTTCGTCGGCGATGCAGACCCCACCGCGCTCGCGAACCATCGCATATACCTGCTTCAGGTAGCCGGGCGGGAGTGCAATCCCACCGGCGTTGCCGTACACCGGCTCGCAGATGAAACCGGCCAGTTGGCGCTGGCTTTCGGCGATTTTCGCCAGATTGTGCTCGACGCTGCGCACGTAGTCCGGGGCGCTGTCGAGGCCACGGAATTCGCCGCGATAGGTGTTCGGGGCGGTCACCGGATGCACCCAGTCGGGACGACTGCTCAAGGCCTGGGGATTGTCGGCGATGGAGGTCGACACTGCATCGGCCGCCACCGACCAGCCGTGATAAGCCTCCAGCACGCTGAGCATGTCCCGCCCGCCGCTGTAGGCCCAGGCCAGGCGAATCGCCAGGTCGTTGGCCTCGGTGCCGCTGTTGACCAGAAACACCCGGTCCATATTGGAAGGTGCAAGTGCCAGCAGGCGCTCGGAAAACTCGGCAATCGCCGCATAGTGAAAACGCGAGTTGGTGTTGAGCAGCGACCACTGCCGCGCGGCCACGGCCGCCATGCGTGGATGACCATGGCCCAGCACTGCGACGTTGTTGAGCATGTCCAGGTAGGACCGCCCCTGCATGTCGATCAGGTGGTTGCGCCAGCCGCGCTCGATGCGCGGCGGATCGACGTAATAGTGCTTTTGCGAGCGGGCAAAACTGGCATCTCGACGAGCCAGCAGCGCCTCGGGATCGATCTCCGGCTCGGCATCGCAAGCCAGCCCCAGCAGCGCCGCCGGCGAGGGGCAAAGCGCCTGCCAGGCCGCAGCCCGGGAGGGCGTGCAGAACAACGGCGGATTCAACCCGACGCCACGGCACAACTGGACCTGCAACGGTCCCGCTACCTCGCCCAGCACCTGCCCCTTCACCAGGGCCGCCCCGGAATGCAACGGCGAGGTCACGCCCCACAGCCGAACGCTCAACTGCGCACTGTCCAGCTGCAACATGCCATTGGCGCCCTTGTGCACGACCCCGGCGAACGGTGATTCGAGCGCAGTTCCATCCGGCACGCTCAGGGCCACGTGCAACGGATACGTATCCGGCTCAACGGCACTGTCCAGCCGGGTGCGGGACAACCGGTACTGGCCGTAACGGCTGGCAGCCAGCCCATGGACAGCGGCAGCCTCATCCAGCAGGCGCTGGTCGATCCCCGGCTGCTCCCAATTGCCCGCCTCGAAGTGCGGGCTCAGTACCCCCAGGTCAATCAGCGCGAACTCGCGCCCCACCAGGGTTGGCATCAGTGGCGCGAAGCCTTCGCTGGCGATGGGCGCCAGGCCCTGGCCTACAGCACTGAGGATCGCCGCGTCCATCAGTTCGAAAGGCACGGAGTGGGCGACTCGGAAAATCTCCCATTCATGTCCCAGATTGTCGCGGCTGTATTGGTTACCCGGATCGACAGCGACCTGCTGTTCACCGCTAAGCACCAGGACCGCAGCACGCGCAACGATCAGCGGCCACAGCGCCAACAGTTCTTCGCGCTGCAACGGGTTCACCGCGTGATAGGCCTTGATGGCCGGCAAAATGAAGAACGGATCGCCGTCGGCGTGGTGCAACAGAGCTGCACAGGTCACCGACAGGTCGGTGATCCGCCAGGTACGGATCAGGTCGCCAAAATCGATGACGCCCTGCAGTTGCCACTCGCGCTGGGCATCACGCTGCCAGACCACGTTGTCATCGGTGATGTCCATATGGATCGCCTGCACCGGCAGGCTGGCCTTGAGCGACTGCAAACGCCGTTCGGCCTGCTGCGCAACGTCGGCGATCAACTGGCGCTGCCGATCATCCTGGATCACCGGCAACAGATGCTCGATCAGCGTATTGGCGTGGCGGGCATCCCATTGCAGCGTGCGTTCCAGGCCAGGGTGGTCGAATGTCGCCAGGGCCAGGTCGATTTCCGCGCACAAACGCCCCAGCCCGGTCACCAGTCCACGCCCCAGGTGTTTGAACTGAGTCAGGGACTGGCCGTCGATGTACTCCAGCAGCCGGACATGCACCGCTTGTCCGTCGACCTCCAGCGTCAGCAGGTCCTGGCCGTCGTTGGCGGTTATCACCCGCGGCACCTTTACCGCGCTGTGTTCGGCCAGTTGCTTGAGGGCCGCGTGCTGGGCCTCAAGCTCCTGGACAGCGTAGCTGCCATGGCAGATCTTGAGCACGAACCGTCCGTGGCCGGTGTCGACGCGGTAATTGAGGTCTTGCTGGCTGCCAAGGGGTCGCAGGTCACCGCTGAGTCCGTAATTTGCGCGCAACAGCACCAACGCCTGTTCGGCGCTGACCTGTGGGCTTGGCAAACTGGCACGGTGAACCAACGTAGCGAGTGGCATACAACAACCCCTGTGGTGGTTTTATCGGATGCCTATCACGCCACTGAGTCGGGGGATAAGCAACCCCTCTCTTACCACGAGTTGCCACTGCCCCCTCGGGCTTATCCGAATATCGCGCTTGCGTCCCCCCCCGCCCTGACGACAAGCTATGCTCCTACGCTTTGTCGTCTCACGGAAATAAGGTTTAAACCGGATGCGCATTCTTATCACGGGTGGTGCCGGCTTCATCGGCTCAGCTCTAATACGGCACTTGATCCTGGAGACCGAACATCAGGTCCTGAACCTGGACAAACTGACGTACGCCGGCAATCTCGAATCGCTGAGCAGCGTCGATCACGACAGCCGCTACGAATTCGTGCAGGCCGATATCGTCGACCAGGCGACTGTCAGTGCGGTACTGGCGCGGTTCCAACCCGACGCCATCATGCACCTGGCAGCCGAATCCCATGTCGACCGCTCGATCGATGGCCCGGCCGATTTTATCCAGACCAACATCGTCGGCACCTACAGCCTGCTGGAGGCCAGCCGAGCCTATTGGCAGTCGCTGCCCGAATCGCAGAAGCGCGCGTTTCGCTTCCACCACATTTCCACCGACGAAGTGTATGGAGACCTGCACGGGGTCGACGACCTGTTCACCGAAACCACCGCCTATGCCCCCAGCTCGCCCTATTCGGCCAGCAAGGCAGCATCCGATCATCTGGTACGCGCCTGGCAGCGTACCTACGGCTTGCCGGTGTTGCTGACCAATTGCTCGAACAACTACGGGCCGTTTCACTTCCCCGAAAAGCTGATTCCGCTGGTGATCCTCAATGCGCTGGCGGGCAAACCGTTGCCGGTCTATGGCGACGGCCTGCAGGTGCGTGACTGGTTGTACGTGGAAGACCATGCACGGGCGCTGCTCAAGGTTGTCAGCGAAGGCGCAGTCGGGGAGACCTACAACATCGGCGGCCACAACGAACAAAAGAACATCGACGTCGTGCGCAGCATCTGCGCACTGCTCGAAGAACTGGCGCCGCGCAAACCCGCCGGCGTCGAGGGTTACGCCGACCTGATCACCTTCGTCAAGGATCGCCCCGGCCACGACCTGCGCTACGCCATCGACGCCGGCAAGATCGAACGGGAATTGGGCTGGGCGCCACAGGAAACGTTTGAGACCGGCCTGCGCAAGACCGTGCAGTGGTACCTCGATAACCTGCAATGGTGCCGGCGGGTCCAGGACGGTAGTTATCAAGGCGAGCGCCTGGGCTCGCTCGACAACAAGGAATTGCTTACATGATCAAGGGTATTGTTCTGGCCGGCGGTTCCGGCACACGTCTGCACCCGATAACCCTGGGGGTTTCCAAGCAGTTATTGCCGGTTTACGACAAACCGATGATCTATTACCCGATTTCGGTACTGATGCTGGCCGGCATCAAGGACATTCTGCTGATCTCTACCCCTCAGGATCTGCCGCAATACCGCAACCTGCTGGGCGATGGCAGCCAGTTCGGCGTGCAGTTCAGTTATGCCGAGCAGCCCTCACCCGATGGCCTGGCCCAAGCGTTTCTGATTGGCGAGCAGTTCATTGGCGACGACTCGGTGTGCCTGATCCTGGGCGACAATATTTTCCACGGCCAACATTTCGGCGAACAATTGCTGAGCGCTGCCAATCGGCAAAGTGGTGCAACGGTGTTCGGTTACTGGGTCAAGGACCCCGAGCGCTTTGGGGTGATCGACTTCGACCCCGAGGGGCGGGCGATTTCCATTGAAGAAAAACCGGCCGTGCCGAAGTCCAGCTACGCAGTGACGGGCCTGTATTTCTACGACAATGATGTCATCCGGATTGCCAAGGCTGTAAAGCCTTCCAAGCGTGGTGAACTGGAGATCACCGACGTCAACAACGCCTACCTGCAACGCGGTGACCTGCACGTCGAACGTTTCGGCCGCGGCTTCGCCTGGCTGGACACCGGTACCCACGACAGCCTGCTGGAAGCCTCGCAGTACGTGCAGACCATCGAGCATCGCCAGGGCCTGAAAGTCGCGTGCCTGGAAGAAATCGCCTACCAGCAGGGCTGGGTCAGCCGTGAACATGTCCTTGAGCGTGCCAAGTACTTCGGCAAGACCGGCTATGGACAATACCTGTTCAGCATCGCCGGAGAAGCCCGATGAAGGTTAGCGCTACCTCGTTGCCTGAAGTCTTGATCATCGAGCCAAAGGTCTTCGGTGATGACCGCGGCTTTTTCTACGAAAGTTTCAATGCCCGGGCGTTTGCCGATGCCACCGGATGCACCTTGCCGTTTGTCCAGGACAACCACTCGCGCTCGGCCAAGGGCGTGCTGCGGGGCCTGCATTATCAGATCGAACAGGCCCAGGGCAAACTCGTCCGAGTCACAGCCGGGCGAGTCCTGGACATAGCGGTGGACATTCGCCGCAGTTCGCCGTCATTCGGCCAGTGGGTGGGCGTCCACTTGTCGGCGCAGGACCATCGCCAGCTATGGATACCGCCAGGATTTGCCCACGGTTTTGTGGTGCTGAGCGAATCAGCGGATTTCCTCTACAAAACCACGGACTACTACGCGCCCTCGGCTGAGCGCTGTATCCGCTGGAACGACCCCGACCTGGCCATCGACTGGGCGCTGGACCGCGAGCCGATCCTGTCCTCCAAGGATCAGGCTGGCAAAACCCTGCATGAGGCCGACCTGTTCCCATGAATGCTTCCCTGCGCATTCTGATCATCGGCGAGAACGGCCAGGTATCCCGCGCCCTTCAGTCGCGCCTGGTGGGGATGGGCGAGCTGATGGTGTTGGGCAGCCGCCAGCTCGACCTGGCGCGCCCTGATCTCATTCCACCGTCCATCGACACCCTGCGTCCCGATCTGATCATCAACGCCGCTGCGCATACAGCGGTCGATCAGGCCGAGAGCGAGCCAGAACTGGCGTTTGCGATCAATGCAACGGCCGCGGGCATCCTGGCTCAGGTCGCCGCTGAGCACGGCGTGCCGCTGATCCACTACTCCACCGATTACGTCTTCGATGGTCGCAAACCGGCGCCCTACATCGAGGACGATACGCCGAACCCGATGAGTATCTACGGGCAAAGCAAACTGGCCGGCGAAAACGCCATTCGCCAGGTCGCCGGGCAACATCTGATCTTGCGCACCAGTTGGGTGTACTCCATAGAAGGCCGCAACTTCCTGCTGACCATGCAACGCCTGCTCCAGGAAAAGCCGCATCTGCGCGTGGTAGCCGACCAGATCGGCGCGCCCACCTGGGCCGGCAGCATCGCCGACAGTACCGCTAGGCTCATCGAACGCTGGCAGATGGAACGGTGCGGCGCCTGGGGCACTTATCACCTGACGGCGCAAGGCGAGACCTCCTGGTTCGGCTTCGCCCAGGCCATTGGCGAACACCTGGTCGAGCAACACAAACCTTGCGCGGTGATTGAGCCGATTCCGTCCAGCGACTACCCGACGCCGGCCCCACGTCCGCTGAACTCGCGCCTGGACTGCACGCGTCTGCTCCAACAGTGGGGGGTTAGCCAGCCCGACTGGCGAAGCGCGTTGCAACAGTGTCTTGCCGGGCAAGCGTAGGCATAATGCGCCTGTCCCCACAGGCGCCTGATGCTCATGAACTCCACCCTTCCCCGCAGACCCCGCTGGCGCAGCCTGGCCTTGCTTGCACTGTGCCTGGCGCCATTGTTGTGGCCGCTGGAGCATCTGGCCGAGCGTTATTACCGCAGCGAACTGGCCGGGCAGAACCGCCAGACCCTCGATCTCTATGTCGCCAACCTGTTGGGCACCCTGCACCGCTATGAAGTGCTGCCGCAGATCCTCGCCGATCTCCCCGCGCTGCGCGCCGCCCTGTCGGCCCCGGACGACGGTGTCATCCAAGGCAATGCCAACCGGCTGCTGAAAAATATCAGCACCCAGACCGGCGCCGAAGTGATGTACCTGATGGACGCCAACGGCAAGACCCTGGCTGCTTCGAACTGGGACAAGCACGACAGTTTCGTCGGGCGTAATTTCGCCTTTCGGCCGTACTACATCGAAGCCATGGCCGGGCGCCTGGGGCGTTTCTTCGGCTTGGGCACCACCTCGGCCAAGCGCGGTTATTTCTTTGCCGCCGCGGTGCGCGACCGCGAGAAAGTCATTGGCGTGCTGGTGGTCAAGGTCGACCTGGACCACACCGAAAGCCTGTGGGGCAAAACCCCCGAGCAACTGCTGGTGACCGATCACAATGGCGTGGTCATCCTCACCTCGCGGCAGGATTGGCGATTCCGCGCGACGCGCCCCCTCAGTGATGACGAGCGCAACGCCATCAGCGCCGTGCAGCCCTATCCCACCCGTGATCCAAAGCCGCTGAACCTGGACGCCAACGCCTGGCTGACCCAGACCCAGGCCATCGAAGAAACCGGCTGGAGCGTGAGCATTCTCGCCCCGCGCACATTGATCGACCGCCCGGTGCGCACGGTGCTCACGATCGGCGGCGCGGCGTTGCTGGTGCTGATGCTGTTGCTTGGCTTGATGATGCAGCGCCGGCGCCACTACCTGGATCGAATCGCCTTCGAAGCCAAGGCCCGGCACGAGCTGGAAGGCCGGGTGGCCGAACGCACCAGCGACCTGGAAGGCCTGAACCGACGGCTGAAACAGGAAGTGCTGGAGCGTGAGCAGGCCCAGCAGGAACTGGTCCGGGCCCAGGATGATCTGGTACAGGCCGGTAAACTGTCGGCCCTGGGCACCATGTCGGCGAGCATCAGCCATGAACTCAACCAACCGCTGGCGGCGATTCGCAGCTACGCGGAAAATGCCGAAATCCTGCTCGATCATCAGCGCACCGACGATGCCCGAGGCAATCTCAAGCTGATCAGCGAGCTGACCGGGCGCATGGCGTCGATCATCGCCCACCTGCGCGCCTTCGCCCGCCGCGATCGCCATGCGCCGGAAAGCGTGGCCTTGCAGCCGGCGCTGGACGATGCCCTGGCGTTGCTCGCCAAGCGTCGGCGCAGCATGGAAGTGGAACTGATCCGCGACCTGCCGGCCGCCACGCTGTGGGTGGAGGCCGGGGAAACCCGCTTGCGCCAGGTCCTCGGCAACCTGCTGGCCAACGCCCTCGACGCCCTGACCGAGAAAGGTCCGCCACGCAGGCTCTGGCTCAGTGCCCAGGCCACCGATACTGGCGTCAACCTGTACATC
Source organism: Pseudomonas fluorescens (assembly GCF_018614775.1). Lineage (GTDB taxonomy): Bacteria > Pseudomonadota > Gammaproteobacteria > Pseudomonadales > Pseudomonadaceae > Aquipseudomonas > Aquipseudomonas fluorescens_BY. The sequence goes on from NZ_JAGGOF010000046.1 coordinate 14,087, forward strand.
CGCGATAACGGTCCGGGGTTTTGCATGGAGGCCCTTGGCCGGGCCGGCGAACCCTTCTACACCACCAAGACCCGCACCCAGGGCCTTGGCCTGGGGCTGGCGATCTGCGACACCTTGATGCGTGCCTTCGGCGGTGAACTGTCGTTCGCCAATCACAAGGAAGGCGGCGCCCTGATCACCCTCAAACTGCGCGCCGGCGCGCCCGGGGTGAGCCTGCAACCGTCCGAGGACCGAAGTGTATGACCATCGATAACCGGATTGAGGTGGTACTGATCGACGATGATCCCCACTTGCGTCAGGCCTTGAGCCAGACCCTCGACCTGGCCGGCCTGAAAATCCTGCCCCTGGCCGAAGCCAAGGGTGTGGCCGGGCAATTGTCCCGTGACTGGCCCGGCGTGGTGGTCAGCGACATTCGCATGCCGGGCATGGACGGCCTCGAACTGCTGGGCGAGCTGCACGCCCAGGACCCGGAGCTGCCGGTGCTGCTGATCACCGGTCACGGTGACGTGCCGCTGGCGGTGCAGGCAATGCGCGCCGGGGCCTACGACTTCCTGGAAAAACCCTTCGCCAGCGATCACCTGCTCGACAGCGTGCGCCGTGCCCTGGCCTTGCGCCGGCTGGTGCTGGACAACCGAAGCCTGCGCCTGGCCCTCAGTGATCGCCATGAACTCAGCGCCCGGCTGGTCGGCCAATCGACGCCGATGTTGCGCCTGCGCGAGCAGATCGGCGCACTGGCGGCCACCCGCGCCGATGTGCTGATCCTCGGCGAAACCGGCGCCGGCAAGGAAGTGGTCGCCCGTGCCTTGCACGACCTTTCAGGACGCCGCAACGGGCCATTCGTGGCGATCAACGCCGGGGCCCTGGCCGAGTCGGTGGTGGAAAGCGAACTGTTCGGCCACGAACCCGGCGCGTTCACCGGCGCGCAGAAACGCCGTATCGGCAAGTTCGAGTTCGCCAATGGCGGCACGCTGTTTCTCGATGAAATCGAAAGCATGAGCCTGGACGTCCAGGTCAAGCTGCTGCGTTTGTTGCAAGAGCGCATGGTGGAGCGGCTGGGCGGCAATCAGCAGATCCCGTTGGACATCCGCGTCATCGCCGCGACCAAGGAAGACCTGCGCCAGGCCGCCGATCAGGGGCGTTTTCGTGCCGACCTGTATTACCGCCTGAACGTCGCGCCGCTGCGCATCCCGCCCCTGCGCGAACGGGGTGAGGACGCGCTGATGCTGTTCCAGCACTTCGCCAACGAAGCCAGCACCCGCCACGGCCTGCCACCCCACGAGTTGCAGCCGGCGCAACGGGCGTTGCTGCTGCGTCACAGCTGGCCGGGCAACGTGCGAGAGCTGCAAAACGCCGCCGAACGCTTTGCCCTGGGCCTGGAACTGGCCCTGGACAACCAAGCGCCAGACGGCAGCCCCGGCGCCCCGGTGGAAATGGTCAGCGGCGGTTTGAGCGAACAGGTGGAGAACTTCGAGAAAACCCTGATCGCTGCTGAACTGGCCCGTCCCCACAGCTCGGTACGCAGCCTCGCCGAAGCCCTGGGCATCCCGCGCAAGACCTTGCACGACAAGTTGCGCAAGCACGGGCTGAACTTCGGCGACAGCAGCCACGGCGCCGCCGATGAGTCCGATTGAGTTATTGTCATCCTCCTTTCACGCAAGAGGCCCCGTGATGAACCGCGACAGTCGTTACCTGGAATCGATCCTGCACCACGACATCCCGCTGACACGGGACATGGGCCTCAAGGTGCTCGATTGGCAGGCCCGGCAGCTGCGGCTGTTTTTACCGCTGGAGGCCAACGTCAATCACAAGAGCACCATGTTCGGCGGCAGCCTGTATTGCGGCGCGGTGCTCGGCGGCTGGGGCTGGCTGCACCTGGCCCTGCGCGAAGAGGGCATTGAGGACGGCCATATCGTGATCCAGGAAGGGCAGATCAGCTATCCGCTGCCGGTCACCAGTGATGCGACCGTCGTGTGCGACGCGCCGGATGAAAAGACCTGGAAACGCTTCCTGGCCACCTACCGGCGTTACGGACGGGCGCGCCTGGCCTTGCAGACGCGGGTCCTGAATACCGGAAGCGAGGAAGCGGCGGTACAGTTTGAGGGGCAATACGTGTTGCACCGTTGAAACACCGCTGTCCCCCCTGTGGGAGCAAGGCTTGCCCGCGATGGGAGCGATGCGGTATTTCAGGATCGAGTCGCCTGTTTCGCGAGCAAGCTTTGCTCCCACAGAAACCCGCCCCGGCACTCAGGAACGTGCCAGCTCCAGCAGTTTTGCCCGCCACGCAGCCTTCGCCGGCAACGCCAGGAACGACGCATTCAGCAGCGACGCTCGCGCCGGATAGCAGAACGGCTCACCGCTCAAGCCCAGCACCTCGCCACCCGCACCTTCCAGCACGCCTTGGGCGGCTGCGGTGTCCCACTGGGACGTTGGCGCCAGCCGTGGATAGCAATCCGCCGCGCCTTCGGCCACCAGGCAGAATTTCAACGAGCTGCCGATGCTGGTCAGTTGCAACTCACCCAGGCTGCCGCTCAAGCCCTCCAACAGCCGCTCCTGCTCCGGGCTGGTATGGCGGCGACTGGCAACCACGGTGAAGGCTTCGCCCGCCGCCGGTTCGTTGCGAACCGCGACAGGCAATGGTTCGCCCCCCTTGTCACCGCGCCAGGCCCCGAGGTTGGCACCGCCGACGTAGAAGCGGCCATTGGTGGGCATCGACACCACGCCAAACACCACTCGCCCGTGTTCCACCAAGGCAATGTTGACGGTGAATTCCTCGCTGCCGGAAATGAACTCCTTGGTGCCATCCAAGGGGTCCACCAACCACCAACGCTCCCAGCCGGCGCGCACACCCTGGGCAATGTCTGCGTCCTCTTCGGAGAGAATCGCAATGTCGGGCGCCAGCGCCGCCAGCCCGGCGACGATCACCTCGTGGGCCGCCATGTCGGCGGCGGTCACCGGCGACTCGTCAGCCTTGTGGTTGACCTGCACGTTGGCACGCCAGAACGGCAAAATCGCCTCACCAGCCTTGAGCGCCAGCTCAACCACGGGGGCCATCAGGGGATGGGGGAAATTCATGACAAGAACGCTCCACGCTGGGCCAGCAGATCACGGGCCAGGTACAAGGCGGCCAGGGCTCGGCCTTCCGTGAATTGGGGGTTTTGCGCAAGGGTCGACAGCTCACGCAGATTGACCTTGTCCACGCGCATCGGCTCGGGCTCATCGCCCTCCAACCGTTCTTCGTACAGGTCGGTCGCCAGCACCACCTGGATCTTCTGGCTCATGTAGCCGGGGGACAGCGACAGTTCGGTCAGGTGTTCCAGCTGACGCGCGCCGAAACCTGCTTCTTCCTTGAGCTCGCGCTCGGCGGCCGCCAGTACGTCCTCACCCGGTTCGATCAAACCCTTGGGCAGGGACAATTCGTAGGCATCGGTGCCACCGCAATACTCCTCCACCAACACCGCGTGGTCGGCGTCGAGCATCGCCACGATCATCACCGCGCCGTAACCCGCCCCCTTGCTCGCCAAACGCTCGTAGGTGCGTTCCACACCGTTGGAAAAACGCAATTTCAGCTCTTCCACGCAAAACAGACGGCTGGTGGCGACGATCCGACGATCGAGTATGGTGGGTTTCTGGCGCATAAACGGCTCCCTGGGCGATAGCGGGCTACTATACCCGGCCTATTCTGATTGTTTGTGTCGGATATCCGATTACCGCTGGAGAAGTTTTTATGGCCTTGCTGCCCTGGCATGAGATCGATACGGTTCTGCTGGACATGGACGGCACCTTGCTGGACCTGCATTACGACAACCATTTCTGGATGGAACACCTGCCCCAGCGCTACGCCGAAGTGCACGGCGTGAGCCGGGCGATGGCCGAGCTGGAACTGCAGCCGCTGTTCGAACGCAACGCCGGCCAGTTGCAGTGGTATTGCCTGGATTTCTGGAGCACCGAGCTGAAACTGCCGGTGCGCGAATTGAAACTGGAAACCGCGCACCTGATTGCCCTGCGCCCGGACGCCGATACCTTCCTGGCCGCAATCCAGCGGGCCGGCAAACGGGTGGTGATGATTACCAACGCCCACCGCGACTCGCTGTCCCTGAAACTGGAACGCATTGAATTGGCACCCTACTTCGAGCGCCTGATCAGTTCCCATGACTACGGTTTTCCCAAGGAAAGCCGGCAATTCTGGGACGCGTTGCAGGCCGACCTGGACTTCGAACCGGCCCGCAGCCTGTTTATCGACGACACCTTGCCGGTATTGCGCAGCGCCCGGGATTTCGGCGTCGCGCACTTGCTGGCCGTCAGCGAACCGGACAGCCGAAAGGGGCCGAAGGACACGGGGGAGTTTAAGGCATTGGGAGACTACCGAGATCTGATCGAAGGGCTCTGAAAACCAGTCGTCCCCATCGCGAGCAGGCTCGCTCCCACAAGAATTGACAACACAACAGCCCTTGTGGGAGCGAGCCTGCTCGCGATAAAGGCTACGCGGTCCTCTTGCAAAATGTCATTCAGGAATACGCAACACCTGCCCCGGATAGATCTTGTCCGGGTGCGACAACATGGGTTTGTTGGCTTCGAAAATCTTGTTGTACTGGTTCGCATCACCGTACTCAGCCTTGGAGATGGCGCTGAGGGTGTCGCCTTTTTTCACGGTCACGAAACGCGCCGCTTTCGCCACCGGGCCGGTCACCGTGATCTGATCGTCAACACTGCCGACACCGGCGATGTTGCCCACCGCCAACAGAATCTTTTCCTTCTCTTCCTGACTTGCCACTTCACCGGTGACGATGACTTTATCGCCCTCAAGAGTGGCGTGGACATTCGGATTACCGAGGCCGACCTTGTTGATGTGCTGTTTCAACTGCTCGCTCGCATCGGCATTGCCGGGCGTCAGCAGATCGATAAGCTTTTCACCTGCTTCCTTCACAAAACTAAAAATACTCATGGCGCACGCTCCTTGGGTTGATGTGTCCAGACGCAAAAGACTAGACCAGGCCGGGCCAACCCGGTTCCCCGCCGACCAATGACCCCGCCACGCGCAAGCGCTAGAATTCGAGTCTCCCCGCGCCCATGGAGCGAAGATGGACATCAAGCAGCTGAAATTTCTCATCGCCCTGGATGAAACGCGCCACTTCGGCCAGGCCGCCGCACGTTGTCACATCACCCAGCCGACCCTGTCGATGCGCTTGCGCAGCCTTGAAGAGGAACTTGACCTGCCGCTGGTCAACCGCGGCCAGCGTTTTGAAGGGTTTACCGCACCCGGCGAACGGGTACTGGCCTGGGCGCGCACCGTGCTGGCGGCCCATGATGGCCTGCTGGCCGAAGCAGCGGCCTGTCGCGGCAACCTGGCAGGGACGCTGCGCCTGGGCGTGGTGCCGTTGTCGGACTTCGATCCTTTATCGATGATGCAACGCTTGCACGGCGAGCACCCTAACCTGCGTTTCGAATTGTCGTCCCTGAGCTCTGAACAGATCCTCGAACAACTTGCGAACAACCGCATCGACCTGGGCATTTCCTACTTGGAGCGGCTGGATAATGAACGTTTCGAGGCCCTGGCCTTCAGCCAGACCCGCATGGGCCTGCTGTACGACCAGCGTTATTTCTTTTTCGGTGAGCAAGCGCTGAGCTGGCAGGCGTTGATCGAACTGCCCTTGGGCATGCTGACCAGCGGCATGCATTTTCGCCAATCCATCGACTACCACTTCCACAGCCGCGGCCTCACGCCTCAACCGCTGTTGCAAACCGACGCCGTGCATCAGTTATTGCAAGCCGTGCACGGCGGGCTGTGTTGCGCCGTAATGCCGTTGGACAGCGGTTTGGACGTCCTGACCCAGGATTTGCGTATCCAGCCCATCGAAAGCGCGCAGACGCTGGTTCCACTGGGGCTGATCATGCGCCGCGGTGCGCCACGTTCGGCCCTGGCGGAAGCTTGTTTTGCGCTCTATCAGAAATCAATGACAGTCTCTTGATCGACGTCATCTATCGAAAGATCAGTAATAGCGATTAGACGTGGCAGATTGCCGCATTTAGTCTTACCACTATTCCTACTTTCAGTGATGCCCATGAACGACAAGCCGCCTGTCCGTCCGGCCCCCCCGGTGGCAACACCAGGGCCGGCCGCCAGCCAGAGCTATCACTACTGCAATCTGGACCACTCCCAATCGGACAGCGCCGCGCTGGCCGAGGAAGTGGCGTTGGCGATTGCCTATAACGGCATCAGCCAGGCGGTCATGCTGGTCACCCCCACGGACCTTGAAGACTTCATCGTCGGCTTCAGCCTCGGCAGCGGCATCATCGAAGATGCATCGGACATCTATGACCTGCAATTTAGTGGCGCCGGCTCGGCCCAATCAGCCCAAGTGACTATCGCCAACCGTGCCTTCTGGAACCTCAAGCAGCAACGCCGGCAGCTGGCCGGCACCAGCGGTTGCGGGTTATGCGGTGTGGAAGCGCTGGAACAGGCGTTGCCGAACCTCAGGGCGTTGCCCGGCGCGCCATTGCCTGCGGCGCAATGGCTCGATGGCCTGCGGCAACGCATCAGCCAGTTCCAGCCGCTGGGCCAGTATTGCGGCGCGGTCCATGCGGCATTATTCATGAACGCCCAGGGCGAGTTACTGCTGGGCCGCGAAGACATTGGCCGGCACAACGCTCTCGACAAGCTCATTGGCGCGCTGATCCGGCAACAGATCCCGGTCATCGGTGGCGTGGCAATCGTCACCAGCCGTTGCAGCCTCGAACTGATCCAGAAAGTCTTGCGTGCCGGTATCCAGACCCTGGTCAGCCTGTCGTCGCCCACCGGCCTTGCCGTGCAGTGGGCCCGTCAACACAACCTCAACCTTATCCACCTGCCGCAAAAAAGTGCGCCGCGGGTCTACAGCCCTGCGATGGAGAGTCAAGCGTGAGCAATCATCAACAAGCCGACCAGACACCCGTACCGCGCTACAAGCCCTACAAGGGCCCGGCCGGTGGTTGGGGCGCGCTGATCAGCGTTGCCCAGGCCTGGTTGACCAGCGACAACGCGCTGAAAAACATTCGGATGATGCTCAAGACCAACCAGAACGGTGGCTTCGACTGCCCAGGCTGTGCCTGGGGCGATTCACCGGAAAGCGGCATGGTCAAGTTCTGCGAGAACGGCGCCAAGGCGGTGAATTGGGAAGCCACCAAGCGCCGCGTCGATGCAGCGTTCTTCGCCAGGCACAGCGTGACCTCACTGCTGGAGCAGAGCGATTACTGGCTCGAATACCAGGGCCGCCTGACCGAGCCGATGCGCTACGACGCTGAAACCGATCGCTACAAACCGATCAGTTGGGACGCCGCGTTTGCCCTGATCGGCCAGCACCTGCAAGGGCTGTCCAGCCCGAACCAGGCCGAGTTCTACACCTCGGGCCGGGCCAGCAACGAAGCGGCCTACCTGTATCAGCTGTTCGTGCGCGCCTACGGCACCAACAACTTCCCCGACTGCTCGAACATGTGCCACGAAGCCAGCGGCGTGGCGCTGTCCCAGAGTGTCGGCGTGGGCAAGGGCACGGTGACCTTCGACGACTTCGAGCACGCCGACGCGATTTTCGTCTGGGGCCAGAACCCCGGCACCAACCATCCACGAATGCTCGAACCGCTGCGCGAGGCGGTGAAACGCGGCGCCCAGGTGGTGTGCATCAACCCGCTCAAGGAACGTGGCCTGGAGCGTTTCCAGCATCCACAGCACCCGTTCGAAATGCTCACCAATGGCGACAAGCCCACCAATACCGCCTATTTCCGCCCGGCGCTGGGTGGCGACATGGCGATCTTGCGCGGCATGGCGAAGTTCCTGCTGCAATGGGAACGTGATGCACAGAAGGCCAGCGCTCCAGCGGTGTTCGACCACGCGTTCCTCAACGAACACAGCGCCAACGTGCTGGATTACCTGGCCGCGGTCGACGACACCTCGTGGGAACAGATCGTCGAGCAGTCGGGCCTGACCCTGGTGGAAATCGAGCAAGCGGCGCGCATGTACGCCAAAAGCAAGAGCGTGATCATGTGCTGGGCGATGGGCATCACCCAGCATCGCCATTCGGTGGCGACCATCCAGGAAATCGCCAACCTGATGATGCTGCGGGGCAACATCGGTCGGCCCGGCGCGGGCTTGTGCCCGGTACGCGGGCACAGCAACGTGCAGGGCGACCGGACCATGGGCATCAACGAGTGTCCGCCGGTGGCATTCCTCGACGCGCTGGAGCGGCGTTTCCAGTTCAAGGTGCCGCGCGCATACGGCCACAACGTGGTCGAGGCGATCCAGGCCATGGCCAGCGGCGAGGCGAAGGTCTTCATCGCCCTAGGCGGCAACTTCGCCCAAGCCACACCGGACAGCCATCGGACCTTCCAGGCCTTGGCCAACTGCGACCTGACCGTGCAAATCAGCACCAAGCTCAACCGCAGCCATCTGGCCCACGGGAAGGACGCGTTGATCCTGCCGTGCCTGGGCCGTACCGACATCGACCGGCAAACCGAAGGCGCGCAAGCGGTCACCGTCGAGGACTCCTTCAGCATGGTCCACGCCTCCAAGGGCCAATTGCAGCCGCTGTCGAACCAGATGCGCTCCGAACCGTGGATCATTGCCGGCATCGCCGCCGCGACGCTAGGCAGCCGCCCGGTAGACTGGAACTGGCTGGTGGCCGATTACAGCCGCATCCGCGATCTGATCGCCGACACCGTACCCGGCTTCAGGGACTTCAACGAAAAGCTCAAGAACCCTGGTGGGTTCTACCTGGGCAACAGCGCCGGTTCGCGTCGCTGGAACACCCCGTCGGGCCGGGCCAATTTCAAGGCCAACCTGTTGCCGCACGACCTTGTGCATGAACGCACCCGCGCCACCGGCCAATTGCCCGACCTGATCATGCAATCGATGCGCTCCCACGATCAGTACAACACAACCATCTATGGCCTCGATGACCGCTATCGCGGCGTGAAGGGCCAGCGGGACGTGCTGTTCGTCAACGAGGCGGACATCATTCGCCTGGGCTTCAAGCCGGGGCAGAAAGCCGATATCGTCTCGCTATGGGACGATGGGCGCGAACGTCGGGTCAAGGGCTTTACGCTGTTGGCGTTTGACATCCCTGCCGGACAGGCTGCGGCCTATTACCCGGAGGTCAATCCCCTGGTACCGCTGGAAAGTGTTGGGGACGACAGCCACACACCGACATCCAAATTCGTGGCGATCCGCCTGGAGGCGGCGAGAGAAAGTGGTTTGATCCTGGCCAAGTCGGCCTGATGACGTCTGTGGCGAGGGAGCACGCTCCCTCGCCAGGCATATTTTTCAACGCCCACAAAAAAGGCCGTTTCCCAAAGAAAACGGCCTGTCCGAAGTAGCAAAAGACCGGCCAAACGACCTTAAGTTCCGGACTAAAAACAATAACTTAGAGAATTGTGCAGCAGTCGTGTTACTCGTCGGATTTCGATTGTCACCCAACGAAGCCAGCCTCAGGATCGCGCCGTCATCCCTTTGAGGCTCCTCTATGAAGTTCTCCTCCATTCTCTTGTTGTCCCTTGGCCTGTTCAGCGGCATCGCTTCTGCTGGCGGTACTGCCGAAGCAGGCGTTGGCGGCGCATTGGGCGGGGTTTTGGGTTCGGTCGTCGGCCAGTCCCTGGGCGGCAACACCGGCTCCACTATCGGCGCGTCCCTGGGCGGCGCAGGCGGTAGTGCGGTCGGCGCAGACAAACACAGCCGCGGCGAAGCGGCCATCGGCGGCGCGCTGGGTGCAGCCGGCGGTAACGTGGTCGGTCGCAGCGTAGGCGGCAACACCGGCAGCCTGATCGGTGCGGCAGCGGGCGGTGGTGCTGGCGGCGCGCTGGGTAACTACATGGGCAAGGACGACGACGATGACCGTCGTTATGACAATCGCCGTGGTGACCGTCGTTACTACCGTGACGACCACCCGGGTCGCGGCCATGCCTACGGGCATCGCAAGCATAGGCACCACTATCGCGACTGATCGCTGAGTTTCAGTAGCCGCGATAGAAGGTCGCAGCCCGCGCCGATGCATCCAGGATGCCCGCCCGCAGGCTGCGATTTTTCGTTTCAGACCACCAGGTTTTCCAACGCCCCACGCAGCTGATCCGGAATGGCCACGGGCCGATTCGACGCCCGGTCCACGAACACGTGGACAAAGCGCCCCGCCGCGCACGCCTCCTCCTCGCCCGCCTTGAAGACCGCCAACTCGTACTGCACTGAGCTGCTGCCCAGTTTCCCGACCCGCAAGCCGATTTCAATCCGGTCCGGGAATGCGATCGACGCAAAATAATCGCAAGCCGAACTCACCACGAACCCCACCACCTCCCCATCATGGATATCCAGGCCGCCGACTTCAATCAGGTAGGTATTCACCGCCGTGTCGAAAAAGCTGTAGTAGGTGACGTTGTTGACGTGACCGTACACATCGTTGTCGTGCCAGCGCGTGGTGATGGGTTGCAGATGCGGGTATTCGCTACGTTGCGGCATCAGGTGTCCTTTGTGGTGGTTAAATGGTTTGGGGCGCGACCTGCCGTTGCGCGAAACCCTTGCCCTGCGCTGCCAGTTCGCCGATCAGACGCGCAGGCTTCCACTGGTCGCCCTGCTTCGTTTCGAACTCCAGCAGGCGCGCGTGGATTTCTTCAAGCCCCTGGCTGTCCGCCCAGGCCATCGGGCCGCCCTTGTCCGCCGGAAAGCCGTAACCGTTGAGATAGACCAGGTCGATATCGTGGGCCGACTCGGCAATGCCTTCCTGCAGGATCTTTGCGCCTTCGTTGACCAACGCCAGCAAGCAACGCTCGAGAATTTCCTCCGGGCTGATCTCGCGACGCTGGAAACCCAACGCTTCGCTGACCTTCTGCACCAGCGCATCGACTTCAGCATCCTGCTCGGCCTGCCGACTGCCGGGTTCGTAGTGATAATAGCCGTTGCCGCTTTTCTGGCCGAACCGTCCCAGCTCGCACAAGCGGTTGTCCACCTGCACCTCAGGCGCATCCTGGCCCTGTCCCGCCAGCTCGCGGGCGCGCCACTCCAGGTCGATGCCCACGACGTCGTACATGCGGAACGGCCCCATGGCGAAACCGAAGCCCTGCAAGGCCGCGTCCACTTGATGGGGGAACGCACCCTCCAGCAGCATCTTGCGAGCTTCCAGCACATAGGGATGGAGCATGCGGTTGCCGATGAATCCATGGCAATTGCCCGAGACCACGCTGACCTTGCCCATGCGCTGGCCCAACACCAGCGCCGCATCCAGCACCGCTTTGGACGTTTGTTCGCCGCGAACGACTTCCAGCAATTTCATGATGTGCGCCGGGCTGAAGAAATGCAGGCCCAACACCTGGGCGGGCCGCCGGGTCACGGCGGCGATGGCGTCGATGTCCAGTGCCGAAGTGTTGCTCGCCAGGATCGCCTCCGGCTTGAGCAGGCCATCCAACTCGCGAAAGATGTTCTGCTTGAGTTCGAGGTTCTCGTAAACCGCTTCGATCACCAGGTCCACATCGCGGATCGCCGCGTAATCGTCCGCCCGCGTCACCCGGCCGATCCGGGCATCGGCCTCGCCCTGGTCGATACGGCCCTGGCGCACGTTATGGGCATAGGTCTCGGCCACGGCAACCAGCGCCTGCTCGAGCATCTGGGGGTTGTTGTCGACCCACTGCACCGTCACGCCGGCATTGGCCAGGCACATGACGATGCCTCGGCCCATGGTGCCTGCACCGACCACGGCGGCGCGCTGAATATCGAAGGGTGTCTGGCTCATGTCTGTTCTCTTGTTGGCGGCTCGAAGACAGCGTTCACCTTAGTCAGCGCCCGAATATTTTTGAAATTTATTCGTGTGATGGCGGGCATTCATCGGATGGATGCAGTTCACAGGTGCGCCTGGGCCCATTGCCGGACATCAGCGTAGGGGTACTCCTCCAGTGCCGGGTACCCCCGGATCGTCCGCGCTTTCAATCGAGTGAACAGCGGTACGCTGATGCCGCACAGAAACCGGGTCAGCCGCTCCGCAGAAGGTATTCCACCCGTGTGCTGCTCATGCCTGTGGATAAAATCACCACAGAGCCCGTCGAAGCTTTTATCCACAAGTGCCGGCAAAGGTGGCGGCTCCGGCAGACGTGCAACATGCCCTTGGCACACCGAACAGTGCCCGCACTGCCGGGGCGCATGCTCGTCGCCGAAATACGCCGCCAGCCGATGATCAAGGCAGCGGTCAGTGCCGAACAACTCAAGCATGGCGTGGATCCGGGATGCCCGGCATCCGATGCAGGCGTTGGAGGAGCGGTTCGCCATCGACCTTATCGACTACGACGCGTATCGCTATTTTCAACCCGAAGGCTTCGACGTGTTTTCAAAAGCGCAGGGTCAAGGGCCGTGGTGGGAAAGTGCCGTTGACCATTGTTGAAAGTGCCGCCGTCATAGCGAGCTCGCTCCCACAGGATGAGTCAATCACCAATGAACGAAAGCACAGCAATCAGCGTCATACCCTCCCGTAGGCTAGTGTAGGAAACGTGCCGTCGAGCCCTGCGATTAGTCCTTAGCCGCCTATTCATGTTTAACTTGAACGTTCATTCAAGTTAAACCATCGGTTTGCTGCCCGCTCACAACAGGAGGCTTGTCTTTGCCGACTCCGTTTTCAACCCTCGCTTTTTCGCGTCCCGGGGCGCTTCGCCCATGAGCGCCTCATCCGTTCCACCCAGCGGCCTGGTCCGCGTGAATCCACCGGTCTTTTACTTCGCCGCGACCGTTATCCTGCTGTTCGGCCTGGTGGTGATTACCTTGCCCGAGCAGGCCGGTGCCTGGTTGCTGGCAGCGCAGAATTGGGCGGCCAATACCGTTGGCTGGTACTACATGCTGGCGATGACCTTGTACCTGATCTTCGTGGTGGTCACCGCCTTGTCCGGCTACGGCAAGATCAAGCTCGGCGCCGACCATGACGAGCCCGAATTCAGTTACCTGTCCTGGGCCGGCATGCTGTTCGCCGCGGGCATCAGCATCACGCTGTTCTTCTTCTGCGTCTCCGAACCACTGACCCACCTGGTGCAGCCGCCCCAGGGTGAGGCCGGTACGGCCGATGCGGCGCGCCAGGCCATGCAGATATTGTTTTTGCACTGGGGCCTGCACGGCTGGGGCGTGTTCGCGTTTGTCGGCATGGCGCTGGCGTACTTCGCCTATCGGCACAATTTGCCGCTGGCCCTGCGTTCGGCGTTGTACCCCTTGATCGGCAAACGCATCAACGGCCCTATCGGCTACGCGGTGGACGGCTTTGGCATCATCGCCACCGTGTTCGGCCTCGGTGCGGACATGGGCTTTGGTGTGTTGCACCTCAATTCCGGGCTGGATTATCTGTTCGGCATCCCCCATACCCAATGGATCCAGGTCGGCCTGATCGTGCTGATGATGGGCGCGGCGATCCTCGTGGCGGTGGCCGGCGTCGACAAGGGCGTGCGGGTCATGTCCGACATCAACATGCTATTGGCCTGTGCGCTGCTGCTGTTCGTGCTGTTTGCCGGTCCGACCCAGCACTTGCTCAATACCCTGATCCAGAACCTGGGCGATTACCTCGGCGCCTTGCCGATGAAGAGTTTCGACCTCTACGCCTACAACAAGCCCAGCGACTGGCTGGGCGGCTGGACGGTGTTCTACTGGGCCTGGTGGATCGCGTGGGCGCCGTTCGTGGGGCTGTTCATCGCGCGGATTTCCCGTGGCCGCACCATCCGCGAATTCGTCTTCGGCGTACTGCTGATCCCGTTGGGTTTCACCTTGGCGTGGATGTCGATTTTCGGCAACAGCGCTATCGATCAGGTGCTCAACCACGGCATGAGCGCCTTGGGCCTGTCCGCCCTGGAAAACCCGTCGATGAGCCTTTACCTGCTGCTGGAAACCTATCCCTGGAGCAAGACGGTCATCGCGGTCACGGTGTTTATCAGCTTCGTGTTTTTCGTCACGTCCGCCGACTCCGGCACCGTGGTGCTGTCGACGCTCTCGGCCAAGGGCGGCAGCCCCGATGAAGACGGGCCGAAGTGGCTACGAGTGTTCTGGGGCGCGATGACGGCCCTGGTGACCAGTGCGTTGCTGTTTTCCGGCAGTATCGATGCCTTGAAGTCGGCGGTGGTGCTGACCTCCTTGCCGTTCTCGCTGATCCTGTTGTTGATGATGTGGGGGCTGCACAAGGCGTTCTACCTGGAATCCCAGAAGCAGATCGCGCAGCTGCATTCCCTGGCCCCGGTGTCGGGCTCGCGTCGGGGCACGGGCGGCTGGCGCCAGCGCTTGAGCCAGGCGGTGCATTTTCCGTCCAGAGACGAGGTGTACCGATTCCTCGACAGCACGGTGCGCCCGGCCATCGAAGAAGTGAAAGCGGTGTTCGCCGAAAAGGGCCTGACGGTGGTGACGCAACCAGACCCGGCCAATGACAGCGTCAGTCTGGAGATCGGTCACGGCGAGCAGCACCCGTTCATCTACCAGGTGCAGATGCGCGGCTACTTCACGCCGTCCTTCGCTCGGGGCGGCATGGGCTCCAAGGAGCTCAACAACCGCCGCTACTACCGCGCCGAAGTGCATTTGAGCGAAGGCAGCCAGGATTACGACCTGGTCGGCTACACCAAGGAGCAGGTGATCAACGATATTCTCGACCAGTACGAGCGGCATATGCAGTTTTTGCACTTGGTGCGGTAATCGCTTGCGGGCAGGGGTTCGGGTGATTGCTCCCAGATCAAAGGCTCGCCGAGGCGGCCTGACAGCCGACCTGTTTTTTGGAGAGTACGCGTTCCCCCTGTGGGGGCGAGCTTGCTCGCGAAGGCGGCCTGACAGCCGGCCAGGCTCTTGCGGCTGTACCGCAAACCATTGTGGGTGCGGGCCTGCTCGCGAAACAGCGGTTCAGACCAGTCCGCCGTTGGCCCGCAGGATCTGCCCGTTCACCCAGCCGGCGGCCGGGCTCACCAGGAAAGCGATGATGTTGGCGATGTCTTCCGGCTGGCCGAGGCGTTCCAGGGGCGGCATCCTGGCGAAGTGCTGAATCTGCTCTTCGCTCTTGCCGTGCATGAACAACTCGGTCGCGACAGGGCCGGGGGCCACGGCGTTGACGGTGATCTGGCGGCCGCGCAGTTCTTTGGCGAACACCTGGGTCAGGGATTCCACGGCGGCCTTGCTGGCGATGTACACCGAGTAGCCGGGCAGGTTGAGGCCGACGGTGCTGCTGGAAAAATTCACGATCCGACCGCCGTCGTTCAGACGGGTCGCGGCTTCGCGCAGGGTGTTGAAGGTGCCACGGGTGTTGATGGCGAACGTCTGCTCGAACAGCTCGTCGCTGTGCTCCGCCAGGGGCATCACCTTGAGGATGCCGGCGTTGTTGATCAACACGTCGACCTTGCCCAGTTGCGCTTCGGCTTCATCGAACATCCGCCGGACATCAGCGGCTGAAGACACGTCAGCCTTGATCGCTATGGCTCGATGACCGGCCTGGCGCAACTGCACGACCAGTTGCGAGGCTTCGGTGGCGCTGCTGGCGAAGTTGATGGCGACGGCGAAACCTTCGCGGGCCAATTGCTTGGCGATTTCGGCGCCGATGCCGCGGGAGGCGCCAGTGATGATGGCAACCTTGGGCGTCTGAGTGGTCATGGTGGTGTTCCTCTTCAAGTGGGTGAAGTCAGGCTCACATGTTTACTCATGGCGATAAATGCACGAGAGTTGCCTTGGCTGTTCAATAATCATCAACAATCGGGGCGTGAATGGATCAGGTCAAGGCGATGAAAGTGTTCGTGCGCATCTACGAGCGCAGCAGCTTCACCCTGGCCGCCGCAGACCTGAATCTGCCCCGCGCGACCTTGACCCACACACTCAATCAGTTCGAAGCCTGGCTCGGCGTGCGTTTGCTGGAACGCAGCACCCGTAAGGTGCGTCCGACCCTCGACGGCGAAGCCTACTACCCACGCTGCGTGCAATTGCTGGCGGAACTCGAAGAAGCCGAACTGGCGTTTCGCGGCGTGGCGCCCAAAGGCAAACTCAGGGTAGACCTGCATGGCACCCAGGCCAGGTATTTCGTGATTCCGGCGTTGCCACAGTTCATGGCCCGCTACCCCGAGATAGAGCTGCTCATCAGCGAGGCGGATCGTTTCGTCGACCTGATTGCCGAGGGCGTGGATTGCGTGCTGCGCTCCGGTACGCTGACGGATTCGTCATTGATCGGCCGACGTGTCGCCAATCTTCGGCAGATCACCTGTGCCAGTCCCGGTTACCTGCGCCAGTATGGCGAGCCGAAGCGCCTCGATGACTTGAAGCATCACCGGGCGGTGAATTACGTCTCGCGGACCACCGCCAAGCGCTATCCGTTTGAGTTCATGGTCGATGGCGAACTCAAGGAAGTGCCGATCGAGGGTTCGTTGTCGGTGTCCGGCGCCGAGATCTACGCCGCCTCGGCCATCGCTGGCCTCGGCTTGATCCAATGCCCACATTATCGAATGGAAGAGCAGATTCAGCAGGGCCTGATCCAGGAAGTCCTCGCCGCTACGCCACCACCGTCCATGCCGGTGTCGGTGCTCTATCCGCGTAACCGCCACCTGTCGCCACGGGTTCGCGTATTCGTGGATTGGGTGGCGGAAGTGTTTGCGCAGGCGCGTTAATGGGGTCCGTGGTTGTCGCTGGCCTTGCTCGCGATGAGGCCTTGCCAATCTACTTTCGTTGACTGATCCACCGCTATCGCGAGCAAGCTCGCTCCCATCCCATGCGAACTTTCAGCCTGACCGAGGCGTCTGTGAAATGTTAGCTTCTGCCACCAGCCGTCCGAACAGAGAGCTTTTTCGATGACCTACACCGCTGCGCAAAACCGCTACGAGTCCATCCCTTACCGCCGCGTCGGTCGCAGCGGGCTGGTGCTGCCGGCGCTGTCGCTGGGGTTGTGGCATAACTTTGGCGACAGCACGCCGATCGACACCCAGCGTTCGCTACTGCGTACGGCGTTTGACCTGGGCATCAACCATTTCGACCTGGCGAACAACTACGGCCCGCCTTACGGCAGCGCCGAGATCAACTTTGGCCGCTTGCTGCGCGAAGACTTCAAGCAGTACCGCGACGAGTTGATCATTTCCAGCAAGGCCGGATGGGACATGTGGCCCGGCCCGTACGGCCAGGGCGGCGGGTCGCGCAAGTACGTGCAGGCCAGCCTGGACCAGAGCCTGCAACGACTGGGGCTGGACTATGTGGATATTTTTTATTCCCACCGTTTTGACCCCGACACCCCGCTGGAAGAAACCGCCAGCGCATTGGCCACGGCGGTGCAGCAAGGCAAGGCCTTGTACATCGGCATCTCTTCGTATTCCGGGGTGAAGACCCGGGAAATGGCGGCGCTGCTCAAGGAATGGAAAGTCCCGCTGCTGATCCACCAGCCCGCCTACAATCTGCTCAACCGCTGGGTGGAAAAGGATCTGCTGGACGCCACCGAGGAGCTGGGTACCGGTGTGATCGCCTTTACCCCGTTGGCCCAGGGCCTGCTGACCGACAAATACCTCAAGGGCATTCCGGCCGACGCGCGGGTCAATCGCCCGGGCGGTGGTTCGTTGCAGGCTTCGCACCTGTCGGACGACAACATTGCCCATGTGCGCGCCCTCAATGAGATCGCCCAGCGCCGCGGCCAGAGCCTGGCCCAGATGGCGCTGGCCTGGACCCTGCGCGATCCCAGGGTCACCTCCGCACTGATCGGCGCAAGCCGTCCGGAACAGATCATCGAGAACGTTGGGGCGCTGAAGAACCTGGCATTCAGTGCCGAGGAACTGGCGCAAATCGATCGGTTTGCCCAAGAGGGCGGGATCAACCTTTGGGAAAAGCCGTCAATGGCGGAGTAACGGCACAGAACCTGTGGGTTGACTGACTGGCCTTGAGCACAGCCCCCTGCTCACTCGAAAAACGGCACGTCCCCCAACACCGTCGCCCGGTGCATCACCCGCCGGGCGGGGCGGTAGTCGTCCACGGCGAAATGCTGGGTCACGCGGTTGTCCCAGAACGCCACGTCGTTGGCCTGCCAACGCCAGCGCAGGGTGAACTCGGGGCGAGTGGCGTGGGCAAACAGCAGCTTCAGGATCACCTCGCTTTCGGCTTCCGACAGTTCATTTATTCGCGTGGTAAATCCTTCATTGACGAACAGCGACCGGCGCCCGCTCACCGGATGGGTACGGATCACCGGATGGGACAGCGGTGGGTTTTTCCGGCGCGCTTGCTCCCAGCGGGCCAGGTCTTCGGCGGTGTTGCCAAAGCGTTCCAGCGGAAATGAACGAGTAAAATCGTGGGTCGCCGTCAGGCCTTCCAGCAACCGCTTCATGGGCGCGGACAGCGCTTCATACGCCGCAATGCCGCTGGCCCATAACGTATCGCCACCGACTGCCGGCAACAGCTTGGCGCTGAGCACCGCGCCCAGGGCGGGCGTCGGTAAGAAGGTCACGTCGGTGTGCCAGACGGCGTTGTCGCGGACATCGGTGACCGCCGTGTCGAGCACCAGCACTTCGGGCTGCTCCGGCACGTTGGGGTAGATCGGATGAATATGCAGGTCGCCAAAGTACGCGGCGAAGCGTGCCTGCTGCGCCGGCTCGATCGGCTGGTCGCGAAAGAACAGCACCTGATGCTCAAGCAAGGCCTGTTCAATGATCTCGCGTTGTTCCGGGTCCAGAGGCTGACTGATATCGATCCCGTTGATCTGCGCGCCGAGGGCTGTGCTCAAAGGGGTAATGGTCGGGCGGCTCATCGGTAGGTTCTCGGTTCGGGCGCCGAAGGGTCGGCGGGGTCGTTGAATTTCAATGGGCCTGGCCGTGCCATGGCACGAGTTTGCGTTGCAGGGCGCGCAAGCTCATTTCCATCGCGAAGGCGATCAAAGCGATGACCAGGATTCCCAGCACCACCACATCGGTCACCAGGAACTGCGCCGCTGACTGCACCATGAACCCCAGGCCGCTGGTGGCGGCGATCAGTTCGGCAGCCACCAGCGTCGACCAGCCCACGCCCAGGCCAATGCGGATGCCAGTGAGGATGTCCGGCAGGGCGCTGGGCACGATGACATGGCGAATCAACTGGGCTCGCGTGGCCCCCAACGATTGCGCGGCCCGCAACTTGGCCGGGTCGACGGTGCGCACGCCAGTGGCCGTGGCGATGGCAATCGGGGCGAAAATCGCCAGGTAAATCAGCAGCACTTTCGACAGCTCACCAATGCCGCACCAGATCACGATCAGCGGCAGGTACGCCAACGGTGGAATCGGTCGGTAAAACTCGATCAACGGGTCAAGCACACCCCGGGCGATGCGGTTGGCACCGATGGCAATACCGACCGGCACCGCCGTCAGCACCGCAAACAACAGACCCAGGCCGATTCGCCCAAGGCTTGCGCCCAAGTGCTGCCAGAGGGTGGCGTCCATGTAGCCGCTGGTTGCCAGTAGCCAGCCTTTTTGCAGGACGGCGGAGGGCGGAGGCAGGAACAACGGCTCGATCAGGTCACTGGCGGTGACGACCCACCACACGGCGAGCAGCGCGACCAGGGTCAGGCCGCTGATCCAGCGGATGCTCAGGGTGAGCTTCGCACCGACAACCGAACGCCTGGCTACCGGTTCGCTGGCCACGGCTGGGATTTCATAGCTGCTCATGCGCGCTCCCGTGTGGCGCTGCGTTGGGAGAACACGCGGGCAAGCACATGCTCGCGGGTTTCGATAAAACGCGGGTCGGACTTGATCGATCGCGCCGATTCCCCGGCCCCGTAGCGCTGGCCGAAGTCCAGGCTCAGGCGTTCGACGATCTGTCCCGGATCGGGCGCCAGCAAGATCAGGTCAGTGGCGAGAAATACCGCCTCTTCGATGTCATGGGTGATCAGGAACACCGGCTTGGCAGTGCGTTGCCAGACTTGCAGCAACAGCTCCTGCATCTGTTCGCGGGTGAAGGCGTCCAAGGCACCGAAGGGTTCATCCATCAGCAGCACGCGCGGGTCGGCCGCCAATGCACGGGCCAGGCCGACGCGCTGTTTCTGACCGCCTGAGAGCTGCCAGACACGGCGTTGTTCGAAACCGGCCAGGTCCACCAGCGCCAGCATTTCCCGGGCGCGGGCCTCACGCTTTTCCTTGGAGACACCCGCCAGCTCCAGGCCGAACCCAACGTTTGCCAGCACATCCTGCCAGGGCAACAGCGCATCGTCCTGGAACACCACGCCGCGCTCGGCACCCGGACCCTTGACGGGTACGCCGTCGAGGGTGATCTGCCCGGCGCTGGGCTCGACGAACCCGGCAATCAGGTTAAGCAGTGAGGTCTTGCCACTGCCAGATGGGCCCAGGGCAACCAGCAATTGCCGGGGCCCCAGGGTCAGTGAAATATCCGCCAGCACCGGTGTCGCGGCGCCGGGGTACTGTGCGCTGATGCGCTCCAGCTGTAGCAAGGCCATTGCAGTGTCTCCCCTGAGGATCAGCGAGTGATGTATCGGGCGCTGACGTAAGGCGCATAGTCCGGCAGTACGGCATCGACCTTGCCTTGTTCCTTGAGGAACGCGGCGGTGTCGGTGATGGCCTGGGTGGTGGGAGCGCCGAGGCTCACGACCTGATCGGCCGCCAGGGGGAATACGTTGCCTTGCAGCAACAGCGGGATATCGCTGGCCTTGGCCCCGGAGAGTTTCACCAGCTTGTCGATGTTGGACGCATCGGCGAGCCAGGCTTGGGGATCCTTGCGGTACCGGGCGTAGGCATCCAGGGTGACTTTGGCGAAAGCCGTGACGATTTCAGGGTGTTTCTGGGCGAAGTCCTTGCGCACGATCCAGGCGTCGAAGGTCGGCGCGCCGAACTGGGCCAGCTCGGCGGACGTGATCAGCACCTTGCCGTTTTCCTTGGCCACGCCCAGGGCCGGGTCCCAAACGTAGGTGGCGTCGATGTCGCCGCGTTTCCAGGCCGCGATGATTGCCGGTGGCGCAAGGTTGAGCACGGTGACCTTCGAAGGGTCGATGTTCCAGTGCTTCAGCGCGGCGAGCAGGCTGTAATGACCGGTAGACACGAACGGTACGGCGATCTTCTTGCCGATCAGGTCTTGCGGCGTCTTGATCCCGGAACCATCGCGGGCTACCAGGGCCTCGGCAGCGCCGATCTGGGTGGCGATGAGGAAGGTTTCCACTGGAACCTTGCGGGTGATGGCGGCGGTCAGCGGACTGGAGCCGAGGTAACCGATCTGCACATCGCCCGAGGCAATGGCGGTGATAACGTCGGCGCCGTTGTCGAACTTGCGCCAGGCGATGCTGGCTTGGGTGGCTTTTTCATAGGCGCCGTCAGCCTGGGCGACTTTGGCCGGGTCGACGGTGGTCTGGTACGCGACGGTCAGGTCGGCCGCTTGGGCGAACAGACTCGCTGCAGCCAGGGTGGCGGCCGCGAGAAGGCGAAGGGGGACACTCAAAGTCATGGGAAAGCTCCTCAACAAGCCGCCGGATGGTTGGCGTTGAAGAAGACTAAATGATCTAAGAATTCAAAAATAAATAACTTTTTCGCATGAGCTTATCAGCGAAAAAAAGCACGGTAGGGAGGACAGGCATGTGGCGACGGAGCAAGCTCCCTCGCCACAACGATCTGCTCGACAAGCGCTATCTAGTTGCTGATCGCCAGAATGCTGGCCTGATACGAACCCACGAACACATCGAAATCACCCACTTCGTTCTGCTCCAGCTCAACCTGCTGAACCAGGGACGCGCGGGCGGCTTCTTCAAACGCCCTCTGCTCCTGGGCGGGCAAAGGCTCGGCGCGGAAGAACTCGGCGTGGGCCTTGCTTTGGCGCAGGGAGAACTGGGCGAAGCTTTCCTGATGCTCCGCCATGGCGGCCAACACCTGGGCTGAGGGGGTCAGGGACGGATCCCGGACCTTCGCCAGTTGCGCGTCCAGCGCCTGGCGGTGGGCGTCGCCACCCTGGCTCTGGTCGAGCAACGAAGCCAGCGGTGCGATTTTTTCCAGCAGCTCGATGGCCCAGCCCTGCATGTCCACCGCCTGACCGTGGCGTTGCAATTGAAGGCCCGGCTTGCGGCCTTCCTTGACCACGGTCAGGAAGTTGCTCGTGGCGTTGCTGCATTCGTTGTTTTCCAGCTGCGGGCTGTCGTTGAGACCACAATACAACAGGAATGCATCGAGGAACCGCGCTTCAGTGAGGTCGATGCCCATCGGCAGGAACGGGTTGATGTCCAGGCAGCGTACTTCGATGTACTGGATGCCTCGGGCCATCAGCGCCTGGATCGGCCGCTCGCCGGTATAGGTCACGCGTTTCGGGCGGATGTTGGAGTAGTACTCGTTTTCGATCTGCAGGATGTTGGTGTTGAGCTGGACCCACTCACCGTTCTGGTGGGTGCCGACTTCGACATAGGGCGCGTAGGGCGTCGCCACCGCCTTGCGCAGGCTGTCGGTATAACTCGCCAGGTCGTTGTAGCACGGCGTAAGGCCGGCCTGGGCGTTGCTCTGGTAACCCAGGTCGCTCATGCGCAGGCTGGTGGCGTAGGGCAGGTACAGGGTGTCGGGGTCCAGTTGTTCCAACTGGTGCGGGCGACCGCGCAGGAAGCCGGCGTCCAGGGCCGGCGAGGCGCCGAACAGGTACATCAGCAGCCAACTGTAGCGGCGGAAATTACGGATCAGCGCGATGTAGGCCGAGGACTGGAAGTCACGATCACTCACGTCGACGGCTTCGTTCTGGCGCAGCAGCGGCCAGAGCTTTTCCGGCAGGGAAAAATTGTAATGGATCCCGGCAATGCATTGCATGGTCTTGCCGTAGCGCAGGGCCAGGCCCTGGCGGTAGACGTACTTGAGCCGCCCGATGTTCGAGGTGCCGTAGTACGCGATCGGGATGTCCTCTTCCGCCGGCAATGGGCAGGGCATCGAGGGACTCCACAGGTATTCGTCGCCAAGTTTGCTGTAGGCAAACCGGTGGATCTTGTCCAGGCTGTCCAGGGTGTCGGCCGGGTTGGCCAATGCCGGGGTGATGAACTCCAGCAGCGACTCGGAATAGTCGGTGGTGATCTGTTCGTTGGTCAGCGCCGAACCCAGCGCCTCGGGGTGCGGGGTCTGCGCCAGGCGTCCGTCGTCGGTGACGCGCAGGCATTCACGCTCGATGCCGTGCAGGCACTGCTCGAGCAGGGAGAGGTTGGCGCGCTCGCCGAGCAGGGCCAGGCGGCGGTTTAAAAGGTCGCTCAAGTTGAATTCCTTCACGCGTCAGTCGCCCCAATATGGGGGTGGACAGGACGGTCTACAAGGGTGAAGTTAAAACTGGCGTTTTCGCCTGGTTTTTGTACGGCCAAAGACAGATTGCCGCAATCCCCTGTGGGAGCGAGCCTGCTCGCGATAGCGATAGCGATATGTCAGTCGACTTTAGGTTAACTGGTCAATCGCTATCGCGAGCAGGCTCGCTCCCACAAGGGGGCGGCGCGACACTCATGGCACCGAAATTAACCCAAATTGATGACAGGGAGCTATAGGACAGCGAACGTGCCTTGCGCTTTTGCGACCAATTTTTCGCCCTGCATCACCTCGGCCTCCACCACCAGCGTGCGCCGGCCCGGGTGGATGACCCGGGCGGTGCACAACACTTCGCCGTCGGACACGGCGCGAATGTAGTTGATCTTGCATTCGATGGTCGCGCTCTGCTGGTCAAAGCCGTGGACGCTGGAACAGGCCAGCCCCATGGCGATGTCCACCAGGCTGAACAGCGCGCCGCCGTGCAGCTTGCCGCCGCGATTGCGCAACGGCGGCTCCAGGCTCAGGGCGACCTGCGATACCCCTTCCTCAAGGCTGTGCAGACGGCAGCCGAGCAGATTGAAAAACGCGCTCTCCACCAACCCGGCCGGCGTATCCATCAGCGTTTCTTCAACTGTTTGGCGTTGGCGAACAGCGAGGCCATGGCGTTGTTCGCCGGGGCCGCCGTGGCGGTTTCCTTGCGCGGTGCGGTGTTCTGCGACTGACGCGGCGCCGAGCCCGGACGAGCACCACGGGCACCGTCGACCTTCTCGCCCGGCGTGTCGCTCATGCGCATCGACAGGCCGACGCGTTTGCGCGGGATGTCGACTTCCATGACCTTCACTTTCACCACATCACCGGCCTTCACGGCCTCGCGCGGGTCCTTGATGAACTTCTCCGACAGGGCCGAGATGTGCACCAGGCCGTCCTGGTGCACGCCGATGTCGACAAAGGCGCCGAAGTTGGTGACGTTGGTCACCACGCCTTCGAGGATCATCCCCGGTTGCAGGTCCTTGAGGTCTTCGACGCCGTCCTGGAACTCGGCGGTCTTGAACTCGGGACGCGGGTCGCGGCCCGGTTTCTCCAGTTCCTGGAGAATGTCGGTCACGGTGGGCAGGCCGAAGGTCTCGTCGGTGAATTTCTTCGGGTCCAGGCGCTTGAGGAACGCGGCGTCACCGATCAGCGAGCGGATGTCGCGGTCGGTCTGGGCGGCGATGCGTTGCACCAGCGGATACGCCTCGGGGTGGACGGCGGACGAATCCAGCGGGTTGTCGCCGTTCATGACACGCAGGAAACCGGCGGCCTGCTCGAAGGTTTTTTCACCCAGGCGCGGGACCTTCTTCAACGCGGCGCGGGTCTTGAATGCGCCGTGTTCGTCGCGGTGGCTGACGATGTTCTGGGCCAGCGTCGCATTGAGGCCCGAGATACGGGCCAGCAGCGCCACCGAAGCGGTGTTCACGTCCACGCCCACGGCGTTCACGCAGTCTTCCACCACGGCGTCCAGGCCGCGGGCCAGCTTCAACTGGGAGACGTCGTGCTGGTACTGGCCGACACCGATGGATTTCGGGTCGATCTTCACCAGTTCCGCCAGCGGATCCTGCAGGCGACGGGCAATGGAGACCGCGCCACGGATCGACACGTCCAGGTCGGGGAACTCCTTGGAGGCCAATTCCGACGCCGAGTAAACGGAAGCGCCGGCTTCGGAAACCATGACCTTGGTCATTTTCATCGCCGGGTATTTCTTGATCAGCTCGGCCGCCAGCTTGTCGGTCTCCCGGCTGGCGGTGCCATTGCCGATGGCGATCAGGTCCACCGAATGCTTGGCGCACAGCGCGGCGAGTACAGCCAGGGTCTGGTCCCACTTGTTGTGCGGCACGTGTGGGTAGACGGTGGCGTGGTCCAGCAGCTTGCCGGTGGAGTCCACCACCGCCACCTTGCAACCGGTGCGCAGGCCCGGGTCCAGGCCCAGGGTGGCACGCGGGCCGGCCGGCGCGGCCAACAGCAGGTCGTGCAGGTTATGGGCGAAGACGTTGATCGCCTCGGTCTCGGCGTTGTCGCGCAGCTCGCCCAGCAGGTCGGTTTCCAGGTGGGTGTAGAGCTTGACCTTCCAGGTCCAGCGCACCACTTCGGCCAGCCATTTGTCGGCGGCGCGGCTCTGGTTCTGGATGCCGAACTGTTGGCCGATCATGCCTTCGCATGGGTGCATGGTGCCCGGCAACTCATCACCGACCTTCAGCGCGGAGCTGAGGATGCCTTCGTTGCGGCCACGGAAAATCGCCAGGGCGCGGTGGGACGGCATGCTCTTGAGCGGCTCGTCGTGTTCGAAGTAGTCGCGGAACTTCGCCCCTTCCTCTTCCTTGCCGGCGATCACGCGGGCGCTGAGGATGGCTTCCTGCTTGAGGAAGTTGCGCAGTTTTTCCAGCAGGTTGGCGTCTTCGGCAAAGCGTTCCATGAGGATGTACTTGGCGCCTTCCAGCGCGGCTTTCACATCGGCCACGCCTTTTTCGGCGTTGACGAAGCGCGCGGCTTCGGCTTCCGGCGCCAGGGTCGGGTCGTTGAACAAGCCGTCAGCCAACTCGCCGAGGCCGGCTTCCAGGGCGATCTGACCCTTGGTGCGGCGTTTTTGCTTGTAGGGCAGGTACAAGTCTTCGAGGCGGGTCTTGGTGTCGGCCAGCTTGATGTCGCGCTCCAGTTGCGGGGTCAGCTTGCCCTGTTCCTGGATGCTGGCCAGGATGCTGATGCGCCGTTCGTCCAGTTCGCGCAGGTAGCGCAGGCGCTCCTCCAGATGACGCAATTGCGTGTCATCGAGGCTGCCAGTGACTTCTTTCCGGTAACGGGCGATGAAAGGCACCGTGGAGCCTTCATCGAGTAGCGCGACGGCCGCTTCGACCTGCTGCGGGCGGACGCCGAGTTCCTCGGCGATGCGGCTGTTGATGCTGTCCATAAAACCACCTGACAAATGTGTGTAATCAGGCTCGCCACCGCAGAGCCGGGTTCGGCGAGACTGGTTGAGCGGCCTGGCCTGCGCCGCTGCCTGGGTCAACAGGCGGCCTGTTGACCCGCGAAATTCAAAAAGTGCTGCCTGGCCAGGGAAAAAAGGGGCCGCCGGGTCACGATCCGGCCTCTCCTGGCACCAAAGGCCGCGCATTATAACCAGCGTTCCAGGGTTCGGGGTGCGTCATGGTCTGTAGGCTGAATGCCCGAATTTCTGTAGGCAGAGGAAAAATCTGCTAACAATGCACACGGTGCGTATAACGGCAGCTAGGCCATAATGCGCGCCGAGATCAAAGGAGCTTCCTATGAGCAGCACTGCACAAACTGCTGAAGGCGAAAAAATTCTTATCGTTGACGACGACCCGGGGCTGAGCAGCCTGCTGGAACGCTTCTTCGTCAGCAAGGGCTATCGCGCCCGCACCGTCCCCAACACCGAGCAAATGGATCGGCTGCTGGCCCGCGAGGTATTCAACCTGGTGGTGCTGGACCTGATGCTGCCCGGCGAAGATGGCCTGACGGCCTGCCGCCGCCTGCGCGGCGCGAACAACCAGATCCCGATCATCATGCTCACCGCCAAGGGCGACGAGTTGAGCCGTATCAAAGGGCTTGAGCTGGGCGCCGACGACTACCTGGCCAAGCCGTTCAACCCGGACGAGCTGATGGCCCGCGTCAAGGCGGTACTGCGCCGTCAATCGGCGCCGGTGCCGGGTGCGCCGGGCAGCGAAGACGAGAGCGTGACCTTCGGCGACTATGAACTGTCCCTGGCCACACGCGAGCTCAAGCGCGGCGATGAGGTCCACATGCTCACCACCGGTGAGTTCGCGGTGCTCAAGGCACTGGTGATGAATGCCCGCCAGCCGCTGACCCGCGACAAGCTGATGAACCTGGCCCGGGGTCGTGAATGGGACGCGCTGGAGCGCTCCATCGACGTACAGATCTCCCGTCTGCGCCGGATGATCGAACCCGATCCTTCCAAGCCGCGTTATATCCAGACCGTCTGGGGCGTGGGTTATGTCTTCGTGCCGGATGGCGCCGCCAGCAAGTGATCGGCGATTTGTAGGAGCGGGTGGCCTGGCGGGTTGATGTCTTCCTCCTGGCGACTCGCGATCCGTCATTGTGCGAGCATGGCTCGCTCCTGCAAGTGTGTAGCGGTTATTCATGAAAACCCCCGTTTGGTTCCCCCAGAGTTTTTTCTCCCGCACCCTCTGGCTGGTGCTGATCGTCGTGCTCTTCTCCAAGGCATTGACACTGGTTTACTTGCTGATGAACGAAGACGTTCTGGTGGACCGGCAATACAGTCACGGCGTGGCCTTGACCCTGCGCGCGTATTGGGCCGCCGACGAAACCAATCGAACCAGGATCGCTGAAGCCGCGACGCTGATCCGCGTCGTCGGTGCGGGCGTGCCAGAGGGCGAGCAGCACTGGCCCTACAGCGAGATTTACCAGCGACAGATGCAGGCCGAGCTGGGCGCCGACACCGAGGTCCGCTTGCGCATGCACTCGCCTCCGGCGCTTTGGGTGCGGGCCCCAAGCCTGGGGGATGGCTGGTTGAAAGTGCCGCTGTATCCCCATCCGTTGCGCGGCCAGAAAATCTGGAACGTGCTCGGCTGGTTCCTGGCCATCGGCCTGTTGTCCACCGCTTCGGCGTGGATATTCGTCAGTCAGCTCAACCAGCCGTTGAAACGCCTGGTCTACGCCGCCCGCCAGTTGGGCCAGGGTCGCAGCGTGCGACTGCCCATCAGCGATACACCCAGCGAGATGGCCGAGGTCTACCGGGCCTTCAACCAGATGGCCGAGGACGTCGAACAGGCCGGGCGCGAGCGTGAACTGATGTTGGCCGGCGTTTCCCACGACCTGCGCACACCCTTGACCCGGCTGCGGCTGTCCCTGGAGTTGATGGGCGAGCACACCGACCTCACCGACGATATGGTCCGTGACATCGAGGACATGGACGCGATTCTCGACCAGTTCCTGGCGTTCATTCGCGACGGCCGTGATGAGTCTGTGGAAGAAGTGGACCTGACCGACCTGGTGCGGGAAGTGGCGGCTCCCTATAACCAGAACGATGAGAAAGTGCATTTGCGCCTGGAGCCGATCCAGCCGTTCCCGCTGCGCCGGGTGTCGATGAAACGTCTGCTCAACAACCTGATTGGCAATGCCCTGAACCATGCCGGGACCGGCGTCGAAGTGGCGGCCCATGTCTCTGGCGACGCCAATGCGCCTTATGTGGTGCTGAGTGTCATGGACCGAGGCGCCGGCATTGATCCGGCGGAACTTGAAGCCATTTTCAACCCCTTCACCCGTGGCGATCGCGCCCGAGGCGGAAAGGGCACGGGGCTGGGCCTGGCCATCGTCAAGCGGATCGCCTCGATGCACGGTGGTAACGTCGAACTGCGCAACCGCACCGGCGGCGGGCTGGAAGCGCGGGTGCGGTTGCCGTTGGGGCTGATGCTGCCCAGGGATGCGGTTTAGAAGCAGCTGCTCCTACCCCTTACCCTTGGTCCGGGTCATGTTCGGCCCGCCATTCTTTTCCAGATGCTCGATGATGATCCCGGCCACGTTCTTGCTCGTGGTCGTTTCGATCCCCTCCAGGCCTGGTGAGGAGTTGACTTCCATCACCAGCGGTCCGTGGTTGGAGCGCAGGATGTCGACGCCCGCCACGGCCAGCCCCATGACTTTGGCCGCACGCAAGGCGGTCATGCGCTCTTCCGGGGTGATCTTGATCAGGCTGGCGCTGCCGCCGCGGTGCAGGTTGGAACGAAACTCGCCGGGCTTGGCCTGGCGCTTCATCGAGGCAATCACCTTGTCGCCGACCACGAAGCAGCGAATGTCCGCGCCACCGGCTTCCTTGATGTATTCCTGCACCATGATGTTCTGCTTCAGGCCCATGAACGCCTCGATCACCGACTCCGCCGCCGTCGCGGTTTCACACAGGACCACGCCGATGCCCTGGGTGCCTTCCAGCACCTTGATCACCAGCGGCGCGCCGTTGACCATTGCGATCAGGTCGGGAATGTCGTCGGGGGAGTGGGCGAAGCCGGTCACCGGCAAGCCGATACCGCGCCGCGACAGCAATTGCAGCGAGCGCAGCTTGTCCCGGGAACGGGCGATGGCCACGGATTCATTGAGGGGGTACACCCCCATCATTTCGAACTGACGCAATACGGCGCAGCCATAGAACGTCACCGATGCGCCGATGCGCGGGATCACCGCATCGAATCCCTCCAGCGGTTTGCCCCGGTAATGGATCTGCGGCTTGTGACTGGCAATGTTCATGTAGGCGCGCAGGGTGTCGATCACCACCATTTCATGGCCACGTTCGGTGCCGGCTTCAACCAGGCGACGGGTGGAATACAGACGCGGGTTACGCGACAGCACAGCGATCTTCATGCAACACCTGTGGCAGAGAGAGTGGACACCGGGAATGCCGGCTTGTCTTGAACGTATTTGGTACCCGGATTGACCACCAGTTGGCCGTCGATCAAGGCTTTGGAACCCAATAGCAGGCGATAGCGCATGGACTTGCGGCAGGCCAGGGTGAACTCGACCCGCCAGACCCGGTCACCTAGCGCCAACGTGGTGCTGATCACGTAGCGGACCTGGGCGTGACCGTTGGAACTCTTGATGGTCTTGCGCGCCACCAGTGGGGCTTCGCAACGGCGATGGCGCAACTGCACCACGGTGCCCAGGTGCGCAGTGAAGCGCACCCACTTTTCGCCATCGCGCTCGAATGGCTCGATGTCCGTGGCATGCAGGCTGGAGGTGCTGGCGCCGGTGTCGATTTTTGCCCGCAGGCCCGCCACTCCCAGATCCGGGAGCGCCACCCACTCGCGCAGACCGACAACGGTCAAATGGTCAAAAGTCTTCAATAAAACAACCTGCGATCAGTACATCGGATCGTGGACTCCGCGAATCGCGGTATTCACGCAGAATAATCACAAACTGGCGACAGTTATCTACCGACCTGTTTGCGCTTGTAAATTTCTACACTCCCAGGCCTGAAGTCGGCCGGGTGGGCATTCTATCCGTCGGGCCGGATTCGTGCGCCCGACAAAAACGGTAGTACAGTTCTGACTATTGGAAGAATGAGGAATTGCAGTGACACAAAAAAAGGAAGAGGACGACAAGGTCCGTCTCGATAAATGGTTGTGGGCGGCGCGTTTTTACAAGACACGCGCGCTTGCCAAGGCCGCCATTGAAAGCGGCAAGGTCCATCACCGGGGCGAGCGTTGCAAACCGGGCAAGGAACCCCGCGTCGGCGATGAGTTTGTCATCCGCACCGGGTTCGACGAGAAGACCGTGGTGGTCGAGGCCCTGTCGATCGTGCGTCGCGGTGCGCCAGAGGCCCAGGCGCTGTATCACGAAACCGAAGCGAGCATCGCCAGGCGCGAGGCCGCTGCCGCCCAGCGCAAGGCCGGCGCCCTGGGTGTCAGCACCGAGGGCAAGCCGAGCACCAAGCAGCGCCGGGACCTGTTCCGGTTTCGTGGCCGCAATAGCGAGTAAAAGCGCTTCCAAGTGACATGCGGATTGCTTGGAACCCACCCCGAATGCCCATAAAATGCCTGTCATCAATTGTCATCACCTCAGATACCAGACCTTATGACTGATCTACCGGATACCGACTACACCCAACGTTTCATCTTCGATGACAGCGACGCCAGGGGCGAGCTGGTGGCGTTGGAGCGTAGCTACGCCGAAGTCCTCGCCAAGCACGCTTATCCAGAGCCGGTCGCGCAACTGCTCGGCGAACTGATGGCGGCTGCGGCGCTGCTGGTGGGCACGCTGAAGTTCGATGGCTTGCTGATTCTCCAGGCCCGTTCCGAGGGCCCTGTGCCGCTGCTGATGATCGAGTGCTCCAGCGAACGCGAGATCCGGGGCCTGGCCCGCTATGACGCCGAGCAGATCGCACCCGACGCAACCCTGGTCGACCTGATGCCCAATGGCGTGCTGGCCCTGACCGTCGACCCGACCCACGGCAAACGCTACCAGGGCATTGTCGATCTCGACGGCGCGACCCTGGCCGAATGCTTCACCAACTACTTCGTCATGTCCCAGCAGACCAATACCCGCTTCTGGCTTTACGCCGACGGGCGGCGTGCCCGTGGTTTGCTGCTGCAGCAATTGCCTGCCGATCGTCTTCGTGACCCCGAAGAGCGAGACGCCAGTTGGCAGCACATCACGGCGCTGGCCAGCACCTTGAGCGCCGATGAGCTGCTGGGCCTGGACAACGAAACCGTGCTCCATCGCCTCTACCACGAAGAAGTCGTGCGCTTGTTCGACGGCCAGCCGTTGCGCTTCCAATGCAGTTGCTCCCGTGAACGTTCCGCCAATGCGCTGGTCAGTCTGGGTCTGGAAGATGCGCAGCAACTGGTGATCGAGCATGCTGGCGCCATTGAGATCGATTGCCAGTTCTGCAATGAGCGCTACCTGTTCGACGCGGCGGACATCGCACAATTGTTCGCCGGTGCGGGTGTCGACACACCGTCAGATACTCGTCACTAAAACGCTTCAGCGCAGGTAAATCTCCTGGCAAACGCCGGATTTACGCCGTACTGACGGGAGGGCCCTACTCTTTTTGGGCTTTTCTGGCATAATCCGGCCCACTTTTTTCGGGTAGTAGTGCGCGACTTCCTACTACAAAACGTTTGGAGCACTCGGCCACAGGCCGACGGGGAATCTCATGACGCAAGCCAATAACGCCGTGTACACCGATCTGAGTGTCGATGAACTGGTCAAAGAAGCCCTGAATCGCGGTGAAGGCGAGCTTGCCGATACTGGCGCGCTGGTTGTTCGTACCGGTCACCGTACCGGTCGTTCGCCAGTCGACCGTTTCATTGTGGAAGAGCCGACCACCCAGAACGCCATTGCCTGGGGCCCGATCAACCGCAAGTTCCCGGCCGACAAGTTCGATGCCCTGTGGAGCCGCGTTGAAGCCTATCTGGGTGAGCGCGAGCGTTTTGTCTCCCACGTGCATGTAGGTTCCGATCCTGCGCACTACCTGCCGGTCAAGATGACCACCGAGACGGCCTGGCACAACCTGTTCGGCCGCTGCCTGTTCATCAACCCCGAGCACTACAACGCCGGTGGCAAGGACGAATGGCAGATCCTCAATGCCCCAAACTTCGTCTGCGAGCCTGAGCGCGACGGCACCAACTCCGATGGCACCGTGATCATCAACTTCGCGGCCAAGAAAGTGCTGATCGCCGGCATGCGTTACGCCGGTGAAATGAAGAAAGCCCTGTTCTCCGTGCAGAACTTCCTGCTGCCAGCCGTTGACGTGCTGCCGATGCACTGCGCCGCCAACATGGGCGAAGAGGGCGATGTGACCCTGTTCTTCGGCCTGTCGGGCACCGGTAAGACCACCCTGTCCGCCGACGAAAGCCGTTACCTGATCGGCGACGACGAGCACGGCTGGGGCGTGGGCGTGGTCTTCAACATCGAAGGCGGTTGCTATGCCAAGTGCATCGACCTCTCCGAGAAGAACGAGCCGGTGATCTGGAAAGCCATTCAGCACGGCGCCGTGCTGGAAAACGTCGTGCTGGACCCGGTGACCAAGAAAGCCGACTACGCCGATGACAGCCTGACCCAGAACAGCCGCGCCGCCTACCCGCGTGAACTGATCGAAAAACGCGCACCGAAGAACCTCGGTGGCGAGCCAAACGCCGTGATCTTCCTGACCTGCGACCTGACCGGCGTCCTGCCACCGGTGTCGATCCTCAGCGAAGAACAAGCCGCCTACCACTTCCTGTCCGGCTACACCGCACTGGTGGGTTCGACCGAAATGGGTTCGGGCAGCGGCATCAAGTCGACCTTCTCCACCTGCTTCGGCGCGCCATTCTTCCCGCGTCCTGCCGGTGAATACGCTGAGCTGCTGATCAAGCGTATCCGTGGCTTCGGTTCCAAGGTCTACCTGGTCAACACCGGCTGGACCGGCGGCGGCTACGGCGTCGGCAAGCGCTTCAACATCCCGACCACCCGCGCGGTGATCGCGGCGATCCAGAGCGGCGCGCTGATCGGTGCCGAAACCGAACACCTGGACATCATCAACCTGGACGTGCCGCTGGCTGTTCCAGGCGTCGAAACTGGCCTGTTGAACCCACGCAACACCTGGGCTGACAAGGCCGCCTACGACGAAGCGGCCAAGGCATTGGCCGGCTTGTTCATCGAGAACTTCAAGAAGTTCGACGTGAGCGACACAATCAAGGCCGCTGGCCCGCAGCTGTAAAAGCTCGGTCGGCAAATGGAAAACCGCCCTTCGGGGCGGTTTTTTTATGGGCGGCTATTTGTCTGAGAGATGAAACGCGGGCGCCATATCGTTCTGCTCACGCCTGGATAACCTCAACGCGCCAGCCAACACCGGCCATTGGCTCACTACTTCTTTAAACTGCGCGATGATGTCCTGTGCGTCCGGCTGGCTTACCCGGAAGTACCCAACCACCTCCAGGGCCAGCTCCAGATCCAGAGCGTTGTCCGCATCGGTAATATTGAGCTTCAGTCCATCGGCGTGTGCAGATTGCTGTCGCGAGCAAGCTCGCTCCCACAGGATGCCAGTCTCAGGACTCAAAGACATCCAACCCTGCTGGCTTACTTGCCGATTGCCGGTTGCCCACGAATATCCGCATGCCTATAGTCCAGACATCTCCTGCAATCAGTACGGCGCAATGATCAAACAACAGCTGGCCCGCTTTAACCGCCTCGACCTGCTCGGCCCCCCTACCCCGCTGGAAAAACTCGAGCGCCTGTCCACCTGGCTCGGCCGGGATATTTATATCAAGCGTGACGACCTGACGCCCCTGGCGATGGGCGGCAACAAACTGCGCAAGCTTGAATACCTGGCCTGTGATGCCATCGCCCAAGGCGCCGACACACTCATCACCGCCGGAGCGATCCAGTCCAACCACGTGCGCCAGACCGCCGCCCTGGCGGCGAAGCTGGGCCTGGGTTGCGTGGCCTTGCTGGAAAACCCCATCGGCACCGAGGACTGCAATTACCTGGGCAACGGCAACCGGCTGCTGCTGGAACTGTTCGACGCCAAGGTCGAATTGGTCGATAACCTGAATAACGCCGATGAGCAGTTGCAGGCCCTCGCCGCTCGCCTGAGCAGCAATGGGAAAAAACCTTACCTGGTGCCAATTGGCGGTTCGAATGCCTTGGGCGCGCTGGGGTACGTGCGCGCGGGCCTGGAATTGGCCGGGCAAATCAACGACACCGGCCTTGATTTCGCCGCCGTCGTGCTCGCCTCCGGCAGTGCCGGCACCCACAGCGGCCTGGCACTGGCGCTGAGTGAAGTGCTGCCGCACCTACCGATCATTGGGGTAACGGTTTCGCGCAGCGAAGAAGACCAGTTCCCCAAAGTCCAGGGCCTGGCCGAACGCACCGTCCAACTGCTGGACGTGGCCCTTCCCGCGGCCTTCAAGGTCAACCTGTGGGACGAATATTTCGCCCCCCGTTACGGCGAGCCCAACGCCGGGACACTCGCCGCGATCAAGCTGCTGGCGAGCCTGGAAGGCCTGCTGCTGGATCCGGTCTACACTGGCAAGGCCATGGCTGGCCTGCTCGACGGCATCGGTCGCAACCGCTTCGACGAGGGCCCGATCCTGTTCCTGCATACCGGCGGCGCGCCGGCGCTGTTTGCCTATAACACGGCGTTCTGAACCTTAAGGAAAAACCCTGTGGGAGCGAGCCTGCTCGCGATGGTGTGTCAGCCAAATCAATTGTTGCTGATCCACCGCCATCGCGAGCAGGCTCGCTCCCACAGAGAAGCAATTCCATATTGGAATATATGGATGATTTAATATTATTTTCCAATCTAACAGCGCCGACCTATAGTCGCGCCGCAGGCCTATTTGTCGCGAGACGTCCAGGCCGTTTTTAGGGCAGGATGTGGCAATCTTTTCAGAGCGCGGCTACGCCTTTCTCTTCCAGATAACTGTCTTCATAAGAAAACACAGAGGCTTGTCATGAATTTTTCCGCACTACGTCGCAACCTGTTGGTGGGTTCGCTGGGCCTGGCATTGAGCGCCGGCCTGTTGGGGCAAGCGGTTGCCGGTGAGCAACTGCAGAAAATCAAGGATGCCGGTGAAATCAAGATTGGCCTGGAAGGCACCTATCCGCCGTTCAGCTTCGTCGATGACAGCGGCAAGCTGACCGGCTTCGAAGTGGAGTTCTCCGAAGCCCTGGCCAAGGAGCTGGGTGTGAAGGTCAAGCTGCAGACGACCCCATGGGCCGGCATTCTTGCGGCATTGGAGTCCAAGCGCCTGGACGCCGTGGTCAACCAGGTCACCATCTCCGAGGAGCGCAAGAAAAAATACGACTTCTCCGAGCCGTACACCGTTTCCGGAATTCAAGCGCTGGTACTGACCAAGAAAGCCGACGAGCTGAACATCAGGAAGGCTGCGGATCTGGACGGCAAGAAGGTCGGCGTGGGCCTGGGCACCAACTACGAGCAGTGGGTCAAGGCAGAAGTGCCGGGCGCCCAGGTCAAAACCTACGATGACGACCCCACCAAATTCCAGGACCTGCGCGTCGGCCGTATCGATACCATCCTGATCGACCGTCTGGCCGCGCTGGAATATGCCAGGAAAGCCAAGGACACCAGCGTCACCAGCGAAGCCTTTTCGCGCCAGGAATCCGGGATTGCCCTGCGCAAAGGCGAGCCTGAGCTGTTGGCAGCCGTGAACAAGGCCATCGAGAAACTGCGCGCCGACGGTACGCTGAAGAAGCTTTCGGAAAAATACTTCAGCGCTGACGTTACCCAATAATGGAAGCAGCTTTTCAACTCGCGCTGGAGTCCGCGCCCTTCTTGCTCAAGGGCGCGTACTACACGGTCATCCTCAGCCTGGGCGGCATGTTCTTCGGTTTACTGCTGGGCTTCGGCCTGGCGCTGATGCGCCTGTCGCGCTTCAAGTTGGTGAGCTGGATCGCCCGCATCTACGTGTCGTTCTTTCGTGGCACGCCGTTGCTGGTGCAGTTGTTCGTGATCTATTACGGGTTGCCTCAACTGGGCATCGAGCTGGATCCGTTGCCGGCGGCACTGATCGGCTTCTCGCTGAACATGGCGGCCTATGCCTGTGAAATCCTGCGGGCCGCCATCAGTTCCATCGAGCGTGGCCAGTGGGAAGCCGCGGCGAGTATCGGCATGACCCGCGCGCAGACGCTGCGCCGGGCCATCCTGCCGCAAGCCGCGCGCACCGCCCTGCCGCCCCTGGGCAACAGTTTCATTTCGCTGGTCAAGGACACCGCGCTGGCGGCCACCATCCAGGTACCGGAGCTGTTCCGCCAGGCGCAGTTGATCACCGCGCGAACCTTCGAAATCTTCACCATGTACCTTGCCGCCGCGCTGATCTACTGGATTCTGGCGAGCGTGCTCGCGCACCTGCAGAACGTCCTGGAAGCCCGGGTCAATCGGCATGACCAGGAGTCCTGAGCCATGATTGTCGTGGAAAAACTGACGAAGCAGTTCAAAGGCCAGGTGGTGCTCAACGGCATCGACCTGAAGATCGAAGAGGGCGAAGTGGTGGCGATCATCGGGCCCAGTGGTTCGGGCAAGACCACCTTCCTGCGTTGCCTGAACTTCCTCGAAGAACCCAGCAGTGGCCGGATCAAGGTCGGCGACATCGAGATCGATGGCAGCCGCCCACTGAACCAGCAACAGGGCCTGGTGCGTCGCTTGCGCCAGCAGGTGGGTTTCGTGTTCCAGAACTTCAACCTGTTTCCCCATCGAACCGCCCTGGAAAATGTCACCGAAGGCCCGCTGGTGGTGAAGAAAACGCCCCGCGCCGACGCCGAAGCCCTCGGGCGCAAGCTCTTGGCCAAGGTGGGGTTGGCCGGTAAGGAAGACGCCTACCCGCGGCGCTTGTCTGGTGGTCAGCAGCAGCGTGTGGCGATTGCCCGGGCGCTGGCGATGGAGCCGGCGGTCATCCTGTTCGATGAGCCGACCTCGGCCCTCGATCCGGAATTGGTCGGGGAAGTACTGGCGACCATTCGCGGCCTGGCCGAAGAAAAACGCACCATGGTCATCGTGACCCACGAAATGGGCTTTGCCCGGGACGTGGCAAACCGCGTGGTGTTTTTTGACAAGGGCGTCATCGTCGAACAAGGCGAAGCCAAGGCCTTGTTTGCGGCCCCCAAGGAAGAGCGCACTCGGCAATTCCTCAGCAAGTTCCTCTCGGCCGGACACGGTACCTCGTAAGTTATTCACCGCATCATCACTTCCAGGGACGGAAGTGAGCAACTACAGAATCAACACAACAGCGATTTTCAACTTATCAAGCACGCAACAATTTGCAACTTGCGCACTAACTTACCACCTCGACACAAATCTTCGGCAACAATTTCCCTCCGGCAAGAGTGCCAAACCACATCAACCGCCAGATTCCCCAAAAGCTTGTTTCGCGATGGACTAGCCTAGGAAAAGTACGTTTAACGTGAAGCATTATGAACATGAGCGCGTAGGAAACTTCTGAACCCTGACTCAATGTTTTATTAAGCAAGTGCCTCTATTGACACTGAAACGAGAGACCCCGTATCTAGTGGCCCATGGGCGAGACACTCTAATTAATTTTGCACAGTGACTGCCGCACTCAGCGTCAATACCTGTGCAAATAAAAGAGGTCATGATTACTAAGCGCCTTTGATCTTCCCGAAACGGACTTCGTTTTCAAGCATCAAGGAGAACACCATGACATGTACGTCGAATATTCCTCGATTGGCCGCGCCTACGCTGGTCAATGCCCACCCCGCCGGCATCAACCTCGCCAGCGCCGCGTGCCTGGAGGTCGCCATTGCCCCCTACCCCGGCATGGACGCCGGCGACCTGATCGAGCTGTTCTGGGACAACTGCTATGTGGGCTCCCGCCTGCTGTCGCAGGAAGACGTACAAGGCAGCGTCACGTTGCGGGTACCGGAGAGCTTCATCGCCAACGGGACCTCGCGCCTGCATTATCGCGTGATGCAAGTCGGACGCGGTCCGGCGCTTTCAGCCACGCAACGGATACAGGTGAAGCTTGATTGTCCGGGTGGCCAGCCGTCAGCCGTGAGCGGCGATGAAAACCAGGGCCTGGCACCGGTGTGTATTCCTGAAACGATACGGCGCCAAGGCGTGAACCCCCGCCAGATCAAGCGCGGCGTACCCGTGACGATCGAACCCTACCGGAACATGGCCGCTGACGATGCGATAACCCTGCGCTGGGGCGATGTACGCATGGACCTGCCTCCGATCAAACCCTGCGAGGTCGGCCAGCCGATCCATATCTGGGTCCCGCCGCAGATGATCCTGGAAGCGGGAGAAGATCTGCGCCTGGAAGTGAGCTATTGCATCCTCGACCGTGTGGGTAACAACTCCCAATGGGCACCGCCACGGATGTTGAAGATCGGTTGCGCCAATCCGTATCGGCATGGCGCGTCGAAAGAGGCGTTGATGGCTGCCGAGCCGAGCCGCAAAAAAGTCTGAAACCACCCTGTACCCGTGGCGAGGGGCCTGCTCCCTCGCCACAACAGCCCGCTCGGCAAGAAGCGCTCTATCAATATTCCTAAAAGTTAGTTCAAAAATAATTTATACACGTTTAGGGTATATACACCGGACCACCGGACATTCCTGATTGTCATTCGCCGCTTTCATCGCGGCGTTTCTAGAGATGTGAGGTGGGTATGGTACGGAACACAATCACCCCAGCGCAGTTTGCCAAGGCACTGCCTGCAGCCACGGAGTGGCTGTGATGTCGGATTTGGCCCAGGCAAAGGTCCAGAGCGACCAGGACATCGCACCGCTGCTGCTCCCCGCGCAAGTACTGCGCAACGATGCCGAGGCGATCAAGGCCGCCCACGAGTTGGCGCAGATTGCCCGCCAGCAAGCCGCGCGGCGCGATCAGCAGCGCAAGTTGCCCTGGTCGGAAATTGAACAATTCACCCGCAGCGGCCTGGGCAGCATTGCCATCCCCCGTGCATACGGCGGCCCACAGGTTTCATTCGTCACCCTCGCCGAGGTGTTCGCGACCATTTCCGCTGCCGATCCGGCACTTGGACAGATCCCACAGAATCAGTTCGGCGTGCTCCAGCTGATTCTCGGTACGGGCACGGAGCGGCAAAAGAAAATCCTCCTCAAGAGCGTGCTCGAAGGCTGGCGCATCGGCAACGCCGGGCCGGAGCGTGGCGTGCGCAATAC
The DNA here is from genome assembly GCF_018614775.1 of Pseudomonas fluorescens. Lineage (GTDB taxonomy): Bacteria > Pseudomonadota > Gammaproteobacteria > Pseudomonadales > Pseudomonadaceae > Aquipseudomonas > Aquipseudomonas fluorescens_BY. The sequence goes on from NZ_JAGGOF010000046.1 coordinate 53,424, forward strand.
GCTGGAACTCAAGGCACGGATCACGGCCGACGGCGATGGATTCATCATCAACGGCCAGAAGTTCTATTCCACCGGTGCGCTGTTCGCCCACTGGGTGGCGGTCAAGGCGCTGAATGACGAGGGTCGCCAGGTGCTGGCGTTCGTGCGGCGCGGCACCCCAGGCCTGCGCATCGTCGACGATTGGTCGGGGTTCGGCCAGCGCACCACGGCCAGCGGCACCGTGCTGCTGAACAATGTGCGGGTCGATGCCGAGCTGGTGCTGGACAACTGGCGCGTCAATGAGACGCCGAACGTACAGGGGGCGATTTCGCAACTGATCCAGGCCGCGATTGACGCGGGCATCGCCCGTGGCGCCATCGACGATGCCATCGCCTTCGTGCGCGAGCGGGCCCGACCCTGGATCGACGCCAAGGTCGAGCGGGCCAGCGACGATCTCTATGTGATCGCTGATGTCGGCAAACTGAAAATCGAATTGCACGCTGCCGAAGCGCTGCTGCGAAAAGCCGCACGGGTGCTGGATCAAGTCACCGCCGCCCCCATCACCGCGCACTCCGCCGCCCGCGCCTCGATTGCCGTGGCCGAAGCCAAGGTCCTCACCACCGAGATCGCCCTGCACGCCAGCGAAAAACTGTTCGAACTGGCCGGCAGCCGCGCCACCCTGGCCGAATTCAACCTCGACCGTCACTGGCGCAACGCGCGGGTCCACACCCTGCACGACCCGGTGCGCTGGAAGTATCACGCGGTAGGCGCCTATCACCTGAACGGCACGTTGCCGGCCCGGCATTCCTGGATCTGACGACCCGACCTCTGGAGCAGTACATGACGCTTTCCCAACACGTCGCGGTGATCACCAGCGATGAACAAGCCCTGATCGTGGCCAGCGACCTGGCCGACGACTTCAAGCGCGACAGCTCCCTGCGCGACCGTGAACGGCGCCTGCCGCACCCGGAACTGGAGGCGTTTTCCCGCTCCGGCCTGTGGGGCATCAGCGTGCCCAAGGCCTATGGCGGCGCGGGGGTTTCCAACGTCACCCTGGCCAAGGTCATTGCGCTGATCGCCCAGGCCGACGGCTCCCTCGGGCAGATCCCGCAGAACCACTATTACGCCCTGGAAGTGCTGCGAGTGAACGGCAGCGAAGCGCAAAAACAGCGGCTCTACGCCGAAGTACTGGCCGGTCAGCGCTTTGGCAACGCGCTGGCGGAACTGGGCACCAGGACCGCCCACGACCGCATCACCCAGCTGCGCCGCGACGGCAACGGTTTTCGCATCAACGGGCGCAAGTTCTACGCGACCGGGGCGATCTACGCCCAGCGCATCCCCACCTCGGTGGTGGATGAAAATGGCGTGCAGCAGCTGGCGTTCGTCCCACGCGACAGCAAGGGCCTGATCGTGATCGATGACTGGAGCGGTTTCGGCCAGCGCACCACCGGCAGCGGTTCGGTGGTGTTCGAAGACGTCCAGGTTACCGCCGAAGACATCGTGCCGTTCCAGAGCGCCTTCGAGCGCCCGACGCCGGTGGGCCCGCTGGCGCAGATCCTCCACGCCGCCATCGACACCGGCATCGCCCGCGCGGCCTATGAGGACGCCTTGCACTTTGTCCGTAGCAAAACCCGGCCCTGGATCGACGCCACCAGCGACGTCGCCACCGAAGACCCGCACACCCTCAAGAGCTTCGGCCAGTTGAGCATACGCCTGCACGCCGCCGAAGCCCTGTTGGAACGGGCCGGCGAGTTTCTCGACCGGGCCCAGGTCGATACCCATGCCGGCACGGTCGCCGCCGCCTCGATTGCCGTGGCCGAAGCGCGCGCCATCAGCACCGAAGTGTCCCTGGCCGCTGGCAGCACGCTGTTTGAACTGGCTGGCAGCCAGGCGACGCTCGCCGAGCATGGCCTGGACCGTCATTGGCGCAACGCCCGGGTGCACACCCTGCATGACCCGGTGCGCTGGAAATACCACGCGGTGGGCAACTTTTATCTCAATGATGAAAATCCGCCGCTGCGGGGGACGATCTGATGGCGTCCGACAAGAAAAAGATCCTGCTCAATGCGTTCAACATGAACTGCATCGGGCACATCAATCATGGCTTGTGGACTCATCCCGAGGACACCTCGACCCAGTACAACACCCTCGAATACTGGACCGCACTGGCGCAGTTGCTTGAGCGCGGACTCTTCGACGGGCTGTTCATCGCTGACATCGTAGGCGTCTACGACGTGTACCAGCAGTCGCTGGACGTCACGCTGAAAGAGTCGATCCAACTGCCGGTCAACGACCCGCTGCTGCTGGTCTCGGCGATGGCGGCCGTGACCCGGAACCTGGGGTTCGGCCTCACCGCGAACCTGACCTACGAGCCGCCCTACCTGTTCGCCCGGCGCATGAGCACCCTGGATCACCTGAGTCGCGGCCGGGTCGGCTGGAACATCGTCACCGGCTACCTGGACAGCGCCGCCAAGGCGATGGGGTTGAGCGCCCAGGTCGAGCATGACCGCCGCTACGACCAGGCCGACGAGTACCTGCAAGTGCTCTACAAACTGTGGGAGGGCAGTTGGGAAAACGACGCGGTGCTCAACGACCGCGAGCAACGGATCTATGCCCAGCCGGAGAAGGTGCACAAGGTCCGGCACCAGGGCGAGTTCTATCAGGTCGAGGGTTATCACCTTTGCGAACCCTCGCCCCAGCGTACACCGGTGTTGTTCCAGGCCGGCAGTTCGGAGCGCGGCTTGCAGTTTGCCGGGCGGCATGCCGAGTGCGTGTTCATCAGCGGCCAGAACAAACCTGCGACCAGGGCGCAGGTGGACAAGGTACGCGCCAGCGCCGCCCGTGCCGGGCGCAACCCCGAAGACATCAAGGTGTTCATGGGTCTGAACGTGATTGTCGGCGACACCGAAGCCGCCGCCTGGGCCAAGCATGCCGAGTACCTGAGCTACGCCAGTGCCGAGGCCGGGGTGGCACATTTTTCCGCGTCGACCGGGATCGATTTTTCCGAGTACGCACTGGACGAGCCGATCCAGTACGTGAAGAGCAACGCGATTCAGTCGGCCACCAAGACCTTGCAGAACAACGACTGGACGCGACGCAGATTGCTCGAGCAACACGCCCTGGGCGGTCGCTACATCACTGTGATCGGTTCGCCCGCGCAGGTGGCCGATGAGTTGGAATCGTGGATCGCCGACACCGGCCTCGATGGCTTCAACCTGACCCGCATCGTGACGCCGCAAAGCTACGTGGACTTCATCGACCTGGTGACCCCGGAACTGCAACGGCGCGGCGCGTACAAGACTGAATATGACAGCGGCACGCTGCGCGAAAAGCTGTTCAAGACCCAGGCCCATTTGCCCGAACAACACACCGGCTCGACCTATCGACACTGATCCCCTCGCCACAAAAGCAGGCCAATCTATAATCCAGGACAAGAAAACCCATGACCCAATACGCTCGCTCCCTGCCAGTCAAAGCACTGGCCCTGGCCCTCGGCCTGTTCAGCTCGGCGCTGTTTGCCGCCGATGCACCGTTGAAAATCGGCACCACCGCTGCTTTCGCCATTCCCCTGGAAGCGGCCGTTGAAGAAGCCGGCAAGCAAGGCCTGAAGGTCGAGCTGGTGGAGTTCAGCGACTGGATCGCACCCAACGTCAGCCTGGCTTCCGGGGACATCGACGTGAATTACTTCCAGCACATCCCGTTCCTGGAGAATGCCAAGGCCGCCGCCGGGTTTGACCTGGTGCCCTTCGCTCCGGGCATTATCAACAACGTCGGCCTCTATTCGAAGAAGTACAAAAGCTTCGACGAGCTGCCCGAGGGCGCGAGCGTCGCCATCGCCAACGACCCGATCAACAGTGGTCGCGGCTTGCAACTGCTGGCGAAAGCCGGGCTGATCACGCTCAAGCCCGGGGTGGGCTACAAGGCCACCGAAGACGACATTGTCGCCAACCCGAAGAAACTCAAGATCCTGCAGGTCGAAGCGGTGCAGTTGGTGCGCGCCTATGAAGACGCCGACCTGGTGCAGGGTTACCCCGCCTACATCCGCCTGGCAAAAACCTTTGACGCGACCTCGGCCCTGCTGTTTGACGGCCTGGACCACAAGGAATACGTGATCCAGTTCGTGATCCAGCCCAAGAGCAAGGACGATCCGCGGCTGATCAAGTTCGTCGACATCTATCAGCATTCGCCGGCGGTGCGTGCGGCCCTGGACAAGGCCCATGGCAAGCTCTATCAGGCCGGCTGGGAAGGCTGAACATGAACGCCATCAACGCCAGGCTCCGACATCAGGCCCCCGTGCTCCAGAGCGCCGGGCACACCGAGCTGCACCCGGAGTTCAACCGTGCCCATGTGCGCTTCATCGGCCTGGGCAAGACCTATAACGGCGCCCAGGGCCCGGTAGCCGCGCTGCAAGGCATCGACCTGGCGATCCAGCGCGGCGAGGTGTTCGGCATCATCGGCCGTAGCGGCGCAGGCAAGTCGTCGCTGATCCGCACCATCAACCGGCTCGAACAACCCACCAGCGGCCGGGTGCTCATCGATCAAGTGGACATCGGCGAGTTCGACGAAGACCGCCTGGTAGAACTGCGCCGGCGGATCGGCATGATCTTCCAGCACTTCAACCTGATGTCGGCCAAGACCGTGTGGCAGAACGTCGAGCTGCCGCTGAAAGTGGCCGACGTGCCCAAGGGACAGCGCCAGCAGAAGGTCCGCGAGCTGCTGGAACTGGTGGGTCTGCAAGGCAAGCACAACGCCTACCCGGCGCAGCTTTCGGGCGGGCAGAAGCAGCGCGTCGGGATTGCCCGGGCCCTGGTCCATGATCCGCAGATCCTGTTGTGCGACGAGGCCACCTCGGCCCTCGACCCGGAGACCACTCAATCGATCCTCGGCCTGTTGCGCGAGATCAATCAGCGGCTGGGCCTGACCATTGTCCTGATCACCCATGAGATGGCGGTGATCCGCGAAGTCTGCGACCGGGTCGTGGTGCTCGAACAAGGGCGGATGGTCGAGCAGGGACCGGTCTGGGAGGTGTTCGGCAACCCGCAGCATGAGGTCAGCAGGACATTGCTCGCGCCGTTGCAGCAGGCGTTGCCCAGCGATCTGCAAGGCCGCTTGCACCCGCAGCCGCCATCGGCCGAAGCCGCGACCGTGCTGCGCCTGCAATTCACCGGCAGTGAACACGATGAGCCGGACCTTGCGGCACTGTTCAGCGCCCTCGGTGGCCGCGTGCGGTTGCTGCACGGCGGTATCGAGCGGATTCAGGGTCATGGCCTGGGGCAACTGTTGCTGGCAGTGAGCGGTTCGTCATGGAGCGCCGAGGAACTGCAGCAACGGGCGGGCAATTGGGCGCAACGGGTGGAGGTGCTGGGCTATGTGGTTTGAACGGTTATTACAGGGTTTCATCGACACGTTTCTGATGGTGGGCGTGTCGTCGTTGATCGCGTTGCTGGCGGGCATACCGTTGGCGGTGATCCTGGTGACCAGCGGCAAGGGCGGCATCTACCAGGCGCCCACTTTGAACAAGGCCCTGGGCGCGTTCGTGAATCTGTTCCGCTCGATCCCCTTTCTGATCCTGATGGTGGCGTTGATCCCGTTCACCCGACTGATTGTCGGTACCACCTATGGCGTCTGGGCAGCCGTGGTGCCACTGACCATCGCCGCCACGCCGTTCTTTGCCCGCATCGCCGAAGTCAGTTTGCGGGAGGTCGACCACGGCTTGATCGAAGCCGCCCAGGCCATGGGTTGCCGGCGCTGGCACATCGTCTGGCATGTGCTGCTGCCCGAGGCCCTGCCCGGCATCGTCGGCGGTTTCACCATCACGCTGGTGACCATGATCAATTCCTCGGCCATGGCCGGAGCCATCGGCGCCGGCGGCCTGGGCGACATCGCCTACCGGTATGGCTACCAGCGTTTCGACAGCCAGATCATGCTCACCGTGATTGTATTGCTGGTGGCGTTGGTGGCGGTGATTCAACTGGGCGGCGACCGCCTGGCGCGGGGTTTGAACAAGCGCTGACCTCAATGGAGCGCCATTTGCTCCCACAGGGGAGAGCCGGGAGATGTGCGGTATATAGTCCGCCCAACGCTCCCCACCTCAAGCCAACGACCATGAAACACACTCCGCAAGACCTGCAGGCCATCACTGCCACGACCCTGGGCAATTACAACGCAGTCGCCGAAAGCTTTCGCGAAGGCACCCGCGATCACGACGTCAGCCAGAACATCGACGCGTTGCTGCGGCATATCCAGGCCAGTGCGCCGCTGCAGATCCTGGATTTCGGCTGCGGCCCCGGGCGCGACCTGCGGGCATTCACCGCCATGGGCCATGTCGCGGTCGGCCTCGACGGCTCTGCGGAATTTGTCCGGATGGCGCGCCAGGACAGCGGCTGTGAAGTGTGGCAACAGGACTTCCTGCAACTCGACCTGCCGGCAGAGCGTTTTGACGGGATATTCGCCAATGCGGTGCTGTTTCATATCCCACTGCAGGAATTGCCTCGGGTGCTCAAGCAACTGCACGCCACGCTCAAACCCGGCGGCGTACTGTTCAGCTCAAACCCTCGGGGCGAGAACCGGGAAGGCTGGAATGGCCAGCGTTTCGGCGCCTATCACGACCTCACGGCCTGGCGCAGCCTGCTGGACGGCGCGGGGTTTGTGGAGCTGGAGCATTACTACCGGCCGGCGGGACTGCCGCGCGAGCAACAGCCTTGGCTGGCGAGTGTCTGGCGCAAGACCGCCTGACGCCTGAAGACTTCATCGCGAGCAGGCTCACCGCCACAGGTGACTGCATTCCAATGTGGGAGCGAGCCTGCTCGCGATAGCGGTGCGGCTGCCCGCCCTGTTATTCCTGTTTACCCAACCATTTCTGAGAAAGCTGCTCCAACCGCCCGTCATCCTTGATACGCGTCAGTGCGTTGTCCAGGCTGGCCTTGAACGCCGGGTTACCCTTCTGGAACGGAATCACCAAGTGCGGGGCCGGGGCGATCTTTCCTTCCGACTGTAACGACTGCGCCATCATCAGTGGGTGCTGTGTCTCGCCCTTGCTGGCCAATAATTGCGCATCCGGCTGACTGTAGCTGCCACTGGTGTCGAAACGTTCGGCCAGTTCCGGGGTCATTGCTATGTGGTTGATGGCAACGTCGTACTTTCCGCTTTCCACACCGGCCAGCAGTTCTGCGGCATCGGTGACCACGAAGTCGGCGCGTACATCGAGCTCGCTGGCGAGCATCTGGCCCAGTTCCACTTCAAAACCGGTGAGCTTGCCGTCTTCCTTGAAGTTGAAAGGCGCGGTGTTGGCTTCAAGGGCTATGCGCAGCTCGCCACGGTCGTTGATGTCGTCAATCAATTCGGCATGGGCCAAAGGGCTCAAAAGGGGTAGCAGGCAAATCAGGCCAGGCAGGAAACGCATGGTCACTCCTTGGTATTTATACAAGCGACGCTCGTTTCAGGCTCGCTTTGCTATGGTTGTTGCAGGCTTCGACAACGATTGGTCATGAAGTTGTCATGATCAGACGGATTTCATGGAAAAACAGGAGAAAAAAATGAAAAGCTTTATGTCTCGTGCCGCGTTGGCCGGCCTGTTGCTGGGCACTTCGATGCTGGCAGCCGCTGCGACTCCCGCTCCCAAGGGCGCAAAAGTATTCATCGTTTCCCCGGCCGACGGGGCCACTGTTACCCAGGAATTCAAGGTCAAGTTCGGCGTCAAGGATATCGCTTTGGCGCCGGCGGGTGATGTGACAAAAAATACCGGGCATCATCATCTGCTGATCGATGTCGATACGTTGCCTGCCGCAGGCGCACCCATTCCAAACGACGCCAACCACATGCACTTCGGCAAGGCCCAAACCGAGGCCACCCTCAAACTGGCCCCGGGCAAGCACACCTTGCAACTGGAACTGGGCGACAGCGGCCATATGCCGTTCGATCCGCCGATCGTTTCCAAGAAGATTACCGTAAACGTGAAGTAACACTGACCTGACACCTTTCCCCTGTGGGAGCGAGCCTGCTCGCGAATGCGGTAGACCAGTCGACCAATCCTTGGCTGACACACCCTTTCGCGAGCAGGCTCGCTCCCACAGGTATTGATGGGTGGCAGATAAAAAAAACGGGAGCCCTTTCGGACTCCCGTTTTTCATGGCAAACCAAACCACAACTTGCCGCTTGAAGCTGACAGCTCGCCGCTGCGGTTCTTCAGAACAGCACCCGGGACCGAATGGTGCCCTTGATGTGCTGCAACTTCTCCTGCGCCAGGTCCGAGTATTCGGCGTCGACGTCGATGACCACGTAGCCGACTTTCTCGTTGGTCTGCAGGAACTGACCGGAAATGTTGATGCCGTTTTCGGCGAAGACCTTGTTGATCTCGCTCATCACACCCGGAATGTTCTCGTGGATGTGCAGCAGGCGGTGCTTGCCAGGGTGAGCCGGCAGGGCCACTTCCGGGAAGTTCACGGACGATACCGACGTACCGTTGTCGCTGTACTTGACCAGCTTTTCCGCCACTTCCAGGCCAATGTTGGCTTGGGCTTCAGCGGTGGAGCCGCCGATGTGCGGGGTCAGGATCACGTTGTCCAGGCCACGCAGCGGGCTTTCGAAGATATCGTCGTTGGAGCGTGGCTCCACCGGGAACACGTCGATGGCCGCGCCGATCAGGTGCTTGTCCTTGATCGCGTCGGCCAGGGCGTCGAGCTTGACCACGGTGCCGCGAGCGGCGTTGATCAGGATCCCGCCCTTCTTGATCGAGCGGATTTCCTTCTCGCCGATCATCCACTGGGTGGCGGCGGTTTCTGGCACGTGCAGGGTCACGATGTCGGACATGCCCAGCAGCTCGTGCAGGTCGTTGACCTGAGTGGCGTTGCCCAACGGCAGCTTGGTGACGGTGTCGTAGAAGTAGACCTGCATGCCCAGGCCTTCAGCCAGGACCGACAACTGCGTGCCGATCGAACCGTAGCCGACGATACCCAGCTTCTTGCCGCGGATTTCGAAGGAGTTGGCCGCGCTCTTGATCCAGCCGCCACGGTGGCAGGAGGCGTTCTTCTCGGGGATACCGCGCAGCAGCAGGATTGCCTCGGCCAGCACCAGTTCGGCAACGGAACGGGTGTTGGAGTACGGCGCGTTGAACACCGCGATGCCGCGCTCACGCGCTGCGTTGAGGTCAACCTGGTTGGTGCCGATGCAGAAGCAGCCGACCGCAACCAGTTTCTTGGCGTGGTCAAAGATCTCTTCGGTCAATTGCGTACGGGAGCGAATACCGATGAAGTGAGCATCGGCGATCTTTTCCTTGAGCTGGGCTTCCGGCAGAGAACTGGTGATGTACTCGATACTGGTGTAGCCCGCCGACTTGAGGACGTCGACAGCCGATTGGTGGACGCCTTCGAGAAGAAGGAACTTGATCTTGCTCTTATCGAGAGAAGTCTTGCTCATCTGCGTAAACCTGTGTCCCGGAGAAAAATGGCAGGGAATCGGACAGCGCGACGCTAGCCCGACCGGCGTGACAGCCGTCGCCGCAGAACAGCCGTTGGGCACTACGCTGCGGGGTCGGTATGCTAGCATATGCGACCCGCAAGCACTCATTCTGCGACATGAAGCGTTCTCAGGATGACCATGAATTGTTCGAGAGTCTTGCCGATGACCATTGCTGACCTGATCGCTGAACTGAAGACCCTGGTTGAGCCTGGCAAGGTGCTGACCGACACCGACTCCCTGAACACCTACGGCAAGGACTGGACCCGGCATTTTGCCCCCGCGCCGGTTGCCATCGTCTTCCCCAGGACCACCGAGCAAGTGCAGGCCATCGTGCGCTGGGCCAACACGCACAAGGTTGCGCTGGTGCCCTCGGGCGGGCGTACCGGGCTTTCTGCCGCAGCAGTGGCCGCCAATGGCGAAGTGGTTGTGTCATTCAACTACATGAACCAGATCCTCGACGTGAACCTCACCGACCGCACCGCCGTGTGCCAGCCGGGCGTGATCACAGAACAGCTGCAGAACAAGGCCGAGGAACACGGGCTGTACTACCCGGTGGACTTCGCTTCGGCGGGTTCCAGTCAGATTGGCGGCAATATCGGTACCAATGCCGGCGGCATCAAGGTTATTCGCTACGGCATGACCCGTAACTGGGTCGCTGGCCTGAAGGTCGTTACCGGCAAGGGTGACCTGCTGGAGCTGAACAAGGACCTGATCAAGAACGCCACCGGCTACGACTTGCGGCAACTGTTCATCGGCGCCGAAGGCACCCTCGGCTTCGTGGTCGAGGCGACCATGCGCCTGGACCGTGCGCCGAAAAACCTCACGGCGATGGTGCTCGGCACCCCGGATTTCGACTCGATCATGCCGGTGCTGCATGCGTTCCAGGGCAAGCTCGACCTGACCGCCTTCGAATTCTTCTCCGACAAGGCCCTGGCTAAAATCCTCGGGCGGGGTGACGTGCCCGCGCCGTTCGAGACCGACTGCCCGTTCTACGCCCTACTGGAATTCGAAGCCACCACCGAAGACGTTGCCAACCAGGCGCTGGAAACCTTCGAATACTGCGTGGAACAGGGTTGGATGCTGGACGGCGTGATGAGCCAGAGCGAAACCCAGTTGCAGAACCTGTGGAAACTGCGCGAGTACATCTCCGAAACCATTTCCCACTGGACGCCATACAAAAATGACATCTCGGTGACGGTCTCGAAAGTCCCGGACTTCCTCAAGGAAATCGACGCGATTGTCGGCCAGCACTACCCGGACTTCGAAGTTGTCTGGCACGGCCACATCGGCGACGGCAACCTGCACCTGAACATCCTCAAGCCGGAAAACCTGGACAAGGACGCGTTCTTCGCCAAGTGCGCGACCGTGAACAAATGGGTGTTCGAGATCGTCGAGAAATACAACGGCTCGATTTCGGCCGAACATGGCGTGGGCATGACCAAGCGCGACTACCTGGCCTATAGTCGTTCACCGGTGGAAATCGAATACATGAAAGCCGTGAAAGCGGTCTTCGACCCGAATGGCATCATGAACCCGGGCAAGATCTTCGCGGTTTGATGCGCAAGAACATCTGATGAATTGCAGAAACAGGAGTCGGTAATGAGCTATCAGCACCAGTATGTCGACGGTACACGCATTCATTTCCCAATCGGGAAAGTGGTCTGCATTGGTCGTAACTACGCCGAACATGCAAAGGAACTGGACAACCCGGTGCCCACCGAACCCTTGCTGTTCATCAAGCCAGGCAGTTGCGTGGTGCCGCTGGAAGGCGGCTTCAGCATTCCGACCGAGCGCGGCTCGGTGCATTACGAAGCAGAAATCGCCGTGTTGATCGGCAAACCGCTGTCGACCCGGCCCAGCGCCGAGGAAATACTCGATGCCATCTCCGGCTTCGCGCCAGCCCTGGACCTGACCCTTCGCGACAAGCAGGCCGAGCTCAAGGCCAAGGGCCTGCCGTGGGAAGTCGCCAAGTCGTTCGACGGTGCGGCGGTGATTGCACCGTTTGTGCCGAGCAGCATGTTTGCCGACCTGACCGACATCCCCGTGCGCCTGACCATCAACGGTGAAGTGCGCCAGGATGGCAACAGCCGCCTGATGCTCAACCCCATCGTACCGATGATCCAGTACATGGCCGGCTGTTTCTCGCTGCAGGCCGGCGACGTGATCCTCACCGGCACCCCGGCGGGCGTCGGGCCATTGAATGCGGGCGATGAACTGGTCGTGGAACTGCCGGGAGCGTGCCGCTTCGAAAGCAGCGTTCGCTGACTCGATTGGCTGCAGGTGACGATCAATTGTGGGAGCAACTGTCTT
>NZ_JAGGOF010000047.1 GCF_018614775.1 Pseudomonas fluorescens
TTTACCGGACACTAGTGACGCGGAGCGTGGGAACGAGCGGCGTGGGTCAGTTGAACTCATCCCCCACCGGATACCGGCTGGCGTTCAGGCTTTCCTTGATCTTGCGCAGGTGCGGCTGGAAATCCACGCCCCGGCGCAAGGTCATGCCGGTGGCGAGCACGTCCAGCACGGTGAGTTGGATGATCCGCGAGGTCATCGGCATGTAGATGTCGGTGTCTTCGGGCAGTGGAATGTTCAGGCTCAGGGTGCTGGCCTTCGCCAGGGGCGAATTTTCAGCGGTGAGGCCCAGCACCGAGGCACCGTTCTCCCGGGCAATGCGCGCCACTTCCACCAGTTCGCGGGTGCGGCCGGTGTAGGAAATGATCACGAACAGTTCGCCGGTATGGGCCACCGACGCGATCATGCGCTGCATCAGCACGTCGGCGTGGGCAGTGACCGCCAGGTTGAAACGGAAGAATTTATGCTGGGCATCCAGCGCCACCGGGGCCGAGGCACCAAGGCCGAAGAAGTGGATCTGCCGCGCCTGGATCAGCAGATCAACGGCGCGACTGATCAGATTTGGATCAAGGGCCTGGCAGGCGCTGTCCAATGAAGCAATGGCGCTGCCAAAGATCTTCCGGGTGTAGGCCTCCGGGTTGTCATCGGCTTCCACGGCCCGGCTGACATACGCCGCGCCGCTTGCCAGGCTCTGGGCCAGTTGCAGCTTGAGTTCCGGGTAACCGCTGACGCCGAACGAACGGCAGAACCGGTTGACGGTGGGTTCGCTGACCGATGCGGCCTGGGCGAGGGCGGCGATGCTGAAGCGGGTAGCCTGCTGAGGGTTGAGCAGGATGATCTCGGCCACTTTGCGTTCGGCCTTGTTGAGGTCTTCAAGGCGAGTCTGGATCTGTTCCAGTAAATTTCGCACGCGGTCCATACAAGATTCCTAGAAAGACGGGTCTTAGGTGCGACCCTTTGCGGTGGCCTATCCTACTGATGGCTCCGACGGACCACCACTCGGAATCGGTATTTTCGGAAAATGTTGTGGTTATTACTACATTTTTCCTTGAGTGATGCCTTGAAAAAAGGTATTTGTAGCTTAACTTGATAAAAGAACAAACATCATGCATTCGATTACGGTTGAACCGTGCACCTTTGCCTTGTTCGGCGCGTTGGGCGACCTGGCCTTGCGCAAGCTGTTCCCTGCCCTTTATCAACTCGATGGCGCGCAATTGCTGCACGAGGACACGCGAATCATCGCGCTGGCCCGTGAACCCGGCAGCGAGCAGCAGCACCTGGCATTCATCGCCACCGAGCTGCGCCGCTACGTCGACGCCAAGGACCTGGACGAGGCCGTGGTGGAGCGCTTCCTGGCGCGCCTGACGTACCTGCATGTTGATTTCCTCAAGGCCGACGACTACGTCGCCCTGGCCGAACAGGCCGGTTCGGCCCAGCAGGTCATCGCCTATTTCGCCACCCCGGCGGCGGTGTACGGGGCGATCTGCGAGAACCTGGCGAAGGTCGGCTTGAGCGAAAACACCCGCGTCGTGCTGGAGAAACCCATCGGCTCGGACCTGGAATCGTCGCGCAAGGTCAACGACGCGGTGGCGCAGTTCTTCCCGGAAAACCGCACTTACCGCATCGACCATTACCTGGGCAAGGAAACCGTCCAGAACCTCATCGCGTTGCGCTTCGCCAACAGTCTGTTCGAGACCCAGTGGAACCAGAATTACATCTCCCACGTGGAAATCACCGTGGCCGAGAAGGTCGGCATCGAAGGCCGCTGGGGCTATTTCGACAAGGCTGGCCAGCTGCGGGACATGATCCAGAACCACCTGCTCCAGCTGCTCTGCCTGATCGCCATGGACCCGCCGGCCGACCTGTCCGCCGACAGCATTCGCGACGAGAAGGTCAAGGTGCTCAGGGCCCTGGCGCCGATCAGTCCGGAAGGCCTGACCACCCAGGTGGTGCGCGGCCAGTACATCGCCGGCCACAGCGAAGGCAAGGCCGTGCCGGGCTACCTGGAAGAGCCCAACTCCAACACCCAGAGCGACACCGAGACCTTCGTCGCCCTGCGCGCCGATATCCGCAATTGGCGTTGGGCCGGGGTGCCGTTCTACCTGCGTACCGGCAAGCGCATGCCGCAGAAGCTGTCGCAGATCGTTATCCACTTCAAGGAACCGTCCCATTACATCTTCGCCCCCGAGCAGCGCTTGCAGATCAGCAACAAGCTGATCATCCGCCTGCAACCGGACGAAGGGATTTCCTTGCGGGTGATGACCAAGGAGCAGGGCCTGGACAAGGGCATGCAATTGCGCAGCGGTCCGCTGCAACTCAACTTCTCCGACACCTGGCGCAGCGCACGGATTCCCGATGCCTACGAACGGTTGTTGCTGGAAGTCATGAACGGCAATCAGAACCTGTTTGTCCGTAAAGATGAAATTGAAGCCGCGTGGACGTGGTGTGACCAGTTGATCGCCGGGTGGAAGAAATCCGGCGATGCGCCCAAGCCGTACGCGGCCGGGTCCTGGGGGCCAATGAGCTCCATTGCACTGATCACGCGGGATGGGAGGTCATGGTATGGCGATATCTGAAGTGAAACTGCCCCAAGGCGTCAGCGCCCTTGAGTTCAAGAGCCCGGTGCTGCTGGCCGAAGGCTTGGCACTGAAGGTGGCCGAGCAATTGCGCGAGGCCATCGACGCCCGCGGCACGGCGGTCCTGGTGGTGTCGGGCGGCCGTAGCCCGGTGGCGTTTTTCCAGAGCCTGGCCAAGCAGGCGCTGGACTGGTCGAACGTGGTGGTGAGCCTGGCGGATGAGCGCTGGGTACCGGTTGAACACGCCGACAGCAACGCCGGCCTACTCAAGCGCTATCTGTTGCAAGGTGCTGCGGCCAAGGCCCGGTTCCTCAGCCTCTACAGCGCCAGTGCCGACCTGGAAGCGGCGGCCGAGCAGGCGGATCGTCTGCTGGGCGAGTTGCCGTCCATCGATGTACTGGTATTGGGCATGGGTGATGACGGGCACACCGCTTCGCTGTTCCCCGACAGCCCGAACCTGGCCGAAGCCTTGGATGCCAACGGTGCTCGTCGCTGCTGGCCGATGCTGGCGCCGACCGTGCCGCACCAGCGCCTGACCATGAGTCGTGCGTTGCTGGCCTCGGCAAAACACAAAGTGCTGTCGATTTCCGGTCAGTCGAAATTGACCACCCTGAACGCCGCGGTGGCCGGTGACAACGTCGCTGAAATGCCGATCCGCGCGTTTTTGCAACCTACGTTAGAGATTTACTGGTGCCCATGAACCAAGGATCAGCCGCTATGACAAACCCATCCCCGACCGTTTCCATGGCGGACAAAGTTGCCCTGATAGACAGCCTCTGCGCCAAGGCGCGGATCCTGCCGGTAATCACCATTGCCCGCGAACAGGACATCCTGCCGCTGGCCGATGCCCTGGCCGCCGGTGGCCTGACGGCGCTGGAAGTGACCCTGCGTTCGCAGTTCGGCCTCAAGGCCATCCAGGTGCTGCGCGAGCAGCGTCCGGAGTTGGTGACCGGTGCCGGCACGGTGCTTGACCGCCACATGCTGGCCGCCGCCGAAGCGGCCGGTTCGCAGTTCATCGTCACTCCGGGTATCACTCGTGATCTGCTCGAAGCCAGCGTCTACAGCTCGATCCCGTTGCTGCCGGGCATCAGCAATGCCTCGGGCATCATGGAAGGCTACGGCCTGGGTTATCGCCGCTTCAAACTGTTCCCGGCCGAAGTCAGCGGCGGCGTCGCGGCCATCAAGGCCCTGGGCGGTCCGTTCGGCGAAGTGAAATTCTGCCCGACCGGTGGCGTCGGCCCGGCCAACATCAAGAGCTACATGGCACTGAAAAACGTGATGTGCGTGGGCGGCAGTTGGATGCTCGATCCGGAGTGGATCAAGAACGGCGACTGGGCCCGCATTCAGGAATGCACCGCCGAGGCATTGGCGCTGCTGGACTGATCGACCAAACCCTCGTTGGGTGCTCTACGGTTTTACGGTGCGCTTGGTCGGCGCACCGTTTTTTTTGCCTGGGTTTTTTAGCTGTTGGAGATCACCGCGGGAGCAAGCCCTTGCTCCCACGAGGCTCCCTGACGCTCGCTAAATGCGGCTCAAGTCGATCAGCGCAGCAATCAGCCGCTTGATGTCCCGTTCCAAGGTAATCAACCCTGGCGTGATACGTATGCACGGCCCGGCGCTGGTGTTGCGCACCACGGTGAAGATCCCGTAGTCGTTGAGCAAACGATCGGCCATCGCCTGCTGATCGGCGTGGGCGGTGAAACGCAGCGCGGTGATGCCGCAATACAGGCGACGATCGTCCGGGGTCATGACTTCGATGCCCGGGATATCGCGCACCGCGGTTACCCACAGATCGCGCAGGTAACAGAGGCGCGCGCCCTTGGCCGAAGCGCCGCCCAGGGCCCGGTGCTCTTCGAACACCAGGGGCAGGGTGAGCAGAGCGGGGATGTTGGGCGTGCTGTGGGGCGTGCGCGAGCGGATGTCGGACGCGGGGTAGCTGTCTTCGTCCATGTCCGGATCGATGTCGGCCAGCCGATGGGGAGCGATGTACAGGAAACCCAGGGCCAGCGGACCGCCGATCCACTTCTGCAGGTTGAAGCCGGCCAATTCGATGCCGAGTTTCTTCAGGTCGAAATTGATCTGGCCCAGCGCGTGGGCACCGTCGAGGATGATATCGACGCCAAATTCCCGGGCGGTTTCGGCAATCGCCTGGACCGGCATCACCAGCCCGGTGAGATGGTTGACGTAGGTCAGCGCCATCAGCTTGAGGCGAGGGTGGTCGATGAACGCCTGGCGGTAAGCGCCCACCAGGCGCTCATAGCTGGCGGGGTGCTGGTGGACGATTTCAATCACTTCTACGCCGCGCTGGCGCGCCAGCCAGCGCATGGCGCTCTTGACCGAGGCATATTCCACATCGCAGATCAGCACCTGGTCGCCCGGTTTCAAGCCGTTGTAATTGCGGATCAGCGTTTGCAGGGCGTCGACTGCGCTGGTGGCCAGCGCCACGGTCTGCGGTGAAGCTTGGATCAGTTGCGCCACCTGGTGGCGGATGGCTTCGCCGTGCTCGCGGTCGAAATGCTGGCGCACGTACAGCGAGTTTCCACGGTTGATGAATTCGATGTTGCGCTGGTATTCCTCGACGACAGTGCGGGACATGCGACCGAAGTAGCCGTTTTCCAGATTGAGCGGTCCTCCGGGGTCGACATCGTAGCGACCGACAAAGGTCTGCCAGAAAGCTTCATCATGGGCGCGCAGCGTGTTCTCGGGCATGGGGGACTCGGTCAGTGACGTGGCTTGGGTTTGCCGTGTTTGGCGCGCAACGGGTCGAGCAGGTCCGACAGACCGTTGTGGTCGATTTCCTGCATCAGTGCCAGCAGGCCGCCCAGCTCCCCAGGGGGAAAGCCTTCGCGAGCGAACCAGTTCAGGTATGGACCAGGCAGGTCGGCCAGGATTCGACCCTTGTATTTACCAAAGGGCATCTGGCGGGTGACCAGCAGTTCAAGCTTTTCCGGGTTCATGGCAGTCGTCTTGATTCATACAGTCTGGAAAATACAGGCATTCTGCATGCAGGCCAATTGACAGATCATGCAAATAACGCGAATACAGATTCTTTGGTACTTTGTAACTTATTGATTTTATTGACTATTGATTCGTTTTTTAAGCTGGCACGGCCGATGCAATATCCCTTGCAGGTTTTCTATTCACCCGCAAAGGAACTGAAAAATGACTGACATCAACAAAGAATCCATCTCCGTCCTGAACGACCTGATCGAGACCAGCAAAGATGGCCAGGAAGGGTTCAAGACCTGTGCAGAAGACATCAAGCACCCGGAACTCAAGGCGCTGTTCGTGAAGCGCTCCGCTGATTGCGCGACCGCTGCCGCCGAACTGCAAGCCGCTGTGCGTTCCCTGGGCGGCGATCCGGAAACCTCCACCAGCGTAGCCGGTGACCTGCATCGCCGTTGGGTCGACGTGAAGTCGGTGTTCACCGGCAAGGATGAAGAAGCGGTGCTCAACGAAGCCGAGCGCGGTGAAGACCACGCCCTGAAGGCTTACAAGGAAGCCATCGAGAAAATCAACAAGCACAACCTGGTGGGCATTCGTGACCTGGTTGAGCGCCAGTACCACGGCGTGCAACGCAACCATGACCAGGTCAAGGCGCTGCGTAACCAGGCGCGTGCCGCCAGCTAACCTGCGCGCCCGCTCCGAAAAAAACGCCAGCTTGCCTGGCGTTTTTTGTGGCTGTCGATTGGCTTCAAGGGGTTCAGCGCCACGGCTCAATGCCAGCCAGAAAAAGTGTATTGTGAAATTCGTCGGTAATCCCCTCTGGACTCGAATAGTTAGCCAGCTAATAATTGCGCCTGCCGATCACTCCGCATTCCATCTATTGTTACAGCGTCCCCCAGAAGAGTTTTTCGCGTGCCCATTACCTTCCAGGCCTTGTTCGCTCCCGACCGCCTCGCCTTGCAGTTCGCCATCAAGACGGTGCTCGGCGGTGGGCTGGCGTTGTGGCTGGCGTTGCGCTTCGGGCTGGAGCAGCCATCGTGGGCATTGATGACCGCGTTCATCGTCGCGCAGCCATTGTCCGGCATGGTCGTGCAAAAAGGCTTGGCGCGATTGCTGGGTACGTTGGTGGGCACGGTCATGTCCGTGGTGTTCATGGGCCTGTTCGCCCAGACGCCGTGGTTGTTCCTGTTGGCCCTGGCCTTCTGGCTGGGCTTGTGCACGGCGTGCTCCACGCTGTTGCGCAGTGCCTGGTCCTATTCATTTGTATTGGCCGGGTACACCGTGGCGATCATTGCCTTGCCGGCGATTTCCCACCCGCTGGCGGTCTTCGACCAGGCGGTGGCGCGTTGCACCGAGATCAGCCTGGGGATCGTCTGCGCCACGGCGGCCAGTGCCTTGCTCTGGCCGCTGCGGGTTGAACGGCAATTGGCCGGCCAGGCTCACGCCGCCTGGCAGAGTGGCATGCAGGCGGCCCGTGCGACGCTGGCCGGCGATGCCCAGGCGCGCAAGGGCTTGCTGGAGATCCTCGGCCGCATCGTCGCGGTGGATGCCCAGCGCGAACACGCCTGGT
This sequence comes from Pseudomonas fluorescens, assembly GCF_018614775.1. Taxonomy (GTDB): domain Bacteria; phylum Pseudomonadota; class Gammaproteobacteria; order Pseudomonadales; family Pseudomonadaceae; genus Aquipseudomonas; species Aquipseudomonas fluorescens_BY. The sequence goes on from NZ_JAGGOF010000047.1 coordinate 7,090, forward strand.
TCGAGGGCAGCCTGGGCCGGCAACGGGCCCGGGCCATCAGTGGCTTGAGCCAGAAATTATTGATGCTGTTGCGCATTTCCCGTTCGGTGCGTCGGCAGTGGAAGCAACTCGATCCCGAAGAAACCGAGGCCCTGCAGCCGTGGATGGACGAGGTGCTGCAAGCCCTCGAGGCCGACGGTGCGACCTTGCAAGCCTTGCGTCCACGGGTGCTCGATGCGTCTCATGACCCGCGGATCAGTTCGGCGCAAAGTTATTGCCTGGCGCGCGTCGCGTTATTGCTCGACACCGCCCTGGCCGCTTGCGCCGCCCTGAGCGCGGTGCAGGAGGGCAGGGCGGCGGACCCACCGCGCACCCTGACGCCCCATCGCGATCTGTCCCTGGCCATGGTGTTTGGCGCGCGTAGCGCCCTGGCGTTCCTCGCGGTGGCCTGTTTCTGGCTGGCGACTGCCTGGCCTGCCGCCTCGGGCGCGCTGGTGCTCACTTGCGTGGTGTGCAGCCTGTTCGCCAGTCGCGAAAACGGTGCGCAGATCGGCCTGGCCTTTTTGCGAGGGATTCTGCTGGCGGTGCCGACCGCGTTTGTGATCGGCGAGATCGTGCTGCCACAGTGGAGCAGTTTCGCAATGCTTTGCATGGCCATGGGCGTGCCATTGTTTTTCGGCGCACTGGGCATGGCCAAGCCGCAGATATTCGCCACCGCCACGTCCTTTTGCCTGCATTTCGTCGTGCTGGTGTCGCCATTGAATGCCATGAAGTACGACGTCGCAGCGTTCTTCAATAACGCCCAGGCGATGATGATCGGCGTCGGCGCCGCGGTGCTGGCGTTCAACCTGCTGATTTTGCGCAACCCGGCCTGGCACAGCCGGCGACTGCTGGCCGCGACGCTCGATGATCTGGTGCGCCTGACCCATCGCAGCCTGCACGGTGCCGAGAGCTGGTTCGGCGGGCGCATGGCCGACCGGTTGTTGCAGCTGGCGCGGCATTATCCCGAACTGCCGGTGCAGGCGCGCAGCCGTTGGGATGATGGTTTGCTGGGGCTGGACGTCGGCGATGAACTGTTGCACCTGCGCTTGAGCCTGGCCGTTGCCCAAGTGTCGGATCAACGCGCGCAGCGGCGTTACTTTGAAGCCCTGGAGCAGGCGCTTGAGCGCGGTCCGGCCGGTGACCGGGCCGATGCGCTGGCAGCGGCGAGCGCCGAGTTCCTGGACGTGTTGGCAGCCCAGCCCGCCAGTGACGCACTGAAACTGGCCCAGGGCGCGGTGGTGCAATTGCAGAACAGCTGGCGCGCCTGGTGCCGCCAGCATGAACCTGAACAACGGGAGCACAGCCATGGGCTTGCGTGAGTGGTCGATTGGCGGGGTGTTGCTCAGCCCGTTCCTGATTTACCTGTTGCTGGCGTTGCTGGTGACCGGTGCGCTGCGCCTGTTGCTCAGCCTGGTGCCGGCCGGGCGCTGGATCTGGCATGAAGCCTTGTTCGACTGCGCCCTGTATGTCTGTGTCCTGACTGTCATTACCGTGGTCCTCGGGCCGCTATAGGAGTTGAACATGCGTACTTCCGTACGTGTTGCCGTCACGCTGTGCGTGGTCGCCGTGGCGATCTTCGCCGGGTTTCATCTGTGGCAGTACTACATGCTGACGCCCTGGACCCGCGATGCGCGGATCCGCGCCGACGTGGTGGTCATCGCGCCCGATGTGTCGGGCTGGGTGCGCGAGCTCAAGGCGGTGGATAACCAGCAGGTCAAGGCTGGCGACTTATTGTTGAGCATCGACCGTGAGCGTTTCGAGGCCGCGGTGGAAAAAGCCCAAGCGGTGGTGCAGACCCGTCAGCAACAACTGAGTCTGCGCGAACACGAAGCCAGCCGACGCGCCGCCCTGGGGCCCCAGGCGATCAGCGCCGAACTGCGGGAGAATGCCCAGATCAACGCCGGCATCGCCCGCGGCGAATTGCACGAAGCCCAGGCCGAGGCCAAGGTCGCCGAGCTGAACCTGGCCCGCAGCCAGGTCCTGGCCCCCCGCAGCGGCCACATCACCAACCTGCGCCTGGCCGAAGGCAACTACGTGAACGCCGGGCAACCGGTCATGGCCCTGATCGACGATTCGACCTTCTATGTGCAGGCCTATTTTGAAGAAACCAAGCTGCCGCGGATCCGAGTGGGCGATCCGGTCAAGGTCTGGCTGATGAGCGCCGAGCATGCGTTGGAGGGACACGTCGAAAGCATCAGCCGCGGCATTACCGACCGCAACACCAACCCTGATGCGCAGTTGCTGGCGGAGGTCGAGCCGACCTTCAACTGGGTGCGCCTGGCCCAGCGGATTCCCGTGCGGATCAAACTGGACAAGGTGCCGGAAGGGGTGAACCTGAGTGCCGGGATGACGGCGAGTGTGCAGGTGAAGGAAGCGCTTCAATGATGGCTGGCATTGCGGTCATTAGTGGCTAGCTGTCGATCGTTCCCACGCTCCCGCGTGGGAACGCCGCCAGGGACGCTCCGCGTTCCGCTTCTGGAAGGTGACGCAGAGCGTCACGGGATGCATTCCCACGCGGAGCGTGGGAACGATCAACGTGGCACACCGAGCGGGAGCCAGTCAGTTTGTCTCAGCCGACAGTGATGGCCGGCAATGTCGGCAAGGTCACGGTCTGTTGCTTGCGCGGCGCGAGGATTTCGGCTTCGCCGTCCACCACCAGCTCATCGCGCTGGTTGAACACGCGAGTGGCGATGCGCACGCGAAACTTCGGCAGTTTCTCGAGGATTTCCAGGCGCACGGTCAGGGTGTCGCCGATCTTCACCGGTTTCTGGAAGCTCATCTGCTGGCCGATATAGATGGTGCCGGGTCCAGGCAGCTCGCACGCCACCGCCGCGCTGATCAACGCACCGCTGAACATGCCGTGGGCGATGCGTTCCTTGAACATGCTCGCCGCCGCGAATTCGGCGTCCAGGTGCACCGGGTTGTGGTCGCCCGACATCGCGGCAAACAGCTGGATATCGCGCTCTTCGACGGTCTTGCTGTAGCTGGCGGTCTGGCCGACTTCGAGGGCTTCGTAAGGGATGTTGGTAACCTGGGTCATGTGTCTTGAATCCTGTGACGGGTAAAGGAAAACGCTGGGAATCTATTCGCTTCGTGGCGGCCGCTTGTGGCTCAGGGCCTGGGCAATCCAGGCCAGCACGTCGGCGGTCACTTCATCGCGGTTGGTTTCATTGAACAGTTCGTGCCGGGCCTGCGGGTAGATCGTCAATTGCAGGTGCTGGCTGCCGGCGGCGCGCAGGGCGTCGGCCAGATCCTTCAGACGCTTGCCTTCGCTCACCGGATCACATTCGCCGCCGATCACCAGCAACGGCAGGCCCGGATCGATCTGGGCGAGAGTGGACGCTTTGCTGATTTGCTGCAACCCGCCGAGCAGGTCGACCCACAGCTGATTGGTGCAGCGAAAGCCGCACAGAGGGTCTTGGATGTACCTGTCGACTTCGGCCGGGTCGCGGCTGAGCCAGTCGAAGGCGGTGCGCGTCGGCTTGAAGTGTTTATTGAAACTGCCGAACGACAGCCACTCGATCAATGCGCTACGGCCGGTGGCTCCCTGGCGGCGGCGCTCGAAGCGGGCGATCAGGCGGGCGGCGCGGTAGAGCGCCACGGGCTGGAAGTTGGAGCCACTGAGGATCGCCCCGTGCAGGCTGGCACTGTGGTGCAGCAGATAGCCCTGGGCGATGTAGCTGCCCATGCTGTGGCCGAGCAACACAATCGGGGTCTCGGGATGTTGCTGGACGATGTGATGGTGGAGGCTGGCCAGGTCGCCGACGACCTTGGCCCAGCCGTCCTCGTCCGCGTAGTGACCAAGGGGCGCCTCGGCGGCGGTGCGGCCATGGCCGCGCAAGTCCGGCGCGTAGACGCCGTAGCCTGCGTCGCACAATGCCTGGGCCAGACGCGCGTAGCGGGCGCTGTGCTCGGCCATGCCGTGGGCCAGCATGATCACCGCCACCGGCGCGGTGTCAGGCAGCCACTGGTTGACGAACAGGCGGCTGTGGTCGGTTGCGGTCAGCCAGAACGTTTGGTGGATCATGGTGGTTCCTTGGCAGTGTTGCTCAATGGTATAGCGCATCCGTTAACCACACGGACTGCTAGGCAGGAAGATTCACACAATCTATGACGCAGGTTGGCATATTTGCCTGATTGACCATAGCTGCTAGTGTCCCAGAAGCTCCGCCTCTGCAAGCGATACAGACGCGGCCCGGATACGCTCAGGTAACGAGGACAAAAACAATGCAGCCTGATTTCTGGAATGACAAACGCCCGGCCGGCGTGCCCCTGGACGTCGATCTCGGGGCCTATAAGTCGGTGATCGAGGTGTTCGAACGTTCCTGCAAGAAATTCGCCGACCGTCCGGCGTTCAGCAACATGGGGGTGACCCTCACGTATGCCGAGCTCGAACGCTACAGCGCGGCCTTCGCCGGTTACCTGCAAGCCCACACCGACCTGGCGCCGGGTGATCGTATCGCGGTGCAGATGCCCAATGTGCTGCATTATCCGATTGCCGTGTTCGGCGCCTTGCGCGCCGGGCTGATCGTGGTCAACACCAACCCGCTGTACACCCCTCGGGAAATGCGCCACCAGTTCAAGGATTCCGGTGCCCGGGCGCTGGTGTACATGAACCTGTTCGGCAAGAAGGTCCAGGAGGTGCTGCCCGACACCGACCTGCAATACCTGATCGAAGCCAGGATGGGCGACCTGATGTCCACCGCCAAGGGCTGGCTGGTCAACACGATGGTGAGCAAGGTCAAGAAAATGGTCCCGGACTATTCGCTGCCCCAGGCCATTTCGTTCAAAAGCGCGCTGCGCCTGGGACGCGGCCAGGGCCTCAAGCCGCTGAAGATCAGCCTCGACGATATCGCCGTGCTGCAATACACCGGCGGCACCACCGGCTTGGCGAAGGGGGCGATGCTGACCCACGGCAACCTGGTGGCGAACATGCAACAGGCGCGGGCGTGCCTGGGGCAGTTTGGCGATGACGGCCAGCCACTGATGCGCGAGGGCCAGGAAGTGATGGTCGCGCCGTTGCCGCTGTACCACATCTATGCCTTCACCGCGAATTGCATGTGCATGATGGTCACCGGCAACCACAACGTGCTGATCACCAATCCGCGGGACATTGGCGGTTTCATCAAGGAGCTGAAGAAGTGGCGTTTCTCGGCCTTGCTGGGGCTCAACACGCTGTTCGTGGCGTTGATGGACCACCCGGATTTCAAGACCCTGGATTTCTCCCATCTCAAGGTCACCAACTCCGGCGGCACAGCCTTGGTCAAGGCCACTGCCGAGCGTTGGACGCAGCTTACCGGTTGCCGCATCACTGAAGGCTATGGCCTGACCGAGACCTCACCGGTGGCCTGCACCAACCCCTACGGCGACAAGTCCCGGCTGGGCACCGTGGGCTTGCCGGTGCCAGGCACGCTGATGAAGGTGATCAGCGACGACGGCGTCGAACAGCCGTTGGGCGAGCGCGGCGAGCTGTGCATCAAGGGCCCGCAGATCATGAAAGGCTATTGGAACAAACCCGAAGCCACCGCCGAAGTGCTGGACAGCGAAGGCTGGTTCAAGTCCGGCGACATTGCGGTGATCGACCCGGACGGTTTCGTGCGCATCGTCGACCGCAAGAAGGACATGATCATCGTCTCCGGTTTCAACGTGTACCCCAACGAGATCGAAGACGTGGTGATGGCCCATCCGAAAGTTGCCAACTGCGCGGTGATCGGCGTGCCGGACGAGCGTTCGGGGGAGGCGGTGAAGCTGTTCGTGGTAGCGCGCGAAGCGGGTGTCAGCCTTGAAGAACTCAAGGCCTACTGCAAGGAGAACTTCACCGGCTACAAGATTCCCAAGCACATCGTACTGCGCGAGTCGCTGCCGATGACGCCGGTGGGCAAGATCCTGCGCAGGGAGCTGCGCGATATCGCTTGAGGCCAGAGGCTGACAAACCCTGTGGGAGCGAGCCTGCTCGCGATAGCGGAGTGTCAGCCAATGTCCATGGCGCTGACCCACCGCTATCGCGAGCAGGCTCGCTCCCACAGGGGTTTTTGGATTGCGCAAATGCGCGACAATCCAGCTGCTTAGAATTTTTACTCTAAAAATGACCATTGAATGGTCTTGAGTCATGTTAGTGACTGTAGGGGCCTGTTTTGGCTCTAGGCGACCCTTGGCAAAGCTGCTACTCTCGGCGCGCTTTTGTGACTTCTCGGCCTTGATTCAAGCCAGATTCACCAATAAACACACACCAATAATAATCGCATCAAATGCGGTGAGAATTCGCGTTGCTGAGGAGTGGGCTTCCATGATCGAAGACTTTTGGAAGGATAAGTACCCAGCTGGGATTGCTGCCGACATCAATCCAGACGAGTATCCGAATATTCAGGCGGTGTTGAAGCAGTCCTGCCAACGCTTTGCCAACAAGCCGGCGTTCAGCAACCTCGGCAAGACCCTCACCTACGGTGAACTCTACGAATTGTCCGGGGCCTTTGCCGCGTATCTGCAACAGCATACCGATTTGCAGCCGGGCGATCGAATTGCCGTGCAACTGCCCAACGTTCTCCAGTACCCGGTGGCGGTGTTCGGTGCGATCCGCGCCGGGCTCATCGTGGTCAACACCAACCCGCTGTACACCGCGCGGGAAATGGAACACCAGTTCAACGACTCCGGCGCCAAGGCGCTGGTGTGCCTGGCGAACATGGCGCACCTGGCCGAGACCGTGGTCCCCAAGACCAGCGTCAAGCACGTCATCGTCACCGAAGTGGCCGACCTGCTGCCGCCGCTCAAGCGCCTGTTGATCAACAGCGTGATCAAGTACGTCAAGAAGATGGTGCCGGCCTATCACCTGCCCAAGGCCGTCAAGTTCAACGATGTGCTGAGCAAGGGCCACGGTCAACCCGTGAGCGAAGCCAACCCGTCCAGCGACGACGTGGCGGTGTTGCAATACACCGGCGGCACCACCGGCGTGGCCAAGGGCGCGATGCTGAGCCACCGCAACCTCGTCGCGAACATGCTGCAATGCAAGGCGCTGATGGGCTCCAACCTCAATGAAGGTTGCGAAGTGCTGATCACGCCGCTGCCGCTTTACCACATCTATGCCTTCACCTTCCATTGCATGGCGATGATGCTGATCGGCAACCACAACATCCTGATCAGCAACCCGCGCGACCTTTCGGCGATGGTCAAGGAACTGTCGAAGTGGAAGTTCAGCGGTTTCGTCGGCCTTAATACTTTGTTCGTGGCCCTGTGCAACAACGAAGCCTTCCGCAAGCTGGATTTCTCCGCACTGAAGGTCACCTTGTCCGGCGGCATGGCCCTGCAGCTGGCGGCCGCCGAGCGTTGGAAAGCCGTGACCGGCTGCCCTATCTGCGAAGGCTACGGCATGACCGAAACCAGCCCGGTCGCCACGGTCAACCCGATCCAGAACATCCAGGTCGGCACTATCGGTATCCCGGTGCCCTCGACGCTGTGCAAGGTGATCAACGACGCAGGTGTCGAGCAGCCATTGGGCGAAATCGGCGAGCTGTGTGTGAAAGGTCCGCAGGTGATGAAGGGCTACTGGCAGCGCCAGGAAGCCACCGACGAGATCCTCGACAGCGAGGGCTGGCTCAAGACCGGTGACATCGCGCTGATCCAGCCCGACGGCTACATGCGCATCGTCGATCGCAAGAAAGACATGATCCTGATCTCCGGCTTCAACGTGTACCCCAACGAACTGGAAGACGTGCTGGCGACGCTGCCGGGTGTGCTGCAATGCGCGGCCATCGGGATCCCGGACGAAAAATCCGGCGAGGCGATCAAGATCTTCATCGTTGCACGACCTGGCGTTACCTTGACCAAGGAGCAGGTCATGGAGCACATGCGCGCCAATGTCACCGGCTATAAAGTGCCGAAGGCCGTGGAGTTCCGCGACGCGCTGCCGACCACCAACGTGGGCAAGATCCTGCGGCGTGAGTTGCGCGATGAAGAACTCAGGAAGCTGGGTGTGAAGAAGTAAAAATGCCCGTCAATAAAAAGCCCCGCCGAAGCGGGGCTTTTTATTGCATGACTGCATGAAACGAGGCCGCCTTTTATGGCGAGGGAGCAAGCTCCCTCGCCATAGGGAATTGGCTGCCAGGGTTACAACCTGAACTGCGCGAAATCCAGGTTGGTGCCCCCCGGGCGCATGTCCTGCAGGTACGAATCCTTGTCGGCACTCAGCTCCAGGCTCAAGGCTGCCTTGCGCTTGCCCTGGTTGCGCACTTCCAGGCCTTCCAGCTTTTCGCGCAGGAACACCGTCGGCACCTTCAGGTGCAGCAACTCGTCAGTGGCCGGGAAGTGCAGCAGCAGGTGGATCCATTCGTACTGACCGATGGCCAGGCGCGCCACCGGGATATCGAACCAGAAAATGTTGCGGTTGCGGTTCAATTCGCTGAAGTGGCAGTTGTTGACGCCCAGGACGGCGCCGCCCAGTTCCTGGTTCCTGCGGGCGATGGCCTGTTTCTTATCGAGTTTCATAACGTTCCTACGGGATTGGAGCTTTAAGTCGCGGCTTGAATACGTGGGGCATTCTCGGGGGTTGATCGGCAAACATAAAGCCCAACCTGCACCTGACGATGAAATGTGCCGTTGAAAAAAATGAAACTCCCCGCCGATGCCCCCGGTCAATCGTTATGTAGCGACTTTCCGAACCATTGTTCACAGGAGAGACATCATGAGCAGCACGGGCGATAAAGTGAAAGGCGTGGCCAACGAAGCTGTCGGCAACATCAAGCAAGGTGTCGGCAAGGCCACCGACAATGACCGCATGCGCGCCGAAGGCGTGGTCCAGGAAAAGAAAGGCGAAGCCCAGCAAACCGTGGGCAAGGCCAAGGATGCCGTTAAAAAAGGCGTCGACGAAGCCTGACCTGGCTGTTGAAAACCACTGGAACGGCCATCCTCGGGTGGCCGTTTTCATGTCAGCCCGAACTTGCGCCGGGGAAATTGTCTCAAAGTCGTCAAACAGGTTACTTTGTGCTGGATAACAACCCGTGAGTCGCCAGGCGACCACCCCTCTTTGCGGCGGAAGGAGACGCACATGATGTTCCCGGCCTTGAAAGGCTTGCCTTTGCATCGTGTGATGATGCGCACCGTGACCGAGTTTCTCGATGACGAGATGTCGACTTATGCGTCGGCCTTGGCCTATCAGATGCTGTTTTCGTTGTTCCCTTTCATTCTTTTCCTGATCGCGTTGATCGGCTTCCTGCACCTGCCGGACTTCTTTTCCTGGCTGCGCCTGCAGTCGGAACTGGTGTTGCCACCCCAGGCCCTTGAGCAGGTCAATCCGGTAATCGACCAGCTCCAGCAGTCCAAGGGCGGGTTGTTGTCAGTGGGTATCGTCATCGCCTTGTGGACCGCCTCGGCGGGTGTGCGGCTGATGATGAGCGCGATGAATGCCGCCTATGACGTGGTGGAAGGCCGCCCGGCCTGGAAGCGCTTCCCGCTGTCGATCGTCTACACAGTCGGTATCGCCGGCATGCTGCTCATCGCAGCGGCGCTGATGGTCCTGGGGCCACAGGTGATGGAGTGGATCGCCGCCCAGGTCGGATTGGAAGAATTCATCGTCACGCTCTGGACGGTCATGCGCTGGCCGATCATCGTGATTCTGTTGATGGTCGCGGTGGCGTTGATCTATTACGTGATGCCCGACGTCAAACAGGAATTTCGCTTCATCACGCCGGGCTCGGTACTGGCGGTGGTGGTGTGGATCATCGCGTCCCTGGGGTTCGCCTTTTACGTCAAGACCTTTGCCAACTACAACGCCATGTACGGCAGTATCGGCGCGATCATCGTGTTGTTGCTGTATTTCTATATTTCAGCTGCGGTGCTGTTGCTCGGCGCGGAGATGAACGCGGTGATCGAGCACATGTCCACCGAGGGCAAGGACCCGGGTGAAAAAAGCCCCGGCGAGCACGAAAAGCAGCATGTGTCGGGCCTTGGGCGCGACCATTCCATCCCTCTCACTCAGCCTGACGAAGCCCGACCATGATTCATCAAATCCTGAAAATGGGTGACGAGCGCCTGCTGCGCATCGCCCCGCCGGTGCCGCCGGAGATGTTCGACACGCCGCAGCTCTGGCAGTTGATCGATGACATGTTCCAGACCATGGAAAGTGTCGGTGGCGTCGGCCTGGCGGCGCCGCAAATCGGCGTGGACCTGCAACTGGTGATCTTCGGCTTCGAGCACAGCGAGCGCTACCCCGACGCCGAAGCGGTGCCCCAGACGATCCTGATCAACCCGCTGATCACCCCATTGGGTCCGCAGAGGGAAGAGGGCTTTGAAGGTTGCTTGTCGGTGCCGGGCCTGCGCGGCGCGGTCGAGCGTTACCAGCACATCCGCTACGAAGGCTTCGACCCGAAGGGTGAACCGATCGTACGCACGGCGTCGGGTTTCCATGCGCGCGTGGTGCAGCATGAATGCGACCACCTGATCGGGCGCTTGTACCCGTCGCGCATCACGGATTTCAGCAAGTTCGGCTTCACCAGCGTGCTGTTCCCGGACCTGGACCCTGCGGCGGATGGTTAACTAAAGTCGACACAAAACCCCTGTGGGAGCGAGCCCGCTCCCACAGTGGATCGGTGTGGCACTTCAGGACTCGGCTCCCAACCCCATCGCAATCATCGGCTTGCTCCGGGCATACCGGCTCAAGCGTTCCGCCATCGCGCAGGGCAAGGTCGGGTCGAAGCGGAAGCCGCTGCGCTCGTAAAAGCCGCGCAGATCCGGGTGGCAGAACAACCACACAGGTTCCTCCACCTCTTTCACCGCTGTGGCGATCAACCGCGCGGCAATGCCTTGGGCGCGGTGTGCCGGGTCGACAAACAGCCCCGTCAACCAGTGCCCGCCGGCTACCGGTCGCAGGCACAGGGCGGCCACGATTTCGTCGCGCCGTGCCACCCACAGCCGGGCCTCGCGAACGGCTTTCGTCGAGGACTGGTGGGCGCGATAAAACTTGTTCATCAGCGGCCATAGCGGTGCTTCGAGCTGTGTGTAATGGGTTTCGGACATGGCGGGAACGCGACGCGGTCAGGGTCGGCGATTATAAAAGAACCTACGGACGAATGCGTCGGGTGAGCGGTCAATCCTGCCGACAAGACGTCGATCGACCGCGACCGCAAGAAAGGCCCTTCAGGTGCTTTCGCGAACCTTCAGTTCAAAACCCAGATCCACCACCGGCTGGGCGATTCGATTGCCCGCCATCAACGTCAGCATTTGCTCGGCGGCGCGCTGGCCGATGGCTTCCCGTGGGGTGCTGATGCTGCTCAGGCGCGGCACCATGTGGGCCGAGGCGGGCAGGTCGTTGAAGCCGAGGACCGAGATCTGCTCGGGGATCCTGATGCCGCAGCGCAGTGCTTCGAACAAGGCGCCGTGGGCCAGGTCGTCGTTGCCAAAGAAGATCCCATCGACGTCCGGGTGGCTGTCGAGCAATTGCAGGAACAACTCGCCGCCCAGGCCCACCGAGGACGGGCGTGGCGTCAGCAGTTCCAGGTCCGGGTCGTACACTCCGGCTTTCTGCAGTGCCCGACGAAACCCTTCGCCACGGGCCAGGGTGCGCTGGTCCAGCTGTGCGCCGATGTAGGCCAGGCGCTTGCGCCCCTTGGCAATCAAGTGCTCGGCCGCCGTCTCGCCGGCCTTGAGTTGGGAAAATCCCACGCAGTTGAGGCCGGCACCGGGGTCCAGCTCCATCATGTACACACAGGGAATGTTGCTGGCCTCGATCATGCGCCGGGCGCTTTCGGTGCGGTCGAAACCGGTCAGCAACAACCCCCGCGGCTGATAGGCCATGTAGTTGCGCAACAGGTCTTCTTCTTCGTCGCGGGAGTAGTGGTAGTTGCCGATCACCACTTCAAAGCCCTTGGGCCGCAACACCCGGTGGATCGCTTCCAGGGTGTCGATGAACAACAGGTTGGACAACGACGGCACTAGCACCACCACCGAGTGGCTCTGAGCCGAAGCCAGGGCGCGGGCGGCCGGATTGACGACGTAGTTGAGTTCCGCCGCGGCCTGGCGAACTTTTTCCACCAGTTCCGTGGCGACAGTGCTGACGCCACGCAGGGCCCGGGAAGCGGTGATGGGGCTGACACCGGCCAGGCGTGCCACTTCGTTCAGGGTAGGACGGCCGGTGGTGCGAGGATTCTTATCGTTTTTAGGGGCGGTCATCAGGGCGGCTTGCCAAACAAAAATCAAGGCACTAAGGTAGCGCTGTCTCGACGCGGCTGCAAATGCGCGAGTGGGGTTTGCCTGAACCTCGTCCGTTGGTGTCGTGAACGAACATGCTGCAACCACAAAAATGACAAGAAGGCGTCGGCAACTTCTGCTTTTGCTGCGGTGTCATAACTGGCAAAGGTAGCGCTGTCTGCGCGCTGAGGTGTTACATGAATAATCCCATCACCGCCCTGGTCATCATGGGCGTTGCCGGTTGCGGCAAAACCTGCGTCAGCCAGGCCCTGTGCCAATTGAGCGGCGCCACCGCCATTGAAGGCGACACATTCCACCCCGCGGCCAACATCCAGAAGATGAGCGCCGGTATCCCCCTGAACGACGACGACCGTGCCGGCTGGCTCGACAGCCTGTGTGACGAGTTGCGCCGTGTCGATGCCACGGGCGAGCGTCCGGTGCTGACCTGCTCGGCCCTCAAGCACAGCTATCGCGAACGCCTGCGCAGCGCCTTGCCAGGCCTGGGCTTTGTATTTCTTGAACTGACGCCCGAAGTGGCCGCTGATCGGGTTTCCCATCGGCCGGGTCATTTCATGCCGTCGACCCTGATCGACAGCCAGTTTGCCACCCTCCAGTCTCCTGTGGGTGAGCCCCTGACACTGGCTCTGGACGCGTCCAACCACAGCATCGATGAATTGGCGCACCAGGCGTACGCCTGGTGGGTGGAGCATGGTTTGAAGCTTGCCAGTTGAGTTTCAAAAAATTTGCGTCAGAAAGATAGCGCTGTCCCAACGCCTTACCCATAACTGCTTCAATAACAACAACAAATCAGGAGACACCCCCATGTTTGGCATGTCCCACGAGACGTTCCTACTGCTTGATGCAGTGGTCACGGTGATCGGACTCATCCTCCTCATCACCCAGTTCAAACTCCACCCGTTCATCGCACTGACCATCGCCGCCGCGTTTCTCGGCCTGACGTCGGGCATGCCGATCGGCACCATCATCAAGGCGTTCCAGGACGGCTTCGGTGGCGTGCTGGGCTTTGTCGGGATCATCCTGGCGCTGGGCACGATGCTCGGCAAGATGATGGCCGAGTCGGGTGGGGCCGATCAGATCGCCCAGACCCTGATCCGCGCATTCGGCAAGGACAAGGTGCAATGGGCCATGATGTTCGCCGCCTTCCTGGTGGGCATTCCGCTGTTCTTCGAGATCGGCTTCGTGCTGTTGATCCCGCTGGTGTTCATCGTGGCCCGTCGTACCGGGGTATCGATCATCAAGATCGGTATCCCGCTGCTCGCCGGCCTGTCCGCCGTGCATGGCCTGGTGCCGCCGCACCCGGGTCCGTTGCTGGCCATCGGTGTATTCGGTGCCGACATCGGCAAGACCATTCTGTACGGCCTGATCGTCGCATTGCCGACCGCCATCATCGCCGGCCCGATTTTCGGTACGTTCATCGCCAAGCACATTCCGGGTCACGCCAACCAGGAGCTGGTGGATCAACTGGCGCGCGAACCGGATGCCAAGGAACTGCCAAGCTTTGGCATCACCCTGGTCACCGTGCTGTTGCCGGTGTTCCTGATGCTGCTCAAGACCTTCGCCGACGTGGTGCTGCCGGATGGCAACATCCTGCGCACCTTCATGGACCTGGTCGGCCACCCGATCTCGGCGCTGCTGCTGGCGTTGCTGTTGTCGCTGTATACCTTCGGTCATCGCCAGGGCATCGGTGCCAACCAGATACTCAAGTTGCTCGACGCCAGCCTGGCGCCCACCGCCGCAATCATCCTGATCATCGGTGCCGGTGGTGGCTTCAAGCAGATGCTGGTGACCAGCGGCGTGGGTGACGTCATCGGCCACATGGCGGTGAACGCGCAGATCTCGCCGATCCTGCTGGCCTGGCTGGTGGCGGCGGTGATTCGTATCGCCACCGGTTCGGCCACCGTCGCGACCATCACCGGCGCCGGCATCGTGGTGCCGGTGGTGGGGATGATCCCAGGTGTGAACCGCGAGCTGCTGGTGCTGGCGACCGGCGCCGGTTCGTTGATCCTGTCCCATGTCAACGATGCGGGCTTCTGGCTGGTCAAGCAGTACTTCAACATGACCGTGGCCGAGACTTTCAAGACCTGGACCGCGATGGAAACCATCCTGTCCGTGGTGGGCCTGATCTTTATCCTGCTGCTGTCGCTGGTGGTCTAAGCCCCGGCACATAACAACTGTGGGAGCGAGCCTGCTCGCGATAGCGGTGGGTCAGTCAACATCCATGTAACTGACCCACCGCCATCGCGAGCAGGCTCGCTCCCACATGGGTTCCTGCGTCAGGCGTTGGGTTTGCTGACCAACCCATCCGCCCTGAACATCGCCCGGATCCCGCGCACTGCCTGGCGGATCCGGTCTTGGTTCTCGATCAGGGCAAAGCGCACGTGATCATCCCCATATTCACCGAACCCCACCCCCGGCGAGACGCAGACCTTGGCTTCGGCCAACAGCTTCTTGGCAAACTCCAGCGAGCCCAGGTGCGCATAGGCTTCGGGAATCTTGGCCCAGACGTACATCGAAGCCTTGGGGTTTTCCACCCTCCAGCCCAGTTCATGCAGGCCCTTGACCAGCACGTTTCGGCGTTGGCGGTACTGCTCGGCGATGTCGCGCACGCATTGCTGGTCGCCTTCCAGCGCAGCGATGGCGGCCACCTGCAAGGGTGTGAAGGTGCCGTAGTCGTGGTAACTCTTGATCCGCGCCAGGGCATTGACCAGCTCCGGGTTGCCGACCATGAAGCCGATGCGCCAGCCCGCCATGTTGTAGCTCTTGGACAGGGTGAAGAACTCCACCGCAATGTCTTTTGCACCGGGCACCTGCATGATCGACGGGGCTTTCCAGCCGTCGTAGACGATGTCGGCGTAGGCCAGGTCGTGGATCACCAGTACGTCGTACTGCTTGGCGAGGGCGATGACCCGTTCGAAGAAATCCAGCTCCACGCACTGCGCGGTGGGGTTGGACGGGAAGCCCAGGATCATCATCTTCGGCTTCGGAATCGAGCCGCGAATGGCCCGCTCCAGTTCGTCGAAGAAGTCCACCCCTGGGACCAGGGGCACCGAACGCACCTGGGCCCCGGCGATCACCGCGCCATAGATGTGGATCGGGTAGCTGGGGTTGGGCACCAGCACCGTGTCGCCCTGGTCCAGGGTGGCCAGCATCAGGTGCGCCAGGCCTTCCTTGGAACCGATGGTGACGATGGCTTCGCTTTCCGGGTCAATGTCGACTTCGTAGCGGTCCTTGTACCAGCGCGAAATGGCGCGGCGCAGGCGCGGGATGCCTTTGGACGTGGAGTAGCCGTGGGTGTCTTCGCGCTGGGCGACGGTGACCAGTTTTTCCACGATGTGGGGAGGTGTGGCGCCGTCGGGGTTACCCATGCTCAAGTCAATGATGTCTTCGCCGCGCCGACGCGCAGCCATCTTAAGCTCGGCAGTGATATTGAAGACGTAAGGGGGGAGTCGATCGATGCGCGCAAAGCGGCGCGGCGAACCTTGTTCGGCCATTGTTGCCTCGAAATACGTGAGCGCCCGGAACCGTCCGAGCGACGTTGGCCACTGCGGTGGCCTGCGTCGCAAGATAATGGGCCAAATAGCCGTTTGTCCAGGGGTGGGGCATACCTATTTTCTGGCAATCACGTTCCGGCTTCCTATACTGCCAAGCCCGACTTCAGGTTTTTCCGGAGTGTTGACGCATGGAAAAGCACACACGCGATCACGTAGACGAACCCCGCTTCGAACAGGGGCGCTTTCAGCTGATCGCCGGTTTTGGCGCGCGTTTTACCCAAGACACCGCCCAGGACATCCCGTTGCTCTGGGAAAAGTTTTTGCCCTGGCTCGGCAAGGTGCCAGGGCAGAAGGATGAAGTGACCTACGGCGTGTGCTGCAACTCCGACGGGAATGGCGGGTTCGAATACATCGCCGGGGTGGAGATCAGCCGGCTCGACGACTTGCCGGATCAATACCGCTGGATCGAAATCCAGCCCGCCCGCTACGCGGTGTTCGAACACAAGGGGCCCTTGAAAAACCTGCCGGACACGTTCCGGTACATCTGGAAGGTCTGGTTGCCCCAGTCCGCTTACGAAGCGGCGGACGCGCCGGAGTTCGAACGCTACAGCGAGGACTTCAACCCGAAGACCGGCGAGGGCAGCCTGGAGATCTGGATACCGCTTGAGCCCTGATCGGCGCTAGAACACCAGCCCCATCCGCCGCTCATAACCAATCCGCCCCTTGTACGCCTCGCCACTGTCCACCCAGCCCAGCCGGGTGTACAGGCCGATGGCCGAGTGGTTGTCGGCATCGACCGAGAGCTCCAGCCCCCTGATTTGCGGCCAGGCCGCTCGCGCCACGGCGGGCAGCGCTTGCAGGCAGGCTTTGCCGTAGCCCTTGCCCTGGGCCCGATGATCGACCTGCAAAGCGTGCAGGGTGGCGCTGTGCTCGTCGGCCCAGTCGGGCAATACCGGCGGGCGCTTGAGCAGCAGGAATGCCACCGGCACGTCATCGGCCAGCAGGGCAAAGCCCTTGACCCCCGGACCGGGCTTGGACAATAGCGTGTGCAGCGCACCGTGGATATCACCGGCGAACTTGACTTGATCGGGGTGGATTTCGATGGCTTCGACCTGCTCGCGCTGCAACGGCGTAAGGTCTTCGTAGGGCACGAGTTGGGCAGTCACAAAAAGTCCGTTGGTTACCGGCAATATGGAGTCGCAATTCTAACGTTTTTTCTCTGATTTATTTTTTTCGGGCTGTCGATCTGCTGTTGCTCCAAGCGACAAAGGGTGTCTTCAACAAAAAACTGCGGAGAATCACCATGAATACCCACGTCACTGAAAGCGAAATCCAGGCTCTGATCGACACGTATCGCCAAGCGGTCATGAGCAAGGACATCGAAAAGGTCATGACGCTCTACGACGATGACATCGTTTCCTTCGATGCCATCCAGGCCCTGCAATTCAAAGGCAAGACCGCTTACCGGGCGCATTGGCAGGCGTGCATGGAAATGTGCCCCGGCCCGCACAAGTTCGACTTCCATCAGGTCAAGATCACGCCCGCCGAGGACATCGCCTTTGCCCATTGGCTGGCTTATTGCGGTGGTACCAATGACAAAGGCGAAGAGCAGGCCTGCTGGATGCGCGTGACGGCCTGCTACCGACGCGTGGCCGGGCAATGGAAGATTGTCCACGAACATTGGTCGGCCCCGTTTGACCCGATGGCCGGCACGGCGATTTTTGATGGGCAGCCCTGATCGTCGGTTTTTTCGCCAAGTGCCTTTGCGCCGTCCATAGTTGATCCGTTCGATCCCGGAGCTTTTCCATGAAGTACTTATGCCTGGTCTACAGCAACGAACACACGCTGCATAACGCCCCCGACAGCCCGGAGGACGCTGAATGCATGGCCTATGCCGAATCGGTCCAGGGCAGCGGGCGAATGCTTGCCGCCGAGGCGCTGGAGTCGGTGCAGACCGCCACCACAGTGCGCATGCGCGGCGGCAAGCTGTCGATCACCGACGGCCCGTTTGCCGAGACCAAGGAGCAATTGGCGGGCTTCTACCTGATCGACGCCAAGGACTTGAACGAGGCCATCCAGGTCGCCGGCCACATTCCGGCGGCCCGGGTCGGCTGCGTCGAAGTGCGGCCGGTCCGCCAGCTCAATCCCTGAACAACAATCACAAACCAGGATTAAATTTCATGAACCTCAAGTCTGCCCCTCACGCGTTATCCATCAGCCGGGTGATCGACGCCCCACGCCAGAAGATTTTCCGTGCCTGGACCGAACCGGCCTTGCTGGTCCAGTGGTGGGGCCCCCACGGCATGACTACGCCGGAATGCGAAATGGACCTGTGGGTTGGTGGTCAGTTTCGCACCTTGATGCGCGCGCCGGACGGCAGTGAATACCCGACCATGGGCGTGTTTCTCGAAATCGTCGCCCCCAGTCGGCTGGTGTTCACCGATGCGTTCTTGCCCGGCTGGATCCCGTCCGGCAAAGCCTTCATGACCGCCGAAGTGGTGCTGGAGGAGGTGGGCGACAAAACCCGCTACACCGCCCGTGCGCTGCACTGGAACGACGAGGATCGCCAGGCTCACGAGGCCATGGGGTTCCATGATGGCTGGGGCCAGAGCCTGGACCGCCTGGAAACACTGGTCACCCAAGGCATGCCCGACTGATGCCTGCCGAAGCGGTCAAGGCGCGGGTCGAGCAGGTTTATCGGCAAGACTCGCGGCGGATCCTGGCGACGCTGATTCGCCTGCTGGGGGATTTCGACCTCGCTGAAGAAGCCTTGCACGAGGCGTTCTTCATCGCGGTCGAGCGCTGGCAGCGCGACGGGGTGCCGGACAATCCGCGGGCCTGGCTGGTGTCGGCCGGGCGCTTCAAGGCCATCGACCGTTTGCGTCGGCGAGCGCGGTTCGCCGCGTCCCGGCCGATGTTGATCGCCCAGCTGGAGGCGCTGGAACAGGCCGAGTGGAGTGATGAAGACGTGGAAGACGATCGCCTGCGGCTGATCTTCACCTGTTGCCATCCGACCCTGGCCTTTGATGCACAGGTGCCGCTGACGCTGCGGGAAGTCTGCGACCTGACCACCGAGGAAATCGCCCGCGCCTTTCTCGCCGCCCCGGCGGCGATTGCCCAGCGCATTGTGCGGGCCAAGGCGAAAATCCGCGACGCGAAAATCCCCTATCAAGTGCCGTCCCGGGCGGAGTTGCCGGAGCGGCTGGACAGCGTACTGCGAGTGATTTACCTGGTGTTCAACGAAGGCTACTCGGCCTCGATGGGCGCCGAGCTGACCCGCGAGGACCTGACGCGCGAGGCCGTCCGCCTCGGGCGGTTGCTGATGGAGTTGCTGCCCGAAGCCGAGGTCATGGGGTTGCTGGCGTTGATGTTGCTGCACGAATCCCGGCGTCCGGCGCGCACTTCTTCGACCGGTGAGTTGATCCTGCTGGATGAACAGGATCGGACCCAGTGGAACGCCGAGCTGATTGCCGAGGGTTGCGCCCTGGTGGAAGCCGCGCTGAGCACCCGACGGTTCGGGCCGTACTGCCTGCAAGCAGCGATTGCAGCGGTGCACGCCGAAGCACCAACGGCCGAGGCCACTGACTGGGCGCAGATCGTCGGGCTGTATGACGTGCTTTTGCGCGCCATGCCTTCGCCAGTGATCGAGCTCAATCGCGCCGCCGCCCTGGCCACGCGTGACGGCCCGCTGGAAGGCTTGCGCCTGGTCGATGGGATCCTGGCGCGTGGCGAGTTGCTCGACTATCACCTGGCTCATTCGGCGCGGGCCGAGTTCTGTCGGCAGTTGGGGCGCTTGGACGAGGCGAAGGCGTCATATCAACGGGCGCTCGAGTTGACCCGGCAACTGCCGGAGCGGCAGTTTCTCGAGGCGCGCCTGGCGGAACTAGCCAAGCAATAACAGCCGGCCCGGCGATAAACCTGTGGGAGCGAGCCTGCTCGCGATAGCGGTGGATCAGTCGACGCAGATGTTGAATGTAGTGACG
>NZ_JAGGOF010000048.1 GCF_018614775.1 Pseudomonas fluorescens
GCGAGCCTGCTCGCGATGGCCGCACCACCGATCTCACTCGCTGGCGAGGTCGTCCTGGAATTGATCCTTGACGTACTTGATCTCCGTCCGGCCATGGGGCGCGGGCAGGCCATCTTCCCCGAGGTTGACGAAGACCATTTTCTCCACGGTCAGGATGCTCTTGCGGGTGATTTTGTTGCGCACCTCGCAGGTCAGGGTGATGGAGGTACGGCCAAATTCGGTGGCGGTGATCCCCAGCTCGATGATGTCGCCCTGGCGCGAGGCGCTGACGAAGTTGATTTCCGAGATGTATTTGGTGACCACGCGCTGGTTGCCGAGCTGGACGATCGCATAGATCGCCGCTTCCTCGTCGATCCAGCGCAGCAGGCTGCCGCCGAACAGTGTGCCGTTGGGGTTGAGGTCTTCGGGCTTGACCCATTTGCGGGTGTGGAAATTCATGATCACTCCAGGAGGACAGCTGCAAGCTTGGAGCTTCAAGCTGCAAGATTGGTCTGTTAAGGCTTCTAACGTGGGGCTTGCAGCTTGCAACTTGTCCGCTGCTGCTTGCAACTACCCGCTCAAAGACAGTTATAATCGCCACCGCTTTACTTCGGTCCTCGCTTTGGACCGTTCCCGCCACCTGTCCGAGGGGCGCTGCAGCAGGCTCGACCTGTCAGGCTCGGATGGGGCGTTGTTTGTACGGGACAACCCGCACGAACACTAAACGCACAACGGCGCCCATTCGCATACATTACGAATGGAGACTCTTCATGAGCGCTGTTATCACGCCTGCCGATTTTACCGACTACAAAGTTGCCGACATGTCCCTGGCCGCCTGGGGCCGTCGCGAAATCATCATCGCCGAATCCGAAATGCCGGCCCTGATGGGTCTGCGCCGCAAATACGCCGGTGAGCAGCCGCTCAAGGGCGCGAAAATCCTCGGCTGCATCCACATGACCATCCAGACCGCCGTACTGATCGAAACCCTGGTTGCCCTGGGTGCCGAAGTGCGCTGGTCGTCCTGCAACATCTTCTCGACCCAGGACCAGGCCGCCGCCGCCATCGCCGCCGCCGGTATCCCGGTGTTCGCCTGGAAAGGCGAGACCGAGCAGGAATACGAGTGGTGCCTGGAGCAGACCATCCTCAAGGATGGCCAGCCGTGGGACACCAACATGATCCTCGACGACGGCGGCGACCTGACCGAACTGCTGCACAAGAAATACGCCGCCGTGCTGGAAAACGTCCACGGCGTGACCGAAGAGACCACCACCGGCGTACACCGCCTGCTGGACATGCTGGCCAAGGGCGAGCTGAAGATCCCGGCCATCAACGTCAATGACTCGGTGACCAAGAGCAAGAACGACAACAAGTACGGCTGCCGTCACAGCCTCAACGACGCCATCAAGCGCGGCACCGACCACCTGTTGTCGGGTAAGCAGGCGCTGGTGATCGGCTACGGTGACGTGGGCAAGGGATCGGCCCAGTCCCTGCGTCAGGAAGGCATGATCGTCAAGGTGTCCGAGGTCGATCCGATCTGCGCCATGCAAGCTTGCATGGACGGCTTCGAACTGGTTTCGCCGTTCATCGACGGGATCAACGACGGCACCGAAGCGAGCATCGACAAGGCACTGCTGGGCAAGATCGACCTGATCGTGACCACCACCGGCAACGTCAATGTCTGCGACGCCAACATGCTCAAGGCTCTGAAGAAGCGCGCCGTGGTGTGCAACATCGGTCACTTCGACAATGAAATCGACACCGCTTTCATGCGCAAGAACTGGGCATGGGAAGAAGTGAAGCCACAAGTGCACAAAGTTCACCGCACCGGCACCGGTAGCTTCGACCCACAGAACGACGACTACCTGATTCTGCTGGCTGAAGGCCGCCTGGTTAATCTGGGCAACGCCACCGGCCACCCAAGCCGCATCATGGACGGTTCGTTCGCCAATCAGGTCCTGGCCCAGATCTTCCTGTTCGGCCAGAAATACGCCGACCTGTCGCCGGCCCAGAAAGCCGAGCGCCTGACCGTGGAAGTACTGCCGAAGAAACTTGACGAGGAAGTGGCCCTGGAAATGGTTCGCGGCTTCGGCGGCGTGGTCACCCAACTGACCAAGCAACAGGCTGACTACATCGGCGTCACCGTCGAAGGCCCGTTCAAGCCGCACGCTTACAGGTACTGACAGCAGCTGCAAGCGTTGAGCTTCAAGCTGCAAGTAAAAGCAGTTTATTTACTTGCGGCTTAAAGCTCGGGCTTACTTCTTCATCGCTATTACGCAGCCGCGAGCTGCAAGCTTAAGCACAGGAATTCGGCGCAGTGCCCTCTTGTAGCTTGCAGCTTGCAGCTCGCAGCTGGAGGCCCCCCATGTCCCAAGATCGTCGCTACAGCTTCGAATTCTTCCCGACGAAGACCGATGCTGGGCATGAAAAACTGATTGCAACTGCCCGCCAGTTGGCGAGCTACAACCCCGATTTCTTCTCCTGCACCTATGGCGCCGGCGGTTCGACCCGTGACCGCACGTTGAACACCGTGTTGCAGCTCGAAAGCGAAGTCAAAGTCCCGGCCGCCCCCCACCTGTCCTGCGTGGGTGATAGCAAGGACGACCTTCGCAGCCTGCTGACCCAATACAAGGCGGCGGGCATCAAGCGCATCGTCGCCCTGCGCGGTGACCTGCCCTCGGGCATGGGCATGGCCAGCGGCGAACTGCGCCACGCCAACGAGCTGGTGAGCTTCATTCGTGAAGAAACCGGTGACCACTTCCACATTGAAGTGGCTGCCTATCCGGAAATGCACCCCCAGGCGCGCAACTTCGAAGACGATGTGCGCAACTTCGTCCGCAAAGCCAACGCCGGCGCCAACAGCGCGATCACCCAGTACTTTTTCAACGCCGACAGCTACTTCTACTTTGTCGAACGCGTACGTCAAATGGGTGTAGACATTCCTGTGGTGCCGGGGATCATGCCGATCACCAACTACAGCAAGTTGGCGCGTTTCTCCGACGCATGCGGTGCAGAAATCCCACGCTGGATCCGCAAGCAGCTGGAAGCCTATGGCGATGACACGTCCAGCATCCAAAGCTTCGGCGTGGAAGTCATCACGCAAATGTGTGAACGTTTGTTGCAAGGCGGCGCACCGGGGCTGCATTTCTATACCCTTAACCAGGCTGAGCCTAGCCTGGCGGTATGGAACAACCTCAAACTGCCACGTTAAGGACTTAACGTGCTGGTACAAAAGGCCTTGGCAAACACCAGGGCCTTTTTTACCCAAGACATCTGGAGGATTGCAGTAGATGCCCAACGGTCACAGGTTAACGACCCCACAACTGATCTACCTGGTCTATGGGGCCGACACCTATCATCAGGAAGCGCTGTTCAGCATTGCCAGCGCATTGGCTGGCCTGCGCAAAACACCGGATGAAGCCTTGGATATCCAGGTGTTTACCGACGACCCGACGCCCTACGCCGGCTTGCCGGTGCGGCTACGCCTCCTGGACAACGAGACCCGAAAGGCCTGGATCGAGCCCCATGGCTATCACTTCCGTGCCAAGCATGTGGTGATGCAGAAAGTGCTTCAAGAAGCGGAACTGGCATTGCTGATCGATACGGACACGTTCTTCCATTGCTCGCCCCTGGAACTGTTCCGTCGCATCCAGCCTGGCACCCTGCTGTGCAATACCATCGACCTCGGCTATGGCGCGAGCAAAGATTCAACGCTGTACGTGACGCTGGCGGATACGCTGCGCCAGCGGCAACTGGCAGATGACAGCATGCCCTTGCTGAATTCAGGGGTCATTGGTCTCAACTGCACGGACGCGAGCGTCCTGGATTGTTCGATTGCCCTCATGGATGAACTGTATCCACTGGCCAGAGGAGCCTACACCCTGGAAGAGTTTTGCCTTGCAGTGGCGGCCTATCGTTCGGTGGATTTGCGCGAATGCCCGGACCTGATCCATCACTACTGGAGTCGCAAGCAGCTCTTCCGCGCCAAGACCAAAGCCTGGCTCGATAAACACCGCGCCGCGCCCGTTTGCCAACAGGCGCTGGATGAGACAGCTCAGGTGACGACTGTCCTGCCCCGGCCACCCACGCTCCAGCGCTTGGCCTACAAGGTCATCACCCTGGCCCTGCCCAGTTATAAACGGCAATTCATGCGCGAGATCCTCTACGGTTGCTACCGCCACACCAATCAGTTCGATCAGGCCTGCGCCCCGGTCTGGTGGGAAAAAGCCCTGGAGAACGTCGAAAACCGCCTGAAAAAACCGCTGGAAGACCATGAGCTCAAGCGCTGGCTCAATCATCCGCTGATTCGCCTGGTATTGGGCGAACGCCGCGAAGTCATCTATAAGCATCTGGTGCAGGCAAAAGGTGGTTGAGGCGCAGGCCAGAGCGCTCTAGCTATTTGGTGAGCTCTCGTCGTAACCTCAGGGCCATGCCCGTCATTGTCCAGTTCCTGACTGCCTTTCTTCTCTTGTGTCTGAGCGTTGCCGCCCGGGCGGAGAAACTGCGCATTGTCACTGAGCCCTGGGCGCCCTATGTCTACGAAGAGAACGGCAAGGTCGTCGGACTGGACTACGAAACCACGGCCATCGTATTCAAACGCCTGGGCATCGACGTGGAATGGCAACTACTGCCATGGAAGCGCTGCCTGGCGATGCTCGAACAGGGGCTGGCGGACGGTGCGCTGGACATTTTCCACAGTGATGGACGCGATGCCACGCTGCTGTACCCCAGCGAACCGCTGTCGGATGTGGAGTTCGTGATGTTCTACGCCAATGCCCGGCCCCATCCGTTTCGCACATTCGATGACCTCAAAGGCCTGACCGTAGGCACGTCGCCCGGCTATCTCTACAGCCAGGCCTTCAGCGAATCCAGCCTGTTCGAGCGTGAAACGGCGCCGACCCACGAAGCCAACTTCGGCAAGTTGCAACTGGGCCGGATCGACTTGCTGATCACTGACCGCCGGGTCGGACGGTATGTGCTCAAGCAGATGCGACTCGGCGACCAGATCACCGAGAATCCGACAGTCGTGAGCCGCCAGAGCCAATACCTGGCCGTGCGGCGCAACGCCGGGATGGATTTGCTGGTACAACGCTTCGGCGCCGAACTCAAGCGCTTCAAGCGCGAACCGGCCTATGCCGAACTGAGTGCCCGGTATGGTGCCGGGCCGATTGCCAAGGCCATGCCGCCGGGTCAGGTCAACGCGCAAATACACCGTTGAGCAGCAGGAAAGCGGCGCAGGGCGTTTGCTCTGTTATACTCCGGCCTTCCCGCCAGGCTCACGCCCGGACGCCCGGTCTTGCAAAAGGTCTCCCGACACCGCTACAGCGCAGCTTCCAGCCCGCGCGAGCCTTGTCCGGACCCACCTTTCAGACCCGGCAGGACCGGACGGGATGACATTTTGATTGAACGTCGTTCGCGCCAGGCAAGACTATCCCATTGGGCCAGGCCCTCACTAAAACAGGATTACTCATGTCCTTTGCTTCCCTCGGTCTCTCCGAGGCTTTAGTCGGCGCCATCGAAGCCGCCGGCTACACCGAGCCTACCCCGGTGCAACAGCGGGCCATCCCCGCCGTGTTGCAAGGTCGCGACCTGATGGTTGCGGCGCAGACAGGTACGGGTAAAACCGGCGGTTTCGCCCTCCCGATCCTGGAGCGACTGTTTCCCAACGGTCACCCCGACAAATCCCAGCGTCACGGCCCGCGCCAACCGCGCGTACTGGTCCTGACCCCAACCCGCGAACTGGCTGCCCAGGTTCACGAGAGCTTCAAGACCTATGCTCGCGACCTGAAGTTCGTCAGCGCCTGCATTTTCGGCGGCGTCGGCATGAACCCCCAGGTCCAGGCCATGTCCCGCGGCGTCGACGTGCTGGTGGCCTGCCCCGGCCGCTTGCTGGACCTGGCCGGCCAGGGCAGCGTCGATTTGTCCCACGTGGAAATCCTCGTGCTGGACGAAGCCGACCGCATGCTCGACATGGGCTTTGTCCATGACGTGAAGAAAGTCCTCGCCCGCTTGCCTGCCAAGCGCCAGAACCTGCTGTTTTCGGCAACGTTCTCCAAGGACATCACCGACCTGGCCGGCAAGCTGCTGCACAACCCCGAGCGCATCGAAGTCACGCCGCCGAACACCACGGTCGAGCGTATCGAACAGCGTGTATTCCGCTTGGCCGCCAGCCACAAGCGCGCCCTGCTGGCGCACCTGATCACCGCCGGCGCCTGGGAGCAGGTGCTGGTGTTCACGCGCACCAAGCACGGCGCCAACCGTCTGGCCGAATACCTCGACAAGCATGGCCTGCCGGCCGTGGCGATCCATGGCAACAAGAGCCAGAACGCCCGCACCAAGGCCCTGGCCGACTTCAAGGCCGGCGAAGTGCGCATCCTGGTTGCCACCGACATTGCCGCTCGCGGCCTGGACATCGACCAGTTGCCCCACGTGGTCAACTTCGAGCTGCCGAATGTCGATGAAGACTACGTGCACCGTATCGGCCGTACCGGCCGGGCCGGTCGTTCGGGCGAAGCGATCTCGCTGGTCGCGCCGGACGAAGAAAAGCTGCTCAAAAGCATCGAGCGCATGACCCGGCAGAAAATCGCCGACGGCGACCTGATGGGTTTCGACGCCAGCACTATCGAGGCCGAGAAGCCTGAAGTGCGCGAACGTCCGGACGTGCGCAACCCGCGTAACGCCCGCGGCCCACGCGGCGACGGTCCGAATGGCGGCGGTGGCGGCGGTGGCGGCGGTGGCCGTAAAGACAAAGGCAAGGACAAGGGCAAGGAAAAACCGGCCAGCAGCAGCCGTGGCGAACGCCCGGCCCGCGAGCAGAAACCCCGCGAAGGGAGCCCAGCCCGCGAGCAACAGCGTCCGGCACCCCGTGCTGCAGCCGATCGTGCCCCGGACGAGTTCCTGGACGACGATGTCGACAACTTCGGTAACCGCGTCGACTACGTACCACAGCAGAAACCGGCCCAGGGTCGCGGTCGCCGCCCAGGTGCTCCGGCACCAGGTGCAGGTGCTGCGCCACGCGGTGGTCAGCCGCAAGGTCGCCAGAACGGTCCGCGCAACAGCAACGGCTCGTCCACCGGCACCCCGCCGGCCAAGCGCAGCGGCCCGCGCAACGGTGCTCCCCGTGACGGTCAGGCACGTCGCGATGGTGATGCCTCCCGCCCTCGCCGTCCGGCCGGTGACGACCAGCCTCGTCAGGAACCGGCGGTGCAGAACCCGCGCGGTACCCAGCCGAAGATCATGCACAAGGAATCGAAAGCCGATCGCTTCCCGACGCCTGAACAGCTGGATCAACTGCCGAGCCGTCCACGGGGCGAGAAGCCGGCGTTGCTGACCCGCAATCGCTGAGTTTCCCCAGCCTTGAAAAATGCCCCTGATCTCACGATCAGGGGCATTTTTTTGTTGCCACAAACCCCTTGTGGGAGCGGGCTTGCTCGCGAATGCGGTGTGCCAGGCAACGTTGGCTGCGACTGTTGCATCGCATTCGCGAGCAAGCCCGCTCCCACAGGGTTTCTGCATCACTTTTTCGAATTCGTATGGCCATAAAAAACGCCCCGCGGTCACAAGACCCGGGGCGTTCTTAGTCAGGCGCGAAAATTACTTCGCTTTGACACCTTCAAACGTGACGTACAGCTCGACCGCATCGGAGGTTGGCCCCAGGTCCATCTGCTTGCCGAAGTCGGAGCGCTTGATGCTGGTGGTGCCTTCGAAGCCGGCGCGGTAGCCGCCCCATGGATCCTTGCCTTCACCCAGGAACGTGGCCTTGACCACGATCGATTTGGTCACGCCCAGCAGGGTCAGGTCACCGGTGACGTCGGCGGTGTCTTTGCCATCGGCGTTCTTGCCGGTGGACTTGACGCTGGTGGACACGAACTTGGCCTCGGCAAACTTGCCTACGTCCAGGAAGTCTTTGCTGGCGATGTGCTTGTCACGCTCGGCATGGTTGGTGAACACGCTGGCGGTACGGACGTTGAACTCGATCTTGCTGTCTTCAGGCTTGGCGGCGTCGAAGCTGAACTTGCCGTCGATGTCCTTGAAGGTACCGGTGATGTAGCTGTAGCCCAGGTGACTGATCTTGAAGTCGACGAAGGCGTGCTGGCCGGTCTTGTCGACGACATAGTCGGCGGCCATGGCCTGGCCGGCCGACAGCAGTGCAGAACCGATTGCCAGGGCGGCGAGTGTCTTTTTCAACATGCTTTCTATTCCTTTGGAGTCGAGGTTGAACATCAGGCTTGGCGCCCCAGCATGCGCTTGAGGGTCGCGTCACGGTCGATAAAGTGGTGCTTCAATGCTGCCAATGCATGGAGGCCGGAAAAAATGACCAACGCCCATGCCAGGTAGAGGTGAATCAGGCCGGCGACGTCTGCCTGGTCGGGCAGTCCGGACACCAGCGCGGGTACTTCGAACAGGCCAAACACCGGGATCCCGACACCGTCTGCGGTGGAAATCAGGTAACCGGCAATCATCACGGCGAACAACCCGAGATACAGGGCGCCATGGCCGAGCTTGGCGCTGATACGGGTCAGGCGGCCGTAGGTCTGCAAGGTCGGCGGCGGCGGGCTGACGAAACGCCAGAGCACCCGCAGCAACATCACTGCCAGCAGCACCAGGCCAATGCTCTTGTGCAGGTCCGGCGCGTCTTTGCGCCAGGTGCTGTAGTAATCCAGGCCGACCATCCACAGGCCCAACGCGAACAGCCCGTACACCGCCAGCGCGACGCCCCAGTGCATGAAGATGCTGACCCAGCCATAGCGAGAAGAAGAGTTGCGTAGCTGCATTGCTCATATCCTGTAAAAACTGCGACCAAGACTAGCGGGTTATCTATCGATTTAAAGCGGAAAATTTCGCTCTGAAATATCGAGAAATACGATCACGAGTCTGGAGGGGATGGGTTAAGGAAAGATTAAAGGGGATACGGCCTGTGATATTAGCTTGATCAGGACCGGTCTCATCGCGAGCAGGCTCGCGATGAGTTTCTTCCAGGCAAAAAAACGCGGCTGACTCGCCGCGTTTTTTTATTGCCAGCCTTACTGAGCCTTTGTCTCAGTCGCCGCCGGTGTCGTTGCAGCCGGCTTGGCCGCTGGTTTCTTCGCCGGTTCAGCCTTTTTCACCGGAGCCTTGGCCGGGGCCTTTTTCGCCTCGGTCTTGGCAGCAGGTTTTTTAGCCGCAGGTTTAGCCGCTGCCTTCTTGGCCGGTTCAGCTTTCACCGGTACCGCAGGTTTCGGCGGCTCTACGGGGGCAGGCGCTGGAGCGGGAACAGGCGCCGGCGCTGGCGGTGCTACCGGTTCCGGTGCCTTGACCGGCTCCGGCTTCTTCTCGTCATCCGAGCCGCCGAACAGGTTGGTGAAGAAGTTGCCCTTCTTCGCCGCCACCGCGCCGGCTGCTGCCGCCGCGACCGGCGCCACCTTGGCCGGCTCGAAAGACTTGCCTGCCGCGAGGTCTTCCACCTGGCTGGCCGCGCGCTGGCCGCTGCGCAGGGCGCCTTCCAGGGTGCCTGGGTACAAGGTGTCGGTGTGTTCGCCGGCAAAGGCTACGCGTTGCAGCGGCTTTTCCCATAGGCGCCAGTACTTGCTGATCTGGCCGGGGCCAAAGGCCAGGTAGGCGCCGCCCATCGACGGATCGGTGCTGTAGCGACGGATTTCGTAGCCGGTAAATGCGCCACGGGCCTGTGGATAAAAGGCGTGCAGGCGGATGAGTACCTGATCGACCATCTGCTTGTCGCCGAAGGCCTGCATCACCCGGGCGTTGTCGCCGGACAGGTTGATGACCACGTTGGCGCCACCCTTCAGGGCCGGTTCTATCCACATCATGCCCAGACCGGCGTTGCTGTAGATCTCGCCGGACATGCGCGCCTTGCTGTCCCAGACCGGGGTCTTGAACTTGAGCATGATCTGGTCACGCCAGCCGTAGTTGGTGCCCTTGATCGCGCCCTGGTGCTGGGCATCGAGGGCCGGGGTCAGCTGGATCTTGTTCAGGGCGCGCAATGGCACCGCCAACACGACGTAGTCCGCCTGGTAGCCGACGCTGCCGACCTTGACGGTCACGCCGTCCTTGTCCTGGGAAATCGCCGATACCGGGGAGTTGGTCTTGATGGTTTTCAGTTGTTTGACGAACGCCTGGGCCAGTACCGGGCTGCCTCCGAGCAGGCGTGAGGCCCGCAGGTCACGATCGGACACACCACGGTAGACCCGGTTCTGCTGTGCGAAATACAGCAACGACAGGCGCGAAGGCTCGTCGTAACGGGTGCGAATTTCCTGGTTGACCAATTGCCGCGCAGTGGCCGGCAGTTGCAGACGGTCGAGCCAGCTGGACACGGTGATCTGGTCCAGTGCATGCAGCGTGCTGGTGGCCGCCGGGTTCTGCGGGTCTTCGATGGAGCGCGCCAGGTCGTCCAGGGTGGTTTCGTAGCGCTTCAGGGCTTCGGCGGTGGCCGGCTGCTTGGTGGCCAGGTCCGCCGCGGTGAAGTAGGTACCGTCGATCAGGTAGCTGGGGGTGCGCACGAATTCCGGGGCCGGCGTGGTGCTCAGCTTGAAGGTGGAGACGTACTTGTTCAGTACCGGCTGGGTCTTTTCATTGCCGATCCATTCACTGGTGGCCATGCCCGAGCGGCCGCCCAGGTCCGGCTTCGCTTCCAGCAACGTCACGGCCCAGCCTTTGCTCTGCAACTCGTAGGCCGCCGTGAGCCCCGCCAGGCCACCGCCGATGACGATGGCCGTCGGTTGTTTATCCTTGGCCAGCGCCGAAACGCTGAACAGCCCTATCATCACCAGCGCACAGGCGCGCAGCCAACCAGCAGACATTCAGCGAACTCCGGATTAAACGTAGGAAACTTCAGTTGTTCGAGCCAGTCGGCTCAGAGAGCG
This sequence comes from Pseudomonas fluorescens, assembly GCF_018614775.1. GTDB lineage: Bacteria > Pseudomonadota > Gammaproteobacteria > Pseudomonadales > Pseudomonadaceae > Aquipseudomonas > Aquipseudomonas fluorescens_BY. Next base: position 10,836 of record NZ_JAGGOF010000048.1, read on the forward strand.
GCGAAGAATACGTCAGCCATCAAAACGCCGCCAGCGACGTCTATCGCCTTGGTCAAAGTAGCGCGGATGACACAATGGGTTGTCCGCGCGGCTGCCATTGCATAGGCTTGCGCGATTGTTTTGCCCGCGCCCGCCGCGAGCCGCCTCGAGGAGACTGTAAATGGGCCTGAATAACCAGTGGATGCAACGCGACCTCGCCGTGCTGTGGCATCCCTGCACCCAGATGAAAGACCACGAACAGCTGCCGCTGATCCCGATCAAGCGCGGTGAGGGCGTATGGCTGGAAGACTTCGAAGGCAAGCGTTACCTCGATGCCGTCAGTTCCTGGTGGGTCAACGTGTTCGGCCACGCCAACCCGCGCATCAACCAGCGGATCAAGGACCAGGTCGATCAGCTTGAGCACGTGATCCTCGCCGGCTTCAGCCATCAGCCGGTCATCGAGCTGTCCGAACGCCTGGTGAAGCTGACGCCGGAAGGCCTGACCCGGTGCTTCTACGCCGATAACGGCTCGTCCTGCATCGAAGTGGCGATGAAGATGAGCTTTCATTACTGGGTCAATCGCGGCCGGCCGGACAAGAAACGCTTCGTCACCCTGAGCAACAGCTACCACGGCGAGACCATCGCGGCGATGTCGGTGGGCGATGTGCCACTGTTCACGGAAACCTACAAGGCGCTGCTGCTGGACACGATCAAGGTACCCAGCCCCGACTGCTATCACCGCCCCGAGGGCATGGGTTGGGAAGAACATTCGCGCAACCTGTTCGTGGCCATGGAACAAACCCTGGCCGAGCATCACGACACGGTAGCGGCAGTGATCGTCGAGCCGCTGATCCAGGGCGCCGGCGGCATGCGCATGTATCACCCGGTGTACCTGAAACTGCTGCGCGAAGCCTGTGACCGTTACGGCGTGCACCTGATCCACGATGAGATCGCCGTGGGCTTCGGTCGCACCGGCACGATGTTCGCCTGTGAACAGGCCGGCATCACCCCTGATTTCCTCTGCCTGTCCAAGGCCCTGACCGGCGGCTACCTGCCGCTGGCGGCCTGCGTGACCACCGATGAGGTCTACAGCGCCTTCTACGACGACTACCCGACCCTGCGCGCCTTCCTGCATTCCCACAGCTACACGGGCAACCCGCTGGCCTGCGCGGCGGCCCTGGCGACGCTGGATATCTTCGAAGAAGACCACGTCATCGAAAACAACAAGGCCCTGGCCCAGCGCATGGCAAGCGCCACGGCGCACCTGGCCGATCACCCGAACGTGGCCGAAGTGCGCCAGACCGGCATGGTGCTGGCCATTGAAATGGTCAAGGACAAGGCCAGCAAGACCGCCTATGCGTGGCAGGAGCGGCGCGGCTTGACGGTGTTCCAGCACGCACTGGGGCGCGGTGCCTTGCTGCGCCCGCTGGGCAGCGTGGTGTATTTTCTGCCGCCCTATGTCATTACCCCGGAGCAGATTGATTTCCTCGCGCAGGTGGCCAGCGAAGGCATCGACATTGCCACCCGGGACACGGTCAGCGTGGCGGTGCCGAAGGATTTCCACCCGGGTTTTCGCGATCCGGGTTGAACCCTGAACTTCTCGTTCCCATGCTCTGTGTGGGAATGCATCCCGTGACGCTTCGCGTCACATCCACAGAGGACGCAAAGCGTCCCATGGCGGCATTCCCACGCGGAGCGTGGGAACGATCGAGAGAAAAAACATGAGACTGTCCCGCTTCTTCATCGACACCCCCCTGAGCCTCGGCGACCACGAACTGCCCGAAGCCCAGGCGCACTACATCAGCCGTGTACTGCGCATGGCCGAGGGTGATGCAGTGCAGGTATTCGACGGCTCGGGCCAGGAGTTTCGCGGCAGCCTGGCCGAAGTCGGCAAGAAACGGGTGCGGGTGAAACTGGACGAGCAGTTCGCCGGGCAGCTTGAATCACCCTTGCGCATCCACCTCGGCCAGGGCCTGTCCCGGGGCGAGCGGATGGATTGGGCGATTCAGAAAGCCACTGAACTGGGGGTCGGCGAGATCACGCCGATTTTCACGGAGCGCTGCGAAGTGCGCCTCAAGGACGAACGCGCCGACAAGCGCCTGCTGCACTGGCGCCAGGTCGCAATCAGTGCCTGCGAGCAGTGCGGGCGCTCCACCGTGCCGGTGATCCACCCACCCTTGTTGCTGGCCGACTGGCTGAAGCAGACCGAGGCCGAGCTGAAGCTGGTGTTGCACCCGGTGGCCGAGCCGTTGGTCAGCCATGCCCGGCCAGCGTCCCTGGCTTTCCTGATCGGACCCGAGGGTGGTTTGTCCGACGCGGAAGTCGAACAGGCCAGGACCGCCGGCTACCACGCCGCCCGCCTCGGCCCCCGGGTGCTGCGCACCGAAACCGCGCCCGTGGTGGCGCTGGCGGTAGCACAGCAGTTGTGGGGGGATTTCTAAACCACCATGAAAAAACCCTGTGGGAGCGAGCCTGCTCGCGATGGCGGTGGGTCAGTCGACATTGATACTGGCTGACATGGCGCTATCGCGAGCAGGCTCGCTCCCACAAGGGCCAATGGTTTCAGGCTCCAAGCACATAAGCCTTGATCGCCACGAAGTGCAGCAGGCTGCCGGCAATGACGAACAGGTGCCAGATGCCGTGGGCGTGGCGCAGGCGGCTGTCGAGGGCGAAGAAAATGATGCCCACGGTGTACAGCACGCCGCCCGAGGCCAGCCAGGTAAACCCGGCGCTGCCCAGGGCCGCCAGCAGCGGTTTGACCGCCACCAGCACGATCCAGCCCATTACCGCGTAGATCACGATTGACAGGACCCGCGCCTCGGAACGCGGTTTGATCTCCTGCAGGATCCCGATCAGCGCCAACCCCCAGACGATGCCGAACAGGCTCCAGCCCCATGCCCCCCGCAAAGTGACCAGGCAGAACGGTGTGTAGCTGCCGGCGATCAGCAGGTAGATCGAAAAATGATCAACCTTTTGCATGATCTCTTTACGCCGCCCGCGCACGCTGTGGTAAACCGTCGAGGCGCTGTACAGCGCCAGCAGGGTAAAACCGTAGACCGACACGCTGACAATCTTCCAGGGATCGCCGGTCAGCCCGGCAATCACCACCAGCCACACCCCACCGATAAACGCTGCGATGGCCCCAACGAGATGGGTCCAGGCGTTGAGTCGTTCCCCGTGATACATCGATTCTTGTCCCTCCATGATGAAACAGCCGCCAAGGCTCAGGCCTGCGGCGCAAAAGTGCAATGGTTTGCGACGAGTCTACCTGTGGGGGCCGAGCTTGCTCGCGATGGCGGCCTCACAGCCGACATCTCCATCGCTGAAACACCGCTATCGCGGGCAAGCCTTGCTCCCACGGGCTATTGAGGCACAATCGGGCGACACGAATAAGAGCCCGGCCCATGCTGATCGACGAAGAATTGACCCTGAAAAAACTCGAGGTGTTCCTGGCGTTCATGCGCACCGGCAACCTGGCGCGGGCGGCCGCCGAGTTGCAGACCAGCAATGTCAGCGTGCACCGGGCCATTCACTCGCTGGAAAGTGCCCTGCGCTGTCCGCTGTTCAAGCACGAAGGCCGCAATCTCACGCCGCTGGAAAGCGCCTACGTGCTGGAGGAGCGGGCACAGAAGCTGATCCAGGACGTGGTCGAAAGCGTGCGCCTGACCCGCGAAGCCGCCGGGTTTTCCGCGGAACGCTTCAAGCTCGGCTCGCTGTACTCGCTGACGGTCAAGACCGTGCCCCAGTTGATCATGGGCCTGAAGATCCGCCGCAGCGAACTCAATATCGACCTGATCATGGGCTCCAACATCGACCTGTTGTACAAACTCAAGAACATGGAGGTGGATGCGATCCTGGTGTCGCTGGACGACAGCGTCAACGACCCGGACTGCGAGCACATCGCACTGTTCTCCGACGACATCTTCCTCGCCACGCCGGCCGACTCACCCTTTGCCCAACGCAGCGAAGTGGACCTGGCCGAGGTGCGCGACGAGACCTTCATCACCTTGACCCAAGGCTTCGCCACGCACCAGGACGGCATCCGCGTATTCAAGCAGGCGGGGTTCGAGCCAAAGGTGGCGATGCAGGTCAACGACATCTTCACCCTGTTGAGCATGGTCAGTTCCGGGGTGGGCTATGCGCTGCTACCGGGCAGGATCGCGGCGGTGTACGAGAACCGGGTGAGACTGATCCCGCTGCAGGAAAAGTACCGGTTGCAACAGCACATCGGCGTGGTGTTTCTGAAGGCCAAGGAGCGCGATCCGAATCTGCTGGCGTTGCTTGCCGAGTGCCGGATGTATGCCCATCGCCAGGGCATCCCATGATCGTTCCCACGCTCTGCGTGGGAACGCAGCCCGGGACGCTCCGCGTCCCCAAAAGCGTGACGCGGAGCGTCACAAGAGGCATTCCCACGCAGAGCGTGGGAACGATCAACAACTACCCCATCAACCCGCGCATGATCAGAAACAGCAACGAAGGCCCCAGCAGGCACCCAAGCGCGGTATAGAACGCCGCCGTCAGGCAGCCATACGGCACCAGTTTCGGGTCGGTCGCCGCCAGCCCGCCGGCCACGCCGCTGGAGGTGCCCATCAACCCGCCGAAGATCACCGCACTGCGTGGGTTGTCGAGACCAATCATCGGTGCCACGAAAGGCGTCGCCACCATCACCAGGATCGCCTTGATCAACCCAGCGGCGATAGACAGCGCCATCACCTCGGAACTGGCACCAATGGCCGCTCCGGTGACGGGCCCGACGATGTACGTCACCGCCCCGGCGCCAATGGTCGTCAGGCTCACCGGGTCGGTGTATCCGAAGGCCAACGCCACGCCTACACCGGCAATGAACGAGGTGCCCACTCCGACAAACAGTGCCAGAACCCCGACGAAGCCAGCGCGCTTGAGCTCCTCGACACTCACGCCAAACGCCGTGGCGACAATGGCAAAGTCCCGCAGCATGGCGCCGCCCAGTAAACCAATCCCTGAAAGCAGGGGAATGTCCACCACGCCCTTTTGCCCTCCGGTCATCGCCCCGCCGATGTACGACAGTACCAACCCCAGCAGAATGGCGATGGCCGAACCGTGCAGGCGGCCCTTGGTGAACGTGTTGCTGATCCAGTACGACACCCACATGGTGATGCCGACAATTGCGAAACCACTGATCAGGCCGTAGCCGGTAATCACCTTCATCATTGATTCATACATGGCGATCACCCGACCGTCTTCACGGAAACATCGGCTCGAGGCCCTTTGTGGCCGATGCGCACCAGCACCGGCACCAAGGCAAAGGCAATCACCACCGCCAGGGTCCCGGCCAGAATCGCCATCGGCCCACCTTTGAGCGCGCCATAGACATTTTGCTGAGCCGCCATGGCAACCACGATGGGAATGTAGATCGCGCTCCAGAATTCCACGCCGGCCTCGGACTTGCCCTTGAACAGACCGCGTTTGCTCAGATAACTGCCCAGGCCAATCAACAGCAGCATCGCAATGCCGACGCCGCCGACGTTGGCCGGCACACCGATCAATTTGCCCAGCAGCTCGCCGATGAAGATACCCGTCAGGGTACAAAAGGCCAGAAACGCCACACCGTAGATAATCATTGCTGTAGTCCTCAAAGTGCATCGTCGAAGTTGTTGTTTTTGTGCTTCGCCAGCTTGAGTCGGGGGTCTAGGGTTGGCGGCTTCCCTCCTCTGCGAGCAACGCCTGCAAGGTGTCGAGCCTGGCACCGTCGAACGCCATGACGGTCCCCTGTTCGAACACCCGGCGCGCCAGCCCGGTCAGTACCGCACCGGGCGGCAGTTCGATCTGCAAGCGCACGCCGCGCTCGTAGGCACTTTGCACCGTGCCGCGCCAATCGACCACGCGACACATGTTGAAGGCCAGGTCGTCGCGCAAGGCTTCTGTGTTGACCACAGGCCGGGCGCGGCTGCCGCTGAGGTAACCCAACGTCGGGGCTTGCAACGGCACGTCGGCAAACGCCTGGGCCAATGTCTGTGCCGGCGCCTCCAGCAGCGGGCAATGGGACGGCGCACTCACCGCCAGCCGGCAGGCCTTGCCGGCGCCCTGGCTTCGTGCGTGCCTGGCGACCAGCGCCATGGCTTCGTCACTGCCGGCGATGACCACTTGGTTATCGGCATTGATGTTGGCCAGGTAGACCGGTGTCTGGTGGCTGTGGACCTGTGCCAGCACCCCTTCCACGGCGGCGAGGTCCAGGCCGATGATTGCGGTCATGCCATAGCCTTGCGGATACGCCCGCTGCATCAATTCGCCCCGCAGGCTGACCAGCCGCAACGCCGCCTCGAAGCCAAGCGCACCGGCCACCACTGCCGCCGGATAGGCGCCGATGGAGAGCCCCGCGACGTAGTCCGGCGCAGGCGCCTGTTCCAGCAAGCGGCGGGACGCCGCCACACCCGCAATCAACAGGCACACCTGCACGGCGCGCGTCGATTGCAAGGCCTCGGTACTGTCCAGTTGCAACACGTCTTCACCGAGCACGTCGCTGGCCTCGACCAACACCTGCGGCGCCAGGCCATGAAGCATGCCCGCCCGTTGCGCGCCTTGGCCGGGGAACACCAGGAGGCTGCTCATGCGACCTGCTCCAGCGATGGCTGCCAGGGATTGCTCACCAGCCGCGCCTGGACGTCATCCTTGAGCAAGACCCTACGTGACGAACCGGCCCACTCTCGCAGGGCAACCGCGCCGAAGGGTGTCTGCAATTGCATGTCCACGGCGCAGGCCGAGTCGTCCAGTTGCGCCAGCAACTCCCTGGCCTGGCCGCGATCCAGCGGCTGCGGCATGCGCAGGATCAGATCCAGGTCGCTGCGCCCGTGCAGCACCTCGATGCCAGTGGCCAGTTCGAACCCGGCGCTGCCGCTGACGCCCCAGGTCCAGCCGCTGGTGTCGAGCATCGATCGCAGTCGGGCCAGCGCTTGCAGGGCCGGCACGTGCCGATGGGCTTCGACCTGGCACAGATCCTCCGGACGTACCCGACGCCGGATCGCCACCAACGGCATCGACGTGGCGTACCGTTGCTCACGGGCCGGACCTCGCACGCCCACCGCGACTTGCCCCGGCGGGGTCGACGCCCGCCGCACCACCACCGGTTGCCCGAGACTGAGGGCCTCGGCGACCCACGCCGGCGCGTCCGTCGGCAACTGCTCCGGGGTCATCCCCCACAGCAGGTCGTGGGCCAGGAAGCCGCTCACCACTGCGCGCTCAGCAACTGGCGAACATGGCTGGAAGCGGCCCGATGGGGCGCACCCAGGCGGCTGCTCAGGTTTCGCGGCGCGCCGGTCACAGCGTTGATCGCTTGTTGCAGACAGTCGACGACCCGAGCCAGATCGGCGGCAGACGGCTGCTCAATCTGCTCCACCGACAAGGTTTCCCACAGCAGGCCCAGGCTGGCAAAACTGTCGATGTCATAGGCCATCGGCGGCACGCTGGCGGCCAGCGCTTCAAGCTCTTCGACACTGCGCAGGGTCACCCGCGCCGCCGAGGCCTTGCCCATGGCGTGGACCATCACCCCCGGGTCGCGCAGTGCAATCAGCCGGTTGGCCTGGTAGCCGTGGGCCAGGAACGCCCCGGACATCGCCTTGCCCACCAGCAAGCCGATCACCGGATGGCCGGCCAAGCGGGCGCGGGCATAACTGTCCGCCGCACCGGCCAGCGCCTGGTGAATGCCCAGGGCTTCTTCGCGGCGACCGTAAGCCTGGCTCGGCACATCGACAATAGCGATCAGCGCCCGCTTGCTGGACGTCTCGCGGTCGGCCTCGATGGCATCGTCCACGGCCTTGGCCAGGCCCCAGCCTTCCAGCAAGCCGACTTCGCCGTTGCGAGCGCGGGGAAAACGGTTATCGGGATCGGCCACGACCGCCAGCAGCCGCACGGTTTTCCCACCCAGCCTGGCGTCGGCAGCTTTCACCGAAGCGGGCAATCCTGGCAGCTGACTGGCGCCAGCGCTCAAGGCTTCGAACCAGCGCAGGCCTCTCAATGAATACGAACTCATGGGTGTTCTCCCTGATACAGCTGGCGAACCGCTGCCGGTTCTATCTGCACGTCAGTGTCCAATCGGGCCAGGCGTTGCAGGAACAGTTCGGCCTGGCCGCTGCGGTGTTCGGCGGGCACACCCAGGTGCAGCAGCTGGCAGACCTGTTGGCGGATCTGCGGCACATCATCGGCCGCATAACGGTCCACCAATCCCGTGGCGAAACGCTGCTCGCCGCCGGTCAGGCTCCAGATGAAGGGCCGGTCGCGGGAGTCGTATTCGTCGAGCCCGGCCTCCTGTTCGATCACTTGCGGGCCGTTCAGGCCCAGCCGCGCTTCCTGGGTCACCAGCAGGTAACTGCACAGCCCGGCGGCGATGGACATGCCGCCAAAACAGCCGACGCTGCCAGCCACCACGCCGACCACCGGTTGATACTGGCGCAGGTCGACGATCGCCGAATGAATCTCGGCAATCGCCGCCAGACCGAGGTTGGCCTCCTGCAACCGCACGCCGCCGGTTTCCAGCAGCAGTACGGCACGGGTCGGAATACCGTTACGGTTGTCCTCGGCGGCCAGCTCCAGCGCGCCGGCGATCTTCGCCCCGCCGACTTCGCCGAGGCTGCCACCCTGGAACGCACCCTCGATGGCGGCGATCACCACTGGCAGGCCGTCGAGCGTGCCTTTGGCGATCACCACGCCGTCGTCGCTTTGCGGCACCACACCTTGACGCAACAGCCAGGGCGACATGATTCGCTGGAACGGGTCGAGCAGTTCACGGAAAGTACCGTCATCGAGCAAGGCTTTCGCCCGCTGCCGGGCGCCGAGTTCGACGAAGCTGTGTTTGTTGAGCAACGCTGCGCTGTCAGTCATGGCCGATCTCCTCGAAGCCTTGCTCCAGGCGCAAACGCACCACCCCGGGAGTGGCACCGAAATCATGGATGTCGATGGACAGCGCGGGCGGCGTCTGGCCGTCGAACATGCGCGCGAAGAGATGCTGCCAGCGTTGCTCGCTGCCATTGACCGAGGTCTGCACCTGGATGGTCAGCTTGCCCGCCGCCCCCGGCTCGATCAGCACTTCCAGGTCGCCCGAGCCCACGCAGCCCACCAGCGCACGGCCCCGTGGCGGCTGCCCGGCGGGGAATTCAAAGGATAAGGTTTGCATCAGAAAGCTCCCTGGATGACGCCGTCACCCGATTCAAGACGGTCGACGAACAGGCAGGCCGCGAGCAGGTCGGCGGCGCCGCCGGGCGAGGCGTTCAAGGCGATCAGTTGTTGGTCCAGCTCATGCAACCGGCGGCGACCGCCGAGGCTGGCGCTGCCACCGGCGTCCAGTACCGCTTGGGCACCGAGCTGCATGGCCTGCAGGCCGGGCTCGCCGGCGCGGTACAGCACGCAGGTGTCCGCCAGGTGGGTCATGATCGCCAGCAAGGCGTCGAGACGAGCGTTCTGCTCGCCATGACCTTGGGCGCGGCTGCGCTTGAGTTGCGGCAATCCACGCTGCATCACCGCCGGAAAGCCGAGTTGCGCTTCTTCCCGGGCGCCGCGCGCGCCGTAGCGTTGGGCCACTTCGGCGCCATGGCTCATGGGTTTTGGCGCGTAGCGATCCTCGATCAATGCCAAACGGGCGGCGCGCAGGGTGATGACGCCTGCACCGGTGGACTCAGGTTCCAGCGCCGCAGCGGCCACCAACAGGCCCAAGGCCCAGATGGCGCCACGGTGGGTGTTCACCCCGTGAGTGGTAGAGAGCATCGCTTGCTCACCTTCACGGCCGATGCGCCCCAAGGCTTCGCGCAAGGGCAGGCCCACTTCGCCCAGTTCGATGGCCGCGTCGGCCATTGCCTTGAACGCCGGCCATAACGCCAGCGCTGAGGCGTGCATCAGGCCCAAGTGCAGATCGGTGTGCGCGCCATTGCCGCGCCGGTCCACCAACGCAGGTTTGGGCGACAAGTCCGCCTCGTCGATCAAGGCATCCACGGCCAGGTCCGCGAGCCGTTCGGCCAGGGTCAGGGTGCTTGGTTGCAGGTTGAGTACGTGCATTACCAGCTCCTGAACTTGGCGGGCGGGTTGTAGAGGCCTCCGGACCACTCCACCAGATCGGCCACACTCTTGGCGGCGAGCAGTTCGCGGGTGGCGTCGGTGCGGCGGATGCCGAGGTCTTCGGGCAAAGCGATCAACCCTTCGCGGCGCATGCGTGCGGTATCTTTGGGGTTATGCCGCAGGCCGATGGCGGTGACGCCGGCCACGGCTGCGATCATGGCCTGGCGCTCTTCCAGCGAGCGAGCCTTGTACAGGTAAGCGATGCCTTCTTCGGTCAGCAGATGGGTGACGTCGTCGCCGTAGATCATGATCGGCGCCAGGTCCATGCCGGCTTTCTTCGCCACATCCACTGCGTCGAGGGTCTCGACGAACGTCGGTTTGCCGCCCTCCTGGAAGGTCTCGACCATCTGCACCACCAGCTTCTTGCCACGCTCCAGCAACGGCGCCTCGCCGTCGCCGTGACGCATGTCGAGCCAGGCCGGCGTACCGTGGCGACGACCGCGCGGGTCGTGCCCCATGTTTGGCGCGCCGCCGAAGCCGGCCAACCGACCACGGGTCACCGTCGAGGAATGGCCGTCGCCGTCCACTTGCAGCGTGGCGCCGATGAACAGGTCCACCGCGTACTGCCCGGCCAGTTGGCAGACCATGCGGTTGGAGCGCAGCGAGCCGTCGCGGCCGGTGAAGAACACGTCCGGCCGGGCTGCGATGTAGTGTTCCATGCCCAGTTCGGTGCCAAAGCAATGCACGCTCTCGACCCAGCCGCTTTCGATGGCCGGGATCAACGTTGGGTGGGGATTGAGGGTCCAGTTGCGGCAGATCTTGCCCTTCAGGCCGAGGGATTCGCCATAGGTCGGCAGGATCAATTCGATGGCGGCGGTGTTGAAACCGATACCGTGGTTGAGGGACTGGACGTTGTGTTTTTCGTAGATCCCGCGAATCGCCATCATCGCCATCAGCACGTGCACCGGCTTGATGTGACGCGGATCACGGGTGAACAGCGGTTCGATATAGAACGGCTTGTCGGCCACCACCACGAAATCGACCCAGGACGCCGGGATATCCACCCGTGGCAGGTCGCTGACGTCGTCCACCAACTGGTTGACCTGGACGATGACAATGCCATCGCTGAAGGCCGCCGGCTCGATCAGCGCCGGGGTGTCTTCGGTGCTCGGGCCGGTGTAGATGTTGCCGGCGCGGTCGGCCATGAAACCGGCGCAGAGCACCACGTTGGGAATCAGGTCGACCACCAGCCGGGCATACAGCTCGATGTAGGTGTGGATCGCGCCGACTTCCAGCAGGCCATCTTCCAGCAACTGGCTGATGCGCAGGCTCTGGGTGCCGGCGAAGGAAAAGTCGAGCTTGCGGGCGATGCCGCGCTCGAACAGGTCCAGGTGCTCGGAGCGGCCGACGCTGGGCATGATCATGTGCAGGTCGTGCAGCGTCGACGGATCGGCCTTGGCCAGGGCGCGCGACAGGAAATCCGCCTGCTTCTGGTTGTTGCCCTCCAGCACCACACGGTCGCCCGGCACAATCAAAGCCTCCAGCGCCGCCACGATCTTGTCGGTGGGCAACACCACACCATCGGCCAGCCCTTTCACCAGACCGAGGCGCCGCTGCTTTTCGCTGCGCCGCCGCGTCCAGCGCGAGTCGGGGGATATTGTTGTCATGACCACTCCACGGGTTCGCTGTCGTGGGCATCACCTTAGGAGCGTTGGGGCAAGGGCATCAATCAAGCACGGCGACGGATCGTTACGCTTGGAGTAACGGTTGAACACACCCACCCTGTGGGAGCGAGCCTGCTCGCGATGGCGGTGGGTCAGGCTGCACCAGTGGTGACTGATCCGACGCCATCGCGAGCAGGCTCGCTCCCACAGACAGCTGGTGACCGTCTATCGAATCAGCGTCTCGAACTGTCAATGCTGACAGTAGCCTGCCCGCTTTTTACAGCGCCAAATGTCTGTGCTGCAACCCTGGATGCCCGATTCAAGAGCAGCATTGAAAGCGCCGACGATCGGAGGAAAGCACATGAACACTGATGACGTTGACTATGGGCACAATTTTGAAGACGGAGAAAGGAACGGTTGGGAAAATGATGTTGGATCTCTGGATGGGCTACTCAAAACTGAAGAAGGTCCTAATACTTTCTGGTCCGGTAAGCTGGAGTGGAGGCCACCACAGACGTTTCAAGCATCTCTTGCAAAGATCTTTTCCTTTCCTGGCGGTGAACAGGAGAAAGGGCAGCTTGAAATAACCTTCAGATATCGGGTCTACCCACCGGAGCCAGGGGAAGCAACGTCGATCGGACTCATCGTTACAGATTCCGACTCGCTTGGCGTTCCCATTTTTTGGATAGATGAACGCACTCCACATGGCACTTGGATTGACCTTCCAGTAACTCAAGTGCCCTACTCCGGCGCCAGGCCGCCCCATGTCGTGATTGGTACGAGAGGGGGAAGCGGGCCCGGTGTTCAACATCAATGTCGACTGTTCCGACGCCTTCGCGAGCAAGCCCGCTCCCACAGGGTTTGTATGCTGGCTTAGGTGTTTACCAAACCAGCGGCGACCACCAACTCTTCCAACGCCAGCAGGTCCGGCACTTTCGCCACGTGTTCGCCCACTTGCACCGCCGCCTGCTCCAGCCCGCACAGCGGCACGTCGACGTAGCTCAGTTGGGTGTCGAGCTTGCAGGAGCGTGGGATGCCTTGGACCAGCAACGCCATGAAGCGTAGCGCCGGGCGGCCGCCCAAGGCGTTGAGGACGACGATGCGTACCCGCTCGCCGATCACGGTTTTCTGGCCGCAGGCCGACTCGAAGCTCAGTAGCGGGATCTGCCGTTCGCGCCAACTCACCCAGCCCAGGAACCACGGCGGTGTGTCCAGATCGAACGCGCTGCTCTGGTAGTCGATCAACTCGGCCACCGCCACGTTGGGCAGGATCAGGTGACGGTCCGCCAGGGGCAGCAACAGCCCAGTGAGGTGGCTGGCGCGCTGGTGGGGGTGCAGGTCATGCATGGGGCTTGCTCCAGTGCGCGATGCTGTCGAGCAGCACCGATTCCTGGTACGGCTTGCCCAGGTAGTCATTGACGCCGATGGCCATGGCGCGGTCGCGGTGTTTCTGGCCGGTGCGAGAGGTGATCATGATGATCGGCAGGTGCGCCAGGCGCGGGTCGTTGCGCACCAGGGTCGCCACTTCGAACCCGTCCATGCGCGGCATTTCGATGTCCAGCAGCATCAGGTCCGGCGAATGTTCGGCCAGCAGCGCCATCGCGTCCACGCCGTCCTTCGCGGTGAGGACGTGCATGCCATGACGCTCCAGCAGACGGCTGGTGACCTTGCGCACCGTCACCGAGTCGTCCACCACCAGCACCAGCAGCGGCCGTTGCGGTTCGCCCTCGCTTTCGGCCGGTGATGGCCGGCGGGGAACCTGGTGGGGCAAAGCGCGGATCGGTGCCAGCAGGTCGAGAATCAGCACCACCCGGCCGTCCCCCAGGATCGTCGCCCCGGACAGCCCCTGCACCGCCGAAAATGGTGCACCGAGGCTCTTGACCACAATCTCGCGGGTACCGGCGGTGGCGTCCACCTGCACGGCGACATGCCGCTCGTTGCACTGCATCAGCAGCACCGGCAAGGGTTGGCTCTGGCCCAATAGTTTTGGGCGCGCGCCGGTTTTCAGCAACTCGCCCAGGTAACACAGCTCGTAGCGCTGCCCGGCATAGGTGTAGGTCGGTGGATCAAGCTGGTAATAGCCGTCCAGCTCAGCGGGCAAGACCCGGACGATGCTTTCAATGGTATTGAGCGGAATCGCGTACTGGTCCTCGTGGCACTGCACCATCAACGCCCGGTTGATTGCCAGGGTGAACGGCAGGCGGATGCGGAAATGCACGCCCTGCCCCGGCGTCGAATCGATGATCATGCTGCCGCCCAGTTGCCGTACTTCTTCGTGGACCACGTCCATGCCGACGCCGCGTCCGGAGATCTGGGTGATTTTTTCGGCGGTGGAGAATCCCGGCTGCAGGATGAACTGCAACACGTCACGGTCGTTGATATCGCTGTCCGGGGCCAGCAGGCCGCGCTTGATCGCCTTGCGCCGCACCGCGTCCAATGGCACGCCGGCGCCGTCGTCGCGGATATCGAAAATGATGTCGCCCCCTTCGCGCGACAAGTCGAGGCTGATGCGCCCCCGGGTCGGCTTGCCCGCGGCGAGGCGCACGTCGGCGGGCTCCAGGCCATGGTCGACGGCGTTGCGCAGCATATGCTCCAGGGGCGCAGCCATGCGTTCCAGCACGTTGCGGTCCATCTCGCCTTCGGCATTGCCGACCACGAATTCGACGTCCTTGCCCAGCTCTTGCGCCACTTGCCGGACGATGCGCTTGAGCCGTGGCAGCATGCGCTCGAACGGCACCATGCGCGTACGCATCAGGCTTTCCTGGAGTTCGGTGTTGATCCGCCCCTGTTGCTGCAACAGGTTTTCGGCGTCGTGGTTGCCGCGGTCAAGGGTCTCCTTGAGGTCGAGCAGGTCCGAAGCGGATTCGAACAGTGCCCGCGACAATTGCTGCAACTGGGAATGACGGTCCATTTCCAGCGGGTCGAATTCTTCGTAGCCCAGGCGTTCGGCCTCCACCTGCTGACGGCTGAGAATCCGCCCCTGGGTTTCGGTATCCAGGCGACGTAACTGGTCACGCATGCGCTCGATGGTGGTTTCCATCTCGCCCAGGGCCACCCGTGCATCGTTGACCTGCTGTTCGATGCGTCCGCGGAAGATTGAGGCTTCACCGGCCAGGTTGACCAGATCGTCCAGCAGTTCGGCGGAGACCTTGACCGTGTCCGCGCCGTCGCCGGTTTCGGGTTTGGTAGCCGTCGGCTTCGGAACGATAGCCGGGGCCGGCAGCGGTTCCTGCACAGCAACCACGGGAGGGGTGTCGCGTTCCTGTGGCTGATTCACCGCCTGGATCTGCGCAATCAGCCGATCGGCCGGTGGACACGGATGCCCGGCGCGCACGGCGTCAAGCATCTGCGCCAGTCGGTCATGGCTGCTTTGCAACAAGGTGAACAGGCTCGGGCTCGGCTGGAGCAGCCCCGCCGACAAGCCTTCATAAAGGTTTTCCAGCTCATGGGCCAGGTCGCCGATGGGCACGATTTCCACCATTCGCGCACCACCCTTGAGGGTGTGCAGATCGCGCAGCAGGGTTTCCACCGCCTGGCGATTCGACGGTTCGGCCTGCCAGCGCAGCAACGCCGCCGCGGAGCTGTCGAGGATGTCGAAGCCTTCTTCGAGGAAGATCTCCAGCAGCTCGGGATCCTGGCCGGCCGAATCGCCCCGGCTTGCCCCAGCGCTTTCGAGAGCGTTCGGCTTGTCCTGGCGGAAGCGGCGGATGGCATCGATCAGTGCAACGGGATCGCCCAGTGGCCGACCCTGTTGCAACTGCCCGAGCAACAGGTCAAGACGCTCGTGGCTGCTCTCGAGCAGTTGCTCAAGCGCCTCGCTATGGCTGTAGCGGCGATCCACCAGGCCTTCGTAGAGATTTTCCAGTTCCTGGGCCAGGTCACTCACCGGATGGATATCGGCCATCCGCGCCCCGCCCTTGAGGGTGTGCAAATCCCGTTGCAATGAAGACAGCGGGGCGCCGTTGGCCGGGTCGGCCAGCCAACGCTGCAAGGCCTGGGCGGCGCTGTCGAGAATGTCCTGGGCCTCTTCGAGAAAGATCGCGACGATGTCGTCGTCCACCGGAGTCTGGGTGGGGGCGTCGCGTTCGAGCTCGGCAGTCGCATGGCCCAGTTCGCGAATGCTCAGGGTCCGGCTGCCATCGCTGCGGATCAGACCAGTGGCCGCCGGGTCGAGGCTGTCTTCGAGCAGCCGGTGCAGGGCCTGCACCCGCTCGGGTTGCGGATGCACGGACTGCCCGGCCGCCAGTTCGTCGAGCATGCCGATCAGCGCTTCATGGGCACGCTGCGCTTCCTGAAAAAACACATCGCTGACCGCCAGGCTGCTTTCCTCCACCGCGCCGTAGAGATCGAGCAAGGCTTCGCAGAGTGCGTCCACCGGGTGCAGGTCCGCCAGGTGCGCGCCTTCGCCGAGGGTGGTCAGCTCATCCAGCAACGCGCTCAACTCCTGGCCTTCGCCCGGGTGCTGCTGCCAGCGCTGCAACAGACTTTCGGCGTCGAGCAGGATGTCCATGCCCTGGGCAAGGAAGTTGTTGATCAACTGAGGATCGCGCTTGGTCCGCGGGCCTTTGTTCGGGGCGTTGAGGGCCGTTTGCAGACGCTCGGCCAACAAGGATTGGGCGCGTCGGACAAGGTCTTCCGCGCCGGCGATCGGCGCCAGCGGCTCGCGGTGCAACTGGCGCAAGCCGCGTCGCAGCAGCCCTTCGGCCTCCAGCAACAGCTCGATCTCATCCAGATCAAGGGCGATCAGGTGCGCCTTGTATTCCCGGGCCAGTTCGTCCATCGCGCCGGCCAGTTCGGCAATCGGCAGCACGCCAGCCATGGAGGCGCTGCCCTTGAGGGTGTGCAAGGCCCGCTGCAGTTCATCGCTGGCCTGCAACGGCAAGTGATCGGTGGCCTGGTCGAGAAAACGATTGATACTGCCAAGATGGCCCTGGGCTTCATTGTCGAAGATCTTCAGCAGCAGCGGATCGAGAGCGACCACGTCCTGCGCGTCTTCATCGGCCTCGTCGCCGCCCTTGGCGAGGGCATGGGCGCGGGCGGCCAGGCGGTCGACATCGTCGCGCTGCCGCTGTCGACTGGCAGCGAATTCGTCGACGAGAGCCGGCAGCAACTGCACGGTCTCCTCGACCAGTTGGCGAACCGAAGCCAGCGGTTCGACGCTGCGTTCCAGCACCCGGTTGAGCAGGTTTTCCACGGCCCAGGCCAGTTCGCCCAGTATCAACGCCCGCACCATCCGGCCGCTGCCCTTGAGAGTATGGAAGGCCCGGCGCAGTTCGCTCAGGGCGCCATGGTCGTCGGGGTGCGCGCTCCAGCGCGGCAGGTATTCGCGCAGGACGTCCAGCACCTCGTCGGTTTCCTCAAGGAAAACCTCGCGCAACTCGTCGTCCACCGGACGTTCATCCAAGGGCGGCGGCAGCAGGCTGCCCGGTGTGTTCCTGGCCGGTGGGTTGACCGTCGACATCGGACTGGCCAGCACTTGCGCCAGGGATTGCACGGTCTGCGGATCGTCCAGTTCCTGCAAGTTCTGCATGAGCTGGGCTTCGTTGGGGCTCAGCACATCATCGAGCAGCGGAACACGCGCTTCGTCTGGGTAATAACCGAGCGCGGCCAGGCTCCGCTCGACCTCATCCAGCAAAGGTTCTCCGGGGGTTTGCGGGTCTTCGCTCAAGCGCTCCAGGTAGTATTCGAGGCCGCTGATCACATCGGCCAGGTGATCGAGTGCTTCCCACCCCGGCTGAACCTGATCGAGTAGCAGATGGTCGCGGATGAAATCGTTGCAGGCCTCGACCAGGCCGGCCGCGCGACTCAGGGGGATCATCGCCAGCGCACCGCGGACCTGGGTCAGCAACGCTGGCAAAGGCAGCAATTGCTCGCGGTTCCAGTCGGCGTCGATGTAGTCGACGATCATGTCCTTGGCCTGTTGCAGGCAGGTGTGCGCTTCCTTGATGACGATCTGGTGGATCTGGGTCAGGTCGGTGGTGGGCAGGTGCGTGTCTTCGCGGCTCTCGGGCTCGACGGTGCCGACCATGCCGGCCAGGGTCGCCTCGACGTAGAGCAGGGCACCGGCGACGTCCATGAGCGTCGCGTCATCGGGTTCGCGCTGGCCCTGGGCGAGGCTCAGGACTACTGCCAGTTGGTCGATGATGACCTTGCGTGGCTGGCCGAAGCCCAGCACCGCCAGGGTATCGGCGATCTGTCGCAGCGGCGCCAGCAGGCTGTCCAGCTCCGAGGCGTGCTGGCGATCGCTGCGCACGAACAGGTCGAGGCGCTCCTTGACCCGCACCAGTTCTTCGCAAAGCGCGGTGAGCACCGAGCGCAGGGCGTCGCGGTCGGGCCCGGCGAGGCGCGCACGTTCTTCGTCGACCATGGCGCTGTCGGGCAGCGCGTCGTCCAGTGAGTAGCGTTCTTTCATGATCTGCATCTGCCCGCTGGGGTGTTCGGCCTTGGCAATATAGAACAACAAGCTCTTGAGCAGGTGGGGCGGTGCCGGTTGATTGATGCCGGGCAGGCCCTGGTCGAGCAGGCGCTTGAGTTCCTTGTCGGCTTCCTTGATCAGGCTGCGCAGCGCCGGGCTGTTGGCGATGCGCCCGTCGCGCATGCCTTCGACCAGTGCCGAAGCCACCTGCCACAGCGCATTGAGCGGCGCCCCGGCGCACAGCACTTCCAGGCGCTGGAAGACCTTGGCCAGGTAACCGAGATGAGTCGCGTCATCCTGTTCGCGCAACAGGCCGACGAGGGCCATTTGCAGGGTCTGGCGCCATTTGCGCAGGGTGTTCGGCAGGTCCGGCGGTTCGAGTTGCCTCAGCGCCTCGTCGCTCAGCGCGGGCATCTGCGGCAACTCGGGGCTGAACAGGCTGGTCTCCGACAACAGGCTCTCGCCCCGGGCGCTGCGCAGGTCGTTGATCAAGGACAGTACCACCAGTGGCAAGTCGCGGCGCGCGCTTTGGACGCGGTCCAGGTAGATCGGCAACTGTCCCAGGGCCTGGCTCAACAGGCTGATGGCTTCGTCGCGATGACTGATGCGGTTGTCCTGCAAGGCAGCGCACAGCTGTTCCATTTCTTCGGCCAGCAAGGCGGCGCCGTAGAACTCGACCATCTGCAAGCCACCGTGCACCTGGTGAATGCCCGCCAGGCATTGCGCAAGGGCGTCCGACGCCTGCGGGTCGTCCACCAGGCGGTTGAGGGCCAGATGGGCCTGCTTCAGCGTTTCGGCAATCTCGCCCTTGACCCACTCAAGGGCCACATAGTCGTGCCGATCAGCCATAACGACTCCAGTGCGGCAAATACAGAACCCTTGTGGCAAGGCGATCTATCCGTGGGAGCAAAGCTTGCTCGCGATACAGGCAACTCAATCTACCGACAGACGCGGCGCTCCCATCGCGGGCAAGCCTTGCTCCCACATCATTGCCCTCGCCCCAGAGGCCGCCTCCAGCTATCAAGCCTTGTCCTCATCCACCGCCGCCGGCAACGTGAACCCGGACACCGAGCGCCGCAGCTGGCTGGCCATCTTCGCCAGGTTGCCGATGCTTTCGGCGGTGGCGGTGGAGCCGGACGAGGTCTGCGTGGTGATCTGCTGGATCACGTTCATGGTCAGGGAAATCTGCCCCGCCGAGGTGGTCTGCTGCTGCGCCGCGTTGGAGATGCTCTGGATCAGCGCCGCCAGGGTCTTGGACACGCCTTCGATTTCCTCCAGGGCGACGCCGGCATCCTGGGCCAGCCGGGCACCGCGCACCACTTCGGTGGTGGTCTGTTCCATGGAAATCACCGCTTCATTGGTGTCGGCCTGGATCGCCCGCACCAGCGTCTCGATCTGCCGGGTCGCCGCCGAAGAACGTTCCGCCAACCGCTGCACCTCATCGGCCACCACCGCAAAACCGCGTCCGGCATCGCCGGCCATGGACGCCTGGATGGCGGCGTTCAGGGCCAGAATATTGGTCTGGTCGGCGATGTCGTCGATCAGGCTGACAATGTCGCCGATTTCCTGGGACGACTCACCCAGGCGCTTGATGCGCTTGGCGGTGTCCTGGATCTGCTCGCGAATGTTGTCCATGCCATGAATGGTGTTGTGCACCACCTCGTTGCCCTTGTTGGCGATTTCCACCGAACGCTCGGCCACTGCCGACGATTCGGCGGCATTGGCCGACACCTGGTCGATGGATTGGGCCATTTCATTGATTGAAGTCGACGCTTCGGAAATCTGCTGGGCCTGATGCTCGGAAGCCTGGGCCAGGTGCATCGCCGTGGCCTGGGTTTCCTGTACGGCGGCGGCGACCTGGCCGGCAGTAAGGTTGATGGTCGCCACCAGGTCGCGCAATTGGTCCACCGAGTAGTTGATGGAGTCGGCGATGGTGCCGGTGAAGTCCTCGGTGACCGAAGCCGTTACCGTCAGGTCGCCGTCGGCCAGATCCTCGATTTCGTCCAGCAGGCGCATGATCGCGTTCTGGTTGCGCTCATTCTTTTCGGCGGTTTCTCGCAACTGACGGTTGGTTTCGCGGACCATCACCAGGCCGATCAGGATGATCGACGTCAGTGCCAGCAGGCCCAGCACATAACCGCCGATGGCGTTGGGCGCCCGCCCGCCGGCCAGATTCTCGAAGGCCGTGGCCAGGTGTGAAGCCTCGTCGAGCAGGGTTTGCGACAGGTTGAAAATGTTGCCGGCCGACTCGCGAACCTTGAACAGCTCCGGCGAGGTTTCGAGGATTTCATCCACCGAGCCCGAGACGAACTCGAACAACTCGCTGATTTCGCTCAGGCGTGCCCGGGCATCACGGTCCTGGACCTGGGAAATCTTCAAGGCCGGGTCGCCCTGCAACATGCCGTTGAGCACCTGGCCAAAACGCGCGGCGTCGCGGCCAAAGGTGTCGGCGGCCTGGCTGGCGTTCTCATCCCCCGCCAGCACGGTGTTCACCGCGCCGAGAATCCGTTCGGCCAGCAACGACTGGCGCTGGGCCATGGCCACCTGGGCCGCCGGCGCGCCGCGTTGCAGCAGGATTTCGACGACTTTTTCGTACTCGACCTGCAATTGCGGCACGGTTTCGGCCAGGGTCGCCGCCACCTGATGCAGCGACAGGACGGTCTGCTCGCTGGACAGGATGGCATCGGTGTTCTTCAGCAGGCGCTCCCAATCCAGCTGCACGGCGCGCATTTGCGGGCGCAGGGTAGCCGGCGCCGGGGGCAAGCCAGTGACCGGGTCACCCTGTTTCAGGTAACCCCAGCGCTGGGCAAAATCATTGCGCGCCTCGCTCAGCAACTTGAACGCCGCGGGCTTGCCGGCAGCGGCCTCGGTGGCATTCTTGGCGATGCGCTGGGACAGCACCCGCAGTTCACCGGCGTGACCGATGTACTGCTTGTCGTAGGTGGATTGGGTGTTGAGGTAAGCGAAGTTGGCAAACAGCAGCACGATGAAGACAATCAATGCGACGAACAGCACGATGATCTGCGAACGACTGCGCGACGCTTCCAGTGACTTGCCTGTATTTGCCTTGATCATCGGTTCTCGCCTGTACTGCCTGCGGTCATCACTGTGGGAGCGAGCCTGCTCGCGATGGCGGTGTATCAGTCAGCATCAGTGCTGGCTGATCCGACGCCATCGCGAGCAGGCTCGCTCCCACAAGAGCTGTGCTGCGCTGCTCATATCGCCACATCCATGAACCCCGGCGAGCGTGTCAGCGCAAACGGGCTGAACACCTGCCACTGCAGCTCGCCGGGAAACCGGCCCTTGACGAAGGCCGACTCCGGGCCATCGAGGTCGTCCATCAGCGTCGGCTCCAGGCTGCCCCGGGGGAAATGCTGCAACCCGAGGACCTCGTCCACCAGCAACCCGGTGAACACCTCGTCGTGGTCCACCACCAGCACCCGCCGCTGCTTGCGCACGCTCGACAGCTCATGGCCGAAGAAACCGCACAGGTCCATCAACGGCAACAGGCGCCCGCGCAGGTTAGCCACGCCGCGCACCCATGGCTTGACCCCGGGCAACTGTGTGTAACGGGGTTCGGGGAGCACTTCGCTGACTTCGCCCATGGGCGCCACGTACCAATGTTCGCCCAAGCGAAAACCGATGCCGCTCCAACTGTCGCAGTGGGTCGGCTGGGACGGCAGGTCCGCCCCCAACAGCCGGCAGCGCCGATCGATCTGCAGCAGAAGCTCGAAGGCGGTCAGGGTCTGGCTCATGGCCGCGCCGTCAACCCGCCAGCACTTTGTTCAGGGTCGCGATCAGGGTTTCTTCATCCACCGGCTTGGTCAGGTAATCCTTCGCGCCCTGGCGTGTGCCCCAGACCTTGTCGGTGTCCTGATCCTTGGTGGTGATGATGACCACCGGGATGTGCCCGGTGTCCGGGTCCTTGGTCAACTGGCGGGTGGCCTGGAAACCGTTGAGGCCGGGCATGACGATGTCCATCAGCACGGCGTCGGGTTTCTCCTGCCGGGCCAGGGCCACGCCGTCGGCGCCGTTTTCGGCTTTCAGTACTTCGTGGCCGTGCTTTTCCAGCATGCCGGTCAGTTTGTACATTTCGGTCGGCGAATCATCGACGATCAGGATACGTGCCATGGTGTTCCCCATTTTTGTCGACCCCTGGCCCGTTGGCCGAGTGTCATTGATGTGCCTGGTGCGGCTGGACAGCGGCAAAGCCCGGGACATGGGCCTGTATCGCACCCAGCAGTTCTTCCTTGCTGAACGGTTTGGTCAAAAACTGATCGGAGCCGACGATGCGCCCCTTGGCCTTGTCGAACAACCCGTCCCGGGACGACAGCATGATCACCGGCGTGGCCTTGAACGCACTGTTGTTCTTGATCAGGGCGCAGGTCTGGTAGCCATCCAGGCGCGGCATCATGATGTCGACAAAGATGATGCCCGGGTGGTGGTCGACAATCTTGGCCAGGGCATCGAAGCCGTCGACGGCCGTGATCACCTCGCAGCCGACGTTGCGCAGCAGGGTTTCGGCGGTGCGGCGAATGGTCTTCGAGTCGTCGATGACCATGACCTTCAAGGCACTGGGTTGCTGCTGCGTGAATTGCTCTGCCATTGCCACTGCGGACCGGTTTTTAACACGTCAGGGTGAACGACGGCGCAAACCCTTGATGTTCAAGGCCCGCGCGTCACATGGCAGCCTTTTTAGCACAGTCTCCATCGCCGATCTATCGGCCGGTCGGTGCGGTGGTTTTTCCTTGACCGCCAATCTTCCGGGCGCCACTCTGACGCCACTTTTTCAGGCCATTTGTGCCCATCACATTTCGAGGAACCAAGCCATGAGCGTACGCGTCGGCATTGTCATGGACCCAATCGCCAGCATTTCCTACAAAAAGGATAGCTCGCTGGCCATGCTGCTGGCCGCTCAGAAGCGCGGCTGGGAGCTGTTCTACATGGAACAGCGCGACCTCTACCAGGCCGAAGGCCAGGCGCGGGCGCGGATGAAACCGCTGAACGTCTTCGCCAACCCCGAGAAGTGGTTTGAGCTGGGCGCGGAAAGCGATGCGCTGCTGAGTGACCTCGACGTGATCCTGATGCGCAAGGATCCGCCGTTCGACATGGAGTTCGTCTACTCCACCTACCTGCTGGAACAGGCCGAAAGCGCCGGCGTGCTGGTGGTCAACAAACCCCAGAGCCTGCGTGACTGCAACGAAAAACTGTTCGCCACGCTGTTCCCGCAGTGCACGCCGCCGACCATCGTCAGCCGCCGCCCGGACGTGCTGCGCGCGTTTGCCGACCACCACGGCGACGTGATCCTCAAGCCTCTGGACGGCATGGGCGGTTCCTCGATCTTCCGTCACACCGCCGGCCACCCGAACCTGTCGGTGATCCTGGAAACCCTGACCCTGCACGGCCAGCAGCAGATCATGATCCAGGGTTACCTGCCCGCCATCGTCGATGGCGACAAGCGCATCCTGATGATCGACGGCGAACCGGTGGACTATTGCCTGGCACGTATTCCGGCGGCCGGCGAAACCCGCGGCAACCTGGCGGCCGGCGGTCGTGGCGAGGCCCGTCCATTGACCGAGAAAGACCGCTGGATTGCCGCTCAGGTCGGTCCGACGCTGCGCGAGAAAGGCCTGCTGTTCGTAGGCCTGGACGTGATCGGCGAGCACCTGACGGAAATCAACGTCACCAGCCCGACCTGCATCCGCGAGATCGACAATGCCTTTGGCACCGACATCGGCGGGATGCTGATGGATGCCATCGATCAGAAGCTCAAGGCTCGTTGATCCAGATCTGATGAAGGAAACCCACATTGCGTTATCATGCCCGGCCTGAAAAAAACGCGATGTTGGTTTCCTTGTCATGACCCTCCCGTCCGATCTGCCCCAAGAGCTCGCCCATCGCGGCGTGCGCCCGGCTGATCGCCTCGGTTTTACCCTGTTCCTGGCGGCGCTGATCCACCTGGCCCTGCTGCTGGGTGTGGGTTTTGCCACGGTCGAGCCCAAGCAGATCAGCCAGACCCTGGAAATTACCCTGGCCACCTTCAAGAGCGAGAAAAAGCCTGCGAAGGCCGATTTCCTCGCCCAGGAAAACCAACAGGGCAGCGGCACCCTGGAAAAGAAAGCAATCCCCAAGACCACCGAGATCGCCCCGTTCCAGGACAATCAGGTGCAGAAAGCCGCTCCTCCCCCGGCGGCCAAGCCCGAGGTGCAGGAAACCGCGCCCAAGGCAGCCGTGACCACCGTGGCGCCGAAGCCGAAAAAAGCCCCGGTCAAGGAAGAGGTCAAGCCCGACCCCAAGCCCAAGGCCCCCGCGCCAACCTTCGACAGCTCCCAGTTGTCCAGCGACATCGCCAGCCTGGAAGCCGAACTGGCCCAGGAACAACAGCTCTACGCCAAACGCCCGCGCATCCACCGCCTGAGCGCCGCCTCGACCATGCGCGACAAGGGCGCCTGGTACAAGGACGAGTGGCGCAAGAAGGTCGAGCGCATCGGCAACCTCAACTACCCCGACGAAGCCCGGCGCAAGCAGATCTACGGCAACCTGCGGCTGATGGTCTCGATCAATCGCGACGGCTCGCTGTATGAAGTGCTGGTGCTGGAGTCCTCCGGCCAGCCGCTGCTCGACCAGGCCGCCCAGCGGATCGTGCGCCTGGCGGCACCGTTCGCGCCGTTTACCGGGGACCTGTCGGACATCGACCGGCTGGAGATCATCCGCACCTGGAAGTTCGCCCGGGGTGATCGACTCTCAAGCAACTGAATACCCCGAATCCCCCTGTGGTAATTCCCTGTGGGAGCGAGCCTGCTCGCTCCCACAGGGGTTTCATGTCGATTTCGAGTATTTCCAGCACATCCCCGGCTTGTCAGTTCGCCCCCGCGCCGCCACACTAGCGCCTATGAAAAATGTCAGCCCCACCTACCTCAAGCATCAATTCCTGATCGCCATGCCGCACATGGCCGATCCGAACTTTGCCCACACCTTGACCTACATTGTCGAGCACACGGCCAATGGGGCCATGGGGTTGGTGGTCAATCGCCCGCAGGAGTTGAACCTGGCGGACATTCTTGAGCAGTTGCGCCCCGACGTAGAGCCGCCGGTCCTGTGCCAGCACGTGCCGATTTTCATCGGCGGCCCGGTGCAGACCGACCGCGGCTTCGTGCTCCACCCGTCGGGGCCGACCTACCAGGCCACCGTGGACCTCAACGGTGTGTCGCTGTCCACGTCCCAGGACGTGCTGTTCGCCATCGCCGACGGCGTCGGCCCGGCCAAAAGCCTGATCGCCCTTGGCTACGCCGGCTGGGAAGCCGGGCAACTGGAAGCCGAGCTGGCCGACAACGCCTGGCTGACCTGCCCGTTCGACGCTGACATCCTGTTCAACACCAGCAGCGAATTGCGCCTGGATGCGGCGGCCAGCCGGTTGGGGGTCAACCTCAGCCTGCTCACCAGCCAGGCGGGACACGCCTGATGGCCCTGCGCTTGCTGCTGGGCTTCGATTACGGCACCAAACAGATCGGCGTTGCAGTCGGCCAGGTCATCACCGGCCAGGCTCGCGAGTTGTGCACCCTGAAGGCGCAGAACGGCGTGCCGGACTGGAACCAGGTCGAAGCGCTGATCAAGGAGTGGAAACCCGATGCCGTGGTGGTGGGCCTGCCGCTGAACATGGACGGCACCCCCAGCGACATGTGCCTGCGCGCTGAAAAGTTTGCTCGCCGGCTCAATGGGCGTTTCAACCTGCCTTTCTATACCCACGACGAACGGCTGACCACCTTCGAGGCCAAGGGCGAGCGCCTGGTGCGCGGCGGGCAGAAAGGCAGTTACCGCGACAACCCGGTGGACGCCATCGCCGCCGCTCTGCTGCTGCAGGGCTGGCTCGACGCCAACGCCACCCTGTTCGACACCTGATTTTCTACAAAGCGCCGCCAGGGCGCTTTCTTTTAGCGATACACCGCGCCCCTCACACCGGCCCGGAAACCTGAAGGAGCCAGCATGAGCCTGCCCAATCCTGCCGAACTGATCAGCCAGATGGCGATCCGTCTCACGGCCCACCTGGAACAACGCGGCATCCGCGAACCGCGCTACATCGGCATTCGCACCGGTGGCGTCTGGGTCGCCCAGGCCTTGCTCGATGAACTGGGCAGCCAATCGCCACTGGGCACCCTGGACGTGTCGTTCTACCGCGACGACTTCAGCCAGAACGGCCTGCACCCGCAGGTGCGTCCCTCGGCCCTGCCGTTCGAGATCGAAGGCCAACACCTGGTGCTGATCGACGATGTGCTGATGAGCGGGCGGACCATCCGCGCTGCCATGAACGAGCTGTTCGATTATGGCCGCCCGGCCAGTGTGACGCTGGTGTGCCTGCTGGACCTGGACGCCGCCGAGCTGCCAATCCGCCCGAACGTGGTCGGCGCGACGCTGGCGCTGGCCGGCCACGAGCGGGTCAAGCTCTCCGGCCCCACACCGCTGCAGCTCGAACTGCAAGACCTTGCCCTTTAACTGCCCTTGTAAGAGTCCATTGCGATGACGCCTCTCGAAACCAAGCGCCCGCTGCAGCTCAACGATCAGGGCCAGCTGCGGCACTTCCTGTCCCTCGACGGCTTGCGCCGCGAGCTGCTGACGGAAATCCTCGACACCGCCGACTCGTTCCTCGAAGTCGGCGCCCGGGCGGTGAAGAAAGTCCCGTTGCTGCGCGGCAAGACCGTGTGCAACGTGTTCTTCGAAAACTCCACCCGCACCCGCACCACCTTCGAGCTGGCGGCCCAGCGGCTGTCGGCGGACGTGATCACCCTCAACGTATCGACGTCCTCGGCGAGCAAGGGTGAAACCCTGCTCGACACCCTGCGCAACCTCGAAGCCATGGCCGCCGACATGTTCGTCGTGCGTCACGGCGACTCCGGCGCGGCGCATTTCATTGCCGAGCATGTCTGCCCACAGGTGGCGATCATCAACGGCGGCGACGGCCGTCACGCCCACCCGACCCAGGGCATGCTGGACATGCTGACCATCCGCCGGCACAAGGGCAGCTTCGAGAACCTCTCGGTGGCCATCGTCGGCGACATCCTGCATTCGCGGGTGGCGCGCTCGAACATGCTGGCCCTCAAGACCCTCGGCTGCCCGGACATTCGCGTGATCGCGCCGAAGACCCTGCTGCCCATTGGCGTCGAGCAGTACGGCGTGAAGGTCTACACCGACATGACCGAAGGCCTCAAGGATGTCGACGTGGTGATCATGCTACGCCTGCAGCGTGAACGCATGACCGGCGGCCTGCTGCCCAGCGAAGGCGAGTTCTATCGGCTCTATGGCCTGACCACCGCCCGCCTGGCCGGGGCCAAGCCGGACGCCATCGTCATGCACCCGGGGCCGATCAACCGTGGCGTGGAGATCGAGTCGGCGGTGGCCGATGGGCCGCATTCGGTGATCCTCAACCAGGTGACCTACGGCATCGCCATCCGCATGGCCGTGCTGTCCATGGCCATGAGCGGGCAAACGGCCCAGCGCCAATTCGACCAGGAGAACGCCCAGTGAAACTCAGCATTCTCGGCGCACGCGTGATCGATCCGGCCAGCGGCCTGGATCAAGTGACCGATATCCATATCGATGCCTGCAAAATCGTCGCCCTGGGCGCCCCGCCCGCCGGCTTTGTCGCCGTCGAGACCGTCGACGCCCAAGGCCTGGTGGCCGCGCCTGGCCTGGTGGACCTGAACGTGGCCCTGCGCGAACCCGGCTACAGCCGCAAGGGCAGCATCGTCAGCGAAACCCGGGCCGCCGCCGCCGGTGGCGTGACCAGCCTGTGCTGTCCGCCGCAGACCCGACCGGTGCTGGACACCTCGGCCGTGGCTGAACTGATCCTCGACCGTGCCCGCGAAGCCGGCAACACCAAGGTCTTCCCGATCGGCGCACTGAGCAAAGGCCTCGACGGCGAGCAACTGGCCGAACTCATCGCCCTGCGCGACGCCGGTTGCGTGGCGTTCGGCAACGGCCTGAACAGTTTCCGCAACACCCGCACCCTGTGCCGCGCCCTGGAGTACGCGGCGACCTTTGGCTTGACGGTGATTTTCAACTCCCAGGATCACGACCTGGCCGAGGGTGGCCTGGCCCACGAAGGCCCGACCGCCAGCTTCCTCGGCCTGCCGGGTATCCCGGAAACCGCCGAGACCGTGGCCCTGGCCCGGGACCTGCTGCTGGTGGAGCAAAGCGGCGTACGCGCGCACTTCAGCCAGTTGACCAGCGCCCGTGGTGCGGCGCTGATCGCCCAGGCCCAGGCCCGTGGCTTGCCGGTCACCGCCGATGTGGCGCTGTACCAACTGATCCTGACGGACGAAGCGCTGATCGATTTCAACAGCGTCTACCACGTCCAGCCGCCGCTGCGCACCCGCGCCGACCGCGATGGCTTGCGCGAGGCGGTGAAATCCGGGGTGATCTCGGCCATTTCCAGCCATCACCAGCCCCACGAGCGCGATGCCAAGCTGGCACCGTTCGGCGCCACCGAGCCCGGCATCAGCAGCGTCGAACTGCTGTTGCCGCTGGCGATGACCCTAGTGGAAGACGGCTTGCTGGACCTGCCTACACTGCTGGCACGCTTGAGCGCCGGCCCGGCCCAGGCCCTGCAATTGCCGGCCGGGAAACTGGCCGTGGGTGCGGCAGCGGACCTGGTGCTGTTTGATCCGGCAGCTTCGACCGTGGCCGGCGAAGCCTGGCGCTCGAAGGGCGACAACTGCCCATTCCTGGGCCACAGCCTGCCGGGGGTGGTGCGGTATACCCTGATGGATGGGCGGATCACTCACCAGGCCTGACACCGCGTCGCGCCCATCGCGAGCAGGCTCGCTCCCACAGGGATCTTCGGTGAACACATGACCTGTGAACACCTCGGCCCAATGTGGGAGCGAGCCTGCTCGCGATTGCAGGCGACTCGGTACCCTGACTTACTGAAAAGCCCCCCGCTTCTGCGCATTACGAATCGAAACCTGGTCATTCAGTGTCCAGAAGTCATACAGCACCCCCAGGAAAAACACCCCGCCGGTCAGCAGGTAGATGATGCCGCTGAGCCATTTGCCCTGATACATGCGGTGCACGCCGAGCACCCCGAGGAAGGTCAGCAGGACCCACGCCACGGTGTATTCGATGGGCCCCGGGGTAAAGCGCAGGTCCGCTTCGCGATCCATGGCCGGAATCAGGAACAGGTCGATCAGCCAGCCGATACCCAGCAGGCCGAAGGTGAAGAACCAGATCGTACCGGTGACCGGCTTGCCGTAATAAAAGCGATGGGCACCGGTGAAACCGAAAATCCACAGCAGATAACCGATGATTTTGCTGTGGGTGTCGTGGAGGGTGTCCGGTTGATAGCTGTTCATGAAGAGTCTCTTTCACCTCGATAGATAAATTTTTTCGGACTTTTTGTGACTTATTAATGTCTCGCCGACAAGCGGTCTTAAGCCGTCGCACTCCGTGAAAGGCCCGTGGCATAGGGGTTCTGTCGGAAAATCAGGCCAAATTGCCGCATTTGGACGGGTTTTACCCAGGGTCTTGAATCGACCAACGGCCTCGGGAGGGTGAAAAAAGCTGTTATAAAGTTGCGCGCTAACCTTTATGAGCCCTGCCTAATGCGTCCATTTTTCAAGACATGGCTAACCATTTGCCTATTATTGCCACTGGCCGCTCACGCCACCAATCGTGAGCAACGTCTTCCCAACGTCAACGGCTACACCCCGAAATCCCATGTTTCTGCTCCTTCGAGCAAGAACAAGCCAGGCGTCCAGCGCCTGAGCACCGCCAGCAGCAAGCTGGTACCGCCCATGGCGAACAAAACCAGCAGCAACGTGCTGAGCCGCGCCGTCAATGTACTGGGTACACCTTATCGTTGGGGCGGCAGTAGCCCAAGTAAAGGGTTTGATTGCAGTGGACTGGTGAAATACGCCTTCAACGACACCACGTTTGACCTGCCGCGTACGTCCAACGCCATGGCGGCCGGTCATGGCGATAACGTCGAGCGCAAGGACCTCAAGCCGGGCGACCTGATTTTCTTCAAGCTCAAGAGTCGCCGGGTCAACCACGTGGCGATCTACCTGGGCAACGACCGCTTCATCCACGCCCCGCGCCGGGGCAAGTCGGTGACCATCGACACCTTGAACAAACCGTACTGGGACAGCCACTACGTGGTTGCCAAGCGCGTGTTGCCGAAAGAACCGGCCGGGTTGCGGGTCGTCCAACGCTGATACCCCCTGCCTGGTCGTTCCCACGCAGAGCGTGGGAACGATCAGAGCGCCCCTCAGAAATTATCCGGCGTACGCGCCCGCTCCCGTGCATGCTCGCGGCTGATCAAGCCCTTGGTCACCAGATCCTTCAGGCACATGTCCAGCGTCTGCATCCCCAGCGATCCGCCGGTCTGGATTGACGAATACATCTGCGCGATCTTGTCTTCGCGGATCAGGTTACGGATGGCCGATGTCCCCAGCATGATCTCGTGCGCGGCGACCCGGCCGCCGCCGATCTTCTTCACCAGTGTCTGGGAGATCACCGCCTGCAACGACTCCGACAGCATCGAACGCACCATGGACTTCTCATCGCCCGGGAACACGTCCACCACCCGGTCGATGGTCTTGGCCGCCGACGTGGTGTGCAGCGTGCCGAATACCAGATGCCCGGTCTCGGCGGCAGTCAGCGCCAGGCGGATGGTCTCCAGGTCGCGCATCTCCCCCACCAGGATCACGTCCGGGTCTTCCCGCAGGGCCGAGCGCAGGGCCGTTGAGAAACTTTGCGTGTCACGGTGCACCTCGCGCTGGTTGATCAGACACTTGCGCGGTTCATGAACGAACTCGATGGGGTCTTCGATGGTGAGGATGTGATGGTGCTTGTGGCTGTTCAGGTAGTCGATCATCGCCGCCAGGGTGGTGGACTTGCCTGAACCGGTCGGTCCGGTCACCAGGACCAGCCCGCGCGGCGCCTCGGTCACTTTGCGAAACACTTCGCCCATCCCCAGGTCTTCCATGGTCAGGACCTTCGACGGAATGGTCCTGAACACCGCGCCCGCGCCGCGATTCTGATTGAATGCGTTGACCCGAAACCGTGCAACGCCCGGCACTTCGAAGGAAAAGTCGGTCTCCAGGAGTTTTTCGTAATCCACGCGCTGCCGGTCGTTCATGATGTCGTAGATCAACTCATGGACCTGCTTGTGATCCAGCGCCGGCAGGTTGATCCGCCGCACATCGCCATCCACCCGGATCATCGGCGGCAGCCCGGCGGACAGGTGCAGGTCCGACGCTCCCTGTTTGGCGCTGAACGCCAGCAGTTCAGTGATATCCATAGCGCTCCTCAATTCCAGTAGAATGCCGCGAACCTCAGACCCGCTGGCGCTTCTTTATGTCCACGATAGCAGACAACATTGCTCAGGTTAGTTCGCGTATCCGCGCTGCGGAACAGGCCGCCCAACGATCGGCCCACAGCGTGCAGTTACTGGCGGTGAGCAAGACCAAGCCCGTCCAGGCCCTGCGCGAAGCCTATGCCGCCGGCCTGCGGGACTTCGGCGAGAACTACCTGCAAGAAGCCTTGAGCAAGCAGGCCGAACTGACCGACCTGCCCTTGACATGGCACTTCATCGGCCCCATTCAATCGAACAAGACACGCGCTATTGCCGAACATTTTGATTGGGTGCATTCCGTGGACCGTTTGAAAATTGCCCAGCGCCTGTCCGAACAGCGCCCGGCCGGGTTGCCGCCACTGAACATCTGCATCCAGGTCAATGTCAGCGGTGAAGCCAGCAAGTCCGGCTGCACCCCGGCGGACCTGCCTGCCCTGGCCAACGCCATCGGCGCCTTGCCGCGCCTGAAGCTGCGTGGGCTGATGGCGATTCCCGAGCCGACCGAAGAACGCGCCGTCCAGGACGCGGCGTTCGCCGCCGTTCAACGCCTGCAAGCCAGCCTGGAACTGCCGTTGGACACCCTTTCCATGGGCATGAGTCACGACCTCGAGTCGGCCATCGCCCAAGGCGCCACCTGGGTACGGATCGGCACTGCGCTGTTTGGTGCCCGCGACTACAGCGCGGGCTGACCGCCAGCCATGCCGACTCAACTCTCTAATCAAGGACCAGTCATGAGCAACATGCGTATTGCCTTCATCGGCGCCGGCAACATGGCCGCCAGCCTGATCGGCGGCCTGCGGGCCAAGGGTCTGGACGCTTCACAGATCCGCGCCAGCGATCCGGGGGCAGAGGCCCGCGCCCGGGTGAGCGCCGAGCACGGTATCGAAACCTTTGCCGACAACGCCCAAGCGGTCGATGGCGCGGACGTCGTTGTGCTGGCGGTCAAGCCACAAGCGATGAAAACCGTGTGCGAAGCCCTTCGCCCAAGCCTCAAGCCCCAGCAACTGGTGGTGTCGATCGCCGCGGGCATCACCTGCGCCAGCATGAACAACTGGCTCGGTGACCCACCCATCGTCCGCTGCATGCCCAACACCCCGGCGCTGTTGCGCCAGGGCGCCAGCGGCCTGTTCGCCACCGCCCGGGTCAGCACCGAGCAACGCCGACAGGCCGAGGAACTGCTGTCGGCCGTCGGCCTGGCGTTGTGGCTGGAGACCGAGCAGCAGTTGGACGCCGTCACCGCCGTCTCGGGCTCGGGCCCGGCGTACTTCTTCCTGCTGATCGAGGCCATGACCGCCGCCGGCGAGAAACTCGGCCTGCCCCGTGAGATCGCCGCCAAGCTGACGTTGCAGACCGCCTTGGGCGCGGCCCATATGGCGACCTCCAGCGATGTCGATGCAGCTGAGCTGCGCCGCCGCGTGACCTCGCCGGCCGGCACCACCGAAGCGGCCATCAAATCGTTCCAGGCCGGGGGCTTCGAAGCCCTGGTGGAAAAAGCACTCGGCGCCGCCGCGCACCGCTCGGCCGAAATGGCCGAACAACTGGGCCAATAAGGAGCCATTCATGATCGGATTGAACACCGCAGCGGTCTACGTGCTGCAAACCCTCGGCAGCCTGTACCTGCTGATCGTGCTGATGCGTTTCGTGCTGCAACTGGTGCGCGCCAACTTCTACAACCCGCTGTGCCAGTTCATCGTCAAGGCCACCCAACCGCTGCTCAAACCCCTGCGCCGTATCATCCCCAGCCTGTTCGGCCTGGATATGTCGTCGCTGGTGCTGGCAATCCTCGTGCAAATGGCGCTGATGGCCCTGACCCTGCTGCTGACCTACGGCACCACCGGCAACCCGCTGCAACTGCTGATCTGGTCGATCATCGGCGTCACCGCGCTGTTCCTGAAGATTTTCTTCTTCGCCCTGATCATCAGCGTGATCCTGTCGTGGGTTGCGCCAGGCAGCCACAACCCCGGCGCCGAGCTGGTGAACCAGATCTGCGAGCCGGCCCTGGCGCCGTTCCGTCGCATCGTGCCGAACCTCGGCGGCCTGGATATCTCGCCGATCCTGGCGTTCATGGTGCTCAAACTGCTCGACATGCTGGTGATCAATAACCTGGCGGCGATGACCATGATGCCGGATATCCTGCGCCTGCTGATCTGACCCCCCTCGCTCGTTCCCACGCTCTGCGTCACCCTAAAGCGGAACGCGGAGCGTCCCCGGCGACATTCCCACGCGGAGCATGGGAACGATCGGCGTCAGTCGGCGATTTCCTTGGTTGCCGCTAACTCCAGCGGTCTTTAGACTTACGCCTCATTTCAACGAGAGCAGGGTCGATGCCAGCTGCCTTTCCCGCCGATTCCGTTGGTCTGGTGACGCCGCAAGTGGCGCATTTCAGCGAGCCCCTGGCCCTGGCCTGCGGCCGTTCGTTGCCAGCCTATGACCTGATCTACGAAACCTACGGCACGCTGAACGCCACGGCGAGCAATGCCGTGCTGATCTGCCACGCCTTGTCCGGGCATCACCACGCCGCCGGCTACCACAGCGTCGACGAGCGCAAGCCAGGTTGGTGGGACAGTTGCATCGGCCCCGGCAAGCCCATCGACACCCGCAAGTTCTTCGTGGTCAGCCTGAACAACCTCGGCGGCTGCAATGGCTCTACCGGCCCGAGCAGTCTCAACCCGGACACCGGCAAGCCCTTCGGCGCCGACTTCCCGGTGTTGACCGTGGAAGACTGGGTCCACAGCCAGGCACGCCTGGCCGACCGCCTCGGCATCGGCCAGTGGGCGGCGGTGATCGGCGGCAGCCTCGGCGGCATGCAAGCGCTGCAATGGACCATCACCTACCCGGACCGCGTGCGCCATTGCCTGGCAATCGCTTCGGCCCCCAAGCTGTCGGCGCAGAACATCGCCTTCAACGAAGTGGCGCGCCAGGCGATTCTCACCGACCCGGAGTTCCACGGCGGTTCGTTCCAGGAACGCGGTGTGATCCCCAAGCGCGGGCTGATGCTGGCGCGCATGGTCGGGCACATCACCTATCTCTCCGACGATTCCATGGGCGAGAAATTCGGCCGTGGCCTCAAGAGCGAAAAGCTCAACTACGACTTCCACAGCGTCGAGTTCCAGGTGGAAAGCTACCTGCGCTATCAGGGCGAGGAGTTCTCCGGTCGTTTCGACGCCAACACCTACCTGCTGATGACCAAGGCCCTGGACTACTTCGACCCGGCGGCGAACTTCGACGATGACCTGGCGAAAACCTTCGCAGGCGCCACCGCCAGGTTTTGCGTGATGTCGTTCACCACCGACTGGCGTTTCTCCCCGGCTCGCTCGCGGGAACTGGTGGACGCGCTGATGGCCGCGCGCAAGGACGTCTGCTACCTGGAAATCGACGCGCCCCAGGGCCACGACGCCTTTCTGATGCCGATCCCGCGCTACCTGCAGGCGTTTGGCAACTACATGAACCGTATAACGCTGTGAGGACGCCATGAGAGCCGATCTGGACATCATCCAGGAATGGATCCCCGCCGGCAGCCGCGTGCTCGACCTGGGCTGCGGCGACGGCGAACTGCTGACCTGGCTGCGGGACAACAAGCAGGTCAGCGGCTACGGCCTGGAGAACGACCCGGACAACATCGCCGAGTGCGTCGCCAAGGGCATCAACGTCATCGAGCAGGACCTGGACAAGGGCCTCGGCAACTTTGCCAGCAACAGCTTCGACGTCGTGGTCATGACCCAGGCGCTGCAAGCGGTGCATTACCCGGACCGGATCCTCGACGAAATGCTCCGGGTCGGGCGCCAGTGCATCATCACCTTCCCCAATTTCGGCCACTGGCGCTGCCGCTGGTACCTGGCAAGCAAGGGCCGCATGCCGGTGTCGGATTTTTTGCCCTACACCTGGTACAACACGCCGAACATCCACTTCTGCACCTTCGCCGACTTCGAAGCGTTGTGTCGCGAACGTGAAGCCAAGGTCATCGATCGCCTGGCCGTGGACCAACAGCACCGCCACGGGTGGGCCAGCAAGCTATGGCCTAATCTGTTAGGTGAAATAGGCATCTATCGGGTCAGCAGCCCGGGCCTTGCCGACCACCAGGTCGCCGTGTGAACCCCGACCCTGATCCCAGGAGCACCCCATGAAACGTCTAGCGTTGTTCCTCATCACCGCCTGCCTGAGCATCGGCGTCATGGCCGCTGACGTCATCAAGGCCGAGCGCAAGGAAGTGTTCGGTGACATCACCGTGCACTACAACACCTTCAACTCCACCTTCCTGACACCGGACATCGCCAAGGCCGCCGAGCTGGTCCGCAGCAAGAACCAGGGGGTGATCAATGTTTCGCTGATCAAGGACGGCAAGCCCTTGATGGCCCAGGTCAGCGGCACGATCAAGGACCTGACCAGCAAGACGGTCCCGCTGACCTTCCGCCAGGTCATCGAGCAAGGGGCGATCTACTACATCGCCCAGTACCCGGTGGACCAGCAGGAAACCCGCACCTTCGAGATCAAGGTGCAGACCGGCGACAAGATCAACACCCTCAACTTCAACCAGGAACTGTTCCCCGGCGAATGATGAACCTCACCCAACTCGTACTCGCCAGCCACAACGCCGGCAAACTCAAGGAACTCCAGGCCATGCTCGGCGGGTCGGTGCAATTGCGCTCGGTTGGCGAGTTCAGCCAGGTGGAACCTGAAGAAACCGGCCTGTCGTTCGTCGAGAACGCCATCCTCAAGGCCCGCAACGCCGCGCGCCTCTCCGGTCTGCCGGCGCTGGCGGACGACTCGGGGCTGGCAGTGGACTTCCTCGGCGGCGCGCCGGGCATCTATTCGGCCCGCTACGCCGATGGCAAAGGCGACGCGGCGAACAATGCCAAGCTGCTTGAGGCCCTCAAGGATGTGCCGGAAGCCGACCGGGGCGCGCAGTTCGTCTGCGTCCTGGCTCTCGTACGGCATGCCGATGATCCGCTGCCGATTCTCTGCGAAGGCCTGTGGCACGGGCGCATCCTTACCGAGGCCAGCGGCGAGCACGGCTTTGGCTACGACCCGCTGTTCTGGGTGCCGGAGCGCAACTGCTCCAGCGCCGAGCTGGGCCCGGTGGAAAAGAACCAACTGAGCCACCGCGCCCGCGCCATGGCCCTGCTGCGTCAGCGTCTGGATCTTCCATGAGCCATGACGCTCCCGCGCCGCTGATTCATGGCGGTGCACAAACGCCTCGGGCGCCGCTGCCGGTGCTGCCGCCCCTGGCGTTGTACATCCACATCCCGTGGTGCGTACGCAAATGCCCGTATTGCGACTTCAACTCTCACACCGCCAGCCCGCAGCTGCCGGAAGACGAATACGTCGACGCCTTGCTGGCCGATCTCGATCAGGACCTGCATGGGGTGCATGGCCGGACGCTGAGTTCGATTTTCTTCGGCGGCGGCACCCCCAGCCTGTTCAGCGCCCAGGCCCTGGGCCGGCTGCTCAAGGGCGTCGAGGCGCGCATACCGTTCGCCCCGGACATTGAAATCACCCTGGAAGCCAACCCCGGCACGTTCGAGCAAGAGAAGTTCGTCGCTTACCGGGCGCTGGGCATCAATCGCCTGTCCATCGGTATCCAGAGCTTCCAGCAGGCCAAGCTCCAAGCCCTGGGACGGATCCACAACGGTGACGAAGCCGTGCGCGCGGCCGACATGGCCCGCCAGGCCGGCTTCGATAACTTCAACCTGGACCTGATGCACGGCTTGCCCGACCAGTCCCTCGACGACGCCTTGAGCGACTTGCGCCAGGCCATCGCCCTGAAGCCGACGCATCTGTCCTGGTACCAACTGACCCTGGAGCCGAACACCGTGTTCTGGAACCAGCCACCGACGCTGCCGGAAGACGACACGCTGTGGGACATCCAGGAAGCCGGTCAGGCCCTGCTGGCCGAACACGGCTACGCCCAGTACGAAGTGTCGGCCTACGCCCAGCCGGGTCGGGCGGCGCGGCATAACCTCAACTACTGGAGCTTCGGCGACTTCATCGGCATCGGCGCCGGCGCCCACGGCAAGCTCAGCCATCCGGACGGGCGCATCGTGCGCACCTGGAAAACCCGCTTGCCCAAGGACTACCTCAACCCAGGCAAACGCTTCCTCGCCGGCGAGAAAACCCTGGCCAACGAAGAACTGCCGTTCGAATTCCTGATGAACGCCCTGCGCCTGACCGAAGGCGTGGAAGCGCGCCTGTATCCGGAACGCACCGGCCTGTCCCTGCTAAGCCTGGCCGAAGGCCGCCGCGAGGCCGAACAAAGCGGGTTGTTACAGGTCGAACCGACACGTCTGGCGGCCACCGAGCGCGGACAGCTGTTTCTCAATGACTTGCTGCAGACATTTCTGAGCTGACCAACAACAAGGAAATCGAATGGATCTGGTACTCGACCTGCTGGCTACCGTGTCCCGCTGGAGCCGCAGCAACCTCTCGGAAATCTCCCTGGCGCTGGTAGGCTGCCTGCTGGTGCTGTTCGGTGCGGACCTCAAGGCCTGGGTCGAACAACGCCTGGGCAGCATCGCCGGCGCGTTGCGCGTGCCGCTGATCGCCCTGCTGTGCATGATCGGCAGCGGCGCGGCTTTGATCTATGCCACGCCGTGGGTGGTGCGAGGGCTGAGCCAGTTCAACAACTACAGCCTGGCACCGGTGTTGTTGGTGGTGCTGGTGTTGATTGGCGTCGTAGCGGATCGCCGCTGATCTTTGCAACGCCCAAAAACAACTGTGGGAGCGAGCCTGCTCGCGATGAGGCCATGACATCCAACATCAATGTTGACTGTCAGGCCGCTATCGCGAGCAGGCTCGTTCCCACAGAGGATCCCGCTTAAACAGGATCTACTAATGCTCACGCCAACTTCTCGAACTTCAGATCCCAAACCCCATGCCCGAGCCGCTCACCACGGCGCTCGAACTTGGTGATCGGCCGTTCGGCCGGGCGCGGTACGCATTTGCCGTCTTCGGCGAGGTTGCGGTAGCCCGACGCGACGTTCATCACTTCCAGCATGTATTCGGCGTAGGGTTCCCAGTCGGTGGCCATGTGCAGCACACCGCCGACCTTCAACTTGCTGCGCACCAGCTCAGCGAACGACGCCTGGACGATACGGCGCTTGTGGTGCCGGCTCTTGTGCCAGGGGTCCGGGAAGAACAGCATCAGCCGGTCGAGGCTGTTGTCGGCCACGCAGCGGTTGAGCACTTCGATGGCGTCGCAATCGTAGACCCGCAGGTTGGTCAGCCCCTGGGTAAGCACGCCGTTGAGCAGCGCACCGACGCCAGGACGGTGGACTTCCACACCAATGAAATCCTGTTCCGGCGCAGCAGCGGCCATCTCCAGCAACGAGTGGCCCATGCCAAAACCAATTTCCAGGGAGCGCGGCGCCGAGCGGCCGAACACTTGGTCGAAATCCACCGGCGCATCGGCCAGGGGCAGGACGAACAGGGGCGTGCCCTGCTCCAGGCCGCGTTGCTGGCCTTCGGTCATGCGCCCGGCGCGCATCACGAAACTCTTGATGCGGCGGTGTTGGCGCTCTTCGCCTTCGTCCGGCTGGACAGGCGTGTCGTTCGATTCAGTCATCAATGGCTCTTACTTGATCAGACCATCCAGCGGCGAGGAGGCGCTGGCGTAAAGTTTTTTCGGCATGCGGCCGGCGAGATACGCCAGGCGCCCGGCGACAATGGCGTGCTTCATGGCTTCGGCCATCAGGATCGGTTGCTGGGCGTGGGCGATGGCAGAGTTCATCAGCACCGCCTCGCAACCCAGCTCCATGGCGATGGTGGCGTCGGACGCGGTACCGACGCCGGCATCCACCAGCACCGGGATCTTGGCTTCTTCGAGGATGATCTGCAGGTTGTACGGGTTGCAGATCCCCAGGCCCGTACCGATCAGGCCGGCCAG
Organism: Pseudomonas fluorescens; assembly: GCF_018614775.1. GTDB lineage: Bacteria > Pseudomonadota > Gammaproteobacteria > Pseudomonadales > Pseudomonadaceae > Aquipseudomonas > Aquipseudomonas fluorescens_BY. The sequence continues at coordinate 50,141 of NZ_JAGGOF010000048.1, forward strand.
CGGCATGACCGCGATGCAGCCGATTTCCGCCAGTTGCCGGGCGATGATCGGGTCATCGCTGGTGTACACCATCACGTCGAAGCCTTCCTTGACCAGGGTTTCGGCGGCCTTGAGGGTTTCGATCACGTTGGGGAACAGGGTTTTCTGGTCGGCCAGCACTTCCAGCTTCACCAGGTTGTGGCCGTCGAGCAGCTCACGGGCCAAACGGCAGGTGCGCACGGCTTCGATGGCGTCGAAGCAGCCGGCGGTGTTTGGCAGGATGGTGTAGCGATCCGGCGGCAGGATATCCAGCAGGTTCGGTTCGCCCGGGTTCTGGCCGATGTTGGTCCGGCGCACGGCAACGGTGACGATTTCGGCGCCCGAGGCTTCGATGGCCAGGCGGGTCTCTTCCATGTCGCGGTACTTGCCGGTGCCGACCAGCAAGCGCGACTGGTAAGTACGACCGGCCAGGACGAAGGGCTTGTCGCTACGAACGATGCTCATGGGAAATCCTCTGTTGGGGTGAGGTTCTTGCGAAAGGCTGCAAAACCGCAGCGACTAGCCGCCGCCGATGGCGTGTACGACTTCAACCTGATCACCCTCATTGAGGGTGGTGTCGGCATGCTGGCTACGCGGGACGATATCCAGATTGAGTTCCACCGCGACGCGACGTCCGGCGAGTTCCAGACGGGTCAGCAGGGCCGCGACGGTTTCACCGTCAGGCAGGTCAAGGGGTTCGCCGTTCAACTGAATGCGCATGCCGGATGCCGTCATCATTTTTAGGGGCTGGCATTCTAGCCCGATCGGTCTGGGGGACCCAAGTCCCTTGGTCAGCTTCGAGCTTCAAGCTTCAAGCTTCAAGCGGCAAGTTGGAGGCGCCAGGCCGCTAGCCCCAGGCAGAGCCAGCCGATCAGGAACGCCAGGCCGCCGAACGGGGTGATGATGCCGAGTTTACTGATGCCGGTGAGGGTCAGCAGGTAGAGGCTGCCGGAGAACAACAGGATACCGATCACGAATGAGATGCCGGCCCAGGTGACGATGCGTCCGGGAATGTGCGTGGCCAGCAACGCGACGCCGAGCAAAGCCAGGGTGTGCACCAGTTGGTAAGTGACACCGGTGTGGAAAATCGCCAGGTAGTCGGCACTCAGGCGATTTTTCAGGCCGTGGGCGGCAAACGCTCCGAGTGCCACACCGGTGAAGCCGAAAAAAGCAGCCAGCATCAGAAAGCTACGCAGCATGAGAACTCCAGTCAGACTCGGTGGACAGGGTCTGTATAATGGCCCGCTCGACCGGTTCGGCCAAGCCATCTCTATGCTGCTTTCATTGTTTCGACGATTACTCAAAGCCCTGCTCTGGTTCGCCGTTGGCAGCATTGCCCTGGTGCTGCTGTTTCGCGTGGTGCCGCCGCCGTTCACCGCGTTGATGATCGAGCGCAAGGTTGAATCCTGGTTCGACGGCGAACCGATCGACCTGCAACGCACCTGGCAGCCCTGGGACCAGATCTCCGACAACCTCAAGGTTGCGGTGATCGCCGGCGAAGACCAGAAATTCCCTGAGCACTGGGGCTTCGACATCGACGCGATCCAGGCCGCGTTCGCCCACAACGGTCACGGCGGTTCGATCCGTGGCGCCAGCACGCTCAGCCAACAAGTCTCCAAGAACCTGTTCCTGTGGTCGGGCCGCAGTTGGCTGCGCAAAGGCTTCGAAGCCTGGTTCACGGCGCTGATCGAAGTGCTCTGGCCCAAGCAGCGGATTCTTGAGGTGTACCTCAACAGCGTCGAGTGGGATGACGGCGTGTTCGGCGCCGAAGCGGCGGCGCGTCACCATTTCCGCGTTGGCGCCGATGCGTTGTCCCGGCAACAGGCAAGCCTGTTGGCGGCCGTATTGCCCAACCCCCGCAAGTGGAGCCCCAGCCGGCCCAGCCCTTATGTGTTGAGACGGGCCAGCTGGATTCGCCAGCAGATGAGCCAGTTGGGAGGCGACGGCTATTTGCTGGAGCTCAACAACGCGCGGCGGGCGCCCTGGGCGCAGTAGCCGACACCACCACAGATCCCCTGTGGGAGATCCCTTGTGGGAGCGAGCCTGCTCGCGATGGCGGACTGTCAGCCATCAATAAGTTGACTGATACACCGCCATCGCGAGCAGGCTCGCTCCCACAGGGGGATCTGTCTTGGGTCTGAAATAAAAACGCCCCGATCATTGCTGATCGGGGCGTTTTTCATTGCCGTTGCGCAGGTCAAGCCGCAATCGATACCTTGAGCTTGTTCATCGCGCTTTTCTCAAGCTGACGAATCCGCTCGGCCGACACGTTGTACTTCTGCGCCAGGTCGTGCAGCGTGGCCTTCTCCTCGGCCAGCCAACGCTGGTAGAGGATGTCGCGGCTGCGCTCGTCCAGCACTTCCAGGGCTTCGTGCAGGTTGGTGTTGGAGTTGTCGCTCCAGTCGGCGTCTTCCAGTTGACGCGCCGGGTCGTACCGGTGGTCTTCCAGGTAGTTGGCCGGCGATTGGAAAGCGCTGTCGTCGTCCGCTTCGGCGGCCGGGTCGAAGGCCATGTCATGGCCGGTCAGGCGGCTTTCCATCTCGCGGACTTCCCGCGGCTCTACGCCGAGGCTTTCCGCCACGCGATGGACTTCCTCGTTGTTCAGCCAGGCCAGACGCTTTTTCTGGCTGCGCAGGTTGAAGAACAGCTTGCGCTGGGCCTTGGTGGTCGCGACCTTCACGATGCGCCAGTTGCGCAGGATGAACTCGTGGATTTCCGCCTTGATCCAGTGCACTGCAAACGACACCAGGCGCACACCCATTTCCGGGTTGAAACGCTTGACCGCCTTCATCAGGCCGACGTTGCCTTCCTGGATCAGGTCAGCCTGGGCCAGCCCGTAGCCGGAATAGCTGCGGGCGATATGTACGACAAAACGCAGGTGGGCGAGCACCATCTGCCGAGCCGCCTCAAGATCCTGCTCATAATAGAGACTCTCGGCCAGTTCACGCTCCTGCTCGGGGGTCAGCAACGGAATGCTGTTCACCGTGTGCACATAGGCCTCCAGGTTCGCACCCGGGACCAGAGCATAAGCAGGTTGCAAAGAAGTGGTCATACGAAAAAACCTCCGACTCACATAACTCGTGCAGTTCAGCACTGCGAAAATTGACCGGGAACCGTAGGACAAGTTCCCACAAAAAGCGAAAGGTCAATACGCGCAAAATCACTATTTTGGTGCAAGCTCACGCAAGTGGCGTGCTACCGCAATCCATGCACCGATATAACCCAACAGCACGGCGCCAAGCAAGAGCGACAGACCGTCGGCGACTGGTACGCCGGCCAAGGCGAAGTCGCTGCCGTACAAACCGGCCAGCCCCACTACCGCATCGTTCAGCCAATCCAGGCCAAACGCCAATACACCCCAGGACAGCAGCCCGGCGCCGAAGCCATACAGCGCGCCCATGTAAAGAAAGGGCCTGCGTACATAGCTGTCCGTACCGCCGACGAGTTTAATCACTTCTATCTCGGTGCGGCGGTTTTCAATATGAAGACGAATGGTATTGCCTATCACCAAAAGTAATGCAGACACCAGCAGCACCGTCAGGCCGAAGACAAACCGGTCGCCCAGCTTGAGTATCGCCGCCAGACGCTCGACCCAGACTAGATCAAGCTGTGCCTGTTGTACCTTGGGCAATTCCGAAAGTTTTTGTCTTAATGCTTCAAGGGTCGGCTTGTCGACTTCTTTCGGCGTCACCAGCACGACCCCCGGCAGCGGGTTCTCCGGCAGTTCCTTCAGAGCTTCGCCCAGGCCGGACTGCTGCTGGAACTCCTCAAGCGCCTGATCGCGACCGATGTATTGGGCATCGGCCACGCCCGGCATGGCCTGGATCTGCTCGCGCAATGCCTGGCCCTCGCCCGGGCTCGCTTCCAGTTGCAGGTACAGGGATATCTGCGCCGCACGCTGCCAGGAGCCACCCAGGCGCTCCACATTATTGAGCAGTAATGACAGCCCCATCGGCAAACTCAGGGCAACCGCCATTACCATGCAGGTAAAGAAGCTGCCGACGGGCTGCTTGCCCAGGCGTCGCAAGCTGTCCAGCAGGCTGGCGCGGTGGCTTTCAATCCAGGCACGCAACAGCGTGGGAAAGTCCGGGCCGTCGTCATCGTCGCGCTTCTTCTTTTGCGGCTGCGGGTCGGAGGCCTTCGGGGCCACACGTTCGGCCACTTTCGGGCTACGGGTTGCGCTCATACACCCGCCTCCCCGTCGCCGATCAGGCGTCCGCGCTGCAGGGTGAGCATGCGGTGACGCATGCGGGCGATCAACGCCAGGTCGTGACTGGCGATCAGCACGCTGGTGCCCAACCGGTTGATGTCTTCGAATACGCCCATGATCTCCGCCGCCAGGCGCGGGTCAAGGTTACCGGTGGGTTCGTCCGCCAGCAGCAGCGCCGGGCGGTGGACGATGGCGCGGGCAATGCCGACGCGCTGTTGCTGGCCGGTGGACAGGTCACCCGGGTACAGGTCGGTCTTGTCCGACAGGGCCACGCGTTCCAGGGCCGAGTCCACGCGCTTGTTGATCTCGGCCTTGGACAGCCCGAGGATCTGCAACGGCAACGCGACGTTGTTGAACACGGTGCGATCGAACAGCAACTGGTGGTTCTGGAACACCACGCCGATCTGCCGACGCAGGTAGGGGATCTGGGCATTGCTGATGGTGCTCAGGTCCTGGCCGGCCAGCAGCAGCTTGCCGGTGGTGGGCCGCTCCATCGCCAGCAGCAGGCGCAGCAAGGTACTTTTACCGGCGCCGGAATGGCCGGTGACGAACAGAAACTCGCCCCGACGGACCCGAAAGCTCAGCTCATGCAAGCCGACGTGCCCGTTCGGATAGCGTTTACCGACCTGTTCGAAACGAATCATGAATGCTCCCGCTCGGCAAACAGCGCCTGGACAAAGGCCTCGGCTTCAAAGGTGCGCAAGTCGTCGATGCCTTCACCCACGCCGATGTAGCGAATGGGCAGGCCGAACTGCTTGGCCAGGGCAAAGATCACCCCGCCCTTGGCGGTGCCATCGAGCTTGGTCAGGGCCAGCCCGGTCAGTTCGACGGTCTGGTTGAACTGCTTGGCCTGGTTGATCGCGTTCTGGCCGGTACCGGCGTCGAGCACCAGCAGCACCTCGTGCGGCGCGTCGGCGTCAAGCTTACCGATAACCCGGCGTACCTTCTTCAACTCTTCCATCAGATTGTCCTTGGTGTGCAGGCGACCGGCGGTGTCGGCGATCAGCACATCGATACCACGGGCCTTGGCGGCCTGCACGGCGTCGAAGATCACCGAAGCGGAATCGGCGCCAGTGTGCTGGGCGATCACCGCAATCTTGTTGCGTTCGCCCCACACTTGCAGCTGCTCCACAGCGGCGGCGCGGAAGGTGTCGCCGGCGGCGAGCATCACTTTCTTGCCCTCAAGCTGCAGCTTCTTCGCCAGCTTGCCGATGGTGGTGGTCTTGCCGGCGCCATTGACGCCCACCACCAGGATCACATACGGCTTGTTCTGCGAAGCGATCACCAGCGGCTGTTCCACCGGCTTGAGCAGGTTGGTCAACTCGCCCTGCAGGGATTTGTACAGCGCGTCGGCATCGGTCAGCTGCTTGCGGGCAACTTTCTGGGTCAGGCTCTGGATGATCACCGACGTCGCCTCGACGCCGACATCGGCGGTCAGCAGGCGGGTTTCGATGTCTTCGAGCAATTCGTCATCGATGACCTTCTTGCCCAGGAACAGGCTGGCCATGCCTTCGCCGATGCTGGCGCTGGTCTTCGACAGGCCTTGCTTGAGGCGGGCGAAGAAGCCGACCTTGTTCTCTTCAGTGACGCGCACGGGTTCGACCGGGGCCGTCGTTTCAACCGGCGCTGGCTCGGCAATGAGCGAAGGAACAACGGCCGGTGTGGCGACCACCGCCGGCACTTCGGCAACCGGCACCACGACAGGTTGCGCCGAAGCCGGGATCGGCGGGGTGACATGCGGGGCCTGTGCATCCTCGACCAGCGCCACCGGCTCTTCCGCCACGGGTAAGGTCAGCCAGGGGGTTTGCTCCGCGGGCGGCGTCAGCGGTCGCTCGGCCACTGGCTCAGGTGCGGGCTCAGGCGCGACCGGTTGCAGCACCGGTTCGGCGATCGGCAGGACGATCGGCGCGGCGGCCTCGGCCACCGGCTCGGCGGCGGGTTCAATGGGCGCTTGTGGCTGTTCGACGACGGTTTCCTGCGGCTTCTTGCGCAGCCATCCGAACAGGCCTTTTTTCTCGCCAGCCTCAGCTGGGGTCTTCTTGTCGTCGTTGGAACCAAACATGGAGGACGGCTATCTCACGGTAGCGAAGCGCCACAGGGGCGCCTCGGTGATAAATATTCGATGCTGAACAGACTGCGTTTTACCCAGCTTGTTCACGGGCAACAGATTGTCGAAATGTCCCCGGGACACCTCATGGTCGATTTTTTCGAAGGACTGGTAGGCCATCCTCGGCGAAAACGCTGGGATCGCCGAGCTAACCCAAGGTTTCTGCGCAGAACCCAAACTGCCATGGGCCGACAAAAGGCCCGATAGGCGTGGCCGCCAGTAAAACGGACCGTTATCCTAGCACCCTCTCGCCCGCCGACGCTAAGACCTAGCGGGCAGCCCAACAGGTTTAAACACGAATGAATGCTCTTGCCCGCCGCGTTGCAGGCCTGCTGTTCAGCGCAGTTTGTCTGCCCTTTCCAGCCTTCGCTGCCGATCCACAACCCACCCACGAATTCACCCTCGATAATGGCTTGAAGGTGGTGGTGCGCGAAGACCACCGGGCACCGGTGGTGGTGTCCCAGGTCTGGTACAAGGTCGGCTCCAGCTACGAAACACCGGGCCAGACCGGCCTGTCCCACGCCCTGGAACACATGATGTTCAAGGGCAGTGAAAAAGTCGGCCCCGGCGAAGCGTCGCTGATCCTGCGGGACCTGGGCGCCGAAGAGAACGCCTTCACCAGCGATGACTTCACCGCGTACTACCAGGTGCTGGCCCGTGACCGCCTGGGCGTGGCCTTCGAGCTGGAAGCCGACCGCATGGCCAGCCTGCGCCTGCCGCCGGAAGAGTTCAGCCGTGAAATCGAGGTCATCAAGGAAGAGCGCCGCATGCGCACGGACGACAAGCCCATGTCCAAGGCCTATGAACGCTTCAAGGCCATGGCTTATCCGGCCAGCGGCTATCACACGCCGACCATCGGCTGGATGGCCGACCTGGACCGGATGACCGTGGAGGAGCTGCGTCACTGGTACGAAGCCTGGTACACCCCGAACAACGCAACCCTGGTGGTGGTTGGCGACGTGACGCCGGACGAGGTCAAGGCCCTGGCCCAGCGTTACTTCGGTCCGATTGCCCGGCGCGCGGTGCCGTCGGCGAAAATCCCCCTGGAGTTGGCCGAGCCCGGTGAGCGCCAGATCACCCTGCATGTGCAGACCCAACTGCCCAGCGTGATGATGGCCTTCAACGTACCGAGCATCGCCACGGCGACGGACAAGCGCTCGGTCAACGCGCTGCGGCTGATCTCGGCGCTGCTGGACGGCGGCTACAGCGGGCGCATTCCGACCCAACTGGAACGCGGCGAAGAGCTGGTGTCCGGCGGCTCGTCGAGCTACGACGCGTACACCCGTGGCGACTCGCTGTTCAGCCTGTCGGCGACGCCCAACACGCAGAAAAACAAAACCATGGCCCAGGCCGAAGCCGGGCTGTGGCGCTTGCTCGACCAGTTGAAGACCACGGCGCCGACCGCGGACGAACTGGAGCGCGTGCGCGCCCAGGTCATTGCCGGCCTGGTGTATGAGCGTGACTCGATCACCAGCCAGGCCACGGCCATTGGCCAGTTGGAGACCGTCGGCCTGTCCTGGAAGCTGATGGACACGGAACTCGCCGAGCTGCAGAGCGTGACCCCGGAAGATATCCAGAAGGCCGCCCAGCTGTATTTCACCCGCTCGCGCCTCAGCGTTGCGCACGTCCTGCCCGAGGAGAAAGCTCATGAATGAGCGTAAATCATCACGCCGGGTATTGATCGGCCTGGTGCTCGTCGCACTGGCCGGCTCCCTGGCGTTCTACCTGTTCCCCACCACGGGCGTCACCGCGAGCCAGGCCCTGGACAACGCCAAGTCCGGCAACAAGCTGCAATCGCTGGCGGAGCTGGACGGCAAGCCGCCCAGCCACCGCCAGCTCGACGTGCAAACCTGGAAAACCACCGAAGGCGCCAAGGTGCTGTTCGTCGAAGCCCGGGAATTGCCGATGTTCGACCTGCGCCTGACCTTCGCCGCCGGCAGCAGCCAGGACGGCGACGCTCCGGGGCTGGCGCTGCTGACCAATGCCATGCTCAACGAAGGCGTGGCCGGCAAGGACGTCGGTGCCATTGCCGAAGGGTTCGAAAGCCTCGGCGCAGACTTCGGCAATGGCGCCTACCGGGACATGGCCGTGGCGTCCCTGCGCAGCCTCAGTGCAGTGGACAAGCGTGAGCCGGCGCTGAAGCTGTTCGCCGACGTCGTCGGCAAGCCGACCTTCCCCGCCGACTCCTTCGCCCGCATCAAGAACCAGATGCTCGCCGGTTTCGAATACCAGAAACAGAACCCCGGCAAACTGGCCGGCCTGGAGCTGATGAAGCGCTTGTACGGCGAGCATCCTTACGCCCACTCCAGCGACGGCACCGCAGCGAGCATTCCACCGATCACCCTGGCCCAGGCCCGGGCCTTCCATGCCAAGGCCTATACCGCCGGCAACGCGGTGATCGCGCTGGTGGGGGATTTGTCGCGCGCAGAAGCCCAAGCCATTGCCAGCGAGGTGTCCACGGCGCTGCCCAAAGGTCCGGCCCTGGCGAAAACCCCAGCGCCGGTGGAACCGAAGGCCAGCGTCAGCCATATCGAGTTTGCGTCCAAGCAGACCAACCTGATGCTCGCGCAACTGGGCATTGACCGGGACGATCCGGATTTTGCGGCGGTGTCCTTGGGCAACCAGATTCTCGGCGGTGGTGGTTTCGGCACGCGACTGATGACTGAAGTACGGGAAAAACGCGGCCTGACCTACGGCGTGTATTCCGGCTTCACGCCGATGCAAGCCCGTGGCCCGTTCATGATCAACCTGCAGACCCGCGCCGAAATGAGCGAAGGCACGCTGAAACTGGTGCAGGACGTGTTCGCCGATTACCTGAAGAACGGTCCAACCCAGAAAGAACTCGATGATGCCAAGCGTGAGCTGGCCGGCAGCTTCCCGCTGTCTACCGCCAGCAACGCCGACATCGTCGGCCAGCTTGGGGCCATGGGGTTCTATGACCTGCCGCTGAGCTACCTGGAAGACTTCATGCGCCAGTCCCAGGAACTGACGGTCGAACAGGTCAAGGCCGCGCTGAACAAACATTTGAGCACGGACAAGATGGTCATCGTCACCGCCGGCCCGACCGTGCCGCAGAAGCCGCTACCGGCCCCCACTGACAAACCTGCCGAGCAACCGCTCGGGGTTCCGGAGCACTGATGGCTCGTCCAACGAATTCCAGCAAGAAACCTGCCCACAACGGCGTGAACCAGTTACGCATCATCGGCGGCGAATGGCGCAGCCGGCGCTTGAGCTTTCCCGACGCCCCCGGCCTGCGCCCGACCCCGGACCGGGTGCGTGAAACCCTGTTCAACTGGCTTGCGCCTTATGTGGCGGGCGCCAAGGTGCTCGACCCGTTTGCCGGCAGCGGCGCGTTGTTTCTCGAGGCTTTATCCAGGGGGGCAGCCATGGGCCAGGCGCTGGATGCCAGCAGCCTGGCGGTCTCCAGCCTGAAAGAACACCTGGGCACGCTGCGCTGCACCGTCGGCCAGGTGCAGACCGCCGACGCGCTGCGCTATCTGGACAGCCAACCGGCGTCAGCCTTCGACCTGGTGTTCCTCGACCCCCCATTCAACCAGAACCTGTTGCCGACGGTCTGCGCCTTGCTCGAGGAACGGCAGTGGCTGGCCGACGATGCCTGGGTCTACACTGAAAGCGAAACCGCTCCGTCGACCCTGGGTTTGCCAGGCAATTGGCGCCTGCATCGCGAGCAGAAATCCGGACGGGTGTATTACGCATTGTGGCAACGTATGGCACAGGCCGTTGACTGACGGCTGGCCGGTGCACCGAGAACAAGAATAGTGGCCGCTGCATCTGAACGGTTCATCCCCGCCCGGGGCCTTGGCAACCCGCACTTGCAAACCTTGTGGGGCCCGCTGTGGCGCAAGACCACGCACATCGAGCGGCAACGTGAACGCTTGTGGCTGGAAGACGGTGATTTCCTCGACCTCGACTGGCATGGCCCCCACAGCGCCAAGGCGCCTCTGGTGCTGGTGCTGCACGGGCTGACCGGTTCCTCCAACTCGCCCTACGTGGCCGGGTTGCAACAAGCCCTTGGTCGCCAGGGCTGGGCCAGTGTCGCGCTGAACTGGCGCGGCTGCTCGGGTGAGCCGAACCTGTTGGCCCGCAGCTATCACTCCGGCGTCAGCGAAGACCTGGCCGCCGCCATCCACCACCTGCGCGACCGCCGGCCGTTGGCGCCGTTGTTCGCCGTGGGTTATTCACTGGGCGGTAATGTGTTGCTCAAGCACTTGGGCGAAACCGGCAGCCACAGCCAACTGGAGGGGGCTGTGGCGGTCTCGGTGCCGTTTCGTCTCGACCAGTGCGCCGATCGCATCGGGCAGGGATTCTCCAGGTTCTACCAAGCGCACTTCATGCGGCAATTGGTGGCGTATGTGCGCAACAAGCAACGGCAGTTCCAGCATGACGGACGCCACGAAGGGCTGGCGACCCTGGCGGCGCTTGGCCCGCTGGAGAACATGCGCACTTTCTGGGACTTCGATGGCCGGGTAACCGCACCGCTGCACGGTTTCTCGGACGCTGCGGATTATTACCGTCGCGCCTCCAGCCGTTATTTCATGAGCGAGATCAGCACCCCGACCCTGCTGATCCAGGCCGCCGACGATCCTTTTGTGTTTCCCCACAGCCTGCCCGAGCCCGGCGAACTGTCGGCCTCGACCCGGCTTGAGCTGCACGCCCGGGGTGGACATGTGGGGTTCGTCGACGGGAGCCTGCGCAGCCCCGCGTATTATCTGGAGCGGCGTATTCCCCAGTGGCTGGCCAGCCTGAAATAGGCTCGCCTCGCACAGAGAACTCCACCCTACATGTGGGTGATGCTATTCACCCGTCGCCACGCCCCGCTGCGGATCATTGATCCACTCACTCCACGAGCCGGCGTACAACCTCCCCAGCGGGTATCCCGCCAGGCACAACGCAAACAGGTTATGGCACGCCGTTACGCCGGAGCCGCAATAGGCCACCAGCTCGGTGGGTGAACGCCCACCGAGTTTTTCGGCGAACCGCTGCTTGAGCTCATCGGTCGGCAAGAAGCGTCCATCGCTTCCCAGGTTGTCGGTGAACGCGGCGCACTGCGCGCCGGGGATATGCCCGGCCACCGGATCGATCGGCTCGACCTCACCCTTGAAACGCGGCAAGGCCCGGGCATCCAGCAGCGTCATGCCTGGCTCGCCGAGGCGTCGTTGCAACGCTGGCGCGGTGAGCAGCAGGGCTGCATCGACGCAGCCGTTGAAGGCCCCACGGCGCGCCTGTGGCGGATCCAGGCTCAAGGGCAAGCCGGCGGCATGCCAGGCCTTGAGCCCACCGTCGAGCAGGTAGACACCCTCGCGCTTGCCCAGCCAGGCCAGCAACCACCAGGCTCGCGCGGCGTAGGCCCCGGGGCCGTCGTCGTAGAGCACGATGTCGCTGTCACTGTCGGCACCCCAGGTCCGCAGACGCTCCGCCAAGGCTTCCGGCTCTGGCAGCGGGTGACGCCCGGTCACGCCTTTGGTCACCGGCCCGCTCAGGTCTCGCTCAAGGTCGGCGAACGACGCACCGGCAATATGGCCCTCGGCATAACTGCGCTGCCCGTAATCCGGGTCTTCCAGAGCAAAGCGGCAATCGAGGATGACCAGTCCGGGCAGCGCTCGGCGCTGCTCGAGGGCCTGGGGACTGATGAGTTGCGCAATCGGCATGGTGAGCTCCTGTGGCGGAAATCGAAGGTCCGATCCTACTGCCCTTCCTCCAGGGTCTGGGCCAGCGGGACGTAATATTCTTTGAACAACGCATCCACCGCTTCGCGGGCCTGTTCGGTGACGAAACCGGCCTCCAGCACCAACACCTGATACACCCCGCGCTTGATGGCCTGCTCGCTCAAGTGACTTGAGTTTTCCCGCGTGGTGCACAGGAACCGTACCCACGAGGTAAGGATGATCCAGGCGTTCAAGGTCAGGGACTCGATCTGGACCCGGTCCATTTTCAGGATACCGGCGGCGACGAAGCCTTCGTAGATGGCCGTGCCGTGGATCAGGCAGCGTTGGGAGAACCGTCGATAGCGGGCGGCGAGGTCCGGATCGCTGTCGAGCAGGTGTTCCAGGTCCCGATGCAGGAAACGGTAACTCCACATGGCCGACAGCAACTCCTGCAAGTAGAAGCGCTTGTCTTCCACCGTGGCAGCCCGGCCCTGGGGCGGACGCAGGAAGCTGTCCACCAGGTTCTCGTACTCACTGAACAGCACGGCGATAATCGCCTGCTTGTTGGGGAAGTGGTAATAGAGATTGCCCGGCGACATGTCCATATGGGCGGCGATGTGGTTGGTGCTGACGCTGCGCTCGCCTTGCTGATTGAACAGCTCGAGGCTGTTCTGGACGATGCGCTCGCTGGTTTTTATTCGTGGGGCCATGGTTTGGGCTTTAATTCGACGAAGGCATTGGGGGCATCTTACGACCTATCGGTCACGGGAAAAACCCACAGCCGTTGAGGATGCCATTGACTTTCTAGAGTACAAGCTCTAAAAAACACCCATTCTAATAATATCCGGTGCCCGACCATGCCTGCTGACGTTGCTTACCTGCACGAATCGCAACAGCAACTGGGCGAACTTCAATCGCTCTTCGATGCCCAGCGCCTGGCCTATGCCGCCCATCCGATGCCACCGGTCGATCAGCGCCGGCAGTGGCTCAAGGCGTTACGCGAGGTGCTGAGCAACGAACGACAAGCCTTGATCGATGCCATCAGCCAGGATTTCAGCCATCGCAGCGCCGACGAAACGCTGCTGGCCGAGCTGATGCCCAGCCTGCACGGCATCCATTACGCCAGCCGGCACCTGCCAGGCTGGATGAAACCTTCCCGGCGCAAGGTGGGGATGGCGTTCCAACCGGCGTCGGCCAAAGTCATTTATCAGCCGTTAGGAGTAGTCGGGGTCATCGTGCCCTGGAACTACCCGCTGTTCCTGGCCATCGGGCCTTTGGTGGGCGCACTGGCGGCAGGTAATCGGGTCATGCTCAAGCTCAGCGAAGCGACCCCTGCAACCGGCTTGCTGCTCAAACAGTTGCTGGCCCGGGTCTTCCCCCAGGACCTGGTCTGCGTGGTGCTTGGCGAGGCCGAGGTCGGCATGGCGTTTTCCAGGCTTCCCTTCGATCACCTGTTGTTCACCGGCGCCACCAGCATCGGCAAGCACGTCATGCGGGCAGCCGCCGAGAACCTGACGCCGGTGACCCTGGAGCTGGGTGGAAAATCGCCGGCCATCGTCTCCGCCGACGTGCCCCTCAAGGACGCCGCCGAACGCATTGCTTTCGGCAAGACGCTGAACGCCGGGCAAACCTGTGTCGCACCGGACTACGTGCTGGTGCCGCAAAACCGCGTCGGTGAGTTCGTTGAAGCGTATCGCGAGGCGATCCGCGGTTTTTATCCGACCCTGGCGGACAACCCGGACTACACCGCGATCATCAACGAACGACAATTGACGCGGCTCAACGGCTACATCAGCGATGCCACCAGCAAGGGCGCATTGCTGATCGAGCTGTTCGACCAGGGCCAGGGCCGCCGCATGGCCCACAGCCTGCTGCTCAACGTCAGCGATGAAATGACGATCATGCAGGACGAAATCTTCGGCCCGCTGCTGCCCATCGTGCCGTACGAGCATCTGGACCAGGCGTTTGCCTACATCAATCAACGACCACGCCCGCTGGCGCTCTACTATTTCGGCTACAACAAGGCCGAACAGCACCGCGTACTCCATGAAACCCATTCCGGCGGCGTCTGCCTGAACGACACACTGCTGCACGTCGCCCAGGACGACTTGCCGTTTGGCGGTATTGGCCCGTCAGGCATGGGGCACTATCACGGGCACGAGGGTTTCCTGACTTTCAGCAAGGCCAAGGGCGTGCTGACCAAACAGCGCTTCAACGCTGCGAAGCTGATCTATCCGCCCTATGGCAAGCCGCTGCAGAAGTTGATCCAGAAGCTGTTCGTTCGCTAACGCAGGTCTGCGCGGGTAATAACAAGCATGAACCCAAGCCTCATCGATGCACCCGTCCTGTCACGGCGCGGCCTGCTGAAATTCAGCCTCGGCGCCAGCGCCTTCCTGGCCACCGTCGGCTTGGGCGCCAGCCTCAGCGGTTGCTCACCAAGCCTGCCGGCCAGCGGTCTCGCGGCGCTACGGGACAGCGACCTGCCGTTTTTACGCGCCGTTGTTCCCGTGATGCTGGATGGCGCGGTCGCGGCGGAACAGATCCCCGCTGCCGTCGAGGCCACCCTGGCAAGCCTGGACGCCGAGCTGGCTCACTTGTCCCCCGCCATGCTCAAGCTGACGCGCCAATTGTTCGACGTGCTCACGCTGGGCATTACCCGCGGACCGCTGACTGGCGTCTGGGGCGCGTGGGAAAACGCCAGCGCCGAAGACATCCGTCAATTCCTCGACCGCTGGGAAAACAGCTCGCTGGACCTTCTGCGACAAGGCCGCAATTCGCTGCTGCAGATGGTGATGATGGCGTGGTACAGCCGGCCCGAGGCCTGGGCGCATTGCGGGTATCCAGGGCCGCCGAAGGTTTGAGACCGAGAGATTCCCTGTGGGAGCGAGCCTGCTCGCAATGGCGGTGTATCAGTTCACTTCCGTGCAACTGACCCTCCGCCATCGCGAGCAGGCTCGCTCCCACAGGAGAAGCATTGCCAATCCATAACAACAAGAGACCCCTCAAATGCCCGTACCCGATCTCTTCCGCGAAGGCCTGGCTCGTGGCTGGACCACCCACAACGGCTCGCAACTAACCCAGGACCTGACCCTGGAAGCCGACGTGGCGATCATCGGCAGTGGCGCGGGGGGTGGAACCACGGCCGAAATCCTCAGCGCCGCCGGCTATCGCGTGTTGCTGATCGAAGAGGGCCCGCTCAAGACCAGCGATGACTTCAAGCTGCTCGAAGCCCAGGCCTACTCCAGCCTGTACCAGGAAGGCCTGGGGCGCATGAGCAAGGACGGCGCCATCACCATCCTCCAGGGCCGGGCCGTGGGCGGCACGACGCTGATCAACTGGACCTCGAGCTTTCGCACGCCCGAGCAGACCCTTGACCATTGGGCCACCGAGCACAACGTCAAGGGGCACAGCCCCGCACAAATGGCGCCCTGGTTCGAAAGCATGGAACAGCGCCTGGGCGTGGCCCCCTGGATGATTCCTCCCAATGCCAACAACGACGTGATCCGCAAAGGTTGTGAGCAATTGGGCTACAGCTGGCACGTCATCCCGCGCAATGTCCGCGGCTGCTGGAACCTGGGCTACTGCGGCATGGGCTGCCCGACCAACGCCAAGCAGTCGATGCTGGTCACCACCATTCCCGCCACGCTGGACAAGGGTGGCGTGCTGCTTTACCTGGCACGGGCCGAGCGCCTGCTGATCAAGAATGATGCCGTCGTCGGCCTGGAGTGCGTGGCCATGGACGAGCGTTGCGTGGCCCCCACCGGACGGCGCATCACGATCAAGGCGCGGCACTACGTGCTGGCGGGCGGCGGCATCAACAGCCCGGCGCTGCTGCTGCGTTCCGATGCGCCGGACCCGCACGAATGCCTGGGCAAGCGCACCTTCCTGCATCTGGTGAACATGTCTGCCGGACAATTCGATGAAGTCATCAACCCCTTTTACGGTGCGCCGCAATCGATTTACTCGGACCATTTCCAATGGCAGGACGGAGCCGCCGGCAAAATGTCCTACAAACTCGAAGTCCCACCCCTGCACCCGGCCCTCGCCGCCACCTTGCTGGGTGGCTTCGGCACGGAGAATGCTGCGCACATGGGCCACCTGCCCCACACCCACGCGATGCTGGCCCTGCTGCGCGACGGGTTTCATCCGGACAGCCCCGGTGGTCGTGTCGAGTTGCGCAGCGACGGCACGCCGGTGCTCGACTACACGGTTTCACCGTATACCTGGGACGGTTTGCGCCGGGCCTTCCACAGCATGGCCGAGATTCAGTTCGCCGGCGGCGCCAGGGCCGTCATGCCGGTGCACAGCGATGCCCGCTACGTGAAAACCCTGGCCGAAGCCCGTACGCTGATCGACAGCCTGGACCTGGCCTTGCATCGCACGCGCTTGGGCAGCGCCCATGTAATGGGCGGCTGCGCCATGGGTGAGGATCCGAAAACCGCCGTCACGGACAGCCTCGGTCGCCATCATCAACTGGGCAATCTTTCGATCCACGACGGCTCGCTGTTCCCCACCAGCATTGGCGCCAACCCACAATTATCGGTGTACGGACTGACGGCGCAATTGGCAACTTCCCTGGCCGAACGTTTGAAAACCCCATGAATATCCGGATTATTCGCACCGTCTATAGTGCTTTCTTATCCCACGGCCGACTTGGCCGACCGGGTCGGCTGCGATACCATCCGACTCCCCAACGGACTCCCGCCAGGACGACGCGATGAACCGAGTGTTGTACCCAGGTACCTTCGACCCTATTACCAAGGGCCATGGCGATCTGGTCGAACGCGCCGCGCGCCTGTTCGACCATGTGATCATCGCCGTCGCCGCCAGCCCGAAGAAGAACCCGCTGTTCCCGCTGGAGCAACGTGTGGAACTGGCCCGCGAGGTCACCAAGCACCTGCCCAACGTGGAGGTGGTCGGTTTCTCGACGCTGCTGGCGCATTTTGCCAAGGAAAAGAACGCCAATGTGTTCCTGCGCGGCCTGCGCGCGGTCTCGGACTTCGAGTACGAATTCCAGCTGGCCAACATGAACCGCCAGTTGGCGCCAGACGTCGAGAGTCTTTTCCTGACGCCGTCGGAACGCTATTCCTTCATCTCTTCGACCCTGGTGCGGGAAATTGCGGCGCTGGGCGGGGATATCACCAAGTTCGTCCACCCGGCCGTGGCCGATGCGCTGACCCTGCGCTTCAAGAAATAGCCCGTGGGGGCTGCGCTGCGCTCGCGGTTCGACGAGCGAAGCCGAGCGCAGTCCATCGCGCCCGCGTGCACTGCGCTCGCCAATACGGCACAATTGCGCCCATACGTTTTCAGATGCCCGGGCCCAACGCCCCCGGCAGGAGCCTGCATGTCCCTGATCATCACCGACGACTGCATCAATTGCGACGTCTGCGAACCCGAGTGCCCGAACGAAGCCATTTCCCAAGGCGAAGAAATCTACGTCATCGACCCGAACCTGTGCACCCAGTGCGTCGGCCATTACGACGAGCCCCAGTGCCAGCAGGTCTGCCCGGTGGACTGCATCCCGCTGGACGAGGCCCATCCGGAGACTGAAGAGCAGTTGATGGCCAAGTATCGCAAGATTACTGGCAAGGGTTGAACCAGAAGGTTTTGTAACGCCTGCATCGGCCCTATCGCGAGCAGGCTCGCTCCCACAGGGATCTGCTGAGTCCGCAACATTTGTGTCTTGAGCAGACTCCTGTGGGAGCGAGCCTGCTCGCGATGGGGTCATCAGCCACACCCGCAGCCCCAACAGCTTCACTCCTGCTGCTCAAACCCCTCCCCAATACACCCCAGGCAGCGCACAAACGTGGCTTTCGCCGGGTCGACCACCAACGCCTTCCCCGCATCGCCCACCCCACCGCCCAGCGCGGTAAAGGGCAACGCCACCACGAACGCCCCCGCGCCGATCACGGTGGCGGCCAGCAGCAGCGGGCGGGCAATCAACAAGTCGCCGATCATCGCGTAGGCCGGCGGGTTCTGGATGGTGTAGCGCGAGTCGCCGCTGCCGCCGTTCGCCACGGCAGGCAAACTGGCGCCCAACAGCAGTGTCAGAACGGTAAGTCGAAGCAGGTTCATGGGGTCGGTCCTTCGGCTAAGCAGTATGACTACTGACTATAGACCGTAGGACGGATCAGCTCTGGCAGCGCGGACACCAGACGCTGGCGCGCTGGCCCAGACGAATTTCCCGCAGCCCCGTGCCACAGACCTTGCACAGCTCGCCGCCCCGGCCATACACGAACAGCTCCTGCTGGAAGTACCCGGGCTGGCCGTCGCCGCCGATGAAATCCCGCAGCGTGGTACCGCCGCGCTCGATGGCGTGGGCAAGGATGCGCTTGATCTCGATCGCCAGCTTCAGGTAACGCGCCCGGGATATGCCCCCGGCCGGCCGGCGCGGGTCGATACCGGCGGCAAACAGCGCCTCGGTCGCATAGATATTGCCCACCCCCACCACCACCGCGTTGTCCATGATGAACGGCTTGACCGCCATGGATCGGTCCCGGGACAGCTGGAACAGGCGCTCGCCGTCAAACAGATCGGTCAACGGCTCCGGTCCGAGGCGGATCAGCAATTCATGATTGAGCGGGTCGAGGCTCCAGAGCATCGCGCCGAAACGTCGAGGGTCGGTGTAGCGCAAGGCCAGGCCGGACTCCAACTCGATGTCCACATGCTCGTGCTTGGCCGCAGGCATGCCGACCTCCACCAGGCGCAGGTTGCCGGACATCCCCAGGTGACTGATCAACGTGCCAACCTCGGCGTTGATCAGCAGGTACTTGGCCCGCCGCTCCACCCGCACGATGCGTTGGCCGGAGAGCCGTACGTCGAGGTCTTCCGGGATCGGCCAGCGCAGGCGGCTGTCGCGCACCACCACGCGACTGACCCACTGCCCTTCAAGGTGTGGCGCAATACCGCGGCGGGTGGTTTCGACTTCCGGCAGTTCTGGCATGGGGCTCTCGGGTCAGGCGAAGCGCGCACTCAACGAGTGGCGAGGTCGCGGATTTCCTGTTTCTGGGTCTGGAAGTCGTACTCGGACAAGCCGATGTAGTCGAGCACCAGCGGCCCGACGCAGTCCCACTCGTGGTCTTCGGCTTGATTGCCCAGCACTCGGTGGGAGGCACAGATGTTCTCGGACATCTTCAGGATCGCCAGCAGGTTTTTCAACGGGCTGTTGTTGCGCGAGGACTCGTCGCTGAAAACTGCCAGGGCATTGTGGTGGTTGGCGATGGCCTGGCTGACGTGATCCGGCAGGCGCCAGGATTTGGAAGTGTAGTAACCGACCACTGCATGGTTGGTGTTGAACATCCGGTTCTCGGTGTCCACCACCCGGCACTCGGCGCTGGCGTTGGCATAGGCCTCTTCCAGCACGCCCATGTAATTGGGGAACTGCTTGAGCATCAACGGCACGCCACAATCGTGGAACAACCCCAGCGCATAGGCTTCGTCGCCATTCTCCAGGCCGACGCGCTTGGCGAGCGTCAGGCAGGTCATGGCCACGTCCTGGGCCGTGTCCCAGAAACGGTTCAGGGTGACGATGGCGTCATCGTGCAACTCGCCCTTGATCGACTGCGCGTTGATCAGGTTGATGATCGAACGGCTGCCCAACAGGTTCACCGCACGCTGGATCGAAGTGATCTTGTTGCGCAGCCCGTAGTACGGCGAGTTGACGATCTTGAGCAAGGCCCCCGAGAGGCCCGGGTCCTGGGAGATCAGCTTGGCGATGGTCTCCAGGTCCGGGTCGGGCATGTACTGCTCCATCTGCAGATCCACCATGATCTGCGGCTGGGGCGGCACACTGATGCCTTGCAAGGATTGTTGGATCTGTTCGGCAGTAAGCTCTTTGGACATGAGTACACACTCTGGGTCAGGCGGGGATTCTAACCCTTAAAGATGGATCCGATACACCGCCGGGTAGATCGGTGCCATAGCCTGCCCTCGCCACATGTCCCGCACAAACCCCGGACGTGCCTCAACACGCTATACTCCCGCTCTTTTTTCCGGAGCGACGTCATGTCCCTGCCTAGCCTGCGCCTCAAAGCCAACGCCGACCGTCGCCTGCGCGCCGGCCACCTGTGGGTCTACAGTAACGAAATCGATGTGGCCGCCACGCCGCTGCACGGTTTCCAGGCCGGCGACCAGGCTATCCTCGAAGCGGCCGGCGGCAAGCCGTTGGGCATCGTCGCGATGAGCCCGAACAACCTGATCTGCGCACGCCTGTTGTCCCGTGACGTCAAGCTGCCGCTGGATAAATCCCTGCTGGTACACCGCCTCAACGTGGCGCTGTCCTTGCGCGAGCGCTTGTTCGACAAGCCGTTCTATCGTTTGGTCTACGGTGATTCCGACCTGTTGCCGGGCCTGGTAGTCGACCGTTTCGGTGACATCCTGGTGGTGCAGATCGCCTCCGCCACCATGGAAGCCCACAAGGACGACGTGATTGCGGCCCTGACCCAGGTGCTCAAGCCCAGCGGCATCCTGTTCAAGAACGACTCCGCCGCCCGCGACGCCGAAGGCTTGAACCGCTATGTCGAAACCGTGTTCGGCCTCGTGCCGGAATGGGTCGCCCTGGAAGAAAACGGCGTGAAGTTCGAAGCGCCGGTCATGGAAGGCCAGAAAACCGGCTGGTTCTACGACCACCGCATGAACCGCGCACGCCTGGCACCCTACGCCAAGGGCAAGCGCGTACTGGACCTGTTCAGCTACATCGGCGGCTGGGGCGTGCAAGCCGCCGCCTTCGGTGCCAGCGAAGTCTTCTGTGTCGACGCCTCGGCCTTCGCCCTCGACGGTGTCGAGCGCAACGCCGCGCTGAACGGCTTCGCCGAGAAGCTGACCTGCATCGAAGGCGACGTGTTCGAGGCCCTGAAGGAACTCAAGGCCAGCGAAGAACGTTTCGACGTGATCGTCGCCGACCCACCGGCCTTCATCAAGCGCAAGAAAGACCTGAAGAACGGCGAAGGCGCCTATCGCCGCCTCAACGAACAAGCCATGCGCCTGCTCAGCAAGGACGGCATCCTGGTCAGCGCTTCGTGCTCGATGCACCTGCCCGAAGACGACCTGCAGAACATCCTGCTGACCAGCGCCCGCCACCTGGACCGCAACATCCAACTGCTCGAACGCGGCGGCCAGGGCCCGGACCATCCGGTACACCCGGCCATTGCCGAAACCCGCTACATCAAGAGCATTACCTGCCGGTTGTTGCCTAACAGCTGAGTGATCACGTGGGGCCAGAGCCGTGGCACTGGCCCCCATGGCGTCCGAACACCCCCAATCGCAGCCGGGCTGCGATTTTTTTTGTCGCTGCCAAACGCCACCGGCATTGAGGGCGTTGCCGATACGCGGTGCTCTGTACGACCCTTCCGACTTGATTACCAGAGCCTTCCTACCCAACATCCCCTTGCCTCTGCCGCCGCAAATTTCGACACTGGAAACCCATTTATCGGGACCTTTTCAAGCGCCGATATTGCCCCACGGACAGGTATCCATGGCTGACACCAGAGCGTTCCCGCACACCCGAAAACCCGTAACTGTTGGGTTGCTGCTGACACTGACCTTACTCGGCGTATTTCCAATCGACGTCGTGCTGCCCTCATTCCCGTCGCTGTCCGAACATTTCGGGCGCTCATCGTCCGACATCGCCCTGTCCGTCAGCCTGTTTGCAGTGGGTATCGCGTTGTCGCAGTTGCTGGTCGGCCCACTGTCCGACGCCATGGGACGCAAAAACCTGTTGTTGATCGGGATCGGCATTTCCGCCCTTGGAGCAGCAGGTTGCGTACTTGCCGAGAGCTTCGCGGGGTTTCTGTTGTTTCGGGTCGTCCAGGCGCTGGGGTGCGGTTTCTTCGTACTTTCCCAGGCATTGATCCAAGACCTGTTCACAGGCTTGGAACAACAGCGATTACGGATCTTCCTGGTCACCTGCGGCGGTCTCTTCATTTCCGTTTCGCCCCTGGTCGGGACAGGGCTACAAACCTGGATGGGTTGGCCGGGCAGCTTCCTGGTGTTCATCTCCCTGGCAATCGGGGCTTTTCTCGGGGCATGCCTGTTCCTTCATCACCCTGCCGATCGTCCACCCAGGCCCATGAATTTCATCGCGTCCTATCGCAAGGTCTGCGGCGACCTGGGCTTCATGGCCCACTGGCTGACCTCGGCCCTGGCTTTCTCCTGCCACTTCTCGTTCATCGTCATTTCGCCGCTGCTGCTCATCGAACAATTGCAACTCTCACCCGAGGCTTTTTCGCTGGTGCTGCTCGCCTACGGGCTGGCCTACATTGGCGGGGGTGCGGTGGCGACTTTGCTGGGCAACCGGGTCGACTCACAGACACAGATCATCATCGGCCTGGGCCTGATTTTCGCAGCCGGGATATTGATGCTGGGATTGTCCAGCCAGCTCGGCCTGTCGGTGGCCACCCTGCTGCTGCCGATGATCGTATGCACCGTCGGCACCACCATTGCCCGCGCAGCGGCCCACACCCAGGCCATGAACATATTCCCCGCGCACGCCGGCACATCCGCCTCGGCCGGCAGTGTGCTGATATTTATCGTCGGTGGGCTGACCAGCGCCGCGATCAGTCTCACGCCACTGGACAGGCAGGTCACGCTGGCCCTCTGCCTGATACTGCTCAGTTTCCTGGGGCTGATGCTCAACGCTCTGGTCCGGCATCGATACGGGGCACTTCCGACCGGTTGAGTACTGCCAGTCGTCATCCCACGGGCGACATTGACCCGTGATCAGCGCTTTGCGTCATTTCATCCTGGCGCCAGCGGTGTAGAATCGCGTCATTCATCGCCATTCATCCCCGGCGGGTTTATGAGCTCATGCCCGGGCGCGCAGTGATCCTGCATCGCCATCGGCCACTTCCGGACACACCGTCAATCCAGCGTGTTCCAGAGGTCAACAGACGCTCACTTCCCCTTGATACCTGATTAGTACCTGATTAGCCGCCCGGAGTGCTCCATGCCCGATTACCGCTCGAAAACATCCACCCATGGCCGCAACATGGCCGGCGCCCGTGCACTGTGGCGCGCCACGGGGATGAAGGATGACGACTTCAAGAAGCCGATCATCGCCATTGCCAACTCCTTTACCCAATTCGTACCGGGTCATGTGCACCTCAAGGACCTGGGCCAGTTGGTTGCCCGGGAAATCGAGCGCGCTGGCGGCGTCGCGAAGGAATTCAACACCATCGCCGTGGACGACGGTATCGCCATGGGCCACGACGGCATGCTCTATTCGCTGCCGAGCCGCGAGATCATCGCCGACTCCGTCGAATACATGGTCAACGCCCACTGCGCCGACGCCATCGTCTGCATCTCCAACTGCGACAAGATCACCCCCGGCATGCTGATGGCCGCCCTGCGCCTGAACATCCCGGTGATCTTCGTTTCCGGCGGCCCGATGGAGGCCGGCAAGACCAAGCTCGCCAGCCACGGCCTCGACCTGGTGGATGCCATGGTCATCGCCGCCGACGCCAGCGCTTCCGACGAGAAGGTCGCCGAGTACGAGCGCAGTGCCTGCCCGACCTGCGGTTCGTGCTCCGGCATGTTCACCGCCAACTCGATGAACTGCCTCACCGAAGCACTGGGCCTGGCCCTGCCGGGCAACGGTTCGACCCTCGCCACCCACAGCGACCGCGAACAGCTGTTCCTGCAGGCCGGCCGGACCATCGTCGAACTGTGCAAACGCTACTACGGCGAGAACGACGAGTCGGTGTTGCCGCGCAACATCGCCAACTTCAAGGCGTTCGAAAACGCCATGACCCTGGACATCGCCATGGGCGGTTCCACCAACACCATCCTGCACCTGCTGGCCGCCGCCCAGGAAGCCGAGATCGATTTCGATCTGCGTGATATCGACCGCTTGTCCCGTCACGTACCGCAGCTGTGCAAGGTCGCGCCGAACATCCAGAAGTACCACATGGAAGATGTGCACCGCGCCGGCGGCATCTTCAGCATCCTCGGTTCCCTGGCCCGTGGCGGCCTGTTGCACACCGACCTGCCGACCGTGCACAGCAAGACCATGGCCGACGCCATCGCCAAGTGGGACATCACCCAGACCCGCGACGAGGCCGTGCATCACTTCTTCAAGGCCGGCCCGGCGGGCATTCCGACGCAGACCGCGTTCAGCCAGTCGACCCGCTGGGAAACCCTGGACGACGACCGTGAAAACGGCTGCATCCGCAGCGTCGAGCACGCTTACTCCCAGGAAGGCGGCCTGGCCGTGCTGTACGGCAACATCGCCCTGGACGGCTGCGTGGTGAAAACCGCCGGCGTCGACGAGTCGATCCATGTGTTCGAAGGCAACGCCAAGATTTTCGAAAGCCAGGACAGCGCCGTGCGCGGGATCCTTGCCGACGAAGTAAAGGCCGGCGATATCGTGATCATTCGTTATGAAGGCCCGAAAGGCGGCCCGGGCATGCAGGAAATGCTCTACCCGACGTCCTACCTGAAGTCCAAGGGCCTGGGCAAAGACTGCGCCCTGCTGACCGACGGCCGTTTCTCCGGCGGGACCTCCGGCCTGTCCATCGGCCACGCTTCGCCAGAAGCTGCCGCGGGCGGTGCCATCGGCCTGGTGCAGGACGGCGACAAGGTGCTGATCGACATTCCGAACCGCTCGATCAACCTGCTGATCAGCGATGAAGAGCTGGCCGCGCGCCGCGTCGAACAGGACAAGAAAGGCTGGAAACCGATGGAAGTGCGTCCGCGCAAAGTCACCACGGCACTCAAGGCCTACGCCCTGCTCGCCACCAGCGCCGACAAGGGCGCGGTGCGCAACAAGGCGATGCTGGACGGTTTGTAAGCGTTCCCTCGTTGCAATGAAAATGCCCCGCCAAGTGCGGGGCATTTTTTTGTCTGATATCCCGTGGCAAACGGTGATCAACTGTGGGAGCGAGCCTGCTCGCGATGGCGGTAGATCAGTTGCATCAATGTGCCTGACACACCGCTATCGCGAGCAGGCTCGCTCCCACAGGAGTTCGCGTGATCCTATTGGATATCTTCCGGCTTGACGATCACCCAGTTCTTGTCCGCCGTGACCGGCAACCCTTCCTTGGCCTGGGCCGCGGCGTGCTTGGCCATCATGCCGTTGATCTGGGTCATGTATTTGTCCTTGCGGTTGACCCACAGGTGGATGCCGCCCTTGGCCACGTCCACATCGTGGAACAGCATGTAGCCATCGCTGCTCGGCGTGTCGCCGCCCACCAGAACCGGTTTCTTCCATTCGTCGATGTAGGTCAGGATCGCCGCGTGCTTGCCGGCCATCCAGGTCGCCGGGGTCCACAGGTAAGGCGTGTACTCCAGGTCCAGGTTGGCTTTCTCGTCATACTTGCCGGCGGTGATCTGCTTGCGAGCGGTGGTCAGCTCGCCTGTCTTGCGGTCCTTGAGCAAGGTGGTCACGCCGATGACGTTCTGCGGCTTGAGGTTGTAGCCATACTTCGGATCGGCGGCGACCATGCGCACCAGCTCTTCGGAAGCGGCAGTCATGACATACACCTCGATGCCATTTTCCATCAGCTTGTTGTACAGCTCGGCCTGCCCGGTGAAGACTTTTGGCGGGTTGACGTTGTATTCGACGACCTTGTCGCCATCGTAATAAGTGGTTGGCACCGGCTTGCCGGAAGCCATCAGCTCGTCGACGTAGCCCTTGAGTTCCTTGAGGGTGAAGCCGGAGAACACCTGGGCCACCCACGGGTAGCAGACCATGTCGTCCACTTCGCACAGGCGGTAGTAATAGCTGAACAGGCTTTCCTTGTGATCAGCGGTGTCCTTGAACGGCGCCAGTTTCAAGGAGGGGTCGAGGGTTTCCCGGGTGATCAGGCCCTTGTTCTCCATGAACGGCAGCAACGACTCTTCAAGGTCATAGCGGTAACTGGTGTTGTCCATGTCGAACACCGCAAAGTTACCCTTGTTGGCGTTGGCCGCGATCATCGCGTCCAGGGCCTTGGCTTGCTCCGCCGGCCAGTGCTTGAGCTCGGTGGCGAGTGCCTGGCCGGCGAGGCCAAGACTCAGGGCGACAGCGAGAAAACGGGGTGCGAGCTTCATCGGCATTTCTCCCAGGTTCAAAGATCCGACGCTAACAAATGCGTGTGACAGTCCTCGCCTGTCCGCGACCGCTTGCGTCTTGATCACGCCAGCGACGTACCCGTAAACGCCACCTCCATATTCCATAAACGACATTCAACATGCCTTTTTAGTATTAATTCATTAGTTATCAGCCTGTTAGGCTTCCCTGCTCACAGTCGCAGCTTCAAGCGACTGGCACGTCTTAACGGAGCTTTCTTTGATGAATCTGCCACTGATCCTCAATCTGCTGGTGTTCCTCGCCCTGCTGTTCGCCCTGGCGCAAACCCGCCACAGCAGCTGGAGCCTGGCGAAAAAAGTGCTGCTGGCGCTGGTGCTGGGCGTTGTGTTCGGTATCGCCCTGCACACGATCTACGGTGCCGGTAACCCGGTGCTCAAAGCCTCCATCGGCTGGTTCGACCTGGTAGGCAACGGCTACGTGCAGTTGCTGCAAATGATCGTCATCCCGCTGGTCTTCGCCTCGATTCTCAGCGCCGTGGCCCGCCTGCATAACGCCTCGTCCCTGGGCAAGATCAGCTTCCTGACCATCGGCACGCTGCTGTTCACCACAGCCATCGCCGCGCTCTTCGGCATCGGCCTGACCAACCTGTTCGGCCTCACTGCCGAAGGCCTGGTGGCCGGCACCCAGGAACTGGCCCGCCTGCAAGTGATCCAGAGCGACTATGCCGGCAAGGTCGCCGACCTGAATATCCCGCAGTTGCTGCTTTCGTTCATTCCGCAGAACCCTTTTGCCGACATGGCCCGGGCCAAGCCGACCTCGATCATCAGCGTGGTGATCTTCGCCGCGTTCCTCGGCGTCGCGGCACTGCAACTGCTCAAGGATGACGCGGAAAAAGGCCAGAAAGTGATCAACGCCATCGACACCCTGCAAAGCTGGGTCACACGCCTGGTGCGGCTGGTGATGAAGCTGACCCCGTATGGCGTGCTGGCGTTGATGACCAAGGTGGTCGCGGGCTCCAACCTGCAGGACATCATCAAGCTTGGCAGCTTTGTCGTGGTGTCATACCTGGGCCTGGGCCTGATGTTCGTCGTCCATGGCCTGCTGGTTTCCGCCGCCGGAATCAACCCGCTGCGTTTTTTCCGCAAGATCTGGCCGGTGCTGACCTTTGCCTTCACCAGCCGCTCCAGCGCCGCGACCATTCCATTGAGCATCGAAGCCCAGACCAGCCGTCTCGGCATTCCCCGATCCATCGCCAGTTTCAGTGCCTCGTTCGGCGCCACCATCGGCCAGAACGGTTGCGCCGGCCTCTATCCGGCCATGCTGGCGGTGATGGTTGCGCCAACGGTGGGTATCAACCCGCTGGACCCGGTATGGATCGCGACATTGGTGGCGATTGTGACCCTGAGCTCGGCCGGGGTGGCCGGGGTCGGTGGCGGCGCGACATTTGCCGCGTTGATCGTGCTGCCTGCCATGGGGTTGCCGGTCTCGCTGGTGGCGCTGCTGATTTCCGTCGAGCCGCTGATTGATATGGGCCGCACGGCGTTGAACGTCAGCGGCTCGATCACCGCCGGGGCGATCACCAGCCAGGTGATGCAGCAGACTGACAAAGCGCTGCTGAATGCCGATGAGCATGGGGAGCTGGTGCAGGCTTGATCAAGGGACGCTCCGCGTCCAGTGACGCAGAGCGTCACGGGCTGCATTCCCACGCAGAGCGTGGGAACGATCCAGGCTTGGCTTACAGCTTCTCCCACACCTCAAAGCTGTAGGCCGGCTTGTCCCCTTCTGCCGGATTCGGCTGGTTCGACACCAGCGTCCACCGGCTCGCATCAAACGCCGGAAACCACGCATCCCCTTCCGGGCTCAGCGCCACGCGGGTCAGGTACAGCCGATCAGCGTGTTCCAGCGCCTGGCTATACAGCTGGGCGCCGCCGATCAACATCAGCTCATCGACGCCTTGCGCCAGCGCCCACGCCTCGGCCCGCTCAACAGCGGCCTCCAGGGAGCAGAAGACTTCCGCGCCGTCGAGCCGCAGGTCCGGCTGGCGGCTGACGACGATGTTCAGGCGTCCCGGCAACGGCCGACCGAGAGAATCCCAGGTATTGCGGCCCATGATGATCGGCTTGCCCAGGGTGCTGGCCTTGAAGTATTTGAAATCCCCCGGCAGGTGCCAGGGCATGCTGTTGTCGACGCCGATCACGCGGTTTTCACCGAGGGCTGCGATCAGGCTTAAGGGGAGTGTTTTTTTCATGCCGCCGAGGATACCAGAGGCCCGCCGTACCCCGACAGGCGCCACAGCGGTTATGCTCACCCCTCATTCGAGCAACGGAAGCGCCCGTGACTGAACTGCAAGCACTCTGGTTGACCGAGACCGTACGCCTGCGTGAAGAACACGCTGGCCCCCTTGAGGACCAGGAAGCCAATCGCCTGGCCCGCGCGGCTGGCGGTGACTTGTCCACCCGCATCCGCCACCGCGCCCGCTGGCTGGCCGAGCGCGATGGCCTCACCCAGGCCTTGCATCACTGGCTGCAAGGGGCGCGCCTGGCGCTGGTCGTGCTGGCAGTGCTCGCGATCATCAGCGGCGCCGGCCTGGGCTTTGCCGCCCTGGGCGACGGGCAAACCCCGGTCAATGTGTTCTGGGCCCTGGGCAGTCTCCTGGGATTGAACCTGATCCTGCTCATCGGCTGGGCCCTGGGCTTGATGTTCGCCGGTGAACAGGACGCCGTGCTCGGCCGTTTGTGGTTGTGGCTCAGCGAAAGGCTCGCCCGCGATGCCAAGGCCGCCCAACTGGCGCCGGCCCTGCTGCTGTTGCTGCAACGACACCGGCTCAATCGCTGGGCCCTCGGTGCATTGGTCAACGGCTTGTGGCTGCTGGCGATGCTCAGCGCGCTGGTCATCGTGCTGATGCTGATGGCCACCCGGCGCTATGGCTTTGTCTGGGAAACCACCCTTCTGGGCAGCGAGACCTTCGTGGCCATGACCCGCGCCCTCGGTACGTTGCCCGCCCTGTTGGGCTTCAACGTGCCGACCGTGGAGATGATCCGCGCCAGCGGCGACGGCGCCCTGAACCTCGAAAGCGCCCGTCAGGCCTGGGCCACCTGGCTGGTGGGTGTGCTGCTGGTCTATGGCCTGTTGCCGCGCTTGGCCCTGGCGCTGCTGTGCCTGTGGCGCTGGCAACGCGGTCGCGCCGCCTTGCGCCTGGACTTGAACCTGCCGGGCTACGCCCAGTTGCGCGAACGCCTGATGCCCAGCAGTGAGCGGCTGGGTGTCAGCGACGCCGCGCCGGCGCAGTTGCATCACGTTGCAATCCCGGTCGGCAGCATGCAAAGCGATGGCGCGCTGCTGGTGGCGATCGAACTGGACGAGCGGCCCTGGCCACCGAAACTGCCCGACTCCGTGAAGAACGCCGGCATTCTCGACAGCCGTGAGTCCCGCCACAAACTCCTCGAACAACTGTCGCGTTTTCCACCGGCGCGATTGGCGATTGCCTGTGACCCACGCCGCTCACCGGACCGCGGCAGCCTGGCGTTGATCGCCGAACTGGCCCGTAGCGCCAGCGCCACCCGCGTCTGGTTGTTACAGGCGCCGCCCGGCGAAGCCTTGGACGCCGAGCGCCTGGGCGACTGGCACAGCGCGCTGCAGCAGTTGCAATTGCCGTTCGCCGACTGCGCGCCCATGAACTGGCTGGAGAGCGGCCATGACTGACGCGATCAAGCCACTGAAACTGGCCGTGGTTGGCCACACCAACGTCGGCAAGACTTCGCTGCTGCGGACCTTGACCCGGGACGTCGGCTTCGGTGAAGTGTCCCATCGCCCGAGCACTACCCGGCACGTCGAAGGTGCACGCCTGTCGGTGGACGGCGAAGCGCTGCTGGAGCTTTACGACACGCCAGGCCTGGAAGATGCCATCGCCCTGCTCGACTACCTCGAACGCCTGGAACGCCCCGGTGAACGCCTGGACGGCCCGGCACGCCTGGCCCGCTTCCTTGATGGCAGCGAGGCGCGGCAACGCTTCGAGCAGGAAGCCAAGGTGCTGCGACAGCTGCTCGCCAGCGATGCCGGCGTTTATGTCATCGACGCCCGCGAGCCGGTACTGGCCAAATACCGCGATGAGCTGGAAGTCCTCGCCAGTTGCGGCAAGCCGCTGTTGCCGGTGTTGAATTTCGTCAGCAGCGCCCAGCATCGCGAGCCCGATTGGCGCGAAGCCCTGGCGCGGTTGGGGCTGCATGCCCTGGTGCGGTTTGACAGCGTCGCACCGCCCGAGGATGGCGAACGACGCCTGTATGAAAGCCTGGCGCTGTTGCTGGAAAGCGCACGCGGGCAGCTGGAACGCTTGATCGCCGATCAACAGGCGCAACGCCTGGCCCGCCAGCAGAGCGCGGCGCGCCTGATTGCCGAATTACTGATCGACTGCGCCGCCTGCCGCCGCAGTGTCGTCAGCGACCCCGAGCGGGAACGCCAGGCTATCAGCGAGTTGCGCAATGCGGTGCGCCAGCGCGAGCAACGCTGCGTCGAGGCGCTGCTAAAGCTCTACGCCTTCCGCCCCCAGGACGCCGCCGCCAGCGACTTGCCTCTGCTCGACGGGCGCTGGGGCGATGATCTGTTCAACCCCGAAACCCTCAAGCACCTGGGCGTGCGGGTCGGCGGCGGGATCGCAGCGGGCGCGGCAGCCGGTGCCGGCGTGGATTTACTGGTGGGCGGCCTGACCCTCGGCGCCGCTGCCCTGGCCGGCGCCATTGCCGGCGGCGCCCTGCAAACCGCCCGCAGCTACGGCAATCGGTTGATGGGCAAACTCAAGGGCCAACGCGAACTGACGGTCGACGACAGCGTGCTGCGCCTGCTGGCGCTGCGCCAACGGCAACTGCTGCAAGCCCTCAACCAGCGCGGGCATGCGGCGCTGGACAGCATCCGCATCGCCACGCCCCAGGACAAGACCTGGCGCGAAGGCAAGCTGCCGGAAGCGTTGAACAAGGCCCGCGCTCATCCTCAGTGGTCCTCGCTCAACCCCCAGGCGCGGTTGAGCCAGGCTGAACGGCAGGCGCAGATCGAGCAATTGGCCGGACAGATGGGTTGTGTCAGCTAGCGATCAAAGCCTTGAGCGCCGTCGCAGCCTCAATCAACTCCAACTCACTGAACACCCTTACCCCATGGCGCTTGAGCAGCGCCGCCGTCACGCCCTCACCACTGACTTTCACACCACTGAACGTCCCGTCATAGGTCAGCCGGTTGCCGCAGGACGGGCTGTTGGCTTTGAGCACGGCGATCCGGATGCCGTGCTCCCGCACCAGCGCCAGCGCCTGGTGCGCGCCTGACAGAAACTGCGCGCTCACATCCGCGCCGTCCGTGGTGATGACCGCCGCCTGGCCGTCGAGCACCTGCCCACCCTGTCCGCCGGGAATTTCCGCCGCCGCCCGGGGCGTGGGCAAGCCGCCGGCGACTTCCGGGCACAGCGGCACGACCCGGCCTTCGTCGAGCCACTGCTGGAGTTGATCGAACGGCCCGCTGGCGCCGCCGTCATAGCGCACGCGGTGCCCGAGCAGGCAGCGACTGACCAGGATCTTTTCCATACTCAAAACAACTCGCTGCCGCGACGGCGGAACCAGCCGGTCAATGACAGGCGATCCCGCGTGGCCGGCAGCACTTCGTGGGGAATGTCGCCCGACAGGAACACCACCAGGCAACCGCCGGCGGGCACTATGTCATGCTCCACGCCGTCGTCCAGGTACATGCGCAACTGGCCGCCCTGGTCCGCTGACCAGTCATCGTTGAGGTAGAGCACCGCCGACACCATGCGCCGGTCGTCATCGCGGAAGCGGTCGACGTGCTTGAGGTAGAATGCGCCGGGTGGGTACAGGGCGAAGTGGCTTTCGAAATCCTCCAGGCCGAGGAAGAGCCCGCGGTTCATCGCCTCGCGCAAGCTGTCCATCCGCTCCAGGTACTGGTCACAGGCCTGCGCCTGACCGGGCTCGATCCACTGGATGCGATCACCCCGGATGCCTTCACGGATCTCCGAAAACGGCCCGCGCCCGACCGCTGCCGGGGCCAGCTCGCCTTCGGCGGCACGCTGGCGACATTCGGCCGCCAGGGCGCGGGTCAGCGCATCCGGCAGGAACAGGTTCTGCTGCGACCAACCGCGCTCGGCGAGGTCGTCGACAATACGTAACAGCAGCGGATGATCAGAAGGTATTGGCATGGCGCGCATAGTATTCCTGTGCCTGCAAAACCGACAGCGCCATGCGGCGACTTTGCAGCGCTGGCTGGCAACAGCGTACGAACTTGATACGAATTCTCGACAAGTCCCCACACCCCACGGAGAATAGTCGGCTGCTGACAGGAGTCCCTATGCGCCGTTTGCTTTTCTCACTGTTGATGTTCTGCGTTTTGCCCGCCTGGGCAGACAGCTACGACCAGTTGTACAAGGTCGCCGGCTGGCCGGAACAGCGCGCGCATTTCAACGATGCCCTGAGCGCCGCCCAGCAGCGCTATCAGAACAGCCTGCCGCCAGCGGTATTCCAGGCACTGGTGAGCAACAGCAATCAGCGCTTCGCTCCCCAGGCCATGGACCAGCGGGCCGAGGCGCAAATGCGCAAAAATCTGCGCGATCCGGACCCGGCCCTGGGCTTTTTCCAGTCGTCCCTGGGCCGCAAGGTCGTGGCGGCCGAGCTGTTGGCGACCCGTCGCGATCAGTTGGCGAAAAACGCCAAGGGCCTGCCGAAGATGCCAGCCAGTGACAATCGCCTGCTGATCATCGGCCACCTGGCCCAGGCCCTGCCCGCCCGCGAGGCCGGTGCCGAAGTCAGCCTGGCCATCGCCGGCGTCGCGGCCGACAGCCTGAGTTCGATGATTCCCGGCCTGCTGGGCGGCGGCCAGGCCCAGGGCATGTTGAATGGCCAGCGCCAGCGGTTGATGGAACAGATCGGCACAGACCTGAACAACACCCTGCTGTACGTCTACCGCGACCTGACCGACACCGAGCTGGAAGAATTTGCCACTTTCGCCGAATCGACCGAGGGCCAGGCTTATTATCAGGCGGCGTTGGCAGCGATTCGGGCGGGGTTGGCGGTGGGGCAGAATCTGGGGCAGTAGCAAGATATTCAGCGCCTGAAACACCGCTATCGCGAGCAGGCTCGCTCCCACAGGGAGGTTGAGTGAAATCAGATATCGCGACTGGCCACAATCCACTGTGGGAGCGAGCCTGCTCGCGATAGGGCCCTTGAAGTCAACGCCGCACCCGGCTCATCCGCTTCGTCAAGAACCCAAACATCTCCCGCCGAGTCGCCAGGGTCTCGTTCGCCAGGTGATGCCGGGCCTCGGGCAGCATCAGCACTTGGGGCCGGTCGAACTTGCCGCGCAGCACTTGCAGGTTATGTTTCCAATCCACGGTCATGTCCGCCTGCCCCTGGACGATCAATGGCTGACGCGAACTGCTCGGGGCAGCTTCGATGCGCTTGATCCACTGCCCCAACGCCCCGACCCACGCCGTAGGCAGGCGTAGCGGTTGCAGCGGATCGGCTTGCAGAAATGGCAGGAACTGCGGGTCGTTGGAGTTCTCGCTGAAGCGCCGGGCAATGCCGCTCACAAAAGGCTTGAGCAGGTAGTAACTCAGCCGCGACCAGCCCCAGGCCCGCGGCCGCACCAGGGGCGACAGCAGGATGACCTGGCCCTGGGCCGGGCTGTGGGCGCCCTGGTTGAGCACATGATCGACCACGATGGCCCCGCCGGTGCTCTGGCCACACAGGTGCCAGGGTTGCGGCAGGCCCAGGGCGCCGGCTTCGCTCAACAGGCCCTGCAAAGTGGCCTGGTACTCGGCGAAATCGCCGATGCTGGCGCGCTCGCCGCTGGACAGGCCATGGCCCGGCAGGTCGCACGCTATCACCGCGAAGTCCTGTTCCAACGCCCACTCGATCAGGTGCCGGTACAGCCCCATGTGATCGTAGTAACCGTGGAACACAAACAGCGTCGCTACGGCTTTTTCCGGCCACCAGACCTGACCGACCAACTCATACCCTTTTGCCTCGAAACGCCCCAGTCCTTTGCGCACGCTGCGCTGGGGAAAGTCCAGGCCATAGAAGCGCTGATAGGCCTGCGCCTGCTCCGACAGGGGCTGCCATTGAACCAGGGGTTTGAGGCTGGCACGCAGGAAATCGGGATCGAAAGAAGCAGGCATCAATATTTCCAGGCAGAAGCGCATCGCGCAAAACGGACTTTGTAAGCCTGCGATATTCATCTGTCGCGGCGGGCATGGCAAGCTACGCAGCCTCAGAGGATCGACTTCATGCGCCCGTCCCATCGCACGACCTTGCTTGCCAGCCTGCTTGCCCTCGGCTGCGCCATCCTGCTGTGGGTGGCCTATGACTGGTTCCAGGGACGCTTCCTGCGGGCCTTCAGCCAGCACACGGCGGTTTTTTCCGGCGATCCGCTGCGCCTGCCGCCTGGCCTGGCCGGCCCGGGTGCGATTCGCCTGGTGCACTTCTGGGATCCGGCTTGCCCGTGCAACGTCGGCAATCAGCAGCACCTGTCCGAGCTGGTTGATAAGTATGCCGCCCAAGGCGTCGAGTTTTTTGCGGTACAAAAGACCGGCAGCCAGGGTCAGTTGCCAGCGACGCTAGACCGCCTCATTCCTCTTGCAGCACTCCCCGGCTCAAGCCAGATTCCGGCCAGCCCGGCGGTGGCGATCTGGGACCGCAGCGGCGAATTGGCGTATTTCGGTCCTTATAGCGAAGGATTGACCTGCAACTCCAGCAACAGCTTCATCGAGCCGATTCTTGAAGCATTAAGTGTCGGCCGAAAAGTTGACGCCACTCACACATTGGCGGTCGGTTGTTATTGTCCCTGGTCAACTCCGAAGTAATTAAGCTGAACTACGGAATGTATTTCCAAAACCTCTAGCGCAGTACTAAACGATCGAACATTTGTTTGATAGTAGAGCGTTTGCTCCAAACAAGCGCTTGTGCTGAACCGTTTGTCGGATCCAATTTTACGAGGGTTGCCCCAAACGCCCGATTTTTCGGCCAGCCCCCACGCCAGACGGGTCGCTCAGGGGTTTACGAGCTTTCCAGCCGTCGAGCTGAAACGTTTAACATCTGCCCTGCCCACATGAACTTTTTTTTAATCGGTTCTCTAAACCTCCGTAGCAAACAGAACGTTGGTCTCAATTCGGTCATACCGCAGCGCGGAACGTTCTACGCGCCTTGATCTTTAAGTTTGTCGACCTCCTACCAAAACAAGAATGGAATCGTCAGTGATGCAAAAGATGCTTTGCGCTGCACTTTCCACTACCCACAAAGAGGATGTTCTCAACCTTGAGGCGTTCGCCCAAAGTGTGGCGCCGCTCATGGTCGACGTGCTGTTGCGCGGCGAAACCGGCACTGGCAAGGACACGCTGGCGGAGAAGATCCACCGCATGTCCGGCCGTTCCGGCAAGTTCATCGCCATCAACTGCGCCGCCATTCCCGAGACCCTTGCGGAGAGCCAGCTGTTCGGCGCGAACACGGGGGCCTTTACCGGCGTGAGCCAGAACCGCGCCGGGTTCGTCGAAGCCGCGCATAACGGCACGCTGTATCTGGACGAAGTCGACAGCATGCCCTTGGCACTGCAAGCCAAGCTGCTGCGTGTGCTGGAATCCAGAACCGTCCAGCGACTGGGCTCGACCCAAAACATCCCGGTGAACATGCGGGTCATTGCCTCCGCCCAGTCTTCGTTGGCGGAGATGGTCGAACGTGGTGAATTTCGCCGGGACCTTTATTTCCGGCTGAACATTGTCAGCATCAAGCTGCCGCCGTTGCGCAGCCGCAAGGAACGCATCGTGCCGCTGTTCCAGACGATGCTGCGTCGCGAGGCCCAGGCACTCGATCGTCCCTATATCCCGCCGGCGCCGGAACTGTTGTGCCAACTGATCGCCTACGCCTGGCCGGGCAACATCCGTGAACTGCAGTCCGCCGCCAAGCGATACGTGCTGGGCCTGCCGGCGCTGCCCCGCGCCGAGCACCCGGAACACCCGGAACGCAGCAGCTCCACGCTCAAGTTGAAAGAACAACTGCAGCAGTTCGAGAAAGTCCTCATCGAGGACTGCATGCGTCGCCACCATCGTCATATCGACAAGGTCATCGCCGAACTGGGCATCGCCCGGCGTACGCTCTATTACCGGATGAAGTGCCTGGAAATATCGATGAGTTGAGTGCTCGGCGTGGAACCGTTTCCACCTGCGTCGCCACCTAACCGTCGAGACACTCACAACCGTCTCGCCATTCCACAATCCGGAGATACGACTATGAGTTTTGGTGGAGCTTCTCTCGCGGCGTCCATGGCGGCCATGCAGCAGATGGATGCTACGTCCGCGGCAATGACGACCATGAAATCCCAATTTGACCAAAAGAAACTGGTCGCCGATACCATGAACGCGATCTCGGCAGAGTCCATGGACAGCGCAACCAAAGCCATTACCGCCATGGGGGAGGCGTCGAAGAACATCCGATTCTGACTACCGCTTCAAACCCCGCTGCGGCGGGGTAACCCCAAGCGCGATGAGATCAGGCCCATGCATATCGACAGGCTGAACAGCCTTCGCCTTCCGGCACCTCTGCCCCATGATGATCCAACGCAGCGCCGCGCCCCTGTCACACAGGGCCTGGCAGACGCGGTGGTCGAGCATCTGACGCAGCATGCCGCCAGCGGCCGGCTGAAAGAGTCGCTCGCCCAATGGGGCGGTGAACACGGCTCGACAGGCGGGCGCTCGCCCTTCGGTTGGCAGCCTGCCCAACCCGGCTTGGCCGTCGAGGCTGAAACGCCGCTGAACCTGGTGCTGGCGGACATCCTGGAGGAGATCAACGGCGGTACCGGCCAGAATCTGGACGTCGATATCGATGACGCCTATTGCGACGAAGACCTGTTTCGCGATCTGGCGCAGATGTTCGCCCACCGCCGGCAACCTATCGGCGACAACGACGTCGGCAACCAAAGTGATTTCGGCAGTGCGAACAACCCGTTCTGCGGCGCGCTGTTGGGTGCCTGGGAAGCAGAGGGCCCGCTGGACCGTCGTAACACGAACCTGCTGCTGTTGCTCAGGCTCATCGCGGTGCTGGGTCGCAGGAAACTGCTGACGCTGCTGGACATCGACGACAGCGCAGGCCAGGCACGCTATGAGCCGGACGACCAGGACCTGCTGTTCGAGATCGCCGGCTTCATGGATCAACATCCCATGCGCTACCCCCCGCCGCTGATGAACGGCGACTCCTGGACCTGGACCGAACGTATCGCCCACGGCACGCCGCTGGATGCACGCGAGACGCGGCTGTTCCAGCTGGCCCTGGAACAGCTGGACATCGCCCTGGCCCGCTTGGCGGGCCAGCATCCGGCAATGCGGCAACGCGCCAGGCGTGGCCGCGACGAAATCGAGTTTCACCTGAGCGTCACCGGCAGTGCCCGTAACGTCTTGAGGCTGATGTGCGCCTGAAGGCAACCGCCCTTTTAGCTTTTAGATTGGAGAGCCCCATGCAAATACAAGCCATTGATGCCAGTCAGCTGGCCGCCTCCCCGGCGAAAACATCCGCGAAGCCGCAGGCGAGCGCCGAGACCAGTGATGTCAGTTGGTTCAACGCGCAAATGCGCGAGAAGCCACCGGCACCGGACACCGAAAACAACGTCGCGGCGAGAATCATCGAGTCGTTGTCGAGCCGCTCGGGTGAACTGCAGCGACTGGATGATCGCGCCAATCGCGACATGCTCAAGGCCATCCGCACCGCCGACCCACAAGACATGCTGCAGTCGAACCGGTCGATGTCATCGTTCCACCTGGAAAGCCTGATGACCGCGAAGCTGGTCAGCAAAGGCTCCCAGGCGATCGAGAAGCTCACTAACCTTCAATAAAGGGAAGGCCGGCCATGTTCATGCGCGCATGCTCAACGCTGTTACTGTGCCTGCTGCTCACCGCCTGCGAGGAGCGGTCGGCGCTGCACAGCCGCCTCTCCGAGCAGGACGCCAACGAAGTGATTGCCGAACTGGCGGACAAGAACATCGAGGCGAGCAAGCAGGTCGACAAGGACGGCATGACTGTACTGGTCGAAGCCGCCGACATGAACAGCGCCGTTCACGTGCTCGAGGCTGCCGGCCTGCCGCGTCGCTCCCGTTCCAGCCTGGGCGAAATCTTCCGCAAGGAGGGGGTCATTTCCACGCCGCTGGAAGAGCGGGCGCGCTACATCTACGCGCTGTCCCAGGAGCTCGAATCGACGCTGTCACAGATTGACGGCGTGGTGCTCGCCCGGGTCCATGTGGTGTTGCCGGAACGGGTCGCGCCCGGTGAGCCGGTCCAACCCGCATCGGCCTCGGTATTTATCAAGCACACCAGCGCACTTGACCCCGACAGCATCACGCCGCGGGTGCGCAACCTGGTCGCCAGCGGGATCCCCGGCATGGCCGATGCGGCCCACAATGCGAGCAAGCTCTCGGTGGTATTCGTTCCCACAGTGCCGTATCAGGAACAGCGCAAGATGGCGCATTTCGGGCCATTTCTCATGCAGGCCGACGAGGTCGGCTATTGGCGAACGGTCACCGTGGTCGCGAGCATCACGTTGCTGGGCATTTTGCTGGGGGCTTTTTATGGCCTCTACCGGCTGTGGCGCAAAGGCGCCTTGCAGCTGCCGCACGCTCTTGAGCAGAAGCTCGCCGGATCGGGCGCAACGCCCGGCCCCTCGCACGGCGGCACGGCGGCGCCGTTGTTCGCGATCAAGAAACCGGGCGCCAGGGCCGATGACAAGGGGTCCGCCGCATGAGCGCCGCGCTGGAGTGGGTTCGCTGGTGGAACCACGCATGGCGAAAGGCAGGCCGCGAGTGGCAACCGCCGGGGCTTGACCGGCTGACCGCGTCCCGACTCGACGCCCTGGCCCGGGGGCAACACGCCGCGCTTGCAAGAAGCTTCGGCATAACCCCCTGCATGCCACCCAGGCCAAGCCCGACGCTGCAAGCGCTGTTCTGCGGCACACCGCCCGCCCTGACACTCGCCTGTGAACTGGTGGCGACCACATGCTCACCGTTGACGGCAGCGCCGGCGCTTTCGGCGCAGGATCGCGCCTGGTGTGAACGTACGGCCAAAGCATTGCGACCCGGCCATTGGCTCGAACCGGGCCAGGATCCGCTCGCACTACTGCGGGCCTGGCTGGACGAACCGACCTGGCAACGGGCACGCCTGGCCTTCCCACGGGACAGAATCATTGCTGTCGAAGGCGGTACGCTCCCAGAGCCACCGGCGGCCAAGCTCGACACGCTTTGGCAGTCCGCTGGCTGGAAAGCCGGGCAAAGCCTGCTGCCCCCTGCCGCTGACCACATGGAGACGCACAATGCTCGCCCGGCGCTCGCTTGAACTACGCCCGGACGGCGAGGGCTTGCTGCAGCCCTACGTCGCCCGCGAAACCCTGGTCGATTGCGCCCGTGCGCAAGGGGTCCTTGAACAGGCCCAGGCCCACGCCGCGCTGTTGCTCGAGCGGGCCAGCGAAACGGCCGAGGCCAAAGTGCTCGAGGCCCAGGCTCAATTCTGGAACAGGGCCGACACCGTGCTCGCCGCCTGGGAAGCGCAGCGCCAGGCGATGTGGGAGCAGATCGAGAGCAGTGCTGCACGCGTGGTCAACGAGGCCCTGCAAACCCTTTTGGATGAGGTTCCCGACCAGGCTCGCATCGACGCCCTGGTACGTCAGTTGGCGTACCGGCAGCGTGACCCGGCCAGCGCCACCCTGCGGTGTCATCCCGACGACCTGGCAAACCTGACGCGCAGCCTGGGCGGTGGTGGCGGGCGTCCGTGGACACCCCTGGCAGACGCCGCCATGGCTCGCCATCAACTGAGGCTGGAAACCCCCGCCGGCACCTTCCTGCTCGACTGGCCCAGCGCCGTCGAAGCGTTGCAGCTGCCCGAAACACAAACGTAACCCACCCCCTCTTTCGCTTTGCATCAGAGGTTTCGCATTGCTGCTCTTTTTCACTCCTCATCGCGGAACCGTCATGGGCGTCGCCACCACTCACCGGGTGAACACGCCCAAGCCCGGAGGAACCCTTCATGTCTTCTATCGATGCCATCCAGCGCCGCCTCGACACCTACTTCCAGCGCGCAACCGACAACGTCAACAATGCCGCGATGAACGCCGCGCAAAGTCAGTCTCTCGACGACATGCACACCTTCCTCACAAGCATGAATGGCATGTCGGTGGCGGTAACCGCGGCCACTCAACAAACCACGGCTCACCATAACCTCGCCAAGGCGATCATCGATGCAATGCCATGAGCTGCGCGCACAGCTCCTGCGCTGGAGCGCCAATGCCGATGAACAAGCGCCTTTCACGCTGGTCATCGACGACGGCGATGTCACCCTCAGCAAACTCGATGACGCGCTGCTGCTGGCGGTCGAACTGCCACACCCGGTGACCAGCGAGGCGCCCCTGGAGGACCTTCTCCGGCTGGCGCACCCAAGCCTTGCGCGATTTCCCGGCGCACTGGCGCGCTCGCCGCATGACGCGCGGTTATGGCTGATGGCGCAACCGGCGCCGGACGGGCACCTCGACGACCTGATCGAGCTGCTCGAAGCCCTGCTCAACCAGCGCGACACCTGGCAATCGATTCTTCACAAGACCCCACGTGTCGCGGCGGCGCCTGTGGCGCGACGTCCCTCACACGCTCACTTCCTCGGAACAGGAATCCGACATGCCTAACAAGTGGCTTACGCCGTACCGCTTGATGAAGGAAGGCAACCTGCGCCTTCGCCCGTTGATCGCGCAGCACTGGGCGAAACCGGCGCTGATCGCGTTGGTACTGTCCGGCGCGCTTGGCTTGGCGACGCCGACCCTGGCGGCCGTGCCCACCGACTGGAAAAACACACCCTACGCCTACGACGCCCAGAGCACGCCCCTGCCCAAGGTACTGGGCGACTTCGCCAACACGTTCGGCGTGCAGTTGGTGATCGACGGCACCGTCAAAGGCACGGTCGAGGGCCGGATGCGCGCCGAAAGTCCCCAGGCGTTCCTCGACCGGCTCGGATTGGAGAATCGCTTCCAGTGGTTCGTGTACGGCAACAGCCTGTACGTCAGCCCGTTGCAGAACCAGAATTCCAGGCGCCTGGAAGTGTCCGCCGATGCCGTGCCGGACATGAAACAGGCACTGACCGATATCGGCCTGCTGGACCCCCGTTTCGGCTGGGGTGAACTGCCTGACGAAGGCGTGGTACTGATCTCCGGCCCGGAGCGCTACGTGCGCCTGGTGACGCGGTTTGCCAAGGCGCGAAAAACCCCCGAAGAAAAGCAGGAAGTCATCAGCTTCCCGCTGCGCTACGCCACGGCTGCCGATCGGAACATAAAATACCGCGGCGAAACGCTGGTCATCCCCGGCGTCGCCAGCATCCTCAGGGGCCTGCTGGAAACCCGCAGCGCCACCTCGGGTGGGGCGCAAGCCGCCCTGCCGCAAGCGTCATTCCAGACAATGCAAGCCAACCAGTCGATGGCCATGGGCAATATCGAGCAGTTGGCATTCAACGGCATGGGGCGGCCTAACACCAGCCGCGTACAGCCCGGCGAGAGCGGCGGTGGAGGCCGTGGCAAGATCCGCGTCGAAGCCGACGTACGCAACAATGCCGTGCTCATCTACGACGCGCCCAAGCGACGGGAAATCTACACGCCGCTGATCCGCGACGTGGACGTGCCGCGCAAACTGGTAGAAATCGACGCGATCATCCTGGACATCGACCGGACCCAACTGGCCGAGCTGGCCTCCAACTGGAACGTGGAAAGCGGCGACCTGATCGGCGGGGCCTCGATGCTGCGCCCCGGCGCCAGCTCCACCGTGTTCATCCAGGACTACGGCGATTTTTCCGCGCAATTACGCGCCCTGGAGGGTCGCGGCCTGGCCTCGGTGGTGGCCAACCCTTCGGTATTGACCCTCGAAAACCAACCGGCGGTCATCGACTTCAGCCGTACCGAATACCTCTCCGCCATCGGCGAGCGTGTGGCCAACATCGAACCCATCACCGCCGGCACCAGCTTGCAGGTGGTGCCGCATGCCATCGAGACCGGCGGCCAGACTCAGATCCAGATGTCCCTGGACATTGAAGACGGACGCATCGAAGCCTCGGAAGTCGGCCAGCAGACGCCGAGCGTGCGCCGGGGCGTGGTCAGCACCCAGGCCGTCATGGGCGAAAGCCGCTCCCTGGTCGTCGGCGGTTTCCACACCGAAGAAACCGGCGACAACCTCGAACGGGTGCCATGGCTGGGGCGCATCCCGCTGATCGGCCCGCTGCTGTTTTCGTCGACCACCCGCCAGACCAGTCGCCGGGAACGGGTGTTCATTCTGACGCCGCGCCTGATCGGCGACCAGGTCGACCCGGCGCGCTATATCTCCACCCTCGATCGCGAACAGGTGGACAGCGCCATGGCGCGCCTGGAAGAGCGTCGCAACGGCAAGCGCCCTGTCGGTCGCCTGGAGGTCAGCGATGTGCTGGCCCGGCTTGCCGACGGCAACATTCCGGCCACGTTCAAACAGGTCGAGTCGATTCCTTACTCGCCCGAGACGCTGTGCGCGTTGCAACCAGGGCTGTCGCTGGATGCTGCCCGGGCCCAATGGTTCGCGGGGCCCGACTACGGCATCGCTGTAGGCGTGGTACGCAACGATGGCCAGCGTCGGCTGCGCTTCGATGAGGCAAGCTGCGGCAGCCGCTGGACCCTGGCAGCGTCCGCCTGGCCAAAAGTGTGGCTTGAGCCCGGCGAGGAAACCGAAGTGTTCGTGGTCATGAATCAACCCGCTCGCGTGCCAGGCGGCGAGCGCCCCTCCCTTCTGCAAACCACTGCGAGGATGACGCCATGAGTCGCACCCCACTGCTGCTGGCCGTATTGCTGAGCCTGCCGGTGTTCGCCGGCTGTGCGAGCCGATCGGGCTGCCAGGCCGGCTCCTGTGAGCGCGTCGAGCCCGACAACGCGCGGATAGTCGTCTGGTGGTCGCCCGGCATGCGCGGCGGCCTGGGCTCCCCCGAGCACCCGCTCGACTACACCGTCGTAC
The DNA here is from genome assembly GCF_018614775.1 of Pseudomonas fluorescens. GTDB lineage: Bacteria > Pseudomonadota > Gammaproteobacteria > Pseudomonadales > Pseudomonadaceae > Aquipseudomonas > Aquipseudomonas fluorescens_BY. The sequence continues at coordinate 93,166 of NZ_JAGGOF010000048.1, forward strand.
CACTGGAGGACTGAATCGGCATGTCTTTTTCGGTGCACAACGCAAGCACTCGCCAGGCTTTCCAGAAGAACATCATTGCCGGCATCGCCACCTATTGGGAAATTGCCCCCGGCATCGAGTTCGGCTTGCGACGCGAGCCTCACAGCGCGGGGCTCGCGCTACAAGTACAAAGCCAGGCGTTGCGCGCGAACCAGATCCAGCACGTGCTCGAACGGCGCTTCACCCACCCGGCCGACTACGCCCAGCTGTTCGTGTTCCTCGACCCACAACGAGCACTCGTCGTGTGGCACGCGCTGCCCGACGCGTTGGTCACGCCTGAACTGCTCGATGACATCCAGTCCCGCCAGCTGTCGCTGCTGGGCCTGGAGGACCTTGACGACCGTCCACCGACCTATTGAGGAGGCTTTCCATGGCCGCCGCACCGCTCGCCCAACGTTTGATCTCGGCGCTCGCCGACCATCTGCACGCGGACTTGCAACTGGAAGAAGGCGTGTGCGCACTCTATGACAGGAACAACCGCGAAGCGGTGGTCATCGAGTTGCCCGAGCACAGCGACATGGCCATTCTCCACTGCGCAATCGAAGTGACGGCCCACGCACCCGGCCTGCACAAGCGCCTGCTGGAACTCAACTTTCGCCTGGACCTGCTCGGCGGCAGCTGGCTGGCCCTGGACGACAAGGCCTGTGTCCGCCTGTGCGCCCACAGCACGTTGTCGACACTCGACGAGACCCGCTTCTGTCACTGGGTCGTGGGGTTCGTCGCCCAGGTCAACGAGGTGCGTCCACGCATCCTCGACCTGGCCAAGCCCGGCGAGTCGCGTCCGGCGTCCCTTGCCATGAACCGCACCCGACTGGGTTGAACCACCGCATCCAGCCCCACCCGGCAAGCCTGGCGGGGCCTGGGGTAGTGCCGGGCCTCAACGCAGCTTCATCGCTTCGCCACCTTCCTGCATGACCTTCCTGGCACTGTCCAGGAAGCCCTTGGTGACCTCCGTCACCGTATCGCTCATCAGCTTGGTCATGTCCGCTGCGCTCTTGATTCGCAGCATGTCCGCTTGGCGTTCTTCCATGCCCATCTGAAGCTCGAACTGGCGCTCCATCAACAGTCGCTGGCGGGACTCCATGTCACTCATGAGCGAGGAGGAGGAAGCGGGTGTCGCCGGCGCGGTCGATGCGTCCGTTTCGCCGGACGGCCGCGACTCGGGGGCGTGGGACGCGGCGCGGGCCGTGCGGTTGGCCTCTCGCGTGCGGGTACGGCCGCGCTGATGCAGCGTCGGTGGCGCCGACGATGAACGTCCCCGCTCCTGCAAGCTCTGGCTGGCGCGGCGTTGTTGTGCGTCGAGTGGCTGTTGGCTCAACGAGGACGAGCTGGACGACGGGGCGCTGTCGACCCCGTGCAGGGCGCCTGTGCGCCCGATGGGACTTGAGTCATGGGGCATGGGAGATTCTCCAATGGGTCATCACGGACGATTGGCGGGGCCTATCGGCGAGCCGGCATCGCCCGGACGAATCCGGCTCATCCCTTGAGTGGCAGCCGCGTGCGCATCGGTTCCCTCTCGCGGTCTCAGCGCAGGTTCAACTCCGGAATCTCGATCACCTCGTCCTTGGCCTCATCGTCCAGCTCCCGCAGTACCCGGTAGATGTGCGCCACCGCCTGGAGGGTCTCGCGGGGGATGAAACCGCCGACCTCTTCGCGGTAGATCGTGCGCGCCAGCCAGATGCACTGGATAACCGGGACCCGCGCAGCCTTGGCCCGTTCGATCAGCGCACGGGCCTCGGCATCGACGCCCTTGACGATGAGCTGTGGCAGCGCCGTTTCCTCGGGTCGATAGCGCAGCGCGACGGCGAAGTGGGTGGGGTTGACCACCAGCATGTCGGCGTCTTCCACCGGTTTCTCCTCCTTGCTGGCGGACTGCCCGGCCAACTGACGGGCCAGGTTGCGGCGATGCATTTTAACGTGCGGATCGCCCTCCATTTCCTTGAATTCCTTGCGTACCTCCTCCTCGCTCATGCGCAGGCGCTTGGCGAAGAAATACTTCTGCAGGCCGAAGTCGAGAATCGCCAGCACCAGCAATACCGCCAGACAGATATGCATGATGTGCCGGAACAGGCTGGTCAAGCCGCGCCAATAGGTGTCCAGGTCGCTGTTGACCAGGCTGATCAGCGACCCGAGTGCGGGCAGGGTCACCAGGTACAGCACGGAGGCAATGAACAGCGCTTTGACCAAGCCCATGAACAGGTTGATCAGCGCTTGCGCGGAAAACATCTGCTGGGCCTGGTTCATCGGGTTCAGGCGATTGGGGTCCGGTTGGAGGGCCTCGGGGGCGAACAGGAAACCGAACTGTATCCAACCGGCCACCAGCCGCGTGGCGATTGCCAACCCCACGGTCATCAGGGTGAAGCTGAGCAGCACGCCACCGGCATGGGCCAGGGTTTCCTCGAAGGCCCGCACGAAGCCGACCCCCAATCGATGCAGGGGGAAAGCCACCAGGTCTTCCAGCGTCTGCATGCTCTCATCGGCCAGCGTCAAGGCCACCTCGGTGACTGCCGAAAGCACCAGCAGGCTGCTCAGGTCCTGGCTCTGACCAACCTGGCCCTTGTTGCGCGCGTCGCGAATCTTCTTCGGTGTGGCGCGCTTGGTCTTTTCACCGCTGTCTTCGCTCATGAGCGAAGCCCTCCTTCAGGGCGCCTGCAACAGCAGGTCGAGCAGGTGCCGGATTTCCCCATACCGGCCGAGACGGCCGGTCATCGCATCCCACAGCGTGGGCAGGTAGAACAGCAGGAAGCCCAGGCCGATCAGGCTCTTGGCCGGCATGGCGAGGATAAACACCTGCAGCTGCGGGCTGTACAGACTGAGCAACGCCAGGCTGAATTCCACCAGCAGCAGCAAGCCAATGAACGGCGCCGCGTAGAGCAGCATGTGCATGAACATTTCGGCGATCAGCCCGAGAAACACGTCGAAGCCATCCGCGCCAGGCAACGGAAGCCAGGCCGTGGGCGACCACACCAGGTAACTGTCCCAGATCACCTGGGTCAAGGTGCCGATGCCCAGGGTGACGACCAACAGCAGGACCAGCATCTCTTTGAACAGGTGGCCCAGGGGCGTGGTATCGGTGCCCAGCGCCGGGTTCAACTGACCGCCGATGAGCGCGCCGCGCTGGTTGTCGAGCAAGGCCCCCACCGACTCGTACAACCAGAACGGCATCGCCAGCAGCACCCCCAGCAGCAAGCCCAGCACCAGTTCCTTGAGCATCAGGCCGCCCAAGGACAGCCAATTGATCTTGGCCTCGATCAGCGCCTGGCGGATCCCGGGGGCCGGCAACATGCCCAGGGCGAACACAATGACATGGCGCGGCAGGCCGCGCAGATGCTGGAAGCAGAACACCGGGACCAGGTAGGCGATCGGGTAGATGCGCGCCATGCCAAGCGCCACCGACAGCAGCAAGTCGAAATAGGGCACGAACGCCGAGGCGGTCATCAGGTGTTGGCCATCATTTCAAAGGCCCGGCGCAACAACCCCAGCAACTCCCCGCCGACCCAGCGCCCCGTGACCAGCAGGGTCAGCCCGACCGCCACCAGTTTGATGCCGAAGGGCAGCGTCTGGTCCTGGATCTGCATCAGTGCCTGCACCAGCGAGGTCAGTACGCCGACCAACACGGCCACGATCAGCGGCGGTGCGGAGAGCAAAACCACCAGCAACATGCCTTCCTTGAAGAGCGTCATCGCGTCCATCGCAGGTCCTCAAAGGTAGGAATAGAAGAGGCTGTCGAGTAACTGTGTCCAGCCCTGGGCCAGGACGAACACCAGCAACTTGAGCGGCAACGAAATGGTCATGGGCGCCACCATTTGCATGCCGAGCGCCAGCAACAGGTTGGACACGATCAGGTCAATGACAATGAACGGGATGTAGATCAGGAAGCCCATCTGGAAGCCTGCCTCAAGCTCCGACAGCATGAACGCGGGGATGAGCAGCATCAGGTCGTCGCGACTGGCCTGCTCGGCGCGCTCCTTGGGCCACATCCGTTGGGTGTTTTCCAGCAGATGGGTAAGGATGTCCGGGTTGGTGTTACGCGACATGAAGGCCTGCAGTGGTTTGATCGCGTTCAGGGCCGACCCTTGCAGCGCCTCGGTATTGCTGAAATCCAGCGGCCGTTCCTGCAGCGTTTCGGCGACGTTGTGGCCGACCGGCGCCATGATGAACAACGTCGCGGCCAGCGCAATGGCATACAGCGCCATGTTGGGCGGCACTTGCTGCACACCGATGGCATTGCGGGTGATCGTCAGCACGATAGCGACCTTGAGGAACGCGCTGCAGATGATCAGCAACAGCGGCACCAACGAGATCCCACCGATGAACAGCGCCAGCAGAAAGGGGTCGACCCCCTGGAAGCTCATCCAGCCACATCCACGCGGACGATTTGCAGGCCCAGCCGGCCATCGACCTCGACCAGCTCGCCATGGGCCAGGGGACGTTCGCCATAGAACAGGGCCCCCGCTCCGGCGGTCACCCCTTGCACTTGCAGGACAGCCCCGGGGGCAAGATTGCGCAGCTCGGCCAAGGTCATTTCCAGGTGCCCGCAGCGCACCGTGAGCGCCAGGGGCAAGTCCTCGAAGCGCTCGCTGATGCCGACGGCAACCGGGGGCGCGGCCGGCGCCTCCCCGGCTTCGGCCTGGACAAAGGCCGCCGGGTCGACCGCCTCCGGTGCCTGGCTGTCGGGTTCGTAGCGGGCGGTATCGTCCCATTCGGGCGTCAGCATATCGGTGTCGGCGGTGGTGCTCATAACGGTCTCCTCAAGCGCGAGTACAGTCAGCTGCAATGGTGCGGCAGGGTTTTGCACCCGCACCTGCACACAATGCCGGCCCAGGCGGATCAGGCCCCGGCCGGATGAATCGAACCAGTGTGTTTCCGGTATCACCACATCACCGGGGCGCAGCGCCGCGAGCTCCCCGGCGGCCAGCGCCAAGCGTCCGACCAGCAGCGGCACACGGAGGACGAAGTGCTCGACCCAGGGCGTGGCTCGTGGCTCCCAGGGCGCGGCGTTGAGCAAGCCCAGCAGGGTCTTGGCGCCAATCTCCAGGTGACTGACCACGCAGGCCGCCCCCAACCGCACGTCGAGTCGACAGCCAATGCCGCCGCCCTCGGGTGCGGCCAGCGGCTTGAGAAAACCGAAGGCCCCGCGCAAGGGCTCGCTCAAGAGTTGATGGAACAGTGACCAGAACCACTCCTCATCCGCGCCCGGCTCGGCAGGCAATACCACCGGGCATTCGCCGAACAGGCTCAGCACGGCGCCTGGCTCGCCCAGGACCAAGGCACCGTGGGCACACTCCAGCGCACACGGCGATCCCCCGGCAGGCCCGTTGCCCAGGGTCAGTTCCAGCCGCCCCGTCTCCCCCGCCACGGCAAAGGGCAAGCCGACGCCGGCCCCGAGTCGTTGCCGGGCGATGGCCTCTTCGGCGCAGACAGTCGGCAGCGATAACGCCCATGCAGTCATGTCACCCCTCCCTCTCTTCGCGCTCCACGCGCACGCTTACCAGTTGGCCCAAACTCTGTGTCAATGCGTCTTCGAGGCGGTCGGCCCGACTCGACAACCGCACCTGGGCTTCATCACTTTCGCCGCTCAGGCCGATGTCCCAGCCGCAACCCCCGTTGCGCCGTTGGGCAAGCACCTTGATCCGGCCCAGATGGGGAAGATGCAGCAGCAGGTCCAGTTGCTGATCCAGGCTGGCGCGCAGGCGTGGCGTGAGCTGATCGACAAAGGTCTCCACATCGCAGCCCTCCAGGCCGACCAGGCCCGACAGCGAACCGGCTCCGGTGGTGTCCTCCTGGGAACCGCCCTGCGGCGCCGTGACCCATTGGCGAAACCAGTAACCATCGCTGCGCCCAGCCGTCAGGTCAGGATCACGTTCGGCGCCGGGCGCGGGCTCGCGTGACGCCGGCCGCGTCGCCCGACTCGCCTGGGCCGGCGCAGGGTCATGGGCGCGAAACGGGTGGCGCACGAGTGCCGTCGGCGGCTCGTGCCGTGGTGTCGGTTCACTGCGTACCGGGCGTTCATTCATCCCAGGCCTCCTGCGCCAGGCGCTCCATCAATGCCTTGAGCTTTTCCAGGTCACGACGACGCTTGCGCAAGCGCTGCTGTGCGGCTTCAGTGTCCTGCGCCTGTCGGGCCTGGGCAGCGTCCAGCGCTTGCAGCCCCTGGGCTTGCTCGGCCAACTCACCGATCAAGCGGCGTTCCTGGGTGCTCCAGGCATTCAGCTCGACCACACTCAGCGCCCGGCCGCGGTGTTCGCCATACAACGCCTCGCGCTGGGCCGCCTGTTGTTCACGGGCCGCCTGCCATTGCGCCCGCGCTGCCGCGACTTCGGCTTCGCGTTCACGCAACAGATCGCGCGCCTGGCGCCAGGCCCGTTCGGCCTGCGCTTCGCGATGTCGGCGCACCGGCGCCAGGGCGTTCAGATCAGCCCGGGACATAGGCGGTCAACTGTTGCAAGTGAGCAAGCGTGGACGGCAACGGCTCCGGCTCACGCAAGTCCTGGCGCAGGAACACGTCCAAGGCTGCCCGCGATTCCACCGCCAGGTCGGTCAACGGGTCGGCGCCGGCCTGGTACTCGCCCAGACGCAGCATCAGTTCGATTTGCTCATAGGCCGACAGCAACCGGCGCAGGTTGATACCGGCCCGCAGGTGCTCCGCCTCGGCCACATTGGCCAAGGTTCGCGACAGGCTCGCCAACACATCGATGGCCGGGTAGTGACCGCGCTCAGCCAGTTTTCGCGACAGGACGATATGGCCATCGAGCAACGAGCGCACTTCGTCGGCCACCGGATCGTTCATCGAATCCTGTTCGATCAGCACGGTGTACAGCGCAGTGATAGCGCCGTCGTTGGTCAACCCGGCCCGCTCGACCAGCCGCGGCAGCAGGCTGTAGACCGACGGCGGCAGGCCGCCGCGCCCCAACGGCTCACCGGCGGCGAGGCCGATTTCACGCTGGGCCCGGGCAAACCGGGTCAGCGAATCTATCAACAACAAGACACGCCTGCCCTGGGCACGAAAGCCTTCGGCCAGCGCCGTTGCCGTGAATGCCGCGCGGGCGCGCTCCATGCTGGAGCGGTCGGAGGTGGCGCACACCAGGACCGCCCGGGCCCGTAGCTCATCATCGAGTTCGTGGTCGAGGAATTCGCGCAGTTCGCGCCCGCGCTCACCAATCAGCCCGAACACGATGACATCGCAATCGACGTTGCGGGCAATCTCTGCCAACAAGGTGGTCTTGCCGCACCCGGCACCCGCGAACAAGCCCACGCGCTGGCCTTCGCCGAGTGTCAGTGGGCCGTCGATGGCCCGCACGCCGGTGGTCAGGGCGCGCTGAATGCGTGGCCGGGCGGTGGGTGCCGGGGCTTCGCCAATCACCACCGAGGCGTGCAGCACGGACGCATCGGCAAACGCGCCGGCACCGCCGTCCAGCAGCGGCCGACCGAACCCATCCAGCACCTGGCCCAGCAACTGCGGCCCCACGCACACCCGATGGGGCATGCCCAGCGGCTCCACCGTTGCGCCGACCCGCACGCCTTCCAGGCCACCGAGCGCGCTGAGCAAGGCATCGTGCTGATCGAAGCCGACAATCTCGGCCAGCAATGGCTCACGCGCATCGCGCTCGACCCGGCACAGATCGCCGATTTGTGCCTCGGGCAGCCGGCACTGCAACAGGATGCCGTTGACCCGTTGCACCCGCCCGCGCACGGCGACCGGCGCGAACCGCTGCAAGCGCGCCTTTTGCCCGACTTCCCAGGCGTGCAATCGTGCAACGGCCGCGTCCGTCATCACCAGGTAACCTCGTAGCGCTGGTCACCTTCGAAGGTCACTTTGTCGCTACCGATGGCCGTCAAGCGCAGCCCGTCGATCTGGTCGCCGAGGAACAACCGGCGTCCGTCGGACGTGACGACATGCCCGCGCTTGCCGCCAACGATCTGGGCGATCTGAAACGGCAGCTTCGCCAGGTGCTCGCGCACGTTGGCGGTGATCTGGACCGGCGTTTCGTAGCGCTCGGCGAAGCGTTCCATCAGTCGCTCGACAACCGCCATGCGCTGGCGCGGCAACTCGCCCTCCAGCACCAACCGATCGTCCTGGGACACGATCTGCACATGGGCCGCCAAGTCCCGCTCCTGCAACATGCGATCGAGCTCCAGGCGCACCGCCGCGACGGTGTCCAGTGTCACCTTGCTGCGCTTGAGCTGCTGGGCCGGCGTGGGCGCCACGGTCTGCGCCGGTTGGCTGGTAAAGGCCCACGCACTGGAAGCCACGGTGATCACGGCGGCGGCGATGGCCAGACGCCTTGGCCAGGATGGCCGCGTGGCCGCCTTCGGGTTTTCCCGATTGCCCCCCACAGCGGCGGTTTCATCCAGCGCGCCCTCTTGCGGCCACGGCTGATCGGCCGGGGCCAGGCACAGCCAGATACCGGCCGCAGCGAAAGGCACGCCAACCGCCAGCGATGCCACGGGCGCCCACGGTTGCCCCTGTGCATCGCACACCGCGCCCTCCACCGGGTCCAGCAGCCACTGCCCCTGTACCTGGCTCAGGCGCGCGTGATGCGCGCAAATGCCCGGATCATAAAGCGCCAGGTCGGCATCCTCCGCCGCCCCGACGACCCATTCGTCGCCGACCAGCGGCAATGCGGCACCCCGATGCAGACCACTCAATACGCGAAGCTCGAACATGGCCAATCCCTCAAGGGGCGACATCTTTCGCCCTCAACCCGGTTGTCTGTGGGGCGTCCAAAGCCCCGTCCTGTGTTTCATGCCAGGCCGTCGAATGCGCCTGGATTTACCCTCGATACCCACTGTCGACGCACCCGGCGATCGTCAGGCGGCGTCCTCCACTCGCAGCTGTTCCTGCTCCAGATCAAAGCGGCCCAACACATTCACCTGGGCGTTGCTGTGCAGTTCGCTGTAGGCGAGCACCGGCACGTGATTGAACTCGTCGCGCAACAGGTCGCGCAGCGGTGCGCGCAGGTCTTGGGCCACCAACAGCACGGCCACGCGTTTGGCGCGCAACGGGAAACCTTCACGCAACTGCATCACCAGCGCCCGGGTGTGCCCGCTCTCCAAGGCAAAGAAGATTTCGGTCTGCGTCTGGCGCAGCGCGTCGCGCAACAGCCCTTCGGTTTCCGGCGTCAGCAGCCAGGCATGCAAACCTTCTGCGTCGCGGTACTGGTGATAGATCTGCGACTTCAGGGCGATGCGCGCGTAGTCGGTCAAGGCGCCGACATCGCGCTCATGCTGCCCATGCTCGATCAAGGACTCGGCGATCAGGCGTACCGCGCGCAGCGGAACCCCTTCGCCGGCGAGGCGTTGCAACACCGCGGCAAAGCGCGCCAATGGCATGGTCCGCTGCAACTCCTGGACGAGCTCCGGCTGACCCGCTTCGAGCCAGCTGAGAATCGACTTGCTTTCCTGAAGCCCCAGAAATTGCGGGCCGGTGGCAAACATCGCCCGGCTCATCCGCTCCACCAGCAATTCGGTCGCGGACACCGCCTCCACACGCTCGTCCGCCAGCAGCGGGTCGTCGGGCATCAGCCACAGCCATTGATGCTCATCGCGCACCTCACTGCCGATCTGCGCATCGCGCGGTTCGAATGGCAGTGGGCCGCGCGCCACGGCCACGCGCTCGCCAAAGGTGGCGCGCAACATCGGCACCTCATGCACGCAGAACCGAAATTCGTCGTCCTCCAGCAGCGCGCTGTATTCGATTTCAAAGGGTGGCAACGTCAGGCCGAACCCGGCCACCAGCCCATTGCGCTTCTTGCGGATCGCCTGGATGGCGTCCTCGGCTGCCGGGTGGCCTTGCATGGCCTTGGAAAACTGCAAGAGGTAAGCGCGGGTCGGGTCGAAGCTGCGCAGGTCTTCGGCGCCGTTGTGCTCGGGGGGCAACACCTCTGGCGACTGGTCGCCCTGCCGCGCCTGCCGTGCCCGGGCATACAACTGGACGATGCCAGCGGTGCCGGTAATCAAGGCGATGACGATGAACACCAGCGTGGGCATGCCGGGTAACGCGGCAAAGCCGAGCATCCCGACCGACGCGATCACCCAGGCCTTGGGCTCGGCGGTCAGTTGGCTGGCAATTTCCTTGCCGACACTGCTGCCCGCCGGCTGCCCTTCCGGGGACACCCGGGTAATGATCATGCCCGCGGTGAGGGAAATCAGCAGTGCAGGAATTTGCGCGATGAGACCGTCGCCGATGGTCAACACGGAATACAGGTGCATCGATTCGGACGCGCCCATGTCGTGCTGCATCATGCCCACCGAGAAACCGCCGATCAGGTTGATCACCACGATGACCAGGCCGGCGATGGCGTCACCCTTGACGAACTTCATCGCCCCGTCCATCGCGCCGAACAGTTGGCTTTCCTTGTTCAGCTCTTCGCGCCGACGGCGGGCCTCGCCGACATCGATCAGGTTGGCGCGCAAATCGCTGTCGATGGACATCTGTTTGCCCGGCAGCGCGTCCAGCGTAAAACGCGCCGCCACTTCGGCGACACGCTCGGAGCCCTTGGTGATCACCAGGAAGTTGACGACGGTCAGGATGAGAAAGATCACCAGCCCGACCGCGAGGTTTCCCCCCACCACAAAATTGCCGAAGGCCTGGACGATGTGGCCGGCGTCGCCCTGAAGCAGGATCAGCCGCGTGGTCGCCACCGACAACGCCAGCCGGAACAGGGTGGTCAGCAGCAGCACCGCTGGAAACGAGGAAAATGCCAAGGGCCGTGGCAGGTACAGCGACAGCACGATCAGCAAGCAGGAGATACAAATGTTGACGGCAATCAGCGCGTCGACCACCGAGGTCGGCAGCGGCAGGATCAGCATGAACACGATGCCCAGCACCACGAAAGCACCGGCCACTTCAATGCGCCGCACCGCGCCGCTGGCGACTTTGTTCAACATCGCGATCATGACTGGGCCCCCACTATCGGGGCAGCAGTCTGCCCGCGAATCTCGCCGCGGGAGCGCTCATCCAGCAGCACCAACAGGTTCTTCAAGGCGCTCTGCCGGCTCTTGCCGTCGCGCCAGAGCGCCAGCGGCAAACGCTTGAGCATCGAATACAGCCCATTCAGTGAAACCAGTTGATCGCGCTCTTGGTCCCCGCCGAGTTCACGTCCGAGGCGGCGTACTTCGGCTGCCGACAAACCACTGGCCGCCACCCCGAGCATGCGCTGGAGCAACAACACGGCGGTGAGCTGGCTGGTCGGGCAACTGCCCGCCAGTTGTTCCAGCAACTGCCGACAGCTGTGCAGAACGCTGCTGAGCTGGGTCGAGGCGGCCAGGCCGATCAGCAACGTGCGCAATTTGGCGGTGGGGCTCGAGGGCGTCTGTGCAGCGATGTCGTCTGCCAGGGCCCGGCGCATCATGTCCAACCCCGACACGAAGGCCGCTTCGCCGAAAAGGCCAAGAAGCGCTTGCATCATGGTGGGCAGTGACTGCTTGAGCACCACGGTGTCGTAGTAGAGCCGTCGCACCGCCTGGCGCAGCTCAGGATCGCCGCCGGCAGCGCGCAGTGCCTGAGCGATGTTCATGCCCGCCTGGATCTGCGCGCCATAGCGTTCGCGCAGCAATTGCAGGTAATCGAGGGCACGCCTGGCTTCGACGCGCCGGCCTTGCGCCTCGGCCTCGCGCAAGACTTGCTGCAGGATCAGGTCGGTCCGTGCGGGATCCCCTCCGGTGGATTGAACCACCTCATCCAACATCGGCTCACCGTAGAGCAAAGTCCCGGCCTGGGCCGCCATTGCACTCAGGCTTTGCTTACCGGGATGACCCAGTTGGTCGTACCACTCCTCCAACTGCTCACGCGTCTCGACCCGCGTCTGGCCGACCTCGCTGCGAGCATTGCGGATGCGCCGCTGGCTCAGCGCCTTGGTGTTGCGCTCCACGTGATGGCTGAAGGTCATGCCGACCTCCTCCATCGAATTGGACTGCACGGCCTGCTGCGATTCCACAGGCTTGCCCAGGCCCACCACTGCCGAGGCAGCCTGGGCAAGATTGACGGCAATGCGCATGTTTGTCGGTGCTTCTACTTTCATGATGACCATGAGCGTGGTTTCGGACGCTCATTGGGTGGCAGTGATCCGCTGTTCGGTTCCATCACCCGTCACCCCGCTCTGCGGAACGACCCGAAGGGCGGGCGACAGCGTTTTTCGCCAAGGGTTCGGGCGGTGCAAATTATTGCAGTGGCGCTCGTAAACCGTGTGCACGAGCCTGCACAAATAGAGCACAAGCTCTAATTAAAAAACTTTGGTTATCAAGTAGATACAACGATAAATCGGCATGGCACAGGTTCTGCTGATGGGGTTGCGTCGACATCTGGATCGACGCTATGGAACCCAATCAGAGGGATACATTGATGAGCAGTCTGAATCTCGTGACCCCACCAGAGACCTCCACGCCGGGCATCACCTTCGGCGAGGAACGTAAACTTCGTTTGTTTGTGCAAAAGCGTGTACTCAATCAGGACGACGCCGACGACATCATCCAACTCACGTACCTGGAGGCCTGGCGCAATCAGGAGAAATTCAAAGGGCTGGCCAAGCCGGATACCTGGCTGTGCGGCATCGCCCTCAACCTGATCCGTAACCATTTCCGGCGCTTCTACGCGCAGCCACCGCTGAGTACGTTCGACGAGAGCGAATTCCACGAGTCCCGTGACGACATCGACCTGAGTGAGCAGTGCGAAAACCACCGATTGCTGGACCGTACGCTGTCGGCCATGGATGAGTTGCCCAAGGACATGCGTGAAACCCTGTGGACCGCCGTGGACACCGAGAGCAGCTACCGCGACGCCGCCGAACGGCTGGGCGTCCCGATCGGGACCGTGCGCTCCAGGCTGTTTCGCGCCCGTGAACAACTCAAGCGAAGCGTCTATGGAGAAGCGCAATCATGACCGGTAATCGCCTGAACAGCCGGCCGGACCTGCCGCGCGGCGTACGTCGCTACACCCCCGACGACTTGCCGGTGATGACCGATATCTTCAACGAAAGCGCTTTGGGGGGGACCAGCTCCCCCGTGCTCAGAGCATTTTCCCTGGAGGAAATGACGTTCTTCGTTGATTGTTTCGTCAAGGAAGGCGATCCGATCTACGTGCTCGAGCGCGCCGGCGAGGTGGTCGCCTGGTTGATCGTCAATCGCTTCAGCTGGGGCGCCCAGGCCTGTCGATTGACTGGCGAAGTGTCCATTTACGTACGCAGCGACCACATTGGCAGCGGGGTCGGCATCCGCCTCGGTCAAGCGGCCGTGGTGTTGGCCAGACAGTACGGCTTCGAGACACTGGTGGCCTGGATCATCGAGCACAACGAGGCCAGCAAACGCGGCGTGCAAGGTTTGGGCGCGACGCAATGGGGACGCTTTCCGGGCATCGCCCGGTTCGCTGACACGCGTGCGGACGTGGTCCTCTATGGGCTTCACCTGACGCCTGCCGTCGCCGTACCCGCCAGTGCGCACACGCAGGACACGCGCGCCGTCCTGGCGTAACTCCGGGGCTCGCCCAGCCGGGTTGTCGGGCGAGCCATAACACCACTCAGTCGCGGCAGATGCCGCGCGTCAATCCACCGACCAGCACACCGGTAATGCGTCCGGCCCCCTGAAGTTGGGGACATAGCGCCAGCGTACGGCCTCGGGGGCCACGGCCAGTCGCAGGCCCGGGCAGCGCCTGAGCAGTGTGTTCAATGCAATTTCCAGTTCCTGCCTGGCCAGCGAGGCACCCAGGCAATGGTGGGTCCCTTTGCCGAACGACAGATGCGGACATGCCGGGCGAGTGATGTCCAGGGTGTCAGGATTGGCACACAACGTTTCGTCACGATTGGCCGACCCCACCACCGCGAGCAACAACTGTCCGCGCTCCAAGCGCTGCCCGCCCAGTTCCGTGTCCTGTGTCACGAAGCGCACCATCGCCCGTTCCACCGACGAGTCGTAGCGCAGCAGTTCCTCTACCGCGTTGGGCATCAACGCCGGTTCGTCGCGCAACCGGGCCAAGGCCTGGGGATGCTGCACGAGCAAGTGGACCGCGTTGCCGATCATCGACGCCGCGGTTTCGTGGCCGGCGATGATGAGCAACGCGATCATGCTGCAGAGCTCGCTGCGGCTGAGCACGGTGCCCTCCTCCTCGACCTGCACCAACGCTGAAACCAGGTCATCGGTCGGTTGCGCCCGGCGCTGGTCAATCAAGGCCAGCATGTACGCCGCGAATTCGCCATAGCAACGCTGTACCTCGCTCAGGTCCTGCCCGACCTGTTGGACGATCGTGTGTGACCAGCGCCGAAAATCGTCCCGGTCCCGGGCGGGAACACCGAGCAGTTCGGCAATGACGATGATCGACAGCGGAAACGCATACTGGCTCACTACGTCCATGTGCCCGCTCGGTCCCACCGCGTCGAGCAGCGTCTCGGCGATCTGTTCGATGCGCGGGCGCATCACGTTGACCGCTTTCAACGTGAACGCCTTGTTCACCAGGCGGCGCAAGCGGCGATGACGCTCGCCATCGCGGTTGAGCATGTGATCGTTGAGAAACGCGATGGACTGCTCGCCACCCAGCATGGCTGCGAACTGCGGGCAGATCCTTGCCGGGTCACGGGCGAAGCGTTCACTGTCGAGCAACACCGTCTCGACTTCACGGGCACCGGTGACGTACCAGATCGGCAGCTGACCTTCCGGCTGGCTGAGGAACACCGGGGCGGCCTCGCGCAACGCGGCATAGTGCCGATAAGCCGCACTGCGAAATGCGTCACTGTTGAAATCGAGGGTGCGCTCGTACGCCATGGGCATGCTCCAAAAGACAGGATCGTTGTTCCTGAGTGGTCTGGCGTACAGAAAAGATCCCTCACCACGACCTCGGGCAAGCCGCTGAACCGTTTGCATCGCCGCGCTCACTCAGGAAGGAACTTCCCCCTTCCGTGGAGCTGACATGACGCGCGCCCCCGTAGTCCATGGCCATTGCGACCCTCGCTTCGAACCGGTCCAAGAGGCTTTTATCCAGCTGATGCAAAGCCCCTTCGAACGCGGCGCGGCCCTGTGCATCCAGATTGACGGCGAAACCGTCGTCGACCTCTGGGCAGGTCAGGCCGGGCCCGAGCCGGACCGCCACTGGCAGCGCGACACCGTGCTCAATCTGTTCTCCTGCACCAAGCCGTTCACGGCCGTGGCGATCATGCAATTGGTGGGCGAAGGTCGCCTGGAGCTGGACGCTCCGCTGTGCCAGCACTGGCCGGCCTTCGCCGACGCAGGCAAGGCGTCGATCACCCTGCGCCAGGTGCTCTGCCACCGCGCCGGGCTGCCGGCGCTGCGCACACCGCTGGCGCCGGAAACCCTTTACGACTGGGACACCATGGCGCAACTGATTGCCAGTGAACATCCCTGGGCTGCCGCCGGAGAACGGCAGACCTATTCGCCGCTGCTGTTCGGCTGGATCCTGGGTGAGTTGCTGCGCCGGGTGGAGGGCCTGACACCCGCGCAGAGCATTTGCCAACGAGTGGCCGTACCGCTCGGGTTGGATTTTCACCTCGGCCTGGATGACGCGACCATCGCCCGTTGCGCCTACATGGCGCGGACCAAGGACGAGATCGACGATGAGGCCTTCGGTCGGGTGCTCCAGTACGTGCTCACCGAACCGACCGCCATGAGCGCGCTGGCCTTCGCCAACCCGCCGATGGTGCTGGGACGCAGCAACGAACCCGGCTGGAAGCGCATGACCCAACCGGCCGCCAATGGCCACGGCAATGCCCGCAGCCTGGCGACGTTCTACGCAGGCCTGCTCGACGGGCGCTTGCTGGAGTCACCGCTGCTCAATGAAATGTTGCGCGAGCACAGCGCCGAATACGACCCGACGCTCCAGACGCCGGCGCGCTTCGGCCTGGGCGTCATGCTCGACCAGCCGGAGGTGGCGAACGGCAGCTATGGCATGGGCACCGAAGCGTTCGGCCATATGGGCGCCATGGGCGCCGGCGGCACCGTCGGTTTTGCCGACCCGGAGCGCGGGGTCTCGTTCGGCTTTGCCTGCAACACCATTGGCTCCTATGTCCTGATGGACCCGCGCGGGCGACACCTGGCTAACGTCGCGTCGGGCTGCCTCTAGTCTGTTGACCCGCGCCTCGCCCGGCACAGGGCGAGGCGCGGGGTCACGCCCCTGGCGGTACGCTGGCCTCCGCGACCTGCGTCCCGACCGCGTCGGCTTCGGGCGCGGCGACCTGTTGTTCTTGGCTACCCGGCGCACGGGGTTGCGCCGCCCTGGCAATCAGGTCCGGCTGCGCACTCAACCGGCGCGAGGCCGCCATGGGCATCAGCAAGCGCCCACTGGCCCGTCCCCGCCCGGCAGGATTGAGCATGCGCAACTCTCGCTCGTGCACACCGGACAACACCGCCAGGTGCGCCAAGTCCACCGGCTGCGGCAATGCGACCATCTGGAAATATGGCTGGTCGGCGATGGGCACCAGGTTCACGCCATAGTCCGCAGGCGTGTTGACCAACTGCGACAGTGCCAACAGCCGCGGCACGTAGTTCTGGGTTTCGCCGGGCAGCGACAGGTTCCAGTAGTTGGTCGCCAGGCCGCGGGCCTGGTTACGCGTGATGGCGTCGCGCACGCGCCCTTCCCCGGCGTTGTAGGCGGCCAGCGCCAACAGCCAGTCGCCGTCGAAGTAGTCATGCAGGTAGGACAGGTAATCGAGGGCCGCGCGGGTGGACGACGGGATATCCCGGCGCTCGTCATAGTCGGCTCGCTGCTGCAATTGGTAGCGGCGTCCCGTGGCCGGCACGAACTGCCAGAGGCCCATGGCTTGGGCGGGCGATTGTGCGTTCGGGTTGAAGCCGCTTTCGATGGCTGGCAACAGGGCCAGCTCCAGCGGCATGTTGCGCTTGCTCAGCTCGCCGACGATGAAGTGCAGGTAACGGCTGCCGGCGCGCCCGGTCTGAGTGAGAAAGGCCGGGCGCTCCATCAGCCAGCGGCGCTGCTCGTCGATGCGCGCCACGCCGCGAGTCTTGGCCTGCAATGAAAAACCCTGGCGCATGCGGGCCCACAGGCTGCCGTCGCCCTGGGTAGGCAGTTCTTCGACCTGGACGATCGTGTCCGTCGGCGCCGGCGTGCGCCAGCGCAGTTGGGACCGATAGGGCTCGTTGGCGGAAGGGTCGCCAATGGTCAGTTGCGGTTCGAGGTGCTGGCAGCCGTACAGCAAGGTCCCCATGGCCAACATGGACAACCCCCTGGGGACGAAGCGAAGGGCCGGCGAACGTGAAAGTGAACGGGACATGGGCGGTCAACCTTGAATGAGGTGGCGCCAATGGGTGGCCGATCCCTGCCCGACGGTTCCCACCCGGGCGGCAGGACAACGCACGGGGAACCGAAATGCCGCCGGTGTCACTCACGAGGGGCAGCAGGCGCTCGTCGCGCCTGGATGACAATGCGAGGTCCATCATGGCGTCACCCAGCTATTGCAAGCTGATCGATCAGCTCTGCGAACTCACAATGATCCCTACCCCGTCCGCGTTCTACGAACAGGCGAACCTGTCGGTCAAGGAGGTCGACTTTTCCCTGAAACACACACCCAGTGTCGGCGAGGGTGACGTGTTCATCTACGCCAGCTTCGGGCCATTGCCGACAGCCAATCGCGAAGCCGTCCTGCAACGACTGTTGGAAACCAATCTCTACCTGCTGAGCGGGCCGTTCTGCCCGTCCCTGTCCTACAACCGCGACAGCGAGCTGGTCATCCTGATCGGCCACGTGCCCCTGGAGAACCTCAGCGCCGAACACCTGCTGGGGCTCATGGGCGGTGTCGCCGACATGGCGCTGATCTGGCGAGAGGGTTACTTCTTCGACGGCGCCGCCACGGGCCGCGACGCCAAGCCTACCCAGGCGCCAAACCCCATCAAGCGCAATGCAGGACTCAACAGCGCGCTGTCGCTCTAGGAGAAAACCATGGCAGATTTATCCGTAAGCCAGAACCAAAGCCTGGCGGCCTTGCGCCAACAACAGGACGATGAAATCAGACCGGTGGGCGCCAGCCTTGCCGAGCAGGTCCGTCCTTCTACCACCCCTTTGGTGCCTTACCATTTCACCGGCAGCGCCACTGACCCGACGCAGCAGGCCTTCGCCAGCAAAAAGGCCCGCCTGGAAGGGATGATCGGCAGGCTCGGCAAGAAAGACCCTGAAGCTGATCCCATTGGCTTTGCTCGGGCGCATATGACCCTGGAAGGCAAGGCACTGAGCTATGCGCCTGGCGCGAGTTATCAGGACATGCACCAGCATCTGGCCGAGCTGGGCGGCACGACCCACCCGATGCTGTCGGGCCGTGAGGAAACCGACGCCTTCAGCGCCGACCTCGACAAATACCTGAGCAAGAATGAGATTGCACGGGAGGCCGGCGGCGGTTTCAAAACCGTCTGGGATGCCCATTGCGAGCGCGTGGGCAACACCCTTGGGGCCTATCACTCGTTGTGCCAGGAAGTCATCGACAACTCCTTGGGGCATGAGGACCTTCCGCACCTGGTCCGCAGTCATGCCGCCTTCCGTGGCTACGCCAAGGGTGTCATGAAAGCCATGACTGAGGAGATGCCCACGCGTCTGAGCACGTTCCTGGACAGCCGTATCGCCCATGCGGAACAGGCCGCAAGCAACGACGCCCTGCCCCAGGCCGACCAGGACAAGGCGCGGGATGATCTGGTCAAGTTGCAGGAGGTGCGTACGGAACTCAGTGAACTACTTGAGAAGGATGGGGCCAAGCCAGCCACCCCCAGCGAGCTCGACAAGGCGACCAAGGCCAACGAGGGGCTGGACACCGCCCTGAAGAACGTCGCCCGCCAGGACCATGTCGCCGAGCTCAAGACCCAGACCGGCTTCGTCACCGGCCTGGCCGTCTTCGTCGACGCAGGGATCCCCCAGGGCGTTGCGTCCGCCGGCCACTTCGGCGCCAGCACCTCGGCGATCGATGAGGCGATGGCCGATACGGCCTATGGCAAACATGTCGCTGCGACCTCAACCGTCCTTGGCGCGGCTCACAAGGTGATCAGCGATGGCATTCGTCCGTTTGTCCAGGTGGTGGTCGACAAGACCATCGGCAAGGGCCTGGCAAAAGTCGACCCGTTGGCGGTGTACCCCAAGCCCTTGCAGGACATCACCGTGAACGGACGTCGGATCGCCAACCCTCAATTCGCCGCACTCGACACGTCCCAGGCGCAAAAGCGCGACGAGTTCAAACTGAAACAGAACGCCAACAACTTTGGCACCATGAGCGGTGATTTCACCGGTTACCTCGCCTTCGGCGCCGCCCACGCGGTGCGCGACACGCTGGACCAATTCAGCTCGGTCAACGCCTCGGGCATCGTCGCCCGCAGTGTGGCTTCGGCGGTGGGGGGCACGTTCATGGCAGGCGGCCAGGCCGTGGCGAAATATGCGCAGACCCATGGCGAGGAGCAGATCCCGACCTACCGGGTGACCACAGAGAAGCGCAACTGGGGCGAACTGTTGCCCAAGGCATTTTCCGAAGCGGCGGGCAAACTCCACCCTGCCAGCATGACCAACCTCAGCGACTACGCCAACCGGATCGTCAGCGTAGGCGAAGGAATCGCCCTGCGGACCGCCGTGGGTGACGCATCCGAGGCGAGTGATGACGCCACGGTAGAAGAAAAACTCGAGCAGGTGGTCGCGACGTTCTTCAATTCCGGCCTGACCCTGTTCCCGTTCTTTGCCAACAGCGTGGCCGCCCCGCTGGAAAACAAAGCGATGAATGCAGACAAAGCGGACAACCTTGCCCAGCGTGCAAACGTGCCGTTGCAGAACATCCTGCATCCCAACCGCGACAGCCTCCCCCACACCCAGCCGGAAGGCTTGCGGCGCAATCTGGAGAACACCTACCACGTGGCTCGCGGCTTTACCCAGATCGTGCCGCAAACCGCCATCGCGGGCCTCAACAAGGGCACCGACAAGATCCAGCAGCTTGCCACGAGATCCAGGAACGCGCCGGCGGGCGACAACTTCGAACTGGCGGAGCGGGGTCAGTTGCAGCCCCAGGGCAACCCGCCTGGCGAAGGACAATCCAGCACGAAACCCGCCTGATGAAAATCGTCGGGCCATCTCCTGCGGATGGCTCGACGCTCATCGAATACGCATCCCCACCCAGACCGGTCGCAGGGACGATGTTCCTGCGACCGCCCTCCTGCGGCGTTGACCGCCTATACTCCGGCCCGTGAAAGCGCCGCCGTGGGCGTCCTGCCCGCTCAGCGACACATCCGCCAAAAGGTAAGGCGTCAGGGAAATCCCCGGGCGCAACGGTGCGCGTGAACACGGCGACGTGTTAAGAAGCAGTGGGCAGCACAGGCATGCTGTCACCCAATAAGGAATCTTCATGAAACGCGCCCTCATCGCCTTCCTGTCACTGGTCGTCACCACCGTCATCGTCGCGGGTGGCTACCTCTACAGCAAACAGCCGACCCGCCAGGGCACGGTGCAGCTGCAGGGACTGCAAGGCTCGGTGACCGTGCGCTACGACGAGCGTGGGGTGCCGCATATCCGCGCCGAAAACGAAACCGACCTGTACCGCGCCCTCGGCTATGTCCAGGCCCAGGATCGGCTGTTCCAGATGGAGATCATGCGACGCCTGGCCCGTGGCGAGCTGGCCGAGGTGCTGGGGCCGAAACTGCTCGACACCGACAAACTGATGCGCAGCCTGCGCATTCGCGAGCGGGCCGCGAGCCATGTGACCGAGCAGGATCGACAATCCCCGGCCTGGATCGCGATGCAGGCCTACCTGGACGGCATCAATGCCTACCAGGACAGCCACACCCGGCCGCTGGAGTTCGACGTGCTAGGCATTCCCAAGCGCCCCTTTACTGCGCAAGACATCGTGAGCATCACCGGCTACATGGCTTACAGTTTCGCCGCGGCCTTTCGCACCGAACCGCTGCTGACCTACGTGCGCGATCAACTGGGCGCCAACTACCTGAACATTTTCGACCTCGACTGGCAGCCCCAGGGCGTGCTGGCCCAAGGACGCAAGGCCGGCCTGCCACTGGCGGCCAGCGATTGGCAGGACCTCAATGCCTTGGCCCGCCGGAGCGAGCAGGCGCTGGCCGACAACGGCCTGCCGCAGTTCGAAGGCAGCAACGCCTGGGCGGTCTCCGGCAGCCGCACCCGCAGCGGCAAGCCGTTGCTGGCGGGGGATCCGCACATCCGGTTTTCCACGCCATCGGTGTGGTACGAGGCGCACCTGTCGGCACCCGGTTTCGAACTCTACGGGCATTACCAGGCGTTGATGCCCTTTGCGACTTTGGGCATGAACAAGGACTTCGGCTGGAGCATCACCATGTTCCAGAATGACGACCTGGACCTGATCGCCGAGAAGGTCAACCCGGACAATCCCGAGCAGGTCTGGTACCGCGACCAATGGGTGGACATGACCCGCAGCGAACAGCAGATCGCGGTCAAGGGTCAGGCGCCGGTGACGCTGGTGCTGCGCCAGTCGCCCCATGGACCGATCGTCAACGATGCCCTCGGCGCCAACGCCGGCAAGACCCCGATCGCCATGTGGTGGGGCTTCCTGGAGAGCCGCAACCCGATCATCGAGGCCTTCTACCAGCTCAACCGCGCCGATACCCTCGCCAAGGCACGCGGCGCCTCGGCGAAGATCCACGCGCCCGGGCTGAACGTCGTGTGGGCCAACGCCAAGGGCGACATCGGCTGGTGGGCCGCCGCGCAATTGCCCAAGCGACCGAGCGGGGTCAAGCCAGGTTTCATCCTCGACGGCAGCAGCCCGGAGGCGGAGAAAGACGGCTTCTACCCGTTCAGCAGCAACCCACAGGAAGAGAACCCGGCGCGGGGCTACATCATCTCGGCCAATTTCCAACCGGTGGCGGCCAGCGGCATCGAGATCCCGGGCTACTACAACCTCGCCGATCGCGGCCAGCAACTGAATCAGCAGCTCAGCGAAAAGCAGGCCAAGTGGGACATCGAGACCACCCGGAAACTGCAGTTGGGCACGACCACGGCCTATGGCCCCCGCCTGCTCGCGCCGTTGCTGCCGGTGTTGCGCGAGGTGGTCAGCGACCCGCAGGAACGCAAGTGGGTGGAGCAACTGGCCCAATGGCCAGGCGATTATCCGCTGGACTCCATCAGCGCCACGCTGTTCAACCAGTTCCTGTTCAACCTGGCCGATGCCGCGCTGCACGATGAGCTGGGCGATGGGTTCTTCGACACCGCGCTGTCGACCCGGGTGATCGATGCGGCCCTGCCACGCCTGGCGGCTTCCGCTGATTCTCCGTGGTGGGACGACCGCTCGACGCTGGGTACGGAAACCCGCGCCGACATCGTGAAAACCGCCTGGAACAGAAGCCTTGCGCACCTGAAGGCCACCCTCGGCGAAGATGCCACCCAGTGGCAATGGGGCAAGGCCCACACCCTGGTCCATGGTCATCCATTGGGCATGCAAAAGCCGCTGGACCGGGTCTTCAACGTCGGCCCGTTTGCGGCGCCGGGGACCCATGAGGTGCCCAACAACCTTTCCGCCCGGATCGGCCCGGCACCCTGGCCCGTGACCTATGGGCCGTCCACCCGGCGCATCATCGACTTCGCCGACCCGACCCACAGCGTCACCATCAACCCCGTCGGCCAGAGCGGCGTGCCGTTCGACCCGCATTACGAGGATCAGGCCGAAGCGTATATCGAGGGGTTGTACCACCAGGCCCACCTGGCCGAGGAAGAGGTGACGGCCAACACCCATGGCACCTTGAAATTGCTGCCAGCCAGGGCGCCGTGAGCCGGGTATCGTGTCTTTCGTCGTGAATCAGGCTTGATCGTCCTGGATGGTCAAGACTACAAGGGCTCAACACCCTCCCCCATTACCGGAGTCAACGCTATGTTCAATAACTGGTCCGAGCTGCTGCCCACCATCAAAAGTGCCTTTGGCGCCCTGGGCAAAAGCAATCCGAAGATGGTCAAGGCGTACATGGCCCTGGATGAAGCCGCCGCCGAAAACAACGTGCTCGACGCCAAGACCCGCGAGCTGATCTCGATTGCCGTGGCAATCACCACCCGCTGCGACGGCTGCATCGGCGTACACACCGACGCCGCCATCAAGGCCGGCGCCACCCGCGAAGAGATCGCCGCCACCCTGGCGACCGCGGTATCGCTGAATGCCGGTGCGGCGTACATCTACTCCCTGCGGGCGCTGGAGGCCCATGATGCGTTGAAGAAATAAGGCTGGCGAGATATCTCCATCGACTGACACACCGCTATCGCGAGCAGGCTCGCTCCCGCAATGGACCGGGGTGGATCGCGATGCCGCGGGCAACACAAAAACCTGTGGGAGCGAGCCTGCTCGCGATGGCGGATGGACATTCAACATTTTCGTTGACTGTCACACCGCCATCGCGAGCAAGCTCGCTCCCACAGGGGGCCTGCGTAGGGTCAGACTGGAGCAGTCGCCGCCCGGCGTACTTCCGGTTGCTTCCAGGAGTCGGCGGCGCTTTCCTCGATGGCTTGCTGGATCGCCCGCTTGCGGTTTTCTTCGGCGCGGCGGCTGAAGTACCAGACCAGGAAGGTCACCAGGGACACGGCCAGCAGGATCAGGCTCGCCACGGCGTTGATCTCCGGCTTGACCCCCAGGCGCACCGCCGAGAACACCTCCATCGGCAAGGTCGTCGAACCCGGGCCCGACACGAAGCTCGCGAGCACCAGGTCATCCAGGGACAGGGCAAACGACATCATGCCCCCTGCGGCCAGCGATGGCGCGATCATCGGGATGGTGATCAGGAAGAACACCTTCCATGGCCGTGCACCCAGGTCCATGGCCGCCTCTTCGATGGACAGGTCCAGTTCACGCAAGCGTGCCGAGACCACCACCGCCACATAGGCCGCACAGAACGTGGTGTGGGCGATCCAGATCGTGACGATGCCACGCTCCTGGGGCCAGCCGATCATCTGCGCCATCGCCACGAACAGCAGCAGCAGCGACAGCCCGGTGATCACTTCCGGCATCACCAACGGCGCAGTGACCAAACCACCGAACAGCGTGCGCCCCTTGAAGTGGGTGATGCGGGTCAGCACGAAGGCCGCCAGTGTACCCAGGGCCACGGCGGCAACCGCCGTGTAGCAGGCGATTTCCAGCGAGCGCAGCACCGACCCCATCAACTGGGTGTTGTCCAGCAGACCGACGTACCACTTGATCGACCAGCCGCCCCACACCGTCACCAGTTTCGAGGCGTTGAACGAGTAGATCACCAGGATCAGCATCGGTGCGTAGATGAACAACAGACCCAGCACCAGCATCAGGCTTGAAAAACTGAAGCGCTTCATTCCTTGCCCTCCATTTCTTTGGCCTGACTGCGGTTGAACAGGATGATGGGCACGATCAGGATCGCCAGCATCACCACCGCCAGGGCGGACGCCACCGGCCAGTCACGGTTGTTGAAGAATTCCTGCCACAGCACTTTGCCGATCATCAGGGTTTCCGGGCCACCCAGCAGTTCCGGGATCACGAACTCGCCCACCACCGGAATGAACACCAGCATGGCGCCGGCGACGATGCCGTTCTTGGACAGCGGCACGGTGATTTTCCAGAAACTGTTGAACGTGCTCGAACCCAGGTCGGAAGCGGCCTCCAGCAGGCTGGGGTCATGTTTGACCAGGTTGGCGTACAGCGGCAGGATCATGAACGGCAGGTAGGAGTAGACAACCCCGATGTACACCGCCAGGTTGGTGTTGAGGATCTGCAGCGGTTCGCTGATCCAGCCCATGCTCATCAGGAAGCCGTTGAGCAGGCCGTTGTTGCTGAGGATGCCCATCCACGCGTAGACGCGGATCAGGATCGCGGTCCAGGTCGGCATCATGATCAGCAGCACCAGCACCGTCTGCATTTCCTTGCGGGCGTTGGCAATGGCATAGGCCATCGGATACCCGATCAGCAGGCACAGGACGGTACTGATCAGCGCCATCTTCAGCGAGCCAAGGTAGGCGGCGATGTACAACTCGTCGTCGCCCAGCATCGCGTAGTTGGCGAAGTTGAGCAGCACCTGCAGCTTCTGGTCGACGTAGCTGTAGATCTCGGTGTACGGCGGAATAGCCACGTCGGCTTCGGCGAAGCTGATCTTCAGGACGATGAAGAACGGCAGCATGAAGAACAGGAACAGCCAGATAAAAGGCACCCCGATGACCAGTTGACGGCCACCGGGCGTTATTCGGTCGAGCCGGCGTTTGAATTTGCGCATGTTCATGAGCGAAGCACCACGCCGCTGTCGTCTTCCCACCAGACGAACACCTGGTCGCCCCAGGTCGGACGCTGGCCACGGCGCTCGGCGTTGGCGACGAAGGACTGCACCACCTTGCCGCTTGGCAGCTCGACGTAGAACACCGAGTGCCCACCCAGATAGGCGATGTCATGGACCTTGCCGCTGGACCAGTTGTGCTCGCAGGTCGGCTGCTCGACGGTGACCAGCAGTTTTTCCGGGCGAATGGCGTAGGTCACCGACTTGTCCTGCACCGAGGTACTGATGCCGTGGCCGACGTAGATGCTGCGGTCCAGGTCCTTGCAGGTCAGCACGGCATGGCCCTCGGCGTCGTCCACCACTTCGGTCTCGAAGATGTTGACGTTGCCGATGAACTCGCAAACCAGCCGGCTGGTCGGGGTTTCGTAGATGTCGATCGGGCTGCCGATCTGGGCGATCCAGCCCAGGTGCATGATCGCGATACGCTCGGCCATGGTCATGGCCTCTTCCTGGTCGTGGGTCACCATGACGCAGGTCACGCCGACGCGCTCGATGATCTCGACCAGTTCAAGCTGCATCTGCGAGCGCAGCTTCTTGTCCAGGGCGCCCATCGGTTCGTCGAGCAGCAACAGCTTCGGCCGCTTGGCCAGGGAGCGGGCCAGGGCCACGCGTTGGCGCTGGCCACCGGAGAGCTGGTGCGGCTTGCGCTTGGCGTACTGGCTCATCTGCACCAGCTTGAGCATTTCCGCCACGCGGGCATCGATCTCGGTTTTCGGGATCTTGTCCTGTTGCAGGCCGAAGGCGATGTTCTGCGCCACGGTCATGTGCGGGAACAACGCATAGGACTGGAACATCATGTTGATCGGCCGCTCGTACGGCGGCATGTCGGTGATGTCCACACCGTCGAGGAAAATGCGCCCCTCCGTGGGCCGCTCGAAACCGGCGAGCATGCGCAGCAAGGTGGATTTGCCCGAACCCGAACCGCCGAGCAAGGCGAAGATCTCGCCTTTCTTGATTTCCAGGGACACATCGTCCACGGCGATCGTCTCGTCGAACTTCTTCGTGACCCGGTCGATTTTGACCAGCACCTGCTTGGGTGTCTGGTCGCCCTCGAGGGCTTTCTTATAGGCGCCGGAGGCAACTGCCATTTACGAAACTCCCACAGAATTTACAGCTCGCCCCACGCGGACGAACCTTAGTTAAGCGTTTAACGTTATTTACCCGACTTGACCTTGGTCCAGCTGCGGGTCATGAGTCGTTGGATCTTGGGCGGCAACTCGGAGTTGACATAAAGCTTGTCGACGACCGCTTGCGGTGGGTAAACCGCTTCATCGGCGCGGACTTTCTGGTCCATCAGCTCGCCAGCCTTGGGGTTCGGGTTGGCATAACCGACCACGTCGCTGACCTGGGCGATCACCTCAGGCTTGAGCAGGTAGTTGATGAATGCATGCGCCTGCTTGACGTTGGTGGCGTCACGCGGGATCGCCAGCATGTCGAACCAGAGGTTGCCGCCTTCCTTGGGGATCACGTAGGCGATTTCGACGCCTTTGCCGGCTTCGCTGGCACGTGAACGGGCCTGGAAGATGTCGCCGGAGAAACCGGCGGCCACGCAGATCTCGCCATTGGCCAGGTCGGAGATGTATTTGGAAGAGTTGAAATAGGTCACGTACGGCCGGATCTTGAGGAGCTGGGCTTCGGCCTTCTTGTAGTCTTCAGGGTCTTCGCTGTTGGGGTTCAGGCCCAGGTAGTTGAGCATCGCCGGGATCATCTCGTCGCCCGAGTCGAGGAACGACACACCACAGCTGGAGAGTTTCTTGATGTTCTCCGGCTCGAACAGCATCGCCCAGGAATCGATCTTGTCGACACCCAGCACCGCCTTGATCTTCTCGACGTTGTAACCGATGCCGTTGGTGCCCCACAGATACGGCACCGCGTATTGGTTGCCCGGGTCGTTACGTTCCAGACGCTTGAGCAGCGCCGGATCCAGGTTGGCGTAGTTGGGCAACTGCGTCTTGTCGAGCTTCTGGAACGCCCCGGCCTTGATCTGCTTGCCCAGGAAGTGGTTGGACGGCACGACCACGTCGTAACCGGTACGCCCGGCCAGCAACTTGCCTTCCAGGGTTTCGTTGGAATCGAACACGTCGTACACCGGCTTGATGCCCGTGGCTTTTTCGAAGTCCGCCAGGGTGGTCTCGCCGATGTAGTCCGACCAGTTATAAATATGCACGGTAGAAGCAGCCTGGACACTGACGGCGAGCGTCAGGCCGGCGCCGACCAGCAAGGCGTTGCGTAACAAAGAAAAGACTGGCACGTGGAGGTCCTCTAAATAGTGGGGCTCAAGTTGCCCCCGTTACCTGGCCACGATGGGCCCTGCAACAAAACCGGCGCGCAACTTACCCTCGATAAACCGATCCAGCAAAACTTTTAATCATGGGTGGGTTCCTGTTGCCGCCCCTTTGATGACAGCGGCAACAGGAAAGTGCTTCAGGCCGGCTTATTTACCGGATTTGATCTTGGTCCAGCTGCGGGTCAGGATCCGCTGGGTGGCCGGCGGCAAGTCGCTGATCGCGTAGAGCTTGGCTTTCACTTCATCCGATGGGTAGATGTTCGGGTCACCGGAGATGTCTTTTTCCACCAACGCCGTCGCGGCCTTGTTGCCGTTCGGGAAGCGTACGTTGTTGGTGATCTCGGCCATGATTTCCGGCTTCATCAGGAAGTTCATGTACTGGTAGGCCGCGTCGACGTTTTCGGCATCCTTGGGAATGGCAACCATGTCGTAGAACGAGCCGGCGCCTTCTTTTGGAATGGCGTAGGCCACTTTGACCTTGCCACCGGCTTCAGCCGCGCGGGACTTGGACTGTTCGATATCGCCCGAGTAACCCACGGCGACGCAGATGTTGCCGTTGGCCAGGTCAGAGATGTACTTGGAGGAGTGGAAGTAGCCGATCGAAGGACGGATCTTGAGGAACAGTGCCTCGGCATCAGCCAGTTGTTTCTTGTCCTGGCTGTCGGTCGGATAGCCCAGGTAGTGCAACGCCACCGGGATCATTTCGGTCGGCGAGTCGAGGAAGCTCACGCCGCAACCCTTGAGCTTGGCGATGTTTTCCGGCTTGAGCAGGACGTCCCAGGAGTCGATCTTGTCGACGCCCAGTGCCGCCTTGACCTTCTCGGGGTTGTAGCCGATGCCGATGGTGCCCCACATGTAAGGGAAGGCATGCTGGTTGCCCTTGTCACTGGCATCGCCAACGGCCTTGAGCAGGTCGGTATCGAGGTTCTTCCAGTTCGTCAGCTTGGACTTGTCCAATGGCTGGTAGACACCGGCCTTGATCTGCTTGGCCAGGAAGTTGTTCGACGGCACCACGATGTCATAACCGGACTTGCCGGCCAGCAACTTGGCTTCCAGGGTTTCGTTGCTGTCGAAAACGTCGTAGACGACTTTGATCCCCGATTCCTTCTCGAACTTGGCGACCGTGTCCGGCGCAATGTAGTCGGACCAGTTGTAGACGTGCAGCACTTTATCGTCCGCCTGAACGGTACCCGCCAACACGCCCATCAGGGACATGGCGAGGAGGGTCTTGCCAGCTATCTTCGTACCTAATGTCTTCATGCCTAATGCCTTCATGAAAATGCTCCAGTTATTCTTTTTAGCGCCACGTTCAGTAGCCGGCTCGCGGGCGACTTGAACAGTCGGTAGTCTGGCAAGTTACAGGCCAGGCTTTCAACACACGCCCGGTCTTTTGTTCAAACCATGCAAGGTCCTTGCATGGACCCCGCACAGAGACTAGCACTTAGCCTTGCAACGCACTGAGCGTCAGGTCCAGGCACTGCCGCGCCTTGGTCACCAACTCGTCGATCTCGGCCTTGCTGATCACCAGCGGCGGCGCAATGATCATGGTGTCGCCCACCGCGCGCATGATCAGCCCGTTATCGAAGCAGAACTGCCGGCAGATCATGCCCACGCCCTTGCCTTCGTAGCGTTGGCGCGTGGCCTTGTCCTGGACCAGTTCGATTGCCCCCAGCAAACCGACGCCGCGCACTTCACCCACCAGTGGATGATCGTTCAGCTCCCGCAAACGCTTCTGCAAATAGGGTGCCGTTTCGCCGTGAACACGCTCGATGATCTTCTCATCGCGCAGGATGCGGATGTTCTCCAGGGCCACCGCAGCGGCCACCGGGTGACCGGAATAGGTAAACCCGTGATTGAAATCGCCGCCTTCGTTGAGCACCGCGACCACGTCGTCACGCACGATCAGCCCGCCCATGGGGATGTAGCCGGAGGTCAGGCCTTTGGCGATGGTCATCATGTGCGGTTTCAAATCATAGAAATCGGTGCCGAACCACTCGCCGGTGCGGCCGAAACCGCAGATCACTTCGTCGGCCACGAACAGGATGTCGTACTTGGCGAGGATCTCCTTGACCCGTGGCCAGTAGCTGTCCGGCGGCACGATGACACCGCCCGCGCCCTGGATCGGCTCGGCGATGAAGGCACCGACGTTGTCCACGCCGATCTCGAGGATCTTTTCTTCCAGCTGGTTGGCCGCCCACACGCCGAATTCTTCCGGGCTCATGTTGCCGCCTTCGCCGAACCAATAGGGCTGGGCGATGTGGACAATGCCCGGGATCGGCAGGTCGCCCTGCTCGTGCATATAGGTCATGCCGCCCAGGCTCGCGCCGGCCACGGTGGAACCGTGATAACCGTTCTTGCGGCTGATGATGACTTTCTTGTTCGGCTGGCCCTTGATCGCCCAGTAATGGCGGACCATGCGCAGCATGGTGTCGTTGCCTTCGGAGCCGGAACCGGTGAAGAACACGTGGTTCATGCCTTCAGGGGCGATGTCGGCGATGGCTTTGGACAGCTCCAGCACCGGCGGGTGGGCGGTCTGGAAAAACAGGTTGTAGTACGGCAGCTCGCGCATCTGTTGGCTGGCGGCGTCGGCCAGCTCCTCGCGGCCATAACCGACGGCCACGCACCAGAGGCCGGCCATGCCGTCGAGGATCTTGTTGCCTTCACTGTCCCAGAGGTACACGCCCTTGGCGTGGGTGATGATGCGCGGGCCTTTCTCTCTGAGCTGCTTGAAATCGCTGAACGGCGCCAGGTGATGATCGTTGCTCAGGGCCTGCCATTCACGGGTCTGCGGGTTGTTGCCGGTCATGCGGATTCTCCTTTATATCGGTGGGGGCGAGGCTGCCGAAGGCAACCCCGCCCGGCGCTTCAGACGGCGAAGAGCAGGAATTCCCGCTCCCACGAACTGATAACGCGTTTGAAGTTTTCATGCTCGGCCCGCTTGACCGCGACGTAGCCCGTGATGAACTTCTTGCCAAGGTATTTCTCGATGGTGGCGCTGTTTTCCATACGCTCCAACGCATCTTCGATGGTCAGCGGCAGGCGCAGGTTTCGACGCTCATAACCGCGGCCCACCACCGGCGCGCTCGGGTCGATGCCTTCGACCATGCCGATGAAGCCACACAGCAGGCTGGCGGCGATCGCCAGGTACGGGTTGGCATCGGCGCCCGGCAAACGGTTTTCCACCCGACGGTTCTGCGGCCCGGCATCCGGCACGCGCAGGCCGACGGTGCGGTTCTCTTCGCCCCACTCCACGTTCACCGGCGCCGAGGTGTCCGGCAGGAAGCGGCGGAACGAGTTGACGTTGGGCGCGAACAGCGGCAACAGCTCGGGAATGAATTTCTGCAGGCCACCGATGTGGTGCAGGAACAGCTCGCTCATGCTCCCGTCTTCATTGGAGAAGACGTTCTTGCCGGTTTCCCTGTCGATGATGCTCTGGTGCAGGTGCATCGCACTGCCCGGTTCGCCGGTCATGGGCTTGGCCATGAAGGTGGCGGCCACGTTGTGCTTGAGCGCCGCCTCGCGCATGGTGCGCTTGAACACCAGGATCTGGTCGGCCAGGGACAAGGCGTCGCCATGACGGAAGTTGATTTCCATCTGCGCGGTGCCGTCCTCGTGGATCAGGGTGTCGAGGTCCAGCTCCTGCAGTTCGCACCAGTCATAGACGTCCTCGAACAGCGGGTCGAACTCGTTGGCCGCTTCGATCGAGAACGACTGGCGCCCGGTTTCCGGGCGGCCGGAACGGCCCACGGGTGGTTGCAGCGGGAAGTCAGGGTCGTCGCTGCGCTTGGTCAGGTAGAACTCCATTTCCGGCGCGACAATCGGCTGCCAGCCCTTGTCGGCGTAGAGCTTGAGCACCTTTTTGAGCACGTTGCGCGGCGACAGCTCGATGGGGTTACCCTGCTTGTCGTAGGAGTCGTGGATAACCTGGGCGGTGGGCTCGATGGCCCAGGGCACCAGGAATACGGCGTTCTCGTCCGGGCGGCAGATCATGTCGATGTCGGCAGGATCGAGCAGTTCGTAATAGATGTCGTCTTCGACATAGTCGCCCGTCACGGTCTGGAGCAGGACGCTCTCGGGCAGGCGCATGCCTTTTTCGGCAATGAACTTGTTGGTCGGCGAGATCTTGCCCCGGGTAATACCGGTCAAGTCGCCAATCATGCATTCGACTTCTGTGATCTTGTGGTCTTTCAACCAATCGGTGAGCTGGTCGAGGTTGTTACTCATAAATGCCTCTAGGCGTGAGTTTCCTGACTGCTATTAGTCGTCAGGCGTTGTTTGACGCATCGGCGTCGCGTTGTGTTGCCCTTGCTCGGCAGGCATCGCCAAATGCCTGGAAAATCGCAAGGTAGTGCGGGTTGGAGCTTACCGCCCATTCGGGGTGCCACTGCACCCCTAAAGCAAAAGCCTTGCCTTGTATAACCGAAACAGCCTCGATCAGGCCATCCGGCGCCATCGCTTCAACCCGCAGCCCCGGTGCCAGGCGCTCGATGCCCTGGCCGTGGATCGAGTTGACGTCGATCACCGGCGGCAGGCCCAGGCCTGCGAGAACGCCACCTGGCTGGATATGCATGGCGTGGGCCGGGCCGTACTGGATAGCCACCGGCTGCGTGTCGTCTTCACGATGATCGATGTAGGTTCCGACCTCATGAACTTTCTGATGCAGGCTACCGCCAAAGGCTACGTTCATCTCTTGGAAACCGCGGCAGATACCCAGTACCGGGACGCCCGCCTCGACCGCCGCGCGGATCAGCGGCAGGGTGGTGGCATCCCGTGCAGGATCATGAGCAGTGCCCGGCGCGCTGGCGGGGCCCTGATAATGAAAAGGTTCTACATTGGAAGGAGAGCCGGTAAAGAGAATGCCGTCCAGGGCGTCCAGAATATCGGACGGTGCGAACAGTTCCGTCAGGGACGGAATCAGCATGGGCAACCCCTTGGCGGCTGTCGCGACAGCCCGGGAATATTTATCGCCGCTGATGTGATACGCATGCAGACCCAGCTGCCTGGAGCAGGTGGTGACGCCGATTAACGGCAGGCGAGACATGAAGCACCCCGGTATTATTGCTGTTATGGGTTTGAATCGAGCTTAGCCTTGTTCATTTTTTTACACAACACCCCCGTAAAAAATACAACACGGCCCGCTCAAGCCTGCGGTCGCCAAGGCCCTTAAAGGGAAAAAAACGCCCTAAATTGCCTCAAAAAAGCCCCACGGGTGCTTTTTTAGGGCAAAAAAGGCCCTGCTTGACTTCGGCATGCCGTTCGGGTTGACTGGCTTTCGAAGAGATCAATGATTGATATTTTTAACAACAAAGGTGTTGCATCATGTCGGTACCCCCGCGTGCCGTTCAGCTTAACGAAGCGAACGCGTTCCTTAAGGAACATCCTGAGGTTCTGTACGTTGACCTTCTGATTGCGGATATGAATGGTGTGGTGCGCGGCAAGCGCATCGAACGCACCAGCCTCCACAAGGTTTACGAGAAAGGCATCAACCTGCCGGCCTCCCTGTTTGCCTTGGATATCAATGGCTCGACGGTGGAAAGCACCGGCCTGGGCCTGGACATCGGCGATGCTGACCGGATCTGTTATCCAATCCCTGACACCCTGTGCAATGAGCCCTGGCAGAAGCGCCCTACCGCGCAACTGCTGATGACCATGCACGAACTCGAAGGCGAGCCGTTCTTCGCCGACCCTCGCGAAGTCCTGCGACAGGTCGTGGCCAAGTTCGACGAGCTGGGCCTGACCATCTGCGCCGCGTTCGAGCTGGAGTTCTACCTGATCGACCAGGAGAACGTGAATGGACGCCCGCAACCGCCTCGTTCACCGATCTCCGGCAAGCGCCCGCATTCGACCCAGGTCTACCTGATCGACGACCTCGACGAATATGTCGATTGCCTCCAGGACATCCTTGAAGGCGCCAAGGAGCAAGGCATTCCTGCTGATGCCATCGTCAAGGAAAGTGCCCCGGCGCAGTTCGAAGTGAACCTGCACCACGTGGCCGACCCGATCAAGGCCTGCGACTACGCGGTACTGCTCAAGCGCCTGATCAAGAACATCGCCTACGACCATGAAATGGACACCACCTTCATGGCCAAGCCGTATCCGGGCCAGGCGGGCAACGGTCTGCACGTACACATTTCGATTCTGGACAAAGACGGCAAGAATATTTTTGCCAGCGAGGATCCCGAGCAGAACGCCGCGCTGCGTCACGCGATCGGCGGTGTGCTCGAGACCCTGCCTGCGCAGATGGCCTTCCTCTGCCCGAACGTCAACTCCTACCGTCGTTTCGGTGCACAGTTCTATGTGCCGAACTCGCCGTGCTGGGGCTTGGACAACCGCACCGTGGCCTTGCGCGTACCGACCGGCTCCGCCGATGCCGTACGCCTGGAACACCGTGTGGCCGGCGCCGACGCCAACCCGTACCTGCTGATGGCTTCCGTGCTGGCGGGCGTGCACCATGGCCTGGTCAACAAGATCGAGCCCGGCGCGCCGGTGGAAGGCAACAGCTACGAGCAGAACGAGCAAAGCCTGCCGAACAACTTGCGCGATGCCCTGCGCGAGCTGGACGACAGCGAAGTCATGGCCAAGTACATCGACCCGAAATACATCGATATCTTCGTGGCCTGCAAGGAAAGCGAGCTGGAGGAGTTCGAACACTCCATCTCCGACCTTGAGTACAACTGGTACCTGCACACCGTGTAAGTGGTTGCGGTAAAAAGAAACGCCGCAGGCTTTGAAGGCTGCGGCGTTTTTTTATGGGTAGAGTGATTGGCCGCCTGCCTGCTCGCGATGGCGGCCGAGCAGACAACGGACATCCCTGCTCGTACAATGCCCGCAGTCCCGCAGGAGCCCTCCATGACCCGCATCGCCACCCCGCGCAAACCCCGCGCGCGCAGCCAGGCCCGGATCGATTCGATCCTCGATGCCGCCCGCACGCTGCTTGCCGCCGAAGGCGTGGCCAGCCTGTCGATCTACAGCGTCGCCGAGCGCGCCGGGATCCCGCCCTCCTCCGTGTACCACTTCTTCGCCAGTGTCCCGGCCCTGCTCGAAGCCCTGACCGCCGATGTCCACGCGGCTTTCCGCGCCTGCCTGCAAGCCCACATCGACCATGAGGAGCTGAATCACTGGCACGACCTGTCGCGGCTGGTGGAGCAGCGCGTGCTCAGCATCTACGGCCAGGATGCCGCCGCCCGCCAATTGATCCTGGCCCAGCATGGCCTGACCGAAGTGACCCAGGCCGACCGCCAGCACGACCTCGAACTGGGCGACCTGATGCACAAGCTGTTCGACCGCCATTTCGTCCTGCCGGCCCTGCCCACCGACGTCGACGTATTCGCCCTGGCGATGGAGCTCGGCGACCGCGTCTACGCCCGCTCGGTGCAACAACATAACCAGATCACCCCACGCATGGCCGAAGAAGGCATGCGGGTGTTCGATGCGTATCTGGGGTTGTATCTGCCGCCGTATTTGCTCAAGCGCTCCCATGAGCCGAACGCAGAGCGTCCATAGAGGCATTCCCACGCAGAGCGTGGGAACGAAAAGCCCCGGAGAGCGCATGCCTTCCGGGGCCATGGATGAATCATTGCTCACAACTTGGCGATAGACACCTCGGTGGATTTGACGAAGGCGATCACTTCGCTGCCGATCGCCAGTTCCAGCTCTTTCACCGAGCGGGTGGTGATGACCGAGGTGACGATGCCGGAGGCGGTCTGCACGTCGATTTCCGAGAGCACGTCGCCTTCGACGATTTCCTTGATGGTGCCTTTGAACTGGTTGCGTACGTTGATGGCTTTGATAGTCATGTTATTTCTCCTGGGGGTCGAAATGAGCTGCAAGCTTCGAGCTACAAGCTGCAAGTAAAAGCACGCGCCTCTTCTTGCAGCTTGTGGCTTGCCGCTTGAAGCTGCTTCATTGCGCCCAACGCAACTGCGTGGGCAAGGGTGAAACGGGTTCGGGTTCCGGCGGTTGGCCGGGCAAGGACAGCACGCGGTTGAGCACTTCGGTTTCCAGGCTCGCCAGGCGCTGAGAGCCGCGAACCCGGGGGCGTGGCAGGTCCACGAGCACGTCGAGGCCGATCTGGCCGTCCTCGATCAGGATGACCCGGTCGGCGATGGCCACCGCTTCACTGACGTCGTGGGCCACCAGCAGCACGGTAAAACCGTGTTGCCGCCAGAGGTTTTCGATCAGTTGCTGCATCTCGATGCGGGTCAGCGCGTCGAGCGCCCCCAAGGGTTCGTCGAGCAGCAACAGCCGTGGCTGATGAATCAACGCGCGGGCCAGGGCTACCCGTTGTTTCTGGCCACCGGACAACGCCGCCGGCCACTCGTTGGCGCGGTCGGCCAGGCCGACGGCCTCCAGTGCCTGCAACGCTTGCGGCCGCCAGTGGCCCTTGAGCCCGAGGCCGACGTTGTCGATGATTTTCTTCCAGGGCAGCAAGCGCGCCTCCTGAAACATCAGCCGCGTGTCCTGTTGCGCCGCGCTCAGCGGGGCCGAGCCGGCCAGCAACTGACCGTCGGTGGGTTGATCGAGGCCGGCCAGCAGTCGCAACAAGGTACTTTTGCCACAGCCGCTGCGACCGACCACCGCGACGAACTGCCCGGCCGGGATATGCAGGTCGATCTCACGCAGCACCTGGCACGAGCCAAAGGTTTTCTGCAGTTTGCGCACCGCCAGAGGAATGCCTCGCAGCAGGCGCGGCGGTTGTTGGGCGGTCATGCGGCACCTCCCTTGTTCACCTGGTAGGCCGGGTGCCAGCGCAGCCAGACCCGCTCAAGTCCGCGGGCGGCCAGGTCGGCCAGCTTGCCCAGCACGGCATACAAAAGAATCGCCAGCACCACCACATCCGTCTGCAGGAACTCCCGGGCATTCATTGCCAGGTAGCCAATGCCGGAACTGGCCGAGATGGTTTCCGCCACGATCAGCGTCAACCACATGAAACCCAGCGCAAACCGCACGCCCACCAGGATCGATGGCAAGGCGCCCGGCAGGATCACTTGCCAAAACAGGCTGAAGCCGGACAAGCCGTAGCTGCGGGCCATCTCCACCAGGGCCGGGTCGACGTTGCGAATCCCGTGGTAGGTGTTGAGGTAGATGGGGAACAGCGTGCCCAGCGCCACCAGGAAAATCTTCGCCGACTCATCGATGCCGAACCACAGGATCACCAAAGGGATCAGTGCCAGGTGCGGGACGTTGCGGACCATCTGCACCGAGCTGTCCAGCAAGCGCTCGCCCCATTTCGACAAACCGGTAATGAAACCCAGGGCCAGGCCGATGCCACCGCCGATCGCGAAGCCGACCGCAGCCCGCCAACCGCTGATTGCCAGGTGTGTCCAGAGTTCGCCGCTGCGCACCAGGCTCGCCCCGGCCTCGATCACCGCCACCGGCGCCGGCAGGATCCGCGTGGACAGCCAGCCTGCCGACACCGACAGTTGCCAGACCGCCAGCAACAGCAGCGGCACCGCCCATGGCGCGAGGTTGTGTATAGGCTTTTTCATGGCCGCCTCAGCTCTGGGACGCGGCTTTGGGAAGGATGTCGTTGGCGACCATTTCCCCGAAAGGGCTCACATAACTCTGGCCCTTCGGCAGTTCCGGGCGCTCCACGTCCAGGTGCGGGAATAACAGTTCCGCCACGCGATACGACTCTTCGAGGTGTGGATAACCGGAGAAGATGAACGTGTCGATCCCCAGGTCAGCGTATTCCTTGACCCGCGCCGCCACCGTCGGACCGTCGCCCACCAACGCCGTGCCAGCACCGCCGCGCACCAGGCCGACGCCAGCCCAAAGGTTCGGGCTGACTTCCAGCTTGTCGCGCCGGCCACCGTGCAGGGCAGCCATGCGTCGCTGGCCCACCGAGTCGAAGCGCGCCAGGGAAGCCTGGGCGCGGGCAATGGTTTCGTCGTCCAGATGGGAAATCAAGCGGTCGGCGGCTTGCCAGGCTTCGGCGTTGGTTTCACGGACAATCACATGCAGGCGGATGCCGAAGCGCACGGTGCGGCCAAGCTTCGCGGCCTTGGCCCGGACCTGTTCGATTTTTTCCGCAACGGCCGCTGGCGGCTCGCCCCAGGTCAGCACCATTTCCACCTGTTCGGCAGCCAGGTCCTGGGCCGCTTCCGATGAGCCACCGAAATACAGCGGCGGACGCGGTTGCTGGATTGGCGGATAGAGCAGCTTGGCGCCCTTCACGCTGATGTGTTCGCCGTCGTAATCCACCGTCTCGCCTTCCAGCACCCGACGCCAGATGCGGGTGAACTCCACCGAAGCCTGGTAACGCGCTTCGTGATCGAGGAACAAACCATCGCCGGCCAGTTCGTCCGGGTCACCACCGGTTACCAGGTTGAACAAGGTACGACCACCGGACAACCGATCCA
Organism: Pseudomonas fluorescens; assembly: GCF_018614775.1. GTDB lineage: Bacteria > Pseudomonadota > Gammaproteobacteria > Pseudomonadales > Pseudomonadaceae > Aquipseudomonas > Aquipseudomonas fluorescens_BY. Next base: position 131,086 of record NZ_JAGGOF010000048.1, read on the forward strand.
GGGTCGCCGCCTGACGTGCAGCCACCGTCGGGGAAATGATCCCGGGGCGCAGGGCAACGAGGAATTTCAGGCGCTGGGTCACGGGAATCAACGACGCGGCCACCAGCCAGGAGTCTTCGCAAGAACGTCCGGTGGGAATCAGCACGCCGCCGAAACCCAGCCGATCCGCCGCCTGGGCGACTTGTTGCAGGTAACCGTGGTCGACAGCGCGGGCGCCTTCGGCGGTGCCAAGGTAATGGCCGTCGCCGTGGGTAGGCAGGAACCAGAAAATATTGAGGCTCATGGAGTGGTCTCCTGAAGGAATCGAATTACTGTGCGTTTGCAACGGTCGCCGGCGGCGTCCATATCACGTCCTTGATGCTCAACGGCTTGGGAATCAACTTGAGCTGATAGAAGCTGTCGGCGATTTTCTGCTGCGCCGACACTACGTCTGGCGTGAGGAACAAGGCCCCGAAGCCCTGGCGTTTCATCGAGGTCAGGGTGATCGCCTCCGGCAAACCGAGCAGTGGCGACACTTGCCTGGTCACGTCTTCAGGATTGGCCTTGGACCACTCCCCCACCGCCCGCACTTCTTCCACCAGGGCGGTAATGACCTGGGGATTTTTTTGCGCATAAGGTTTGGTGGCGAGATAGAACTGGTGGTTGTCGACGAGGCCCTGGCCGTCACGCAGGGTTCGCGCCTGCAACTGTTGTTCGGCGGCCGCCTGGTACGGGTCCCAGATGACCCAGGCATCGACACTGCCCCGTTCGAACGCCGCCCGGGCATCGGCCGGCGGCAGGAACACGGTCTGGATGTCGGCGTATTTGAGGCCGGCATCCTCCAGCGCCCGCACCAGCAGGTAGTGGACATTGGAGCCTTTGTTCAGCACGACTTTCTTGCCCTTGAGGTCCTGCACCGATTGAATCGGCGAGTCCTTGGGCACCAGGATGGCTTCGCTGGTGGGTGCAGGCGGCTCATAGGCGACGTAAAGCAGATCGGCACCGGCGGCCTGGGCGAACACCGGCGGGGTCTCGCCGGTCACACCGAAGTCGATGGAACCGACGTTCAGGCCTTCAAGCAGTTGCGGGCCGCCGGGGAATTCGGTCCATTGCACATCCACGCCTTGGGCTGCGAGGCGTTTTTCCAGAGTGCCCTTGGCCTTGAGCAGCACCAGGGTGCCGTACTTCTGATATCCGATCCGCAAGGTCTCGGCTTGAGCCTGGGTGATGACGCCGAAGGACACAGCCGCAGCAAACAGAGCGACCAGCCCGCGACGCAAAATGACAGTGCGCATGGCGCCTCTCCTTTTTGCTGTGGGGTTTTGGCTGCACCTGCTTGGCCGTTGGCGGCTGAGTAAGGTGAGTTGAATCTGAGGTTGAAAGGGTTCAAATGCTCCAGCGAGCACTCAACAAACGTTCGTTCAATACATGCGGGTCCAACGGACTGGGCCTGCGGGCCATGGCGCTGAAAAACTGTTCCAGCGCTTCGTTCAGGCGCTGTTGCAGGGCCGGCGTCAGTTGCGCCTGGGCCCCACCTTCGCCATAAGCGATCTGGCTGTCTTCGGCGAAAATCCCGTGGAGCATTTCCTGGGCCTTGAGTGCAGACAGCACCGGCTTGAGGGCGTAATCCACCGCCAGCATGTGGGCGATGCTGCCCCCCGTTGCCATGGGCAGCACGACTTTGTGGCTAAGGGCGCGCTCGGGCAACAAGTCCAGGACGGTCTTCAGGGCACCGGAGAAAGACGCCTTGTACACAGGCGTCGCAATCAACAGGCCATCGGCGTTCTCGATCTGCTGGAGCAGGTCGACCACCTTCGGGCTGTCGAAGCGGGCATGGAGCAGGTCTTCAGCCGGAAAATCCCGCACCTGATAGCTCACCACTTCCACACCTTGCTGCTGCAACCAGCGTTGCGAGCGCTCCAGCAACACCCCGGAGCGCGAGCGCTGGCTGGGGCTGCCACTCAGTGAGACAACCAACATACCTGGCATTCCTTAACGGTCACGTGCGATTCGCAGTGGGCGATCTCGCTGCATGGGTCAAACCATAACAGGGGATTTATATATCTTTAAATCATATTTATTCATTTGGTTATTCTTTAAAGAGATATGCGATCCGGTTTGTTCAAGCCGAAAAAAAGGCCGTCGAAACGGCCAAACCTTTGGTACACGAGAAACCTTTGTGGGAGCGAGCCTGCTCGCGATAGCGTCAGCTCAGTCACGGCGATGTCGACTGATTGACCGCTATCGCGAGCAAGCTCGCTCCCACAGGGAGGGTGGGTGGACTGGACTAACGATTAGGCGGCGGCGTCAGGCGCAAGTACGGCTTCACCGCGCGATAGCCCTTGGGAAAGCGCTGCTTGAGCTCCGCCTCATCCTTGAGCGACGGTACGATCACCACTTCATCACCGTCCTGCCAGTTGGCCGGGGTGGCGACTTTGTAGTTGTCGGTCAATTGCAACGAATCGATCACCCGCAGGATTTCGTTGAAATTGCGCCCGGTGCTGGCCGGGTAGGTGATGGTCAGGCGAATCTTCTTGTTCGGATCGATCACGAACAACGAACGCACGGTCAGGGTATCGCTGGCGTTGGGGTGGATCAGGTCGTACAGGTCGGACACCTTGCGGTCAGCGTCGGCCAGGATCGGGAAGTTGACCACGGCGTTCTGGGTTTCGTTGATGTCCTCGATCCATTTGTGATGGGAATCCACCGGGTCCACCGAGAGCGCAATGGCCTTGACGCCGCGCTGGGCGAACTCGTCCTTGAGCCTGGCGGTAAGCCCCAGCTCCGTGGTGCACACCGGCGTGAAGTCCGCCGGGTGGGAAAACAGCACCCCCCAGCTGTCGCCGAGCCATTCGTGGAAGCGGATCTTGCCGGCGCTGGAATCCTGTTCGAAATCGGGGGCGATGTCGCCCAGTCTGAGGCTCATGGTAAGGCTCCTGGATGAGGGGCGTGTGGAGCCTGACTGTGCCCCGGTTCTGGCGGTTTTAAAAAGAATGAATATTGCTGAGGCTAGATTTTTTCCGAATATGAAAAACTGTTCACTGGCCCGGATGTACCTATGGGTTCACCCTCCTCGTCGAGGTTTCGAGAAGGCCTCGAGTTGCTGAAAAGCAGAGAACAAGGCAGCGTGTATGGCCGATGATGTATTGATCAACACGACTACCAAGCCCTGCAACTGCCGATCATGATCGCAATCATTACCGGGCATCTGGACGATTTCCTGGCGTTCAGCGCGTTCATACTGCGCAAGGATTCGACGAATTCCACCTCCTGACTCCAAAACGCAAAAAGCCCCACCCGGCGCAATGACGGGTGGGGCTTTCTATAGCAGGATTACAAGATCGGCAGCGTGTAACTGACGATCAGACGGTTCTCGTCTTGGTTACGCTGGCTGGCCACTTCGGAACGCAGAGAAGCGTTCTTCCAGGTCAGACCTACGCCCTTGAAGGTGCCTTCCGGAACAACGTAGCCCAGGGTGAAATCACGCTCCCACTCACCTTTGTCGCCAGTGGAAGTCGCAACGTTGTCGCCCTTGAGATACATCACGGAAGTGGTCAGACCTGGCAAACCGACAGTGGCGAAATCATAAGCATACTGGCCCAGCCAGGTACGCTCGCCGGCACGCTGGAACTTGCCGATCTGCACGTCGGTGATCAGGTAAGCCGAAGCGCCGTCACCTTGGTTCAGGAATGGGAAGTCGCTGGTGCCGTTTACACGCTGGTAACCTGCGCTCAGCGCGTGACCTTGCAGGCTATAGGTGAACTTGGCGCTCCAGGTACGGTTGTCTACCTCGCCACCATTGTTCTGGAAGCCCGAGGAGCGATAGCCGGCCAGACGACCTTCCTGGCTGGCGTTCTTGCCATCGGAGTCACTGTTGAAGTAACGCAGATCACTCTTCAGGCTACCGACTGGCAGAGCCAGGTTGTGGGTAAGACCCAGGAAGTGCTGTTTGTAGAAGTCTTCCAGGTTGCCGTAGTAGTACTGTGCGGTCAGGTCCTTGGTGATTTTGTAGTCACCACCGGCAAAGTAGAACTCGTTGCTACGCTGGTTGGAGGTCGCAGTAGAGTTCGGACCGTTGGAGCCAGCGATGGTCAGAGAATCATTGTTGGTCGAGTTACGCCCCTTGGCGTGTTCCAACTTACCGCCAACCAGAGTCAGGTTATCGATATCATTGGTAGTAATCTGGCCACCTTCGAAGGTCTGAGGCAACAGACGACCATCGTTGGATGTTACGACCGGCAGCTTAGGCATCAGTGTGCCCAGCTTCAGCTCGGTTTTAGAGATCTTGGCCTTGGCCGTCAGGCCCAGGCTGCTGAAGTCGTCTACTGCACGGCCATCGCCATCGCTTGGAAAAACGGTGCCGCCTTTATTGGTGCTATTCGCGTTGTAGGCAGTGCCCTTGCCTGAGTCCAGCTTTACACCCAGCAGGCCAATAGCGTCGACGCCGAAGCCGACGGTGCCCTGAGTGTAGCCAGAAGCGAAGTTGAAGATGAAACCCTGACCCCATTCTTCCTGCTTGGAAGGGTTGGCAGTGCCGTCACGGTTGTCGGTATTGATGTAAAAGTTACGGGCGGTGATGCTGGCCTTGCTGTCTTCGATAAAACCGGCGGCGCCTGCCTGCTGCGCCAAAACCCCAACGGCCACAGCCAGGGCCAAGGTGGACTTGTTCATGCTTCGCTCCTCTCGTTTTCTAATTCTTGTGTTTCTTTGGTCCCGGTTCGAACGCCCGGAATCCGCCGATGCGCGATTAGCGCCAGACCGTGACTGACAAGTCAATCGTAACCATTTGGGCTTACGACCATGGTCTAACCCAACGACACCGGCGCGCAGAATAATGGATTCTGCATAACTCCAAAAAGAATTGTTTCAACAGTTTTCAGATTATTTTGAAATATAGGCGTCATCAAAACTTCGTCAAACTGAGATACGGCGTATCGGCCAACTACGGGATTACTGAACAGCCCTTTTCATGCACGTTTTCAGGGCGTGCATCAGGGGCAGCGAAAAGCCGCAAAACCTGGCTTTGTGACGAAGGATAGCGGCAGGCTGCGATCTTGAGCGCTTTTTCCCAGACGATTCACTGTCTGAAGTCAAAAAGAGTGCAGCCTGCGCACTGCAACAGGGCGTCATGCCCTACAGGGGCTTCTCGAAAATTTTCGAGTTGCGCTGAAAGTTATAAAGCGACGCCCGCGCCGCTGGCAAGCGCTCGACCGTGCTGGGTTCGAAGCCCCGCTCGCGGAACCAGTGGGCGGTCCGGGTGGTGAGCACGAACAGGGTCTTGAGGCCTTGGGCGCGGGCGCGGGTTTCGATCCGCTCCAGCAGTTCGTCGCCCCGGCCTCCATGGCGGTATTCGGGGTTCACCGCCAGGCAAGCCAATTCCCCGGCGTCCGAATCGGCGATCTGGTACAACGCCGCGCAGGCGATGATCATCCCTTCGCGCTCGACCACGCTGAACTGCTCGATCTCGCGCTCCAGCACCTCGCGGGAGCGACGAACCAGGATCCCCTGCTCTTCCAGCGGGCTGATCAGGTCCAGCAAGCCGCCGACGTCTTCGATGGCCGCTTCGCGTACCACTTCAAATTGTTCCTGGGCCACCAGGGTGCCGCTGCCATCGCGGGTGAACAGTTCGGCCAGCAGTGCGCCGTTTTCGGCATAGCTGACGATGTGGCTGCGCGCGACGCCGCCACGGCAGGCCTGGGCCGCTGCATCAAGCAGCTCGGCCTGGTAATCGCTGCCCAGGCGCTGCATGTGGGCCGGCACCTGTTGTGGACGCAGTTCGCGAACCAGGTGCCCATCTTCACCGATCAAGCCTTGTTCGGCGCCGAACAGCAATAACTTGTCGGCCGCCAGTTCAATGGCGGCGCGGGTGGCGACGTCTTCACAGGCCAGGTTGAATATCTCTCCGGTGGGCGAATAGCCCAAGGGCGACAACAGCACAATGGAGCGCTCATCCAGCAACCGATTGATGCCCTTGCGGTCGACCCGACGCACTTCACCGGTGTGGTGATAGTCGACGCCTTCCAGCACGCCGATGGGCCGTGCGGTGACCAGGTTGCCGCTGGCGACCCGCAGCCGCGAGCCCTGCATGGGCGATGACGCCATGTCCATGGAGAGGCGCGCCTCGATGGCGATGCGCAGTTGGCCGACCGCATCGATCACGCACTCCAGGGTCGCGGCATCGGTCACGCGCATGCCGTGATGGTAATGCGGAGTCAGGCCCCGGGCAGCGAGGCGGGTTTCGATCTGCGGACGCGAACCATGGACCAGCACCAGGCGCACGCCGAGGCTGTGCAGCAGCACGAGGTCATGGACGATGTTGCCGAAGTTGGGATGTTCCACCCCGTCGCCGGGCAGCATGACGACGAAGGTGCAATCACGGTGGGCATTGATATAGGGCGAAGCGTGACGAAGCCAATTAACGTATTCGGGCATGAACCTGGGCCTGTAATAAATAGCAGCCGAAAAAAGACAGACTGAACACACAGCGGGCTGGTGGTTATCGTCGGAACAGGCTTGGCGACACGCGCGCTCTCCTCATGAATACGGGCCCGCGAGCGGGCAATTCAGCCGGCGGTGGCCGGCGTCAGGCAGTAATGACCGATCAACTGCCGCAACAGCTGTACGGTAGGTTGCAAACGTGACATTTCAAGGTATTCACCCGGTTGGTGGGCACAGGCAATATCGCCGGGACCGAGCACCAGGGTTTCACAGCCAAGCCGCTGAAGATAAGGCGCTTCGGTGCCGAACGCTACTGCTTCGGCGCGATAGCCGGTGAGCCGCTCGGCCACACGCACCAGTTCGGTATCTTCAGCCTGCTCGAACGGCGGCACTTCGGGGAACAGCGGCGCGTAGTCGATCTTGACTTTGTGTCGCTCGGCAATGGGGTTGAGCTTCTGCTGGATCGCTGCCCGCAGCACCTGCGGGTCCATGCCCGGCAAGGGTCTCAGGTCGAACTCCAGGGAACACTGGCCGCAGATCCGGTTGGGATTATCGCCGCCATGGATGCAACCAAAGTTCAGGGTCGGCTGTGGCACGGTGAACTGCGGGTTGCGGAATTCACGCTGCCATTGCAGGCGCAGGCCACGCAGCTCGCCCATGGCATCGTGCATCGCTTCGAGGGCGCTGTGGCCCAGGCTCGGATCGGAGGAATGGCCGCTGCGCCCAAGGATATCGATGCGCTCCATCATCACGCCTTTGTGCAAGCGAATCGGGCGCAGACCGGTCGGTTCGCCGATGACGGCCGCGCGCCCCAACGGACGTCCGGCATCGGCCAGGGCCCGGGCACCGGCCATGGAGCTTTCTTCGTCGCAGGTGGCGAGGATCAGCAGCGGCTGCTGGAATGGCTGGTCCAGCAGCGGCTTGACCGCTTCAATGGCCAAGGCGAAGAAACCCTTCATGTCACAACTGCCCAGGCCAACCCAGCGGCCATCGACCTCGGTGAGTTTCAGCGGGTCGGTCTGCCACAACGCGCCGTCGAACGGCACCGTGTCGCTGTGCCCGGCGAGCACCAGGCCACCAGGACCACTGCCAAAACTGGCCAGCAGGTTGAATTTGCCGGGGCTGACCTGCTGGACATCGCAGGAAAACCCCAGGTCACCGAGCCACCCGGCCAGCAGCTCGATCACGGCACTGTTGGACTGGTCCAACCCGGGCTGGGTACAGCTGACCGACGGCGCGGCGATCAGGGCAGCGAACTGATCTTTCATGGACGGCAAAGGCATCGCTGACTCCGGGCTTGCGAATTGACGCCCATCATAGAACCATCCAAGCCCAGGAATAAACCGTCGCGGCGCGTAGGATGGATGAGTCCTGTACACTGCACGACCTTGGCAGCCACACCTTACCCGGCTGCGCACCCGATCCCTGGATTTTCCGGCCATGCAGAAAGAAACCGAAATCAAACTCCGCGTCAGCCGCGAGACCCTGGCAGCCTTGCGCGAGCACCCGCTGCTGAAAAAACGTAACAAAAATGGCTGGGAACGCCATGAGCTGATGAACCAGTACTTCGACACGCCTGAGCGCGACCTCGCCAAGGCCAAGGTTGCGCTGCGCCTGCGTCGCGACGGCGAAGAGGTGATCCAGACCCTCAAGACCCGCGGCCAGAGCATCGCCGGCCTGTCCGAGCGCAACGAATACGACTGGCACCTGCCCAAAGCCAAGCTCGACCTGAAAAAACTCGACGGCGAATGCTGGCCCGAGGCCTTGGCCCAACTGGACAAGAAAACCCTCAAGGCCATCTTCACCACCGACTTCGTTCGCGAGCGCGCCGAGATCGCCTGGGGCCGCGGCAAAAGCAAGGTGGTCATCGAGGCCGCGCTGGACCTGGGCCACGTCGTGGTCGGCAAGCAGAAGGAAGAAATCTGCGAGCTGGAGCTGGAGCTGCGCGAAGGCGAGCCCGCCGCGCTGCTGGAACTGGCCGCCGAGCTGGCCGCGACCCTGCCCTTGATGCCCTGCGACATCAGCAAGGCCGAACGTGGTTATCGCCTGCATGACGCGGGCAGCTATGCCCTGAGCCTGCCAGCCCCGCAACTGAGCGCTGAAACGCCGCTGGATGACGCCTTCGCCGCCCTGAGCTGGCATTTGCTGGGCAGCAGCCAGCGCCTGGCCGAACAGTACCGTTTCAACGGCCACTGGCGCCTGTTGCAGGACTGGGTAGAAAACCTCGCCGAACTGCGCGCCCTGCTCAGCAGCCTCGGCCAGGCCGCACCGCGCCAATCGACCCACGACTTGCGCGTCGCCCTGGACGCGCTGCTGGAAGACTGGCGCCCGCTGGTCCAGGCTGGCCTGGATGACGAAGACGTGCGCAAGGCCGCGCCGGAGCAGTTCCTTGAAGAACTGCAAGACCCACGCTGGGGCCTGTTTTCCCTCAATACCTCACGCTGGCTGCTGGCCCGCAGTTGGGCCGTCGAGCGCAACACCCGTGGCAATCGCCAGGGCGCGGCGCAACTGGCCAGCTGGCTACCGCGCCTGCTGGGTGACGAGGCCACGTCCCTGCAACTGCAACGCTACCAGCAGCAGCCGGAAGACCTGGCCGAGCAACTGCCGCGCATCGAACGCATCCAGGCCTGGCTGCACCACGCCCGCCATGTGCTGGAAATTCCGGAAATGGATCGGCTTTATGGCGAGTTGAACAAACTGACGCAATTGGCCAACCAACCCATCACCGATGAAGCCCTGGATGCGCGCAAGCAACAGGCGATCACCGTGTTTCAGAATCGGTCCTGGAAGACGTTGTTGCGTCTGTGATGCCGCCATCGCGAGCAGGCTCGCTCCCACATTGAGGCTCTGCCGTACACCTTCATTGTGTTCGCTGAAGCCCCCGTGTGGGAGCGAGCCTGCTCGCGATGAGGCCGTCGGGGCGTAGGATTGAGGGGCCAGAGGCAAGAACTGGTAACGCATTGGTCGGGTAGTGGCCCAACGGTCTACGAAGACGGGACTATTCTTTTGCAAACAGAGCGAAGACGCCAAGGCGTCTGTATCGCGGCTTTGCTGCAATTGTCCAATAGGAACCCGCATGTCCACCAAACACGCCACTCAGGACCGCTGGCTGGACCTCAACGATCTGCTGCGCCAACTGGTCGCCCAGGGTCTCATCAGCCAGGACTGCGCCGAAACCGCGCTTAACGCGCGCCGCCGCCACAGTGCCACCAGCCAACTGCATCCGCTGGAGTTCATTGCCAACCAGCACCTGGATGATCTCAGCCGGCCCGGCAAGCGCCTGGACCTCGAGAGCCTGACCCTGTGGTTGGCCCAGCAGGCCGGCCAGCCTTACCTGCGCATCGACCCGCTGAAGATCAACGTCGCGGCCGTGACGCCCCTGATGTCCTACGCCTTCGCCCAGCGCCACAAGATCCTCGCGGTGGCGGTCGATCGCGACACCGTCACCGTGGCCAGTGCCCAGCCCTACGTCAGCAGCTGGGAAGCCGACCTGACCCACGTGCTCAAGCTGCCGATCCAGCGGGTGATTGCCAATCCGGTGGACATCCAGCGCCTGAGCGTGGAGTTCTATCGCCTGGCCAAATCAGTCAGCGGTGCCTCCACGGGCGACCAGCAGCCGAGCAACCTGACCAATTTCGAACAGTTGCTCAACCTGGGCGCCAGCGACCAGGAGCCGGACGCCAACGACGCGCATATCGTCAACATCGTCGACTGGCTGTTCCAGTACGCGTTCCAGCAGCGAGCCAGTGATATCCACATCGAACCGCGCCGCGAACAAGGCACCGTGCGGTTTCGCATCGATGGGGTGTTGCACACCGTCTATCAGTTCCCACCGCAGGTGACGATGGCCATCATCAGTCGCCTCAAGAACCTCGGACGGATGAACGTCGCGGAAAAACGCAAACCCCAGGACGGTCGGGTCAAGACCAAGACCCCGGACGGCGGCGAAGTGGAATTGCGCCTGTCGACGCTGCCTACGGCGTTCGGCGAAAAAATGGTCATGCGGATCTTCGACCCGGAAGTGCTGCTCAAGGATTTCGACCAGCTCGGCTTCTCCGCCGACGACCTGCGCCGCTGGCAGGACATGACTCGCCAGCCCAACGGCATCATCCTGGTGACCGGGCCCACCGGTTCCGGCAAGACCACCACCCTCTACACCACCCTCAAGAAACTGGCGACGCCAGAAGTGAACCTCTGCACCATCGAGGACCCGATCGAGATGGTCGAAGGCTCCTTCAACCAGATGCAGGTCCAGCACAACATCGACCTGACGTTCGCGGCCGGGGTGCGGGCGCTGATGCGACAGGATCCGGACATCATCATGATCGGCGAGATCCGCGACCTGGAAACCGCCGAGATGGCGATCCAGGCGGCGCTGACCGGGCACCTGGTGCTGTCGACGCTGCACACCAACGATGCACCGAGCGCCATCAGCCGCCTGCTGGAACTCGGTGTGCCCCATTACCTGATCAAGGCCACGGTGCTCGGCATCATGGCCCAACGGCTGGTGCGTACCCTGTGTCCCCAGTGCAAGGCGCCCCTGACCCTGGATGAAGACGACTGGCAAACCCTCACACGGCCCTGGCAGGCACCGTTGCCGGGCAATGCCCAGCAGGCCGTCGGCTGCCTGGAATGCCGTGACACCGGCTACCGTGGCCGCGCCGGGGTCTACGAGATCATGCAACTGACCGACAGCGTCAAGGCCCTGATCCACCCCGACACCGACCTGCTGGCGGTGCGACGCCAGGCGTTCAAGGAAGGCATGCGCAGCCTGCGGCTGTCCGGTGCACAAAAAGTCGCGGCCGGGCTGACGACGGTTGAAGAGGTGCTGCGGGTGACGCCGCAAAGCGAGCAGCGGTAAGACGGACGATGCATGACCCTGCGGTCATGGAACTGAATCGAGGCGGCGGTAATCCAAAGTCATAGTTAACCCAGTGGAGTCACCTATCATGCGTCTCAAACTTGCTGTTGCCACCTTGGCCCTGCTGTCTCTTCCTGTCGGCTCGGCAATGGCCGACTCGTTTTGGCGTAACGTCATCTCGTCCGGTGCGACCACCGGTTCGACTTACCTGACCTTCAAGGATCACAAGCTGATCGTCGCCGCCCAGGACGACGCCGGCAGCTTCGTCGCCAGCGACGGCGGTATCCGTGGCCCGTACCTGGAAGCCGCGATGCAGAGAGTCCGTGCCGACAACCCGGGCCTGCAAGCCACCGACATGGAACTGGCCAATGCGATCCTGGCGAAAAACGCCGTCGCCCAGGACTGAACCAGCCCATGAAAAATGCCGCTCGATTGAGCGGCATTTTTTTGCCTGGCGGTAGCCCAAGGCTGTACCGGCCCCCTGTGGGAGCGAGCCTGCTCGCGATAGCGATGTGTCAGTCAACACTGTGCTGCTGATCCATCGCTATCGCGAGCAGGCTCGCTCCCACAAGTGCAGAGTTTATTCGCCGATAGCGGTCTTGTACCCTGCCGCATCCAGCAGATTGGCCAGGTCAGCCTTTGCGTTGTCAGGCCTGAGCTTGAAGATCCAGGCGCCGTACGGGTCGGAGTTCAGCAGTTCCGGCGAACCGCCCAGTTCATCGTTGACCGCAATCACCTCGCCCGCAATCGGCGCGTAGATATCGGAGGCTGCCTTGACCGACTCAACCACACCGGCCTGAGCGCCAGCTTCGAACACATTGCCGACCTCTGTCAGTTCGACGAACACCACGTCACCCAGGGCTTCCTGGGCGTGGTCGGAGATGCCGACGGTAACGGTGCCGTCGGTTTCCAGGCGTGCCCACTCGTGGCTTTCGGCAAAACGCAGTTCGGCAGGGATATCGCTCATATTCGGTGTCCTCAAGAGAAAGTGTCAGCGGCCGGCGGCCTGCCGCAAAAAGTTAGATCAGGGTTTTACCATGACGGACGAAGGTCGGCTTGACCACCCGTACCGGGAACCACTTGCCACGAATTTCTACTTCGGCCCGGTCGGCGGTGGCCATCGGCACGCGCGCCAGGGCGATTGACTTGCTAAGCGTAGGAGAAAAACTACCACTGGTGATCTCGCCTTCGCCAACATCGGCGATGCGAACCACTTGATGAGCGCGTAATACACCTCGCTCCTCCAGTACCAGCCCGACCAGTTTGTGCTGCACACCGCCCGCGAGCTCGGCCTCCAGCGCGGCGCGGCCAATGAACTGACGGCTCGCCGGCTCCCAGCCGATGCTCCAGGCCATGTTCGAGGCCAGGGGCGAAACATCCTGGTGAATGTCCTGGCCATACAGGTTCATGCCGGCTTCCAGGCGCAAGGTATCGCGAGCGCCGAGGCCAATGGGGGAAATACCGGCCCCGACCAGGTCGTTGAAGAAACTCGGAGCCTCTTGGGCGGGCAGGACGATTTCCAGGCCATCTTCACCGGTGTAGCCGGTGCGGGCGATGAACCATTCGCCGTCGGCGCGACCTTCAAAGGGTTTGAGTTGCTGGATCAACTGGCCACGGGATTGGGTGACCAACTCGGCAATTTTCTGCCGCGCCTGGGGCCCCTGGATTGCCAGCATCGCCAACTCGGGACGCTCATGCAGTTGCACGTCGGACTCGCCAAGCTGCGCGTGCATCCAAGCCAGGTCCTGGTCACGGGTCGAGGCGTTGAAGACCAGTCGGTAGCCGTCCTCGACACGGTAGACAATCATGTCGTCGACAATGCCGCCGCGCTCATTGAGCATGGTGCTGTACAAGGCACTTCCTGCGCCCTGCAAGCGGTCGACGTCATTGGCCAGCAGGCGTTGCAACCACGCCTTGGCCTGGGAGCCGGCGACATCGATCACGGTCATGTGGGATACATCGAACACACCGCAGTCGCGACGCACCTGATGGTGTTCCTCGACTTGCGAGCCGTAATGCAAAGGCATATCCCAACCGCCAAAATCGACCATCTTCGCGCCGAGGGCGAGATGAAGGTCATACAGAGGCGTACGCTGTCCCATGGGTTTCTCCTTCCGGGCTTGGCGAAGGTGCGGGCGGATACTGCACAGCGCCAACACCTGGAAAAAAAGGCGCTTGAGCCGCTCTCAGCTACCCGGTCCGACGGACGGACCGCACCGAATGCCGCGCATTGTAGCCGCATGATGTAGGACTGGCACCTAGCCAATTCGATGGGCCGAACGTCGGATCAATCCGATGACCGGCAACAACCCGACCAGTACCAGGGTCAGGGCTGGCAACGCGGCCCGGGCCCATTCGCCTTCGCTGGTCATTTCAAAGATCCGCACCGCCAGCGTGTCCCAGCCGAACGGGCGCATCAGCAGGGTCGCGGGCATTTCCTTGAGCACGTCGACAAACACCAGCAACGCCGCGCTCAATGTGCCGGGCAACAGCAACGGCAGATACACTTTGAAAAACAGTCGTGGCCCACTGACCCCAAGGCTGCGTGCTGCTTCGGGCAGTGACGGACGAATGCGCGCCAGGCTGCTTTCCAGAGGACCGTACGCCACGGCCAGGAAGCGCACCAGATACGCCAGCAACAGCGCCGACAGGCTGCCCAGCAACAACGGTTTGCCCGCACCGCCAAGCAAGGTGGACAGCGGAATGACCCACTCGCGGTCCAGATAGCTGAAGGCAAGCATGATCGACACCGCCAGTACCGAACCGGGCAAGGCATAACCCAGGTTTGCCAGGGCCACCGCGGAGCGAATCGGGCGGGTCGGCGCCAGACGCCGGGCGAACGCCAGCAACAGGGCGACGCAAACAATGACCAGCGCCGCCAGGCCGCCCAGGTAGAGGGTGTGGACGATCAACCCGGCATAGCGCTCGTCCAAGTCGAATCGCCCGCGCTGCCAGAACCACACCACCAGCTGCAGCATCGGAATGACAAACGCACAGGCGAACACCAGCAAGCACCAACTGCTGGCGGCCACGGCCTTGAGGCCGCGCAAGGGGTACAGCGCCTTGACCCGGGGCCGCTCGTTGCTGGCGCGCTGGGCACCACGGGCCCGGCGCTCGCCGTAGAGCACCAGCATTACCGCCAGCAACAGAAGGCTCGCCAGTTGGGCTGCACTGGAAAGGCTGAAAAAGCCGTACCAAGTCTTGTAGATCGCCGTGGTGAAGGTGTCGAAGTTGAACACCGACACCGCGCCAAAATCCGCCAGGGTTTCCATCAACGCCAACGCCACGCCGGCACCGATGGCCGGCCGGGCCATCGGCAGTGCCACCCGCCAGAACGCTTGCCATGGCGATTGCCCGAGGACCCGCGCCGCTTCCATCAAGCCCTTGCCTTGGGCCAGGAAGGCGCTTCGCGCCAGCAGGTAGACGTAAGGATAGAAGACCAACACCAGAACCAGGATCACCCCACCGGTAGACCGGACCCGGGGCAGGCGCAGGCCACTGCCGAACCATTCACGCATCAGCGTCTGCACCGGCCCGGCGAAGTCCAGCAGGCCCACAAAGACAAACGCCAGCACATAGGCCGGAATCGCGAACGGCAACATCAATGCCCAGTCGAGCCAACGTCGACCAGGGAACTCACACAGGCTGGTGAGCCAGGCGAGACTGACGCCCAGCAACGTCACCCCGACACCCACGCCCAGGATCAGCGTAAGCGTGTTGCCCAGCAAACGTGGCATTTGCGTGTCCCACAGGTGGGCCCAGATCTGCTGATCAATGCTTTGCCAGGACAGCAGCAGCACACTCAAAGGCAACAGGACCAGCGCGGCAATGGTGAAGGCCAGGGGATACCAGCGGCGTTGGACGGGGTGGGTCAAGGAAGACGCTCGTTCATATGATGCGTGGGCAGGCGCATAGAAACCCTGTGGCGAGGGAGCTTACGCCCGCTTGAGTGCGCAGCGCTTACAAAAAAGGGCGGCTGCGCAGCCCAGCGGGAGCAAGTTCCCTCGCCACGGACTCATTCCAATCATTGAGTGAGCGGCCTTACCGTTGCGCAAGGACTTCGTCACCAGAAGGCTCAGTTCCACCCAGCCCGATCCATCATGCGAATGGCCTCGGCCTGGCGTTTACCCGCGACTTCCACCGGCAAGGTGTCGGCCTTGAAGGTGCCCCAGGCCGCCACTTCCCTGGACGGTGCAACCGTCGGGTTGGCCGGGAACTCCTGGTTCACGTCGGCGAAGATGCTCTGTGCCTCTGGCGTGGTCATCCATTCCACCAGTTTCTTCGCGGCTTGCGGATGCGGTGCGTGTTTGGTCAAGCCAATGCCCGAAAGGTTGATGTGCACGCCGCGGTCAGCCTGGTTCGGCCAGAAGAGCTTTACCTTCAGATCCGGCTTCTGCTGGTGCAGGCGGCCATAGTAGTAAGTGTTGACGATACCGACGTCGCACTGCCCGGCGTTGATGGCTTCAAGCAGCGCGGTGTCATCGGAGAACACGTCGGTGGACAGGTTACGCACCCAGCCCTTGAGGATCGCCTCGGTTTTTTCCGCGCCATGGCTTTCGATCAGGGTCGCGGTCAGGGACTGGTTGTAGACCTTTTTCGACGTGCGCAGGCACAGGCGACCTTCCCACTGCTGATCCGCCAGGGCCTCGTAGGTAGAGAGCTCCTGAGGTTTGACCCGGTCGGTGGAATAGACAATGGTCCGCGCCCGCAGGCTCAAGCCGGTCCAGGCGTGGGAGGACGCACGGTATTGAGGGGGGATGTTGGCGTCGATCAGCGCAGAGGTGAACGGCTGGAGAATGCCCATCTGCTCGGCCTGCCAAAGGTTGCCGGCATCAACGGTGAGCAGCAGGTCGGCGGTGGCGTTTTCGCCTTCGGCCTTGATCCGCTGCATCAACGGCGCTTCCTTGTCGGTGATGAACTTCACCGAGACACCGGTTTTCTTCGTATAGGCATCGAAGACGGGTTTGATCAGTTCATCGATACGCGAGGAGTAGACCACCACCTCATCGGCGGCCTGGGCGGCTGTGGCGCCGATCAGGGCCAGAGCGAGGGCGGATAGCAGGCGCTTGGGTGCCGACATGGGAGCGGTCTCTCGATTGTGAAGTGCGCAAATGATAAGGACTCACATTTGGCATCTCAATCGAACAGTGGGCGGACACATTTCCAAATGTTGCGACAAGTGGAAGTGCAGTGCCTGTACCGGCCTCATCGCGAGCAGGCTCGCTCCCACAGGAGAAAGCAATCCATGTGGGAGCGAGCCTGCTCGCGATAGGGCCATAAGCCCCACCCCCAGATCTCAGGCCTTGGCCAGATCCGGCAAATCCCCAATCAACCCCAACGCCTCGCGCACGAACAGCGCCTTGGCCTCGGGCATCCGGTCCACCAGCTTCAAACCGGTGTTACGCAACCAGCGCACCGGCAATGGATCGGCCTGGAACAACCGCTCGAACCCCTCCATGGCCGCCATCAGCGCCAGATTATGGGGCATGCGTCGACGCTCATAGCGGCTCAACACCTTGACGTCC
This sequence comes from Pseudomonas fluorescens, assembly GCF_018614775.1. Taxonomy (GTDB): domain Bacteria; phylum Pseudomonadota; class Gammaproteobacteria; order Pseudomonadales; family Pseudomonadaceae; genus Aquipseudomonas; species Aquipseudomonas fluorescens_BY. Next base: position 147,889 of record NZ_JAGGOF010000048.1, read on the forward strand.
GCCAACCGTTCACCGCGCGCGGCCGCCTGTAGAAGCACCTGGGCCAGCATGGCAGCGTCGAGGAAACCCAGGTTTACGCCCTGCCCGGCCAGCGGATGAATGGTGTGGGCCGCATCGCCGATCAGCGCCAGGCCCTCAGCCACGTAGCGCTTGGCATGGCGCTGGCGCAGCGGCACGCACAGGCGCGAGTCGGCGCTCAGCACCGTACCGAGCTGGCCTTCGAACGCTCGTTCCAGCTCCCTGCAGAAATCGCTGTCTTCAAGCGCCATCAAGCGCTGCGCTTCGCCGGGGGTGGTGGACCAGACGATCGAACACCAGTCGTGCTGGCCGTCGCGCTCCAATGGCAGGAACGCCAGCGGGCCGTTGTCGGTGAAGCGTTGCCAGGCCGTCAGGCGATGCGGCCGGACACAGCGTACGCTGGTGACGATGGCGTGATGCAGGTAATCCCACTCTCGCGTAGCGACTCCCGTCAGGCGGCGCACCGCGGAGTTCGCACCATCGGCGGCGATGACCAGCGGTGCGCGCAAGGTGCGGCCATCGGCCAGGGTCAGCAGCCAGTCATCGCCGGAACGGCGCATCTGCTCGAGTCGTGCGTTGGCCAGCAAACCCAGGTCACAGTCATGCAAACGGTCCAGCAAGGCGTCTTGCACGACACGGTTCTCGACAATGTGTCCCAGGACATCGGCATGCAGGCTTTGCGCCGAAAAATGGATCTGCCCAGTGCCGCTACCGTCCCAGACGTGCATATCGGTATAAGGGCTGGCACGCCGGGCGGTGATGCCGTCCCAGACGCCCAGCCGTTCGAGGATCCGCTGGCTGGCCGCCGACAAGGCACTGACCCTGGGCTCGAATGCGGCCTGGGGTTCAAAGGGCTTGACGCTCATCGGGCTGCCGTCCAGCAGCAACACTTGCAAGCCACTGCCTTGCAACGCCAGCGCCAGGGCGCTGCCGACCATACCGGCACCGACAATCAGCAGATCTGCACGCAATTCCATGCTTTAAGCCTGTTGTGCGGACGACAAGCGCCGCCCGTGGAAAGAAGGATCAATCGCTGGCCTACACATCGGGTCGAGTCCCCAGGCCCATGGCCTGGCGAGCAAACCAGCGCTTGGCCGGGGGCAGCAGGTCGAGGCCCAACAGGCCAAGGTTACGCCCCAGGGACACCAGCGGCAGGTTGCTGCTGAACAGGCGCGTGACCTGGTCGGAGAACCCGACGGTCAGCGCCTGGTCCATGCGCTGGCGCTCGCGATAGGCTTGCAACACGGCAAAGTCGCCGGGCTCGCGGTCGCTGTCGAGCAGGGCCTCGGCCAAGGCCTGGGCATCGCGCAGGGACAGGTTGAACCCCTGGCCAGCAATCGGATGCAGGCTGTGGGCGGCGTTGCCCAGGATTGCCAGGTGCGGGCGTACCTGTTCTTCGGCCTCGACCAGTGCCAGCGGATACAGATGGCGCACGCCGACCTGCTTGAGCGTACCCAGGCGATAGCCGAACACGCCCTGCAATTCGCTGAGGAAGCTGCGCTCGTCGAGGGCCGCCAACCGTTGCGCATCCATGCCCTGACGGGTCCAGACCAGCGCGCAACGGTTCTCCGGCAGTGGCAGCAAGGCCATCGGGCCGTCATCGGTGAAGCGTTCGAAAGCCATGCCGTTATGGGCTTCGCTGGGGGTGAGGTTGGCGATCAGCGCGCTCTGGTCATAAGGTCGATTGCGCACGCCAATGCCCAGCTGCTCCCGCAACCCGGAACGGCCACCGTCGGCCAATACGGCGAGGTCGCATGCCAGGGTGGTTTCGTCGTCGAGGGTCAGGCGGTAGCCGCCAACCAGCGGCTCCATCCGGGTCACCTGCGCCGGACAGCGCCAACTCACCACGTCCTTGTCCAGGCCCTGCCACAGGCACTGACCGAGCCAGGCGTTTTCCACTACATAACCCAGCGCCGGCACGCCTTCTTCCATCGCCGACAAGCGCGCCGTGGAAAACCGTCCACGGTCGGACACATGGATCTGCTTGATCGGCTCGGCGCGACGGGAAATCTCCTGCCAGACACCCAGGCGCTGATAAACCTGCCGGGAGCCATAGGACAATGCCGAGGAACGGGCATCGTAACTTGGCTGCCAGGCGTCGCCGGGGGCAAAGGGCTCGATCAGCATGATCTTCCAGCCCCGGGCCTTGGCGCCGGCTTGCAGGGCCAGGGCCAGACTCGCGCCGACCAGACCGCCACCAACGATGGCCAGGTTGACCCGGCTCATGCCGCTTGCGTCCGGGCGGCAGCCATCAGGGCCTCGATCTCGGCGACCGTTTTCGGCACGCCGCGGGTCAGGATTTCACAACCGGTCTTGGTCACTACCACGTCATCCTCGATGCGCACGCCAATGCCACGCCATTTTTTCGCCACGCTGCGGTTATTCGGGCTGATGTAGATGCCCGGCTCCACCGTCAGCGTCATGCCGACTTCCAGGACCCGCCACTCGCCGCCGACCCGGTACTCACCCACATCATGCACATCCATGCCCAGCCAGTGACCGGCGCGGTGCATGTAGAAGGCCCGATAGGCTTCGCTCGCGATCAATTCATCCACCTCGCCCTCCAGCAGCCCAAGGCGCACCAAGCCCTCGGTGATGACCTGGACCGTGGCTTCATGGGCCTGGTTCCAATGCTTGTCCGGGGCGATTTCGGCGAACGCCGCTTCCTGGGCCGCGAGTACTACTTCGTAGATCGCTTTCTGCTCGGGCGAAAACGTGCCGTTGACCGGCCAGGTCCGGGTGATGTCACTGGCATAGCAGTCGATTTCACAACCGGCGTCGATCAGTACCAGGTCGCCATCCTTGAGCAACGCGTCATTCTGTTGGTAGTGCAGGATGCAGCTGTTGCGCCCCGCCGCGACAATCGAGCCGTAAGCAGGCATTTTCGCCCCGCCCTTGCGGAATTCGTAATCCAGCTCGGCCTCGAGGCTGTATTCGTACAGACCCGGACGCGCCGCTTGCATCGCCCGGATGTGGGCCTGGGCGGAAATCCGCGCCGCCTCGCGCATCACCTTCACTTCTGCCGCCGATTTATACAGGCGCATGTCGTGCAACAGGTGATCCAGGGCAACGAATTCGTTCGGCGGCTGGGCGCCGAGGTTGGCCTTGGAGCGAATCACGTTGATCCACTCCATCAGGTGCCGGTCGAACTCCGGGTTGCTGCCCATGGCCGAGTACACCCGGTCACGGCCTTCGATCAGGCCGGGCAGGATGTCGTCGATATCGGTAATGGGGAATGCGTCGTCGGCGCCATAGTCACGAATCGCCCCTTCCTGGCCGGCGCGCAGGCCGTCCCATAATTCGCGCTCGGCGTTGCGCTCGCGACAGAACAGAATGTATTCGCCATGGGCTCGACCAGGCATCAGTACGATCACCGCTTGCGGCTCGGGAAAGCCGCTGAGGTATTGAAAATCGCTGTCCTGACGGTAGACATGCTCGACGTCACGGTTGCGGATCGCAACGGCGGCGGCGGGCAGGATTGCGATGCTGTTGGGCTCCATCTGCGCCATCAGGGCCTTGCGGCGACGGCCGTATTCCGCTTTCGGGATATGAATCATGGGCAAACGGTGTTCCCTTTCAAGCAATCAGTGCAAGGACGGCTTGGCGGCCGGTTCCGAGGTTTTCTTCGTCTCGGTGAACAGCAGCAATGGCGCGACCCGCAGGTACTCCATCACTTCCATGTAGTCGCTTTCGCCGTCATCGGATTCTTCCAGGGCATCCTGGACCTGGGAAATCGCGGCCAGGTCCTGCAACACTTCCTTCGCCTCGTCGCTCAACGCGTACTCGCGGCGGGTCAGGCCGAAACCGGCGAGGAAACCCTGGCACCACTGGCCCAGTGCAACGGCACGCTCGGCCAACGGGGCGTCGTCGGTGGGCAACAACAGGACGACGGTCATGTCGTCGCTGGTCAGCTCACCCTTGACCATTTCCTGCAGGCCGACAAGCGCATTACGGACGTTGTCTGCCGGCTCGCCTTCGAGCAGCTCGGCCGCGTCGGCCAACCAGCCGTCGACTTCGAAACCGGCGCCGGCGCAGCTGCGACCGAGCAGCAGGCCATGCAATTCGGCAGGCGAGACAGGATGACCGCTGGTGCTCAGCAGGGTGGCGAACGCTTGATACGGGGAATTCTGAATGGGCATGGGCAGCTAGGCGCCAGACGGCGCTATGTCTAGAATGGAGGCCTTGTATCCTACATCGCCAGCCTCGCCAAGACTATCAGAGGCTGTGCGACCTGCATTCCCCATCAGACACCCTCTTCAGTGGACACAATGGAAGACAACGACCTGCAAGCGCTGATGGCCAGACTCGAATTGCTAATTGAGCGGGTCGAGCAACTAAAAAGCCAGAACGGACTCTTATTAGCTCAGGAAAAAACCTGGCGCGAGGAACGCGCTCACCTCATTGAAAAAAATGAAATCGCCCGGCGTAAGGTCGAATCGATGATTTCGCGCCTCAAGGCCCTGGAGCAAGACTCATGAGTTCAAGCAATAGCGTTACCGTGCAGATCCTCGATAAAGAATATTCGATCATCTGTCCCCAGGAAGAGCGCAGCAACCTGGTGAGCGCGGCCCGTTACCTGGACGGCAAGATGCGCGAGATCCGCAGCAGCGGCAAAGTCATCGGCGCCGACCGCATCGCCGTGATGGCCGCCTTGAACATCACCCACGACCTGCTGCATCGCCAGGATACGCCGGACGTTCAGATCAGTGGCTCGACCCGCGAACAGGTGCGTGACCTGCTCGACCGGGTGGATCTGGTGCTCGCGACCGATCCGGACGTCAGCAAAGGCTGATTCGCGAGGCAGCCTGGGGTATACTTGCGTCACTCCCTGGGGTGCTTGCCAGTTGGTGATGTCCCTGAGCCGATACGCACAACCACGGAGGTTGCACGTTGGGGCCGGTGTGCATGTCCGCTTGACGGAAAGCCTTAACGCCCCCTGCAACTTCCACCTTGAACTTTCGGGTTCAAGGGCTAAGCCGACAGCGGTTCATCCGGGGAGCCTGAACCCAGACAACGCCAGTGCATACGCACTGGCGTTGTCGTTTCTGGTGAAGGCGTTTCTGAGCGTCCCGTTTTGCGGTTACGCTGTGCCATCGCCGACTCCGTGAAACTCCGACATGACCGAACCTGCGCTGCTACCACGCCCGCAACTTCGACGCCTGCTGCGCCAGGCCCGTCGCGCCCTGACGCCCGCCCAGCAGCGGCAAGCGGCCCAAGGGCTGTACCGGCAACTGGCCCAGCACCCGCTGTTTCGCCGCGCCCGGCACATCGCCCTGTACCTGCCCAACGATGGCGAGATTGACCCACGTCTGCTGCTGCGCGCTGCCCAGCGCCGGGGGAAGGCCACCTACCTGCCGGTGCTCAGCCCCTGGCCGCGGACCAAGATGGTGTTCCAACGCATCCGACCCGGCGAACAGCTGCACCCCAATCGGTTTCGTATCCTCGAACCACGGATGGACCTCGCCCGGCAACGCAAGGTCTGGACGCTGGACCTGGTGTTGTTGCCGCTGGTGGGGTTTGACGATGCCGGAGGCCGGCTGGGCATGGGTGGCGGCTTCTATGACCGCAGCCTGGCGTACCTGGCGCGACGCAGACAATGGCGCAAGCCGACGCTGCTGGGGCTGGCCCATGAGTGTCAGAAGATCGAACGATTGCCACAGGCAAGCTGGGACGTACCGCTACAGGGCACGGTCAGCGACAGGCATTGGTATATTGCATGACAGACGCCGCGACAATCAGCGGCGCCTGGAACACCGGCTCAGCGTTTGAGCGTGGGCGCGGGCTGGGTAATGTCCATTGGCGCCTCGGTCTTGTTGGTCCACAGGCTTTGGGCGTAACCGGTGGTCACGACACCCAGACCGAACAAAATGACCAGAATCCACAACAAATCCGGTTTGCGTTTCATCGATTGCCCCCCTCAAGGCATATCACACACGATGACAGCAGCGGTTTTCTTATTGGCCGTGCAGCAGCGTCAAGCTTGGAGGCCGGCATTTTGCGGCAACCTGCAGCGACACGCAAACTCTGGCGTCAACCGACTGTCGGTTTGTCATAAAATCGCTGAACTATTTTCAGTACACCGCCCAGGAGTAGAGGTCATGGCCTATTGGCTGATGAAATCCGAGCCCGACGAATTGTCCATCCAAGGCCTGGAAAAGCTCGGCTCGGCGCGCTGGGACGGGGTCCGTAACTACCAGGCGCGCAACTTTCTAAGGGCCATGGCCGTTGGCGACCCGTTCTTCTTCTACCACTCCAGTTGCCCGGAGCCAGGTATTGCCGGGATCGGGCGGATCGTCCGGGCGGCCTACCCCGATCCAACGGCGCTGGAACCTGACAGCCATTACCACGACCCCAAGGCCAGCCCGGATAAAAACCCCTGGACCGCCATTGACGTCGCTCACGTCGAGACATTCGCTCACGTGTTGAAGCTCGATTACCTCAAGCAACAGGCTGCGCTGGCCGAGATGCCACTGGTGCAGAAAGGCTCGCGGCTGTCGGTAATGCCGGTGACGGCGCAGCAGTGGGCGGCAGTGGTTGCGCTCAAGCCCTAGATCTCCTGGCGCCCTTCAGTCCGCCATCGCGAGCAGGCTCGCTCCCACACTGGATCCCCCTTCAATGAAGATCCCCCTGTGGGAGCGAGCCTGCTCGCGATGAGGCCCGCCCAGACGATAGAAGCTTTACTGAATGATCAAGTTGTTGAACAACAGATCATCCACCATCGGCTTGCCTGTCTCATCGTTCATCACCTGCTGGGTCTGCTTCAACGCTTCCTGGCGCAACTTTTCCTTGGCCTCCAGGCTATTCATCGTCTCGGTGGTCTGCTGGGCAAACAATGCCACCAGCTGATTGCGAATCAGCGGTTCGTTGGCCTTCACCGCAGCAGCAGCGGCTTCACCGGTGACGCGCAGAGCCACGTCGGCCTTGTAAACCTTCAGCTTCGCCGTACCGTCCAGGCCATAGTTGCCCACGAATGGCGGGCTCAGGGTGAGGTAACTGACCTTCGGCGCCTCGCCTTCTTTCGCTTCCTTGGCCTCTTCGGCCATCGCGGCCACTGGCAATGACAGGGCCAGCATCAACATGATCCACGCTTTCACATTCGACTCCTCATCCGATTTTGCGGCCCAGCATACCGACCCGCCGTTCAAGCACAAGCTTATGGCCGGCTATCAGGGTGGGGCATGCTCGTTGACCCGTTGACTCTCACACCTACACTTATCGGCCATCACTCCCAAAGGAATAGCCCTGATGAAAGCCGTGCTGTGCAAAGAATTCGGCCCCGCCGAATCGCTGGTGCTGGAAGACGTCGCCAGCCCCGTTGCGAAAAAAAATGAGGTACTGCTGGAGGTGCACGCCGCCGGGGTGAATTTCCCTGACACGCTGATCATCGAGGGCAAATATCAGTTCAAGCCGCCCTTCCCGTTTTCTCCCGGCGGGGAAGCGGCGGGCGTCGTCAGTGCCGTCGGCGAAAAGGTCAGCCACCTGAAAGTCGGTGACCGCGTGATGGCGCTTACCGGTTGGGGCAGCTTTGCCGAACAGGTCGCGGTGCCCGGCTACAACGTGCTGCCGATCCCGGTGTCCATGGACTTCAACACCGCAGCCGCCTTCAGCATGACCTATGGCACCTCGATGCACGCCCTCAAGCAACGGGCCAATCTGCAGTCCGGCGAAACCCTGCTGGTGCTTGGCGCATCCGGCGGCGTCGGCCTCGCGGCGGTGGAAATCGGCAAGGCCATGGGCGCCCGGGTAATCGCCGCCGCCAGCAGTGCCGAGAAACTCGCCGTGGCCAAGGCGGCCGGCGCTGACGAATTGATCAACTACAGCGAAACCAGCCTGAAGGAGGAGATCAAGCGCCTCACCGATGGCCAGGGCGCCGACGTGATCTACGACCCGGTGGGCGGCGATCTGTTCGACCAGGCCATCCGCGCCATTGCCTGGAACGGCCGACTGCTGGTGGTCGGCTTTGCCAGCGGACGCATCCCCGAGTTACCGGTGAACCTGGCCCTGCTCAAGGGCGCCGCCGTGATGGGGGTGTTCTGGGGCTCTTTCGCCCAGCGCCAGCCCCAGGACAATGCCGCCAACTTCCAGCAATTGTTCGGCTGGTTCGCCGAAGGCAAGCTCAAGCCGCTGGTTTCGCAGGTGTATCCGCTGAGCAATGCTGCCCAAGCGATCAATGACCTTGGACAGCGCAAGGCAGTGGGCAAAGTGGTCGTGCAGGTGCGTTGAAGGGTCATGGCGGTCCGGCCTGCCGCGCCGGATCGCCAATGGCGTGCCCCACCCCAAAGACCGCGATGCAAGGCGTGAAAACGCCTGAAGCGATATTTCCTACAGCGTCCTTCAGCTCCACCTGAACGACATGTTCACTTAAGAACATTCGTTAGGGAAAATTTCCGCTGTTTATGCGATGAGAAGCAATGCTATTTTCGGTAACGAAACTGTAACATTCGCATCCGCAGTCATAACAAGAAACTGGAGCCCTTGAATGTTTGCTTTCTTTCGTCCTGCCGCACATCAGGCGACCCTGCCTGAAGAAAAAATAGACAGCACCTATCGACGCCTTCGCTGGCAGATTTTCGCCGGGATCTTCTTTGGCTACGCCGGCTATTACCTGCTGCGCAAGAATTTCTCCCTGGCCATGCCCTACCTGATCGACGAGGGCTACAGTCGAGGCCAATTGGGCTTGGCCATGTCGGCCATTGCCATCGCCTACGGCCTGTCGAAATTCCTGATGGGCCTGGTGTCCGACCGCTCCAACCCGCGCTACTTCCTGCCGTTCGGCCTGCTGGTGTCGGCAGGCGTGATGTTCATCTTCGGTTTCGTGCCTTGGGCAACGTCCAGCGTGACCATGATGTTCATCCTGCTGTTCATCAACGGCTGGGCTCAGGGCATGGGCTGGCCGCCCAGTGGACGGACCATGGTGCACTGGTGGTCGCAGAAAGAACGCGGCGGCGTGGTATCAATGTGGAACGTGGCGCATAACGTCGGCGGCGGCCTGATCGGCCCGTTGTTCCTGCTGGGGATGGGCTGGTTCAATGACTGGCACTCAGCGTTCTATGTGCCCGCTGCCGTGGCGCTGGCCGTTGCCGTATTCGCCTTCGTGACCATGCGCGACACCCCGCAATCGGTGGGCCTGCCACCCATCGAGAAATACAAGAACGACTACCCGGAAGGGTACGACGCGAGCCACGAGAACGAGTTCAGCGCCAAGGAAATCTTCGTCAAGTACGTGCTGCGCAACAAAATGCTCTGGTACATCGCCATGGCTAACGTTTTCGTCTACCTGCTGCGCTATGGCGTGCTGGACTGGGCGCCGACGTACCTGAAGGAGGCCAAGGGCTTCACGGTGGACAAGAGCTCCTGGGCATATTTCTTCTATGAGTGGGCAGGCATTCCCGGCACGCTGCTGTGCGGCTGGATGTCGGACAAGATCTTTCGCGGTAACCGTGGCCTGACGGGCATGGTGTTCATGGCCCTGGTGACCGTGGCAACGCTGGTGTACTGGCTGAACCCGGCCGGCCACCCGACCGTCGACATGATCGCCCTGGTGTCCATCGGTTTCCTGATCTACGGCCCGGTCATGCTGATCGGCTTGCAGGCACTGGAGCTGGCGCCGAAAAAAGCCGCCGGTACCGCCGCAGGCTTCACCGGTCTGTTCGGTTACCTGGGCGGCTCGGTCGCGGCCAGTGCTGCCATGGGCTACACCGTGGACCATTTCGGTTGGGATGGCGGGTTTGTGCTGTTGGTTGGCGCCTGCCTGCTGTCAATGGCCTTCCTTGCGCCAACCCTGTGGCACAAGCAAGTTGCCAGTCAAAGCCGCGAAGCGGTCGCCTGATCCAAGGCTGATCTGCAACGCTTGAGCCGCGCCTCCAGATTCCGATCCGGCATGGCGTGGCTGCGCAGAGCGTGGACGGTCTGCTCGACATAATCGCGAGTGGTGCCGTAACGCCCACTGGCGCTTTCGAACACCTGGCTCAGCACATGATCCGGCAAGTTGCCGGCATAGCTGGGCAGGTGCCGTTCCAGCACGAACCCAAGGGCCTGTACGCGGCTGCCATCCTCGAGACGGCAACTGAGCCAGTGAGGACGATAGGACGGCACCGGCATCTCGCGTTGCCACAGGGCAAACAGCGAGTCCTCGAGATTCTCCTCTGGCAGGCGATAAGCGAAGCCGCTGCACGAACCGCCACGATCCAGCCCGAACACCAAGCCAGGCAACTCCGGGGTGCCACGATGTTCGTGAGACCACAGATACAAGCCGCGATGATAACCGTGGACCCGTCCGCGCACCCGCTCCACCGCCGTGCATTCGGGCCGCCAGATCAATGACCCATAGGCGAACAGCCACACCGGCCCACCGTTGTGAAGACTCATGGTCGACTGCATCGAGGCGAGCAATTGCTCACGGGTCAGCTTCGCCCCCAAGTTCAACCGTGGCGGGTAGAGGGCACAGGTAATGGCGGATTCGATTGCGCTCATGGCCGGTAGCGTCTGGCTCCTCGCGGTTTGGAATGTGAAGGGGCGCTCGTCATTCAGTTGACGTTTATTGGGATCAAGGCAAGTTAAATGCCATCCCGCAACCGATATACGTTATCGGTATCTAACCTTAAGACTAAATACCGAAACGAAATATATGAAGTTATATCGCTGGGTAATGTGGTATCCCCTCGCCACAAAAAGCTCACCGAGCCTGGGTTGATGAGTACAGCTCAGGCCCGCGGCGCGTACGCAAACACGTCGGCGCGCATCTGGTGGGCGTCCATTCCCGCCTCCACCAGGGCATCGAGTGTGCCGTAGATCATGGCCGGCGAGCCGCTGGCGTAGACATGCACGTCCGAAAGATCGCTGATGTCCTCGCACACGGCCTCGTGAAGCATCCCGCAGCGTCCTTCCCAGCCGCACAAGTCGCTGACGACTTTGTGCAGAAACAGGTTCGGCAGTTGCTTCCACTCCTCCCAATGCTCGATTTCGTAGAAATCCTCCGGTCGCCGCACGCCCCAATACAGATGCACCGGGTGCTTGAAGCCCTCCGCACGGCAATGCTCGATCAGGCTGTGCATCTGCGCCATGCCGGTTCCCGCGGCAATGAGCACCAGTGGGCCGTCCGGCAGCTCGGACAAGTGCGTGTCGCCAAACGGCATTTCGATGCGCACGTTGGGGTTGCGCCCTAGCTGCTCAAGCAGCGCCCGCGCACTGCTTTCGCGCACCAATACATGCAATTGCAGATCGCGCCCCGAATGCGGTGCGGAGGCCAGGGAGAAGGCCGATTTCTCGCCATTCTCCCGCTCGATCATCAGGTACTGACCGGCGTGATAGCGCGGCGGTTTGCCTGCCGGCGCGCGCAGGCGCACCCGCCAGACATCGCCGCCGACATCGGCGCACTCGGTCACCTGGCAGGCCAGCTTGCGCACCGGCAATTCACCCGGCGACAGCACGCCATCCCACAACACGACGCAATCCTCCAGCGGTTCGGCGATGCAGGTGAAGATCTCACCGTGATCGCGCACCTCGCCAGCCTGCTTCACCCGGCCTTCCACCAACAACGCTCCACAGACGTGGCAGTTGCCGTTGCGGCAGCTTTGCGGGCATTCGTAGCCCAGGCGCCGCGCGCCATCGAGAATCCGCTCGGCGGGCTGTATCTCCAGCACCGCCCCGGAAGGCTGCAAGGTTACACGCATCAATCTATTCCTAACTGATTCCAGATGGCATCGATCCGTTGGGTAACGGCCTCATCCTTGACGATAACCCGGCCCCATTCACGAGTGGTCTCGCCGGGCCATTTATGCGTGGCATCGAGCCCCATCTTCGAACCCAGGCCGGACACCGGCGAGGCGAAGTCAAGGTAGTCGATCGGCGTGTTCTCGATCATGACCGTGTCGCGCTTGGGGTCCATGCGCGTGGTGATGGCCCAGATCACATCGTTCCAGTCCCGCGCGTTGATATCGTCGTCGGTGACGATAACGAACTTGGTGTACATGAACTGTCGCAAAAACGACCAGACACCGAGCATCACCCGCTTGGCGTGCCCTGGATACGACTTCTTCATGGTCACCACGGCCATGCGATACGAACAACCTTCCGGCGGCAGGTAGAAGTCGGTGATCTCTGGAAACTGCTTCTGCAGGATCGGCACGAAGACTTCGTTCAACGCCACCCCGAGAATGGCCGGCTCGTCCGGCGGCCGGCCGGTGTAGGTGCTGTGGTAGATCGGCTTGATCCGATGGGTGATGCGCTCGACGGTGAACACCGGGAAGCTGTCGACTTCGTTGTAGTAACCGGTGTGGTCGCCGTACGGGCCCTCATCGGCCATTTCGCCAGGATGGATCACGCCTTCGAGGATGATCTCGGCGGTGGCCGGCACTTGCAGGTCGTTGCCGCGGCACTTCACCAGTTCGGTGCGGTTGCCGCGCAACAGGCCGGCGAAGGCATATTCGGAAAGGCTGTCAGGCACGGGCGTGACCGCACCGAGGATCGTCGCCGGGTCCGCACCCAGGGCCACCGACACCGGGAATGGCTGGCCGGGGTGTTTTTCACACCACTCGCGATAGTCCAGCGCGCCGCCGCGGTGACTCAACCAGCGCATGATGACCTTGTTGCGGCCAATCACCTGCTGGCGGTAGATCCCCAGGTTCTGGCGATCCTTGTTCGGCCCCTTGGTGACGGTCAGGCCCCAGGTAATCAGCGGCCCCACGTCGCCCGGCCAGCAGGTCTGCACCGGGAGCATGGCCAGGTCGACGTCGTCGCCCTCGATCACCACTTCCTGGCAGATCGCGTCCTTGACGACCTTCGGCGCCATGGAAATGATCTTGCGGAAAATCGGCAGCTTGGACCAGGCGTCTTTCAACCCTTTGGGTGGCTCAGGCTCCTTGAGGAACGCCAGCAGCTTGCCGATTTCGCGCAGCTCGCTGACGGCTTCGGCGCCCATGCCCAAGGCGACGCGCTCCGGCGTGCCGAACAGGTTGCCCAACACCGGAATGTCGTAGCCGGTTGGATTCTCGAACAGCAGCGCCGGGCCTTTTGCGCGCAGGGTGCGATCGCAGACTTCCGTCATCTCCAGCACGGGAGAGACGGGAACCTGGATACGTTTCAACTCGCCGCGCTGCTCAAGCTGCTGCACGAAATCCCGAAGATCCTTGAATTTCATTGAGATGCCACCCCGAAAATAGGCGTACATCCTACCTGCTCCAGCGCTCAAACAGCAGCCCGTGCTTGCGCACAGCGTTCATTATTCGGTCGTGCCCAACAGCAGTGGGGCAAACAATGGACTCAGACGGGTGCTGCCGATGTCAGACAGGTGATCTTCATCCTTGTACTGTGAATAGCCATTGACCTCGATACGACAGACCTCGTCCGGGCACATCAGCGACGCCGGGTCGATGACATGCACGCCGGGATCGGCGGCGCTCATCGAGTCGAACAAGACACTCAGAAAACGCTGGCGCGCCAAGTGTTCCTGAAGCGGGCGACCCAAGCCCTCGGCTGAACGCCCGATCCGGGCCAGGCTGGTCAATCGGCTGATAGTGCCCAGGCGCTGTAGCGGCACCTCCTTGAAGAGCCATACTTGCGCGCCCGTCGCCCTTATCAGCGCCACACGGGCCCTGATCGCGGTCGCCATGCGCGCCTCGGCCTCGGCCCTGCTATCGTGGGGATTGAGCATGTGCTTCTTGTCTCCATCCTCGCGTCCGTAGGCGTAAAGGCTCCAATTGGCCGCCAACACCACATCCCTGATGTGCAGGCTGCGGACCTGCTCCATGGTCCGGTCGTTGAACTCTCTGCACCGCGGTGATTGATCGGCGCTCAAGATCGGCGGGCAGCCACTCATGCTGTAGAGCCACACAGGATGCCCGTCGCGGGTCCCGCTCTTTTCAATCGCCGGCAACAGCGCCGCAGCGTGACTGTCGCCCCAGAACATTTGATTGGCCGCAGCCTCTTTATTCGCGCCAAGCAGGCAGGCCTTGTCCGGCTGTTCGTCGGTAAACCCCAACATGCATTCCATCTGCCCGGCCCGCCACTCCCGCGCCTGCGCATACTCCAGCGCCTTGCCCGTCAGGCGCTGGGGAAAACCATCCGCCGAGCGCACTACCACACCTGCCACCGCCAGCGCAGCCATGGCCAGCCCTGCGCCAATCAGCATCGGCCTACGCCCGGCCAATAAGCGTTTCTCACGAAACGGAAGCTCGACGAAGCGCCAGCTCAGCCAGGCAAGACCCAACGCCAACAGGATCCAACCTACCGCTTCCCAGGGCTGGATACCGTCGACGGATATGGCATTGGCGTAGACGTAGACCGGCCAATGCCAGAGATACAATGAATAGGAAAGCAAGCCAACCCAGACCAGTGCCCGGGCTCCCAACACGCGAGCGACCCAGGTCGAACCGTGCGAGCCCGACCAGATCAGTGCGCAGGCACCCAGCACCGGCAGCGAAGCGGCCCAACCGGGAAACACGGTGGCTTTGTCAAACGTGAAAACCGCCGTCAGCACAGCCGCCAACCCCACCATGCCCACCAGTTGGCAGAGCCACGGACGCACGGCGTGTCGAGGCACAGGCATGACAGCGAGCATGGCCCCACACAGAAGCTCCCAGGCCCGGGTAGGTAGCGAAAAAAAAGCGAGGTCAGGCTTACGGTCGATATAAGCGATATTCAGCCCAAAGGAAATCAGCAACACGGCAAATAGCACCCAGCGCCAATGGCGAACATGGCGCATCAACAATGCCATCAGCAGCGGAAAGAAAATGTAGTACTGCTCTTCAACAGCCAGGGACCATGTGTGAAGCAACGGTTTCAGATCCGAGGCAGGTTCGAAATAACCGTCTTCACGCATGAACAGAATGTTCGACATGAACAGCGACTGATAACGCACCGCCCTGCCAAGCTGCGAAAAGTCCTTGGCCGCCAGCAATAACCAGCCCAGGGCCAAGGCGGCGAGCATGACCACGCTCAAGGCGGGAAGGATGCGCCGGGCACGCCTGGTCCAGAAGTCGATGAAACTGAAACGCTGCGAGCTGATCTCGCGGAACAGGATGCCGGTGATCAGAAATCCGGAGATGACAAAGAAGACATCGACGCCAACGAAACCACCGCTGAATGTGCCGAAGCCAAAGTGAAACAGCACGACCGGAACGACGGCCAATGCCCTTAGCCCGTCGATATCACGGCGATTGCCGAATAAATGCATAACAATCCTTGTCGTTTTAGGTACAGGGTCAATGATGGCAAAAGATATCGGCAACCGGTGAAAGTTATCCAGTATCGATAAAACAAACTTGTCTGCGCATAAAAAAAGCGCCCTATCGAGGGCGCTTTTCTTGCAACGTATTGCTTGTTACTTGCGCTTCATCGACAAGAAGAACTCATCATTGGTCTTGGTCGTTTTCAGTTTGTCGACCAGGAACTCGATGGCAGCAATTTCATCCATCGGATGCAGCAGCTTGCGCAGGATCCACATGCGCTGCAGCTCGTCGTCGGCGGTCAGCAACTCTTCGCGGCGCGTGCCGGAGCGGTTGATGTTGATAGCCGGGAATACGCGCTTCTCGGCGATGCGACGATCCAGAGGCAGCTCCATGTTGCCGGTGCCCTTGAATTCCTCGTAGATCACTTCATCCATCTTCGAGCCGGTTTCAACCAGCGCGGTGGCGATGATGGTCAGCGAGCCGCCTTCTTCGATGTTGCGCGCGGCACCGAAGAAACGCTTCGGTTTTTCCAGCGCATGGGCATCGACACCACCGGTCAGCACCTTGCCGGAGCTCGGGATCACGGTGTTGTAGGCACGGGCCAGACGGGTGATGGAGTCGAGGAGGATCACCACGTCTTTCTTGTGCTCGACCAGGCGCTTGGCCTTCTCGATCACCATTTCGGCAACCTGCACGTGGCGGGTCGGCGGTTCGTCGAACGTCGAGGCAACCACTTCGCCGCGCACGGTACGCTGCATCTCGGTCACTTCTTCCGGACGCTCATCGATCAACAGCACGATCAGATGAACTTCAGGGTTGTTACGGGCGATGTTGGCCGCAATGTTCTGCAGCATGATCGTCTTGCCCGCTTTCGGCGGTGCCACGATCAGGCCACGCTGGCCTTTGCCGATGGGGGCGCACAGGTCGATGACGCGACCGGTGAGGTCTTCGGTGGAACCGTTGCCGGCTTCCATCTTCATGCGCACGGTCGGAAACAGCGGCGTCAGGTTCTCGAAGAGAATCTTGTTCTTTGCGTTCTCCGGACGGTCGAAGTTGATCGTGTCGACCTTGAGCAGCGCAAAATAACGCTCGCCTTCCTTCGGAGGGCGGATCTTGCCAACGATGGTGTCACCGGTGCGCAGGTTGAAGCGACGGATCTGGCTCGGCGAGACGTAGATATCGTCTGGGCCGGCGAGATAGGAAGCATCTGCGGAGCGGAGAAAGCCGAAGCCGTCCTGGAGAATCTCCAGCACGCCATCACCGGAGATTTCCTCGCCGCTTTTCGCGTGCTTCTTGAGCAGGGAGAAAATCACGTCCTGCTTGCGCGAACGGGCCATATTTTCTATGCCCATCTGTTCGGCCAATTCGAGCAGTTCGGTAATCGGCTTTTGCTTGAGTTCAGTCAGATTCATATTAGGAATGACGTAATCATTTATGGAGGGGGGAAATTAAGCTTTTGGCTTAATGAGGCCGCGCCGCGGAGAAGGCGACTGGATCGCGTACTTGTACGAAAGGAGTGCGTCGGCGACGGCTTGCAGGGGGCGCTGGAGAAACCAGTGCGGGGCCGAATGTAACACCTGAATTTGCGAGCGTCTAGCCCTGGTTAACGAAAAAGCCCCGCGTTTTGCGGGGCTTTTTCCGTGACATTCGGCGCTTAGATGTTAGCGTCGAGGAAAGCCGTCAGTTGCGACTTCGACAACGCGCCTACCTTGGTCGCTTCGATGTTGCCGTTCTTGAACAGCATCAGGGTCGGGATACCACGCACGCTATGCTTGGCCGGCGTCTCCTGGTTTTCGTCGATGTTCAGCTTGGCAACGGTCAGCTTGCCCTTGTAGGTTTCGGCAATTTCGTCCAGGACCGGAGCGATCATTTTGCACGGACCGCACCACTCAGCCCAATAGTCCACCAGTACAGCGCCTTCGGCCTTGAGTACGTCAGCCTCGAAGCTAGCGTCGCTAACGTGTTTGATCAGATCGCTGCTCATGGAAATCTCCGGGGTTGTCAGCAAAAAAACGTGCCCCATCATAGCGGCCCTTCCCGGGTTCAGGAAGCCGCAGTTGATTGAGTCTCGCTATGAGCAAAGCCGTAATTGGGTATAACCCAATTTCCCCCCAAGCATATCCGACGAACCGCTTCAGCCACCCGCTGCGCCGAAATCCCCCAACCTCAGCCCACGACGCCCGATAAAGGTGCGAAACGCGGCGCCCGACAACATCCGGTTGTGTGGGAGCGAGCCTGCTCGCGAGACGCTCTGTCAGACGTGGCTGCGCCGGCGCCTTCGCGAGCAGGCTCGCTCCTACAGGGGCTGTGGTGGGCCCGACGCTGGTGAAACCGCAAGAGTCGACCTGGCGCAGATCCCGCTTTTGGCGCAGTCGCGCCGGCTTGGCATGGCCTGTGCTCTGTCACAGCGCAGAAATCACATCGATTGCGGAGATTCGCCATGATCCAGCGTTGCAGCGCCCTGCTCACCGCCCTGTTTGCCAGCCTGATGCTTTGCCAGCTGCCCGCCCACGCCGATGGCCTGGAAGACGTGGTCAAGCGCGGCACGCTCAAGGTTGCCGTGCCCCAGGATTTCCCGCCGTTCGGTTCGGTGGGCCCGGATATGAAGCCCCGGGGCCTGGACATCGACACCGCGAAACTTTTGGCCGACCAGCTCAAGGTCAAGCTTGAGCTGACACCGGTCAACAGCACCAACCGCATTCCGTTCCTGACCACCGGCAAAGTCGACCTGGTGATTTCCAGCCTGGGCAAGAACCCGGAGCGTGAAAAAATCATCGACTTCTCCAGCGCCTATGCGCCGTTCTACCTGGCCGTGTTCGGTCCGCCTGACGCCGCGATCAATGGCCTGGACGACCTCAAGGGCAAGACCGTCAGCGTCACCCGGGGCGCCATCGAGGACATCGAGTTGACCAAGGTCGCTCCCGAAGGCGTCACGATCAAGCGCTTCGAAGACAACAATTCGACCATCGCCGCCTACCTGGCCGGCCAGGTGGACCTGATCGCCAGCGGCAACGTGGTGATGGTCGCCATCAGCGAGCGTAATCCCAAGCGTGTCCCGGCCTTGAAAGTCAAACTCAAGGATTCGCCGGTGTACGTGGGCGTGAACAAGAACGAGCCGGCGCTGCTGGACAAGGTCAACCAGATCCTCGCCACCGCCAAGACCGACGGCAGCCTGGAGAAAAACGCCCAGACCTGGCTCAAGCAGCCGCTGCCGGCCGATCTCTGATCGCCGCCTGAGAGACTCAGCATGGCTTATCAGTTCGATTTCCTGCCGGTGGTGCAAAACACCGAGTTGCTGTTGCGCGGCGCGCTATTCACCCTGGAGCTGACGGCCATCGGCGCGTTGCTCGGGATCAGCCTGGGCATCGTCGGCGCTGCGGTGCGGGCGTGGAACATCCGTCCCTTCGCAGCCATATTCGGTGTGTATGTGGAACTGATCCGCAACACGCCATTCCTCGTGCAACTGTTCTTCATCTTCTTCGGCCTGCCGTCCCTGGGCTTGCAGATTTCCGAATGGCAGGCGGCGGTCCTGGCCATGGTGATCAACCTTGGCGCCTATTCCACCGAGATCATCCGCGCCGGCATCCAGGCCGTCCCCCGGGGTCAACTGGAAGCCGCCGCCGCCCTGGCGATGAGCCGCTTCGAAGCCTTCCGGCACATAGTGCTGCTGCCGGCGCTGGGCAAGGTCTGGCCGGCCCTCAGCAGCCAGATCATCATCGTGATGCTGGGTTCAGCGGTCTGTTCGCAGATCGCCACCGAAGAGCTTAGCTTCGCTGCCAACTTCATTCAGTCGCGCAATTTCCGCGCCTTCGAAACCTACGCGCTGACGACGCTGATCTACCTGTGCATGGCGCTGCTGATCCGTCAGCTCCTGAACTGGGTGGGGCGTCGGTACATTTCCAGGAGCGGCCAATGAGTGATTTCACTTTCTGGGACGTGGTGCGCAACCTGCTCACCGGCCTGCAATGGACCCTGGCGCTGTCGCTGGTGGCGTTTATTGGCGGCGGCGTGATCGGCTTGCTGGTGATGGTGCTGCGCATCTCGAAGAACGCCGTGTCGCGCAATGTCGCCCGCACCTACATCGAACTGTTCCAGGGCACGCCGCTGTTGATGCAGCTGTTCCTTGTGTTCTTCGGCGTGGCCCTGGCCGGGGTGGAAATTTCCCCGTGGATGGCGGCGGCAATCGCCCTGACGCTGTTCACCAGCGCCTATCTGGCAGAGATCTGGCGCGGCTGCGTCGAGGCAATTCCCAACGGGCAGTGGGAAGCCTCCTCAAGCCTGGCGCTCAACCCGCTGGAGCAACTGCGCTACGTGATCCTGCCCCAGGCTCTGCGCATCGCCGTGGCGCCGACCGTGGGCTTTTCGGTGCAAGTGGTCAAAGGCACCGCCGTCACCTCGATCATTGGCTTTACCGAACTGACCAAGACCGGCGGCATGCTCGCCAACGCCACGTTCGAGCCGTTCATGGTGTACGGCCTGGTGGCCCTCGGTTATTTCCTACTCTGCTACCCCTTGTCCCTCAGTGCGCGCTACCTGGAAAGGAGACTGCATGCCTCTGCTTAGAATTTCCGCCCTGCATAAATACTACGGTGATCACCATGTGCTCAAAGGTATCGACCTGAGTGTCGAGGAAGGCCAGGTGGTGGCGATCATCGGCCGCAGCGGCTCGGGCAAATCCACCTTGCTGCGCACCCTCAATGGCCTGGAGTCGATCAACGACGGTGTGATTGAAGTGGACGGCGAATACCTCGATGCCGCCCGCGCCGACCTGCGCAGCCTGCGGCAGAAAGTCGGGATGGTGTTCCAGCAATTCAACCTGTTCCCGCACCTGACCGTCGGCGAAAACGTGATGCTCGCGCCACAGGTGGTACAGAAGGTTTCCAAGGCCAAGGCGTCCGAGCTGGCGCGGCAGATGCTCGAACGGGTCGGCCTGGGCGAGAAATTCGATGCCTTCCCGGAGCGCCTGTCCGGCGGCCAGCAGCAGCGGGTCGCAATTGCCCGTGCCCTGGCGATGTCACCGAAAGTGCTGCTGTGCGATGAGATCACTTCGGCCCTGGACCCGGAACTGGTCAGCGAAGTGCTCAGTGTGGTGCGGCAACTGGCAAAGGAAGGCATGACCCTGATCATGGTCACCCACGAAATGCGCTTTGCCCGGGAAGTGGGCGACAAGTTGGTGTTCATGCACCAGGGCAAGGTGCATGAGGTGGGCGATCCCAAGGTGTTGTTCGCCGAGCCGCAGACGGCGGAGCTGGCGAACTTCATCGGGATGGTCGAGCCGGTTACCTGACGCTCAGTGGTGGGGCACCAGCTCGAAGCGTCCGCGACCATCAATCAGCGTTTCATCTCGTACCCGGGTCGCGCTCGCGGGCAAGTAGGTCTCGATCTCGACTTGAGCGGAAAACATCCGCCCCTGGATGGGCGCCCCGCCCCGCCTCGCAACCAGCGTCTGCCCGGGCAACATACGGCTGCTCTGTTCCAGGGAGCGAGCGCGCCCCTGGAACAGTTCAACCGCCTGCCCGTCCAACCGGGGCCGCTTGAGGTCTAACGTGAAACTGCCCTGGAGCCCCAGGCTGAAGGCCTCGGGGCCGGCGCCAGGGCTGTCGAAACGCAAGGCCATCGCGGTGGGCTGTGGGCAGACCACGTTGAGGTTCAGGGTCCGCTTGCCAAGCGCCAGCGCTGTCTCGCCCGGCTGCTCGACCAGCAGCTCGCCCCGGTGCAGACGACCATAATCGACCCGATCCTGGCTCAGCGACACAGTGCATTGTTCAGCCTTCGCTGGGCTCGCCAGCAGCAGCCCCAGGCAGAACAGACTCCTGGGCAGAAGCCATTGCCTCGGATGATGGAAAGTCGCGACATACCGCCGAAGCGGTCTCATAAGGGAGATCTTCATCATTGTTTTCCATGAGTTCGAATTGAAGCTGACACGTCCTGGAACCGGACAACGCTACTTTCAGCGCCTGCTGCTCGTTGATATCGCTAAGGAAAATCATTCCCTCGCCGGCCACGCTGGTCAGGAAGTCATCGTTTGCCGTCAGTACCGAGACACCCTGTGGCAGCGCAGCGCCGCTTTCGTCCCGCGCCTGAAGCAACAGCCGGCGTACGTTGAGCACCGAGAAATCGACGGCGTTGAACGAGCCACGCCCCGCGCTCAATACCTTGGTTCCGTTCTGGATATCCACCCGCTTGGGCAGTGATCGGGTGTCCAGTTCGACACGACTGTTGTTGTAGGCGGGCAAGCTGGCGATCACCGCCCGTCCCTGCGAGTCGGTCCATACCGGGCCTTGGGGCGTGTTGATCCGGGCGCCGGGAACACCGTCCACCGAGGCGACGCCGAAGGTTTCCTGGACCCGGTAAGGGGAAAAAGTCACCCCGTTTCCATGGGCGACGACCCCACCCCTGAGGTAGCCGTTGTAATGCGTGTTGAAACGGTCCTGGCTGGCCCCAAGCCCGACCTGCGCATAGCGCGGCAAGGCGTTGAAACTGGCGCGTGCCTGGGATTGCGGATGGTTCAGTCCTTGCTCGTGCCCCACTTCATAGTTGAGGTAGTCGCTTAAGCGTTCACTGTAGGCGGCCGCCACGGTGGAACGGCTGCCCTGATGCGTCAAAGAAGAACGGGCGCGCCGGTCCTTGCCCAGCGGCACGCTGACTTGCAGGCGGACCGACACGCCATCGTCGTACGCGCTTGACGTGCCCATCGCCGAGTCAACGTAGGCACTCACGTTCGCGTGTTTGAACGATTTGTTCCACCCGCCGTACAAGCGTGCGTACGTCTGGTTATCGAACTGCGACGACTGCGTGTAACCCACCGAGAAACCGCCCAGCACCGGATCGGACCACCCGAGCCCCGCCGTGTACTGATCCTTGAAACGCGACGCGTGGAAATCCACCCGATCGTCCTTCTGATCGACAGCGTGAATCTGCGAGACCTCGCGATAACCCAACGTCTGCCGGGTCACGCTCAGTGACAGGTCAAGGTTGTCGGCCAATGAGGTGCTCAGGGACAGACTGCTCCGCCCGCCCGACTTGCCGCTGGCCTTGTCATGCGAAACGTTGCCCCGCACGCCGACCGCGAGTCTGGCCATGGGTCGAGCATCGAGCCCAAGGCCCAGCGCCTGGTAATTCTGCGCACCCACCAGGCCGCTACTCAAGGCGGAATCGCGCCCGATGCCCCAGGTTGCGCTGCCCATCGCCAGCAATGGCTGCTCACCTTCATGTGCCCCCGAAGCCCGCGCCTGGCCCAGGGAAAGGTAATAGCCCGACAGAGCAGGCGCCATGCCCTGAAAAGACGCCGCTGGCACAACGAAGCGCTGCTCTGCGCCGTTTTCTTCGATCACGCTCACTTCAAGGTCGCTGGTGCCGTTGAGCAGCGGCAGCTGGATGAGCCTGAAGGGGCCTTGCGGAACCAGCGTGGTATAAATCAACGCACCGGACTGGCGGACTTCCACACGGGATTGGCTCAGGGCCAACCCTTCCACCACGGCGCCGTTCGAACCATCGCTGCGCTTTACACCGTCGGGGAAGAACTGAAAGCCGGAGAACTGGACACCTCCGAACACCGGGCTGTTACTGGAAAGCTGCCCGGCCTGGAAGGTCGACCGCAACGCCAGCACGTCGCGCTGGGCATAGGCGTACAAATGCTCGCTGTTCTGCACGCCGTTGATCGAGGTGTAGAGCTGGCGACTGCGGACGATCCAGTTCCCCAGATTAACGCCGGCCTCGGTGGCCGCGGACAGGTAACGGTTGCCACCGCCTGAGCTTGATTGGCTATCGAGGCCCAGCACATCGTAATTGAGCAAGCCTGCCAGGCCGCCCTGGGAAAATGCGCCCTCGGCAAATCCCGGCTCTCGCAATGCCTCGCTCGGCACAACCAACGCAACCTCCTCGCGACTGGGGAGCAGGTTGACGACAGTGTTGGGAAACCGGGCCAGGAAGTCATGACACGCCTCGTCACCCGCTCCTCTCCCTTCGATGACCGCGGCGGGCACTTGCACACTGGCCTTTTCAAGCAGACTTCGGGTGAAACACAACTTGCCCTCGCGGTCAAATCGCGCCTCGGTCAAACCCAGCGGATTGCCGTTGACCCTGAGGCTGACCACCTGGGAGCCCTCATGGAAACGTGGGGCGGTGCGAAAGTAGTCCGAAACGCTAGGATCGATCCCTCGGGAAGAAAGAATCGAGGTATCGAACTGGGCAAATGAACGGTCGGCAGGGCCTCGATCCTGCGCATACACCTGGCTGCCGGCGTCACAGCAGATCGCCGCGGACAAGGCCAGGCCGCACGACCAGCGCCCCGCCCCCGCCGCAACCCATCGCCCCTCACCGCGGCGCAAGCCAGGGCGTGGCACGGCATGCGTGAACTTCATCATCGATGCACGACCGGCGCATCGAAGTTGCCAATCGCAAACCCGTACAATGTCGCGGGCTGGATCGTGACCGAAGTGACCGCCGCTGCGGGCTCCTTGAGCTCGGCAGTCAGGGTTTCGCCCGGCAAGACGTAGGTGCGCGGCAGGGACACCGAGGTGTTGGCCGGACTCAGATGGACTCGCTCGGACAAGCGTACGACGTAAGGGCTGTCGTTCTGGACCGCCAGGCGTTCACCCTCGACAGTCCATTTCAGAAGCTCCCACGGTGCCGAATGCCGAGGCAAACCCTTGGGATGAATGATCAGCGGCAGGTTATGCCGGATGTTGATGCCCACCGTGGCACCGCCCTCGGGTTTCTTCTGGGGGATTCCTTCGAAAGTGACACGCTTGTATCGCTGGGTCTTGAGCGGCTCCTTGAATGCCCCGACCAAACGAATCAACTGCGTTTCACCGGCATCGACCCGCACCACCGGCTGCGTCACGATCACCGACAGGTCGGGGTCTTCGGGGATGTGTTCAACTTTCGAATGAAGCAGCGTGGGGCCGGCATCCGTATTGGTCAGGTTGATGCTGGCTTGACCATGCTCTTCATAAAAAATCACCACCGTGGTTTCCGGTTGCATGCCGGCGGCCATGGCCGGGGCACCTGTACAACAACTCAGGTACAGCGCTGCACGCAGGGCCGATCCAAGTTTCAATGAGAAATCCGACACACACGTTCTCCCACCACGAATCGAGTTCGTGGAGCGATATATAGGTTTGGATAATCGGGCTCGGAACGGCCACATCCTGATGCCTGACCTGGTTGTCAGCATCCATCAGCAGCGCAGAGCCCATACGCCTGGCGAAGAGCCAGCCCCTGGATCGGGGCTGGCCGTGCCATTTAGATGTAACTCAACTCCAGCGTCGCGCTGCCATCTATTTGCAGGTCTTCCGACACAACGAGCTCAGTCGTGTTGTTGATCGCGGCTTCGATTACCAACTCACCCGAGACGGTTGTCAAAAGGTGCGGGCTATTGGCCGCATTGGGAGACCACGAGAGAAGATATTGAGGATGGCTACGCATAAAATCGCTAGCACCGAACCAGTTGCCTGCGCCACCGCGCAGGATGGTTTTGAAATCGGAGTCCCCGTCTACAGCATAATTACGAACATGCAGGCTGTAGGCGCCGATCTTATCGCCGTCCGCGTTTGCGCCCAATCCGAAACTGTTGGTTGGAGTAGCAAGTCCAGGATCGATCACCGCCATGGCTTCATGCTTTTTGCTGGCGGCTCGATTATCGTTAGCGGTCAAACCGACAAGTGTCGGTCCATCACAGGTGATGTTGAATGCCGTACTCAGCTTGTTCAGTTTGGTGTAGTCAACAGAGCTCAAATCCTTGACACTGATTCGACCATAATCGACAGCCGTAGTAGGAATATTCAGCGAACAACTGCCAGGGATAATACTGCCCGTCACCTGCAAATCAGCCGCCTGCACCTGAGTGCACGCTAAAACTAGGGCACCGATGGCGGCCAGTCCAAATTTATTCTTCATTTCCATTTCCTTCAAATAACATCAACTTGATGCCAGCTGTCCCACGTCAACTTGAAAAGACGCAGCAACTAACATCACGGCGAAATTGCCGGGCGAAAGTATCGGGAAAAACTTCTTAAAGATAAGCAGGAAACATCATCATAAACCGTAGGAAACTTCTACCAACCACAGAACAACAGAAACTTTCCTACATACACTACTTATAAGACTGTCACTCGTAGACATTCGACCGCATCCACCGATGGCAAGGGTCGCTCGTAACATGAGAAAGTGGCCGCCGGCCTCATAACCTTGCCGGGCGATCCATTTCAATCAGCACAGCCCCGTAAAGAACCAGCCCCGGAGCCGGGGCTGGCATCGACATCAAATGTAGGCCAGCTCCAGCGTCGCGTTGCCATCGATCTGGATATCTTCCTGCACGACAAGCTCAGTCGTATTGTTGATCACTGCTTCGACTTCAAGCTCACCTGTAACCCTTGTCAAGAGTTGCGGGTCATAGGCCCTGATAGGCGCCCAACTTAGAACCGTCCGATCGTTGCGCACAATATCACCAGCCCCCATCCAGGAATTGCCAATCTTCATGATTGTTTGCAGATTGGTGTTCCCGTCCACAGAGTAATTACGAACGTGCAGACTGAAGGCCCCGATCTTTGCGCCATCGGCATTCGTGCCCAACCCATAGCAATTGACGGGCAATGCGAGCATGGGGTCGTCAAGCACCGTCATGACAATAGATTTCTTGCTGGCAACCCGATTATCGACAGCGGTCAGCCCGACCAACGTCGGGCCGTCGCAGGTAATGTTAAACGGCGTATTCCGCTTACCCAAGCTTGTGTAATCGATAGGACTCAGATCATTGGCACTGATTCGTCCGTAATCGACAGCCAAAGTAGGAATATTCAGCGAGCAACTGCCTGGAGAGATACTGCCTGCCACCTGCAAGTCAGCCGCTTGCACGTGAGCGCAGGCTAAAACGAGCGCAACGACTGCAGCCAATCCAAATTTATTTTTCATTTCCACTTCCTTCAAACAGCATTTGATGTCAATCCTGCAACACCCGG
This sequence comes from Pseudomonas fluorescens, assembly GCF_018614775.1. Classification (GTDB taxonomy): domain Bacteria; phylum Pseudomonadota; class Gammaproteobacteria; order Pseudomonadales; family Pseudomonadaceae; genus Aquipseudomonas; species Aquipseudomonas fluorescens_BY. Next base: position 174,035 of record NZ_JAGGOF010000048.1, read on the forward strand.
AATTTCCTTATTCCAGCCACATGCTAATAAACATATGGAGTTTCGTCCTGATTAGAAAAGAGGTTACAACCGCATCATGGCGAAATTGCCCGGCGAAGTATCTGGAAAAAGCACTTAAAGATAAGCAGGAAACATCATCATAAGACGTAGGAAACCTCTACCTCCTGTAAAACGGCAGACACTTTCCTACGTATATTTCTTGCACGCGGCAAAAACTGTCGCTGACCGAAACCCAACCGCATCCGTTGGCGGCGACGATCGATCGTGGCAGGATGGCAAGGTTATCGACCGAGACTTTTTGCCCATGCCGCCATCCCAAGCCAAGAATCTGTCCCTGATCGCAGCCATAGACCTGGGCTCCAACAGCTTCCACATGGTCGTCGCCAAAGCCCAGAACGGGGAAATCCGCATTCTTGAGCGGCTCGGCGAAAAGGTCCAACTGGCCGCCGGCATCGACGAAGAGCGCAAGCTGAGCGAAGAATCCATCCAGCGCGGGCTCGATTGCCTCAAGCGTTTTGCCCAACTGATCAACGGCATGCCCCTGGGCGCCGTGCGGATCGTTGGCACCAACGCCCTGCGCGAGGCGCGCAACCGTGGCGAGTTCATCCGCCGTGCCGAAGAGATCCTCGGCCATCCGGTGGAAGTCATCTCCGGTCGGGAAGAAGCCCGCCTGATCTACCTCGGCGTCTCCCACACCCTCGCCGATACCCCGGGCAAGCGCCTGGTGGCCGACATCGGCGGCGGCAGTACCGAATTCATCATCGGCCAGCGCTTCGAACCCCTGTTGCGCGAAAGCCTGCAGATGGGTTGCGTCAGCTACACCCAGCGGTATTTCCGTGACGGCAAGATCACGCCGGCCCGCTACGCCCAGGCCTACACGGCGGCGCGCCTGGAAATCATGAGCATCGAACACGCCCTGCACCGGCTGACCTGGGATGAAGCCATCGGCTCCTCCGGGACCATTCGCGCCATCGGCCTGGCGCTCAAGGCCGGCGGCCATGGTACCGGCGAGGTCAACGCCGAGGGCCTGGCCTGGCTCAAGCGCAGGGTGTTCAAGCTGGGCGACTCGGACAAGATCGATTTCGAAGGCATCAAGCCCGACCGCCGGGCGATTTTTCCGGCGGGTCTGGCGATCCTCGAGGCGATCTTCGACGCCCTTGAGTTGCAACGCATGGACCACTGTGAGGGCGCCCTGCGTGAAGGCGTGCTCTATGACCTGCTGGGCCGCCATCATCACGAAGACGTCCGTGAACGCACCCTGGGCTCGCTCATGGAGCGTTATCACGTCGATCAGGAGCAGGCCGCCCGGGTCGAGCGCAAGGCATTGCATGCCTTCGACCAGGTGGCTGACGATTGGGACCTGAACGACGGTGTCTGGCGCGAACTGCTCGGCTGGGCCGCCAAGGTCCATGAAGTGGGCCTGGACATCGCCCACTATCACTACCACAAGCACGGCGCCTACCTGATCGAGCACTCGGACCTGGCGGGTTTCTCCCGCGAGGACCAGCAAATGCTCGCGCTGCTGGTGCGTGGGCACCGCCGCAACATTCCCAAGGATAAATTTGCCGAATTCGGCGATGAAGGTATCAAGCTGATCCGCCTGTGTGTGCTGCTACGGTTCGCGATCCTGTTCCACCACATCCGCGGCACCCAGGAAATGCCCCAGGTGGCCCTGCGCGCCGACGGCGATCAACTGGACGTGATGTTCCCCGACAACTGGCTGGACGAGCACCAACTGACCCAGGCCGACTTTGCCCAGGAAGCCGAGTGGCTGACCCGGGTCGGGATTGTGCTGAACATCCACTGATAGCCCGCTACAACACAGTGCCCTGTGTGGGAGCAACTGTCTTGAT
>NZ_JAGGOF010000004.1 GCF_018614775.1 Pseudomonas fluorescens
CTTGCAGTGGTGACGGTGTATAGGGTGTATATCCGTTGCCAGGGTAACGGCCACTTACTGTTCCGCTTTTATTGCCCACTGCGCAATACCTGCGTTCGGCCAGCGTGGTTAATGGGGCGCCCCAGATCAACAACTCGCCGAGGCGGCCTGACAGCCGACCTGGCTCTTGCGGTCGTACACCCGTCAGGTCTTTGTAGTCTGAACTGTTGTAGCAAATCTGTATGGGCAAATCTGTGGGAGCAAAGCTTGCTCGCGAATACGCCGGCACATTCAATATTGATGCAAGCTGACCCTCTGCCATCGCGAGCAGGGGCCGGGAGAGTCAGGTTGGCTGTAAGGCCGTCTTCGCGAGCAGGCTCGCTCCCACAGTGGGGCCGGGTACAGCAGGAAGAGACAGGTCGGCTATAAGGCCGCCTCGGCGGGCCCACGGAGCAATGCCGGAGTGAGGGCATGCCGAGCCTCGGCGAGGCACCGAGTGGTGGGGCAAGAGCGTTTTGCTTACTTTTCGCCGGGCCGCGCAGGCTGTTCAAAAGTGAGCCGCCGTCAGGGCGGAACCCTAAGCAGCCGTTACCGCAGCAACGGATATACACACCATACACACCACACGCCCCCCAAAAAAAACAGCGCTTTCCCTTAAAAAAGAAAGCACTGTTTTTCTCAAGCAAACAACATCAAAGCCCGAAAGGCAGCGACGTCAACGATTACAGATCCTTAACGGTACGAACCTGATCCTTGTTCACACGAGTCTGCTTGCCATCCAGTTGCTCGAATTCATAGAAACCGCTTTCTTCGTCATACTTTGGCGTATCGACGGCCTGGATTTCGCGACCGTCATTCAACGTGATCACTGTTGGCGAGGCGCACCCGGCAAGGGTAGCGAGGCCCAGAGCGAGCATGAGAGTGGCGAGGGTCCGTTGAGTCATGGTGTTTCTCCGAAATGGATTCTTCAAGTTACTGACCTTCAGACGTATACAGCGCGCGCAAGTTCCTGGCTAGTGTCAATCTGACACGCCTTTGTGCCGGGCCAGTAACTCCGGCGTGTTCAGATTCGCCAGCCGCGGGTCGTCCGCCGGGCATTGCAACGCCACGGCGTGTAGCATGCGCATGATCCTGCCGGGGCTGCGCTCACCGTCGTGCCAGGCCTGCTCGAAAGCGCTGGCCAATGCCAGCGGAATGACACACAGCAGCGGTTCCCAATGCTCGCCGTGTCGCACCATCAGCGGTTTGTCCGAGTGCTGGCTGGCCGTTTCGCGCATGCTGCCGAGCAGGCTGGCGTCAATCCGCGGTACATCGCACGGCAGCACCAGCAACTGTGGATGGCGGGCCACCTTGAGGCCTGCACGGATGCCGGCCAGCGGACCGGGGAAATCGCCTTCATCGTCGTGGACCAATTGATCAGCGTAGAACGCGTAGCGTTCCGGGTTGCGGTTGCAAGAGATGATCAGGTCATCGCTCATCGCCCGGGTCTGGCGATGGAGGTGGGCAATCAATGGTTCGCCTTGCCACTCCAGAAGGCCTTTGTCCTGGCCGCCCATGCGTTGGCCGCGTCCGCCCGCCAGAAGCAGGATGGAACAGGGTGGCAGGTGCGTGTTTGTCATGGTGTGTCTCCGCACGGGCGAATAAAGGAAGCGCTGTGATATAACACCGGCCTGTTCCCCCTACAACTGGACGAGCCTATGAAAGCCAAGGCTGATGTACCTTTCGTGCCGCTCAATATCGCGGTGCTGACAGTCAGTGATACCCGTACCCTGGAAACCGATACGTCCGGGCAGGTCTTCGTCGATCGGCTCGCGGCGGCAGGCCACAACCTGGCGGCTCGGGTCCTGCTCAAAGATGATTTGTACAAGATCCGCGCGCAAGTCGCGAGCTGGATCGCCGAGGACGTGGTGCAAGTGGTATTGATCACCGGTGGCACCGGCTTCACGGGGCGTGACAGCACTCCGGAAGCCGTGACGTGCCTGCTGGACAAGCAGGTCGATGGCTTCGGCGAGCTGTTCCGGCAGATATCCGTGGCGGACATCGGCACTTCCACCGTCCAGTCGCGAGCGCTGGCTGGCCTGGCCAATGGCACGCTGGTGTGCTGCCTGCCGGGTTCCACCAACGCGGTGCGTACCGGCTGGGACGGGATCCTGGCAGAGCAACTGGATGCACGGCATCGGCCGTGTAACTTCGTACCTCATTTGAAACAGGCCGCGCCGTGTGAATCACGTGGGTAAACCAGGCAAGGCCGGAGCCTTGATGCCGGTCGAGGTGGCGTTGGAGCGTTTGCTCGAAATGGCGTCGGCCACACCGATTGTCCAGCGTGAGCGTTTGCCTTTGACCGCCGCGCAGGGCCGGGTCCTCGCCGAGGACCTGGTGTCGACCCTTGATTTGCCGCCCTGGCCCAACAGCGCCATGGACGGCTATGCCCTGCGGTTGGCTGACTGGAAGGGCGAGCCATTGATGGTGAGCCAACAGGTGTTTGCCGGACAGGCGCCGGAACCGCTGGCCGCCGGGACCTGCGCGCGGATCTTCACGGGGGCGCCGGTCCCGGCTGGCGCGGATTGCGTTGAAATGCAGGAAAACGCCGTGGTTGAAGGCGACCTGCGCGTGCGGTTCACCGAGCCCATGGTCAGTGGGCAGAACATTCGCCCCCAGGGGCAGGAAACCACCGCCGGAGAGCAGGTCCTTGCCGCCGGTACGCGCCTGGGACCGATTGAACTGGGATTGGCGGCCTCCCTGGGATGCGCATCGTTGGAAGTGGTGCGCAAGGTTCGCGTCGCGGTCTTGTCCACTGGTGACGAGCTGGTCGAGCCCGGTCAGGCGCTGGGCCCCGGCCAGATCTATAACAGTAATCGCGTGGTGCTGTGTGGTTGGTTGGGGAGCCTGGGCTGTGATGTCGTAGACGCAGGTATCCTGCCCGATGATTTGCCGGCAACCCGCGAACGTCTGGCGCAGTTGTCGGACGTCGATCTGATCCTGTCCACCGGCGGCGTGTCAGTAGGGGAGGCGGACTTCCTGGGTGTCGCCCTGCGTGAGGACGGCGAGTTGGCGCTCTGGAAGCTTGCCATCAAGCCTGGAAAGCCGCTGACGTTCGGGCATTACCGTGGCGTGCCAGTGATCGGTTTGCCTGGAAACCCGGCGTCGACCCTGGTGACGTTCGCACTGCTGGCAAGGCCTTACCTGCTCAGGCGCCAGGGCGTTCAGTCGGTGGTGCCGCTCAAGTTCAAGGTGCCGGCCGGTTTCGCCTGGCCAAAGGCTGGCAGCCGACGGGAGTACTTGCGAGGCCGGATGGAGAGCGGCCGAGCGATCATTTACCGGAATCAGAGCTCCGGTGTCCTGCGCAGCGCGGCCTGGGCTGATGGACTGGTCGAGGTACTCGAGGGGCAGACACTGGTCGAGGGTGACGAAGTGGGCTTTATTCCCCTGAGCGAAGTCCTGGGCTAGGCCCATGACAGCTGTCCTGAGGCCCGGGTCGGATGCCCGGGCCCTCACCTGAGTCGTTTCTATCCCGTGAGCAGCGACACCAACTGATCGAAACGACTGTTCGCCACCCAGCCCAGCAGACCAAGGACTACCCCCGCTGCGCCAGCCGAGTAGGCCAGTCGGTGGCGGATCACCTTTACGTCGGTGCGAATCTCATCCATGTCCTTGCGGATGTATTTGAGGTGGGTTTCCAGTTCAACGACGCGCGGTTCCAAATCAATTCCTCCAGCGGGGTGACTGCACTTCTTACAGTCGTTTTGAGCGTCGGCCCGTCCGCTCCCAAAGGGCGTGAGCTGAGCGGGTGACAGCTTGTATTCGCGGCTAGGCATGGGATGGGTCATCCCCTTGGCCAATACTTTCAGAGCCATTGATCGGGCCCCTGCGGGCCGTGACATATCTATCCATGGACTGGCACTTCCTTGTGTGGTGAGCGTTTTACCGGTCTGGCAAAACAGACTGCCAAGTTGTCTCAATACCGGTGAAGGGTCAATTGAGCTGATTCGCCAGACCTTGTAAGAAAACTCCTTGAATGCGGGAATACCGCTCGGGCAAGTCCCATCGCTGGCTTTGCCTGGGCAGTCCCAGGTGATTTTTCTACTAAATTGAGGCAGGTCGGGCTTTTTCGGTGCGATGAGTGGTCCCATTTCCTGAACCTTCCATTGACGGAGATAACGATGAGCAAAGGCAAGGCGCTGTTGATTCTGCATGGCAAGCAAGCGCTCAACGAAGAGGTTCGCGCGGCCGTGATGCGCAAGCGCGAGCAGGGCTGGGACCTGGCGGTTCGATTGACCTGGGAGGCCGGGGATGCTCGGCGCTGCGTCGATGAGGCGCTGGCTGCCGGTTATACGCAACTGATCGCCGGCGGCGGCGACGGGACCTTGCGCGACATCGCCGAAGCGATCGCCCTCAACTCGGCTGATGCCAGCCTGGTGCTGCTGCCGCTGGGCACCGCCAATGATTTTGCCCGTGCGGCCGGAGTCCCGTTGGAACCGGCGCAGGCCATGGAGCTATTGGACGTTGCAGCGCAGCCCGTGGACCTGGGTGAAGTGGGCGGCCGGATTTTTCTCAACATGGCCACCGGCGGCTTTGGCAGCCAGGTGACCGCGAACACCTCTGAAGACCTCAAGAAAATCTTGGGGGGCGCCGCCTACCTGTTCACCGGCCTGACACGATTCAGTGAGCTGAGCGCCGCTTATGGTGAGCTGCAAGGCCCGGATTTCCACTGGCAAGGCGACTTGCTGGCACTGGGCATCGGCAACGGTCGTCAGGCCGGAGGCGGGCATGTGTTGTGCCCGGAGGCGTTGGCCGATGACGGGTTGCTGGACGTCAGCGTCCTGCCGGCACCTCAGGAAGTGGTCGGTACGTTGAAGGACTTGCTGGCGGGCGGATTGGGCATCGACAACATGTTCGTGCGCGCCCGTTTGCCGTGGGTGGAAATCAAGGTCGCCCAGGGCCTGGATATCAATCTGGATGGCGAACCGTTGCAAGTCGACACGCTGCGCTTCACGGTGCGCCCGAAGGCGCTTCGCGTGCACCTGCCATCCGGTTCGCCGCTCCTGGGAGACCCGAGGGCGCTCAATCGTCCAGGCTGATGATTTGCTCGCGCACCGCAAACAGGACAAGGCCGGCCACGTCATGGATCTGCAGGCGTTTCATGATGTGCGCGCGGTGGGTTTCCACGGTCTTGATGCTCAAACTCAGGCCGTTGGCGATTTCCCGGGTGGATTTGCCGCGCACGATCAGTCGCAGTATTTCCAGCTGGCGGGCTGTCAGGTTGTGCGTCTGGGCGGGTGCGGGCTGATGTTTCTGGACGCGGGTCAGCGCCTGGTTGATCACGGTATGGGCGATAGCCGGGCTCAAGTAGCGTTCGTCGTTGCGCAGCGCCTCCAGAGCGTGTTTCAGTTCGTGGGCGGTGGTGTCCTTGAGCAGATAGCCATGGGCGCCCGACTCCAGCGCCTGCATGATCAGCGTCGGATCCGTGTGCATGGACAGGATCAGCACCTTGCTGAGGGGGCGTACCTGCTTGAGTTGCTGCAGGGCCTCCAGGCCACCGGTGTTCTTCATGGTGATGTCCAGGAGCACGATGTCGGGGTTCAACTGTTCCACCAGCTCCACCAACTGCGTGCCATCGTTGGCTTCGCCGATGATCGCGTAGCCGGGGATGTCCATGACCAACGCGCGTACGCCGGCCCTGATCAGGGAATGGTCATCGACCAGAAGCAAATTACAGATCAATGGATAACCTTATTCTTGCTGGCTCGTTCCAGGGCACGAGGCGCCCAGGGAAAACGTGCTTCGATGTAGGTACCGTTGCCGGGCTCGCTGGTGACATTAAGCGTGCCGCCCAGTTGTTCGACCCGCTCCGACATGCCCGCCATGCCGCGTTGACCTTCACGAGCGGGATGAGCGGCTGGAGCGAAGCCCTGGCCATCGTCGCTGATCTGCAGGGTCAGGCCGTCGGGCAGGCGTTGCAGGCGCACCAGCAGATTGGTTGCGCGGGAATGGCGCAGGATGTTGGTGACCGCTTCCTGGGTAATCCGGAACACCGCGACCGACATTTCTTCCGGAATGCCCGTCATGCGCTGTTGGCAATCGAGGCTCCATTTCAGCGGGGCGTTGGCCAGCGTCTTGAGCAGATGCGCCCTCAGGCTGGCTTCGAGCCCAAGGCTCGCCAGTTGCCTGGGGTTGAGGATCGCTGACACATCGCGGACCTTGTCGAGGGTTTCGCCCAGGGTGTCGCAGAGTATCGTGCACTGGCCCTGCAACTCTTCCGGCATTCGGCGTTGGAGCCATTCGCTCTGCAGTTTTGCGGCGGTCAGCAGTTGGCCGATGTCGTCGTGCAATTCACGGCTGAGTCGATGGCGCTCGTTTTCCTGGACCTCCAGCAATCGCTCGGCCAGTTCCTGAGGCTGGAACTTGATGGATTTGCTCGACAATCGATGACGGACCCAGACACAGGTCATGGCCGCGATGTTCAAGACCAGCACGCTCAGGGGCATCGCATGGGCAAACAGGTAGGTCAGCAGGCAGCCGAGGGCCGAGCAGATGCACAGCAATAAGGTGAAGCGGCGGGCATTGTCTCGGGAGGGAGGCCAGGTAATGAGGGACTTGAGGCTGGCGTGCATAGCGGATGGAGCCAATGATGTTCGCTGCGGGCAGGCCGGTCAGCGCATCTGACGGGCCGGGTCGGGTAAACGTTTCAGTTGAAGGTGGCTTCGGTTGGCGCTTTTCGGCGCATTCTTGAAGCAACTGAGGCAAGAGATAGTACCACTTCATGCCGCGTTGGTCGTGCCCGGCATTGAGCGCTCGACGCTGACATCAGGCCTGTTTCCGAGAGTAAGTCACCAGCGCCAGTGGGCGTGAGGCGGCCAAGGTCTCGCACGGGCTCTGGCCTACCTGAAACGCAAAGGCTTCGATCAGCGAGATCTGTTCGCTGCGGTCCAGGCCGAGTTTGCCGGTGGTGGGATCGACCAGTTCCAATTGCCAGGCCATCAGGGTGAAGCAGTCCTTCAAGGCGTCCAGGGCCTGATCATGCAGTTCCATGTGGTTCTGCGCGTGGCTGAGCAGACCATGGATGTGCAGCGAAAACTCTGAAATGGCTTCCAGCGCCAGGACATTGGCCTTGCCTGCCAGTTTCAGCAAAGTACTGAGCATGCAGTCGATCGCATCCTTGTCATTGCTGATCAATTGCAAATGGCTCAGGCACTCCTCCGATTTGGCCAGCAGCGTCTCGGCCTCGATCAGGAGTTCGGGAAGGCGCACATTCCAGTTGCTGCGATCGTTCGGCATGCTTATCTCCACAACATCATGTCAGGCGAAAGAAAACCGCGTACGGCAAACGGCTGGATCTCAAGGTCGACGACAGACGCATCCATGGCGAGATATCCGCGCCGTTCAACGGCGGCGAACTCGCGAACGGTTGTACGGATGGGATCAACCGAGAGGCTGAGGATCCGATGTCCTTTGGTCGCGCACAAAAGCCTGACTCCGTTCAGCAATGAGAATGGCGTCACATTAATGGCTATTGAATAGCGGGAATATCAGGTTAGGCCTGATTGTGCCTAGGGGAATCCCTTAGATAGGGAACAATGTACGCAAACCGAGGTCGCGCAGCGGGGGGAATAACGGATAAAAAACAGGAAGCCAGTAAAGCATGATGTTAATGTGATATCAATCTTCCGCGCTTGTATTTTATGAGGGTCAAGATCCCGCGCAGGCAGCCGATATCCCATTTATTGGATTCATCCGAACAAGCCCAGGAGTCATCGATGGCCGGCATTCTCGACACAGTAGATCAACGAACCCAGCTGGTGGGTGAGAATCGCCTGGAAATTCTCATGTTTCGCCTGGCGGGCCGACAGCTGTTCGCGATCAACGTATTCAAGGTCCAGGAAGTGCTGCAACTGCCGAAGCTGACGCTGATGCCGCAGCGCCATCCCTTTGTTTGCGGTGTGGTCAATCTGCGGGGCCAGACGCTGCCGGTGATCGACCTGTCCCAGGCCATCGGCATGCGGCCGCTGGTGCCGGGGCCGAACAGCACCATTATCGTTACCGAATACAACCGTTCGGTCCAGGCGTTCCTGGTGGGCGGCGTCGACCGTATCGTCAACATGAACTGGGAAGCCATCCTGCCGCCTCCGACCAGCGCCGGCCGCGAGCACTACCTGACCGCCATCAGCAAGGTGGACGACCAGTTGGTGGAAATCATCGACGTGGAGAAGGTCCTGGCCGAGATCGTGCCGTACAACGCCAAGGTTTCCCGGGACAAGCTCGAAGACCCTGTACTGGAGCGCGCGCGCGGGCGTGAAGTGCTGCTGGTGGACGACTCCAATGTCGCGCTCTCGCAATTGCGCGACACCCTGGGCCAGTTGGGCGTGAAAATGCATATCGCCAGCGACGGCCTGAAAGCCCTGAACATGCTCAAGGCCTGGGCCGATACCGGCGAGGTGATGACCGACAAGCTGCTGATGATCTTCACCGACGCGGAGATGCCGGAAATGGATGGCTACCGGCTGACCACCGAAATCCGTAACGACCCGCGCCTGCGTGGGCTTTATGTGGTGCTGCACACCTCGTTGTCCGGCAGCTTCAACGATTCGATGGTCAAGAAGGTCGGTTGCGACAATTTCCTCTCCAAATTCCAGCCGGACAAACTGGTTGACGTGGTGCGCCAACGCCTGATGCTGGGTTGAGGTTGATGGTGGTTTGCTTCGATGGTCAGCTCGTATAAGGTGGCCCTTTTTCGCCTCCAGGGAAGTTGACCATGTTGCGGCTGAGCGCGCTGTACCGTTATCCGTTGAAGTCCGGCAAGGGCCAGCCTCTGCAAGGGGTTGGCCTGGACAGGCTCGGGCTGGACGGTGACCGGCGCTGGATGCTGGTGGATGAAGGCACGGGGCGGTTCCTGACCCAGCGCGCCGTGGCGCAGATGAGCCAGCTCTCGGCCTTGTGGAACGAGGCGGGCGGCCTGACGCTCAGTGCGCCGGGCCATGGCTCCATTGATGTGCAACTACCTTCCACGCTTGAGGAACAACGACGCGGGGTGATCATCTGGCGCGATACGCTGCGGGTGCCGGATGCCGGCGACGAGGCGGCGGCCTGGGTCAGCGAATTCATCGGCAATCCGACGCGCCTGGTGCATGTGCCGGTGGAGCTGGCGCGCACGACCGCAGCCGGTTACGGCAAGGATGACGACAAGGTCGCCTTTGCGGACGGTTTCCCATTGCTGCTGATCGGCCAGGCTTCTCTGCAGGACCTGTCGAAGCGGGTCGGTCGTTCGCTGGAAATGCTGCGCTTTCGTCCCAACCTGGTGGTCGAGGGCAGTGAAGCGTTCGCCGAAGACGGCTGGAAGCGTATTCGTATTGGCGACGTGGAGTTCCGATTGGTCAAACCCTGCGCGCGCTGCATCATGACCACGCTTGATCCGCACACCGGCGAGCGCGACCCCAACCGCGAACCCTTCGCAACCCTGCAGCAATACCGCTCGACCCCGGACGGGGCGATGTTCGGGCAGAACCTGGTCAACGACAGCAATGGCCGGCTTGAAGTCGGCATGTCGGTTGAAGTGCTTGAGTAAACACTGCGCTTAATAAAAATGCCCGTGTCATTGGACACGGGCATTTTTATTTACGACCCGGACTCAGCTGCGGTATTCGCACAGGTAAGCGGTGTCGACAGCCACTTTGAGCTGGAACTTGCTGTTGGCTGGCACGTTGAACTGACTGCCGGCTTCAAAGGTTTCCCAATCGGTGCTATCGGGCAGTTTCACGGTCAGTGCGCCGGAGACGACGTGCATGATCTCCCGCTGGGCCGTGCCGAATTCGTATTCGCCCGGAGCCATGACGCCGATGGTCGCAGGGCCTTCGGCAGTGCCAAAAGCGATCGACTTGACGGTACCGTCGAAGTACTCGTTGACTTTGAACATGGGCCATTCCTCGAAAAAGGGGCTGGAAAAGGCCGGCCAGTATGCACAAGGCTTCAACGTTCGTCATCTGCCGGGCGGGGCGAGACTTATGCCGGCCCGTTGAACGTCAAACGACCCATATCCTGTGGGAGCCGAGTTTGCTCGCGATTGCGGTAGGCCAGCCGATGTTGTCGTCGACTGACACGGCCCCATCGCGAGCAAGCTCGGCTCCCACAGGTGTGGTGGTGTGACTGGCCTGGACTCAACCCGGCAACACCAGCGGCAGTAATCGTGCCGTGTTGCGCGCATCTTCCAGCGCACGGTGCTGTTGACCGCAGAATTGCAGGCCGGCGAGTTGCAGCGCGGCATTAAGGCCCAGGGGTCGTTCCAGGCGGCGGGCCTTGGCGAAACGTTGCTTGAGGTTCATGTGCGGTACCTGGCCAAGTGCGCTGTGCAGTTGCTGGCGCTGCCACTCCTGCAGCAGCTGCTTGCGGTCGTAGTCGCCCCAACTGACCCAGCCTCCCAGACTTGAGCGATAGGGCGCGAGCCAGCGTTCGAACGCGGGCCAGACGTCGGTCAAGGGCGCCGCGCCGTCGATGTTGGCCTGGGTGATGTGCGTCAGCTCGCGGCAGAACGACGTGAGCAGCGGGCGTCTCAGGGGACGCACGAAACGCTGGAAATGATCGACCTCACGCCCGTCACGGTTCACCAGCGTGGCGCCGATTTCGATAATTTCCATTTCGGTTACCGGCCAGCCACCTTCATCGGTGGTGGCCTCCAGATCAATCACCAGCCAGTGAGGCATTGCAAGGTTCCCGGTGTCGGCGTGCTGATGGGTTTGAGCGTAGTCAAACCCGGCGCATCCGCCTAGTGGCCTGTGTGACTGAGTCGTGCACTCAACGTCTGCGCCAGGGCTTGCCAGGCTGCGTTGCCATTCCTCGCCGTAGCGTTGCCACTGGCCTTGGGCATTACGATCGCCTGGGGTCGGTCCTGCAAGTACAAGCCGCCGGGGCGGGTGAGCAGCCACCGGTTGCTGCCGTCAAGGCGCCAGCGATGCGCGGTCTCCTTTTCGATGCGAACGCTTAATCGACTTGATCGGCGATGCTTTGCGGCACCGGTATCTGGATCTCCAGCAACTGCTGGGCGAGTGCTTTGCCCTGGGGGTCGATGCGCAGGCTGGCGACACCGCCGCCGGCGAGGGCGTTCTCCAGCAGGAAGTTCAAGCTGTGGCTGCCCGGCAGATACCAGCGTTCGACCCGGCCCAGCAACGGGTCGAGCACATGGCTCATCCAGTCGACCATCACTTCCGGCGTCAGCGCCTCGGCGATCCACGGCAGGTATTCGGGCTCACGAGCGATCACGCCGATGTTGCTGTGGTTGCCCGTGGCGCCGGAGCGCGCCACCGCCAGCTTGACCAGCTGTACGCTGGCATCGGCCCGGCCCTGGGGCTTGGGCAGGTCTGGCGCGACCGGCAAATCGGTGGTCTGCAACGCTTCGGGAACGGGCAGGGCGCAGGGATACCGCTGACCTTCCCATTCAATGTTGAGCGGGCAGTGGGTTTTGTCGATCAGGAACGAGAACAGACGAATCAATGGCGACACCGTCGGCCGACCGCCGACCAGCCCCGTCATCCCTGGCGTCATGCCGGTGGCGGCCAAGGCGATTTCCCGGGAAAACAGCCGCAGCGCCTGTCTATCCGGGTGCCGTACCGCCAGCTTGATCACCACTTCACGGCTGTCCTGGCGCTGGCCGTGCTGACCGTAGGTGGCTTCGCTACCCAGCAACTCGATGTTCACTTCGCTGTAGGGGGCCCAGCGCCGTTGACTGAACATCTGCGAGGTCCTGGCAATGATCGCCTGGCTGACCCGCTCGGCCTTGGCCACTGCATCGATGCCGGCGATCAGGCACGTGGCGGTGCAGCGAAAACCGTCCAGCCAGGTGGCGCAGACCTTGTATTGGTCGGTGGGCGGCAAGCCCCGGGCGCCGTGAATGCGCACCGCGTGCTTGCCTTGCTGGATCAACCTGACCTGGCTGAAGTCGCAGATCACGTCCGGCAGCAGGTAGCCTTGCGGGTCGCCAAGCTCATACAGCAACTGTTCGCCGACGGTCAGCGGCGTGACCAGCCCACCGGTGCCTTCGGCCTTGGTGACGATGAACTGGCCGTCGGCGCTGACTTCGACGATGGGAAAGCCGATGTGCTCATAGTCCGGCACCTCGCGCCAATCGGTGAAGTTGCCGCCGGTGCATTGGGCGCCGCCTTCGATGAGGTGGCCGGCCAGCGCCGCCTGGGCCAGTTTGTCATAATCGTGCCAGGCCCAGCCGAACTCGTGCACCAGGGCGGCACTGACCACGGCGCTGTCCACCACCCGACCGGTAATCACAATGTCCGCACCCAGGCGCAAGGCTTCGACAATGCCGGGCGCGCCGAGGTAGGCATGGGTGGACAGGCAGGCGGGCGGCAGCGGCTCGCCGCTGCACATCTCGCGGATGCCTTGGCCGGCGAGCCGTTCGAATTGCGGTTGCAAGTCATCGCCCGACAACACGGCGATCTTCAACGGTACGCCCGCTTGATCACAAACCGCTTGCAGCGCTGCGGCACAGGCCTGGGGATTGACCCCGCCAGCGTTACTGATGACGCGGATCCGGTCGCTGTGCAAACGCTGGAGCAGCGGCGCAAGCACGTCGACGAAGTCGGTCGCATAGCCGCCCAGTGGATCCTTCATGCGCCCCCCGGCCAGGCGCGACATCGTGATTTCCGCCAGGTAGTCGAACACCAGGTAATCCAGCGCGCCACCGTCGACCAGTTGCGCGGCGGCGTTGCACATGTCGCCCAAGAAGGTGCTGGCGCAACCGATACGGATCGTTCTTGGCATGAGGTTCCCTCCGGCAAGCGTGTTTCGAGACTACCAAGCAAGCGCTCGGTCTGTAAACGGCTGCGGGTTCTTGTGCCCAAGCGCTTGCTTGGTGGCCTGGGTCGGCTTAAATTGCCCGCGCAGTCCTGTTGATGGGGCGTGCTGGCCGCGCATGGGTTGATCGACCGTAGGAGAGAATGGGTGGACGAGCAAAGAGCCCTGGACGTGATGCATGAGCTGGTCGACAGCGGGCAACTGACCGACCCGCACAGCGCCCGCGGCAAACTGCTCCAGAGCGCCGCCCACCTGTTCCGCAACAAAGGCTTCGAGCGCACCACCGTGCGCGACCTGGCGAGCGCCGTGGGCATTCAGTCGGGCAGCATCTTTCACCATTTCAAAAGCAAGGACGAGATCCTCCGCGCGGTGATGGAAGAGACCATCCGCTACAACACCGCGTTGATGCGTGCGGCCCTGGCCGAGGCGGGCAGCGTCCGTGAGCAGGTGCTGGCGCTGATTCGCTGCGAATTGCAGTCGATCATGGGCGGCACCGGTGAAGCGATGGCGGTGCTGGTCTATGAATGGCGCTCGCTGTCCCAGGAAGGGCAGAGGCAAGTGCTGGCCCTGCGCGATGTTTATGAAAACTTGTGGCTCAAGGTGCTGGGCCAGGCCAAGGAGGCCGGGTATATTCGCGGGGATGTGTCCATCACCCGGCGTTTCCTCACGGGGGCCTTGTCCTGGACCACCACCTGGTTTCGCGCCGAAGGCAATCTGAGCCTCGGCGAGCTGGCCGAACAAGCCCTGATCCTGGTGCTTGAAGAAAAACAATAATGAAGCGGTGCTTTAAATGGCCGCATGGCTGGCTAAGCGGCTGAAACCGCCTAGCTTCATTGTATTGACGGGTACTTTTGGGGAGTGGTGATCTTGACGTTTGCGCCGATGGGGATGACTTCGCGTGTTCTGCTGGCTGCCCTGGCCACCTTCCTTGTGCAGCCTGTCTCGGCTGCACAACTGGTGCGGATCGGGGCGGCGCACTTTCCGCCCTATACCGTTCGCCCCGAGAACGGCGCCGACACCGGCTTGCTGCCGCAAATGGTGGAGGCGTTGAATCAATCCCAGGCTGTGTATCAGTTCGTCCTGGTCCCGACGTCGATTCCGCGCCGCTTCAATGACTTCAAGCAGGGCCGGGTCGACATGGCGATTTTCGAGAACCCCGACTGGGGCTGGCAGGACGTGCCACACACGGCCGTCGACATGGGCCTGGAAGATGCCGAAGTCTTCGTCGCCCAGCACCAGCCGGATCGTCAGCAGAGCTATTTCGCCGATCTGCGGGGCAAGCGCCTGGCCCTGTTCAGCGGCTACCACTATGCCTTCGCCGAATTCAACGCCGATCCCAAGTTTCTCGCCGGCCAATACAACGCCACACTGACGTATTCCCACGACAGCAACCTGCTGATGGTGCTGCGAGGTCGTGCCGACATCGCCTTGGTGACCCGTTCGTATCTCAACGATTATGTGTTGCGCAACCCGGAGGTGGGTCCACAGTTGCTGGTGTCCGAGCGTATCGACCAGGTTTACCACCATTACGCCCTGATCCGGCCACAGGCGCCCATTACCAGCGACGCATTCGCACAGATGCTGCAGACACTGCGCGACAACGGTCAGTTGCTGAAGATCTTCAAGCCCTACCAGATCGAGCTGGTACCCGCGCATGCCCATTGAAAGGGCGCATTGAATTCCCTTCCTTCCCTATTCGAACAAGGAGGTCATCCATGCCTTTTGCATCCCTTGACGGACGACCGCTTCATTACCTGGACCAAGGCCACGGCCCGGTGGTGCTGCTGGGCAGCAGTTATCTGTGGGACCACAGCATGTGGGCGCCGCAGATCGAGGCGTTGTCCCGGCAATACAGGGTGATCGCTCCGGATTTGTGGGGCCATGGCCAGTCCGGGCCGATACCTGGGGGCATGCGTTCGCTAGACGATCTGGCCCGTCAGATGATGGAACTGCTGGATTATCTGAGCATCGACGACGTCCACCTGGTGGGGCTGTCGGTGGGCGGGATGTGGGGGGCTCGCCTGGCACTGGCGGCGCCCACGCGGATCAAGTCGCTGGTGCTGATGGACACTTACGTGGGCGTCGAGCCCGAGTCGACCCGGCAGTATTATTTCTCGCTGTTCGACAAGATCGAAACCAGCGGCAGCATCCCCGAACCGTTGCTGGATATCATTGTGCCGATCTTCTTCCGGCCCGGTATCGATCCTCAGTCAGCGCTCTACCAAGCGTTCCGCGCTACGCTCGCTGCGCTGCCGGCGGATCGCCTGCGCAGCAGTATCGTGCCGCTGGGGCGGATTATTTTTGGTCGGGACGACATCCTCCCACGCCTGCCTGAGCTGGACGCCCAGTGCACTTTGGTGATGTGTGGCGACCAGGACAAACCGCGTCCGCCGGCCGAGGCGCTGGAGATGGCCGAGCTGATTGGTTGCCGCCATGTGCTGATTCCGCAGGCGGGACACATCTCCAACCTGGAAAACCCGGGGTTCGTGACCGAGGCGTTACTGGCGTTTCTGAGTAGCTGACCCATTGCCATCGCGAGCAGGCTCGCNNGCCTGCTCGCGATGGCAGCGCTGCGGTGCCGTTGGCGCTACTTCGGCCCGAGAATCTTCACCAGCTTGTCCGGCGATGGCGCGCCTTGCTGCTGTTGCAGCTCGCCTTTGTCATCCAGGTAGAAAATCGCCGGGGTTGCGGTCAGTTCCAGTTCGTCCATCAATTGCTGGTTGGCGTCGATTTTGGCCTGGATGGCCGGCGGGATGTCCTTGAGGGGCTTGAGGGCGCTGCTCTTGCCGGACTTCTCGTGGGTTTCCAGGGCCTTCTCCGGGTCCTTGGCTGCCAGCAACGCAGCGGTCTTTCCCGGGCTGTCGTCGCGGATGATGCCCACCATGATGTGGCGCAGTTGCACCTTGCCGGCCTTGACCCATGGCCGTGCCTGTTCCCAGAACATGTTGCAGTACGGGCAATTCGGGTCACTGAACAGGTAGACGGTGCGCGGTGCATCCTTGCTGCCGTCGGCGATCCAGTGGCTGGCTTCCATCTTCGCCCACATCTGCTTGGCCATCGGCGCATAAACCAGTTTTTGCAGCGGCTCTACACTCAAGTCCTTGCCGTCAGCGTCGTACAGGTTGCCCAGCAGCACATGCTGGCCATCCGGCGTCAGGTACAGCGCCATGCCACGGTTCTGGTATTGCGCCGCGTAACCGCGCAGGCCGTCCGGCGCCTCGAAGGTGCCGACGATCTTCGCGCCCTTGGCTTCGATCTTCTTGATGGCCGCAGGCAGCTCTTCGGCCTGGAGCAGCGGCGCCTGCAACAGCGCGGCGGCGAAGCCCAGGGTCAGCAGGTGGCGGAGGCGGGGCATGGCGGTTTCCTTGTGACGGGGTGGGGTGCCGTGGTCGAACCCGGCGTTTCAAAGTTTTCCAGGGCGCGGGCCAGGCTCGCTTCCGACAATTCGCCCAGGTGGCTGCCCAGCAGGCGACCGTCGGCGCTGTAGAACAGCGTCGTTGGCAATGCCATGGAACCCACGGCCTGGCCGAGACGACCGCTGCCGTCGAACAACACGTTGTCCAGGCTCAGGCCCTGGGTGGCGAGGTAAGTGCTGACGCTTTGCATGCTTTCGGCCTGGTTGACGAACAGGAACGTCAGGTCCGGGCGATGCTGTTGCGCTTCTTCCAATACCGGCATTTCCCGTCGGCAGGGCGGGCACCAGGTGGCCCAGAGATTGATCACCAGCGGCCCGCCCTGATAGTCGGTGAGTTTCACGGTCTTGCCGCTGGCGTCACGCAGGTCGATGTCCGGCAGCCGGGTGCCTTGCTCATAGATCGTCAGCGACATCGTCGCCACCAGCCAGAACAGCAGGCCACTGCCGACACCGAAGCCCAGTGGTCGACGCAGGGCCGGGCGCCGTCGGGTCCACAGCAACGCGCCGATCAACAGGGCGACGATGCCCGGCCAGGCGAGGAAGCCGCCGTCGCGCAGGTCGACGATCTGCCAGGCGTCGTGTTGATAATGGCCCCAGTAGGCGACGACAAAACTGATACGTGCGGCCAGAAGCCCCACGATGAACAGCACGAACAACACCGACTCGGGGTTTTCGCCACCGCGCTTGGCTATTCGCCAACCCACGAACGTCGCCAGCGCCAGGGCGCTGATCAGCAACAAGTGGTTGAGGGCGATGGCAAAGGTGCCCAGGGTGAAGGTCAGCATCAGCGCGCGTCCCGGGTACTGGTCCAGCGCTCGAGGAACGCCTTGGCATCGACTTCGCCAGTGATCCGCTGGCTGCGGCGCTCTTCACCGTCGGCGCCGATCCACAGCAGGCTTGGCGGTCCCGGCACCTGATAACGGCCCAACAGTTGGCGGCTGGCGGCGTTGTCGGCGGTGACGTCGAGGCGCAGCAGGCGTACGTCTTTCAAGGCATCCTGGACCTCGATGCGGCCGAACACCTGTTTTTCCATGATCTTGCAGGACACGCACCAGTCAGCGTAGTAGTCCAGCAGCACCCATTGGCCCTGGGCTTTGGCCGCGTCCAGTTCCCGTTGCAGGGCGGCAGGCTCGTTGATCGTGACGAAAGCGTCGTGGGCGCTGGCGGTGGTGCTGCCCTGGGCACCGGTGTAGACCTTCAAGGGCTGGAAGACGTCATCGCTACCACCGGCCGCGCCCACCAGCAGCACGCTGCCCCACAGGCCGAACAGCAATGACGCGCTGCCGCAGGCGTAGGCCATGCGGCCGAAGCCTTCGGTCTGGCGCCAGGCGCTGTAGGCGGCAATCAACAGCAGTACGCCCCACAGGCCGACCCACAGCGAACCATCGATCACCGGGCGAATCATCAGCAAGGCGGTGCCCAGGAACAGGAAGCCGAACAGGCCCTTGAGCAGGTTCATCCAGGCACCGGGCTTGGGCAGGAAGCGATTGCCCACGGTCACCAGCAGCAACAGCGGCAAGCCAATGCCCAGGCCCATGGCGAACAGGATCAACCCGCCGTGCAGCGCATTGCCGCTCTGGGCGATGTACAACAGGGCGCCGGCCAGCGGGGCGGTCATGCACGGCCCGACCAGCAGGCCGGACAGCGCTCCGAGGACGCCGGCACCCACCAGGCTGCCACCGCGGCGCTGACGGCCGGCGTTTTCCAGGCGGTCGCGCAGGGCCGCCGGCAACTGCAATTCGAAGAAACCAAACATCGGCAGCGCCAGCAGCACGAAGACTGCCGCAAAAGTGCCCAACAACCACGGTTGTTGCAGCAGCGCCTGGAGATTGGCGCCCAACAGCGCGGCCACTACGCCCATGGCGGCGTACACCAGGGCCATGCTGAGCACGTAGCTGCCGGCCAGTGCCAGGCCACGCTTGGGGCCGGCGCCGCTGCCCACCACCAGTCCCGCGAGGATCGGCAGCATTGGCAGCGAGCATGGAGTAAAGGCCAACAGCAGCCCGAGGCCGAAGAACACCAGCAGGCTCCAGCCCAGCGCCCGCTGTTGCAGGTCGCTGGCCAGGGCCTGGTCCGGTGCCTGGTTATTGGCCGCGGCAGGAGCGGCGGCGCCCAGGTCGACGATCCGGGTCTGGGGCGGGTAGCACAGGCCCGCATCGGCGCAGCCCTGGAAACCGACCTTGATCTGGCCGGTGGCACCGGCCGGGATCTTCAGCTCCAGCGCCTGGCGATAGACTTGCTGGTCGCCGAAGAACTCGTCGCTGTGAGCCTCACCCTCCGGCAGCCTGGGCTTCTGCGCCTCGGCGAGGCCGTCGAACTTGAGCCGCTGCTGATACAGGTAGTAGCCATCGGCGATCTGCCAGAACAGCTGGGTTTCTCCGGAGTCCAGGCGTTCGGAGGTGAACACGAAAGCCTTTTCCACCGGCAGGAAATCAGGTTTGGTTTCGAAGGGATTGGCGGCCTGGGCCAGGCCCGAAATCAGCAGCAGCCACAGCAAAAACAATCGACGCATGAAGAAAGCCTTAGAACGAAACAAGTGGAAAGCACAGTGGCGGCTGGCGATTAACCGTCGATTAACCCGGCGGCAACCGGCACCCGGGCAGGAATGATCGCCCATGTTGGCCGTACTCGTCGCATAATGTCGGCTTAATCGGCCGGCGGCCTAATGTACCTTTTTCCACGGGGCTTACCATGCACGTACTGGTCTGCGAAGACGACGAATTGATCGCCAGCGGGATCGTCGCCGGTCTCACGGCCCAAGGCCTGACCGTCGAGCACGTCGCCACGGCTTCGGCGGCGCGGGCGATGGTCGGCGTCGCCCAATTCGACGTCATGGTCCTGGACCTGGGGCTGCCCGACGAGGACGGCCTCAAGCTGCTCAAGCAATTGCGCCAGCAAGGCCTGGAGATCCCGGTGCTGATCCTTACCGCGCGGGACTCGGTGACCGACCGGGTCGATGGCTTGCAGGCCGGCGCCGATGACTATCTGCTCAAGCCTTTCGACCTGCGCGAGCTCGCGGCGCGCCTGCACACCTTGCTGCGGCGCGTGGCGGGGCGCAGCGTCAACCTGATCGAGCATGGCCGGCTGACGTACGACCCGAGCAGTCGGGAAACTGCCTTGGACGGCCAGCCGGTGGACCTGTCCCGGCGCGAGCAGTCGTTGCTGCAGGCACTGTTGCACAGCCGGGGCCGGGTGCTGTCCACCGAGCAACTCAAGGACAGCGTCTACGGCTTCAACGACGAACTGGAAAGCAATGCCCTCAACGTCCATATCCATCACCTGCGGCGCAAGCTGGGCAACGGGATCGTCGAGACCGTCCGCGGGCTGGGTTATCGCCTGGGCCCGGCCGACGGCGGAGAGTCTTCCAAGTGATGAGCCTGCGCTTGCGCCTGAGCCTGACCCTTGGCGCCGCCTTTACCCTGATCTGGGCCCTGGCGGCGGCGTGGATGCTCAGCGACCTGCGCAATCAGATGATGTTTTCCCTCGACCAGCGCCTGGTGGCGTCGGCGCGGATGGTCGCCGGCCTGCTGGAGCAATTGCCGCCACTGCCAAGCAAGGGCGACGGCACGCATTTCAGCGCTGAACAATTGAGCATTCCCGGCGGCATGGCCTGTCAGGTCAGCTCCTTGCGCGGCGAGATCCTGGCCCGCAGCCACGGCACCCCGGAACAGGCCCTGGAAGCCGAGAAAATGGGTTTCCACGACCAGATGATCGACGGCGCGCCCTGGCGCAGCTTCACCCTGGCCCGGGGCGATGTGCGCATTACCACCGCCGACCGCCAGATCGAACGGGAAGCCTTGAATATGTCGATCCTGCTGGCGGCGTCGGTGCCGGTGGGCGTGGCGCTGCTCGGCTGCCTGTGCCTGTTGTGGCTGGGCATCGGCCAGGGCCTGGCGCCGCTCAATCGCATGCGTGATGCGCTGATGCGGCGCAGTGCCGATTCCCTCGAACCCTTGCAGATCCACCCGCTGCCCAGTGAACTGCGGCCGTTGCTGGAAACCCAGAACCAGCTGTTCCAGCGCATCGGCAAGACCATCGAGCGCGAGCGACGGCTGACCGGCGACGCTGCCCACGAGCTGCGCAGCCCGCTGACCGCCATCAAGACTCACCTGCAAGTGGCACGCATGACCGAAGGCGCCGCCCGCGACCAGTCCCTGGCCCGGGCCGAGGAGGGCGCCGACCGCCTGCATCGCACCCTTGAGCAGTTGCTGTTGCTGGCGCGGGTCGAAGGCAGCCTGTCGTTCGACGATGGCGTGCAGTGCAACGCCGAGCAGGTGGCACGGCTGGCGATCCAGGACGCGGCCAGCAGCGATTCGCGGCGGATCAAGCTGCAACTGTCCCCGGGGCTGTCCGCGGCACCGGTGCAGATGCCGGCCGTGCTCTCCATTGCCGCCGTGCGCAACCTGTTGGATAACGCCTTGCGCCACACCCCGGACGACACCGACGTGGAGCTGAACCTGGAGATGATCGGCCAGCGCGTGCGCTTCCAGGTCCGCGATCACGGCCCCGGTATTGCCGCCGACGATATCCAGCACCTGACCCAGCGCTTCTGGCGCAACGGCCAGAGTACGGGCTGCGGATTGGGCTTGGCGATCGTCCAGGCCATCGTTCAGCGTTGCGGCTGCGGCCTGCATTTCGACAGCCGCGCGGACGGGCTGCGGGTCGAGTTGACGATGCCGGTGCAAGCGCTGCCCGATTAACCCAGTGATAACCGCTGGGCGCAACGCCAGCCACCCCGTCTCTTACGGCCTTGCACCGATCCATTGTGGGAGCGAGCTTGCTCGCGATAGCGGTGTATCAATCAACGGAGATGTTGACTGTATGGCCGTCTTCGCGAGCAAGCCCGCTCCACAGGGTTTGTCGTGTGCTTGCGGTTACTTGAACCGCCGCTCCACCCCTTTCTCCACCAGGATCTTCGCCGATATCTCTTCCACGGAAAAATGCGTGGAGTTGATATGGGGAATGTTCTCCCGCCGGAACAGATTCTCCACCTCGCGCACTTCGAATTCGCACTGGGCGTAGCTCGAGTAGCGGCTGTTGGGCTTGCGCTCGTTGCGAATCGCGGTGAGGCGGTCCGGGTCGATGGTCAGGCCGAACAGCTTGTGCTGGTGGGCGCGCAGGGCGCCGGGCAGTTGCAGGCGCTCCATGTCTTCTTCGGTCAGCGGGTAGTTGGCCGCGCGGATGCCGAATTGCATCGCCATGTACAGACACGTCGGTGTCTTACCACAACGCGACACACCCACTAGGATCAGGTCGGCCTTGTCGTAATAATGCGTGCGCGCGCCGTCATCGTTGTCCAGCGCGAAGTTGACCGCCTCGATCCGCTCCATGTAGTTGGAGTTGTGCCCGATGGAATGGGACTTGCCGACCGAGTACGAGGAGTGTTCGCTCAGTTCCTGCTCCAGGGGCGCCAGGAAGGTCGAAAAAATGTCGATCATGAAACCATTGGACGTTGCGAGAATCTCACGGATGTCCTGATTGACGATGGTATCGAAGATGATCGGGCGGAAGCCGTCGGTTTCGGCGGCTTTATTGATTTGTTGTACCATGGCCCGCGCCTTGTCGACGCTGTCGATGTACGGGCGTGTCAACTTGGTGAAGGTAATGTTTTCGAATTGCGCCAACAGGCTTTGACCTAGCGTTTCGGCCGTGATGCCGGTGCCGTCGGAGATAAAGAAAGCAGATCGTTTCATTTGCGCCTGGGCCTTAAGCTAACAACGATTCTTGGATATGATAGGCGCGATTTGCCGGCCGCCAATGGCCAGCATTCTCACTTATTTTCCAGGTCCAGGCCATATCGCCGGCAATCGCTCCCCTGGAGCTGTCGGTGCCTTGAGCTTTTCCAACACAGTCAGTGGAGAGATCACCTTGGTAGAGTACGTAGTTTCCCTCGATAAGCTCGGCGTCCATGATGTGGAGCACGTGGGGGGCAAGAACGCATCCCTGGGCGAGATGATCAGTAACCTCGCCGGTGCCGGCGTATCGGTGCCAGGTGGCTTCGCCACGACAGCCCAGGCTTATCGTGATTTCCTGGAACTGAGCGGCCTGAACCAGCAGATCCATGACGCGCTCGATGCCCTGGACGTCGATGACGTCAATGCCCTGGCCAGGACCGGCGCCCAGATCCGCCAATGGATCATGGAAGCCGAGTTCCCCGAGAAACTGAACGCCGAAATCCGCACCGCGTTCGCCAAGCTCTCCGAAGGCAACCCCGACATCGCCGTCGCCGTACGTTCCTCGGCCACCGCCGAAGACCTGCCGGATGCCTCCTTTGCCGGCCAGCAGGAAACCTTCCTGAACATCCGGGGCGTGGAAAACGTCATCCGCGCCGCCAAGGAAGTTTTCGCTTCCCTCTTCAATGACCGTGCCATTTCCTACCGCGTGCACCAAGGCTTCGACCACAAGCTGGTCGCCCTGTCCGCCGGCGTGCAACGCATGGTCCGTTCCGAGACCGGCACCGCCGGCGTGATGTTCACCCTCGACACCGAGTCGGGTTTCCGTGACGTGGTGTTCATCACCGGCGCCTACGGCCTGGGTGAAACCGTCGTACAAGGCGCGGTGAACCCGGATGAGTTCTACGTCCATAAAGGTACGTTGCAGGCCGGTCGTCCGGCGATCCTGCGCCGCAACCTGGGCAGCAAGGCCATCAAGATGATCTACGGCGACGAGGCCAAGGCCGGTCGTTCGGTCAAGACCGTCGACGTGGACAAGGCCGAGCGCGCGCGTTTCTGCCTGAGCGACGCCGAAGTCAGCGAGCTGGCCAAGCAGGCGATGATCATCGAGCAGCACTACAAGTGCCCGATGGACATCGAATGGGCCAAGGACGGTGACGACGGCAAGTTGTACATCGTGCAGGCCCGTCCGGAAACCGTGAAGAGCCGCACCCAGGCCAACGTCATGGAGCGCTACCTGCTCAAGGAAACCGGCACCGTGCTGGTGGAAGGCCGTGCCATCGGCCAGCGCATCGGCGCCGGCAAGGTGCGGATCATCAAGGACGTCTCGGAGATGGACAAGGTCCAGCCCGGCGACGTGCTGGTCTCGGACATGACCGACCCGGATTGGGAACCGGTGATGAAACGCGCCAGCGCCATCGTCACCAACCGTGGCGGGCGCACCTGCCACGCGGCGATCATCGCCCGTGAGCTGGGTATCCCGGCCGTTGTCGGTTGCGGCAACGCCACCCAACTGCTCAAGGACGGCCAGGGCGTGACCGTTTCCTGCGCCGAGGGCGATACCGGCTACATCTTCGAAGGTGAGCTGGGCTTCGACATCAAGAAGAACTCCGTGGACGCCATGCCGGAGCTGCCGTTCAAGATCATGATGAACGTCGGCAACCCGGACCGTGCCTTCGACTTCGCGCAGCTGCCGAACGCCGGTGTGGGCCTGGCCCGCCTGGAGTTCATCATCAACCGCATGATCGGCGTGCACCCCAAGGCGCTGCTCAACTACGACGGTTTGCCGGCGGAGATCAAGGACAGCGTCGACAAGCGCATTGCCGGTTACGACGATCCGGTCGGCTTCTACGTCGAGAAGCTGGTGGAAGGCATCAGCACCCTGGCGGCGGCGTTCTGGCCGAAAAAGGTCATCGTGCGCCTGTCGGACTTCAAGTCCAACGAATACGCGAACCTGATCGGCGGCAAGCTCTACGAACCGGAAGAAGAAAACCCGATGCTGGGTTTCCGTGGCGCCTCGCGTTACATCAGCGAATCGTTCCGGGACTGCTTCGAGCTCGAATGCCGCGCCCTCAAGCGCGTGCGCAACGAGATGGGCCTGAGCAACGTCGAGATCATGGTGCCGTTCGTCCGTACCCTCGGCGAAGCGAGCCAGGTGGTCGACCTGCTGGCGGAAAACGGCCTGGCCCGTGGCGAGAACGGCCTGCGCGTGATCATGATGTGCGAACTGCCGTCCAACGCGATCCTGGCGGAAGAGTTCCTCGAATTCTTCGACGGTTTCTCCATCGGCTCCAACGACCTGACCCAGCTGACCCTGGGCCTGGACCGCGACTCCGGGATCATCGCGCACCTGTTCGATGAGCGGAACCCGGCGGTCAAGAAGCTGCTGGCCAACGCCATTGCCGCCTGTAACAAGGCCGGCAAGTACATCGGCATCTGCGGCCAGGGCCCTTCGGACCACCCGGACCTGGCCAAGTGGCTGATGGAACAGGGTATCGAAAGCGTTTCGCTGAACCCGGACTCCGTGCTGGAGACCTGGTTCTTCCTGGCTGAGGGGCAAGGCGCGGCCTGATTGAATGGAGGGACCCTTGTGGGAGCGGGCTTGCTCGCGAAGGCGGTGGAACAGGCACATTGAGGTTGCCTGACACACTGCATTCGCGAGCAAGCCCGCTCCCACATGTCTTTGGCTTGATTGACTGACGAGTCCCTTTGATTGAAACAGGGCGGGCATCCTGGCGGAAGCCGCCCTTTTTTGTGCAAGAGCATTATGCAAAGTAGCAGCAACCTGTTTCCTGTCGCCCTGATCAGCGCCGAACGGCGCGGTGATCTGAGCGAAGACGTCTATCGTTTGAAGCCCGGCAACAGTCCGGACTACAGCGTTGAACTGGCGGTCACCCGCCTGGGCATGGCCGACGCCGGCCAGGTCCGCGGCGTCCCGGTGATCCTGTTGCACGGCAGTTTCTCCAACCGTCGTTTCTGGTATTCGCCCAAGGGCCTTGGCCTCGGGGCGTACCTGACGCGCCTGGGGTTCGATGTGTGGATCCCCGAGATGCGCGGCCACGGGTTATCCCAACGCAACCAGAACTACCGCCACAACCGGGTGGCTGACTACGCCCGTTACGATTTGCCGGCCATCGCCGCCTTCGTGCGTGAGCAGAGCGGGCAGGTGCCCCACTGGATCGGCCATTCTCTCGGTGGCATCACCCTGGCAGCCGCGCTGGGTGGTCACTACCTGGGCGAGCCGGCCGTGGCGTCGGCGGCGTTTTTTGGCACCCAGGTCAGCCGTACCTACTGGCCGCTGAAGATTCCACCCGTGGAGTGGAGCGGCCGATTCATCCTCAAGCGTTTTGCCCAGTTGTCCGGCTCACGACTCAAGCGCGGCCCCGAGGACGAGCCGATCGGCCTGGCGTTGGAAAGCATGCGCTGGTACGGCTTGTTCGGGCGTTTTGGCGACGCCGAGAAGAACTGGTGGGCCGGGCTGGCCGACGTCCAGGTGCCGGTGCTGGCGGTGAGTGCCGCGGGCGATCACCAGGACCCGACCTGGGCATGCCGCAAGCTCTACGAGCAGATCGGCTCCGAGCGCAAACAGTTTGTCTGCCTGGGCCGGGCGCAGGGGTTCACAGGCGATTTCGGCCATGTCGAGATGCTGGTCAGCAAAGCCGCGCACGCTGAAGTCTGGCCACTGGTGGCGCGCTGGCTGGAAGATCAGTGCTCACCGCTGCTGGCAGAACAGCCCAGCCTGGCCGAAGCGGTATGAGGCGAGGGCTCTGACAAGGGCATTTCGCTCCGGTCGGCTTGCGGCTAAGATATGACGCATCAAGCGGTTCCGGTCACAATCGGTTGCTCAATTCAGCTGACGTTCCAGCCTTCCAGGAGTTGTTCGATGAACCATTACCTCACGCCCGACCTGTGCGACGCCTACCCGGACCTGGTGCAGGTGCTGGAGCCGATGTTCAGTAATTTCGGCGGTCGCGATTCCTTCGGTGGCGAAATCGTGACCATCAAGTGCTTCGAGGACAACTCGCGGGTCAAGGAACAGGTTGAACTCCCGGGCAACGGCAAGGTGCTGGTGGTTGACGGCGGAGGCTCGCTGCGACGGGCACTGCTGGGCGACATGCTCGCGGAAAAAGCCGCGAAGAATGGCTGGGAAGGGCTGGTGATCTATGGTTGCATCCGCGACGTCGACGTCATCGCCCAGACCGACCTCGGCGTCCAGGCGCTGGCCAGCCACCCGATGAAAACCGACCGGCGCGGCGTCGGCGAACTCAATGTGGCGGTGACTTTCGCCGGCGTGACGTTTCGGCCGGGCGAGTATGTCTATGCGGACAACAACGGCGTGATCGTCTCGCCAAGCCCGCTGCAGATGCCTGAATGAAGCGCCACAGCCATAAGGGATGAGGATGTTCGAGGAAGAAAACGCGCAGTGGGGGCTGGTGCATGCCCTGGTGCTGGACGGTAAGGGCGGCGCGCGTTCCATCGCCCGGACCGAACTCGACGATTTGCAGTTGCAGGCCCATGAAAGCCTGTGGCTGCACTGGGATCGCAGTCATCCGCAAACCCATACCTGGCTGCGCAAATCCAGCGGCTTGAGCGAATTCAACTGTGACCTGCTGCTGGAGGAAAACACCCGCCCGCGGTTGTTGCCATTGCCCAACGCCGAATTGTTGCTGTTCCTCAGGGGCGTCAATCTGAACCCGGGCGCCGAGCCGGAAGACATGGTGTCGGTGCGGATCTTTGCGGCCGCCCAGCGGGTGATCTCCCTGCGCTTGCGCCCATTGCGCGCCACCGATGAGCTGCTGGCGCAATTGGCCGAGGGCAAGGGACCGAAAACCGCGTCGGAACTCATCCTTTATATGGCGCAGTACCTTACCAACAAGGTGCAGGACCTGGTCACCTGCCTCTCGGAAATCGTTGACGGTGAAGAAGAACAGTTGGATACCGACGAACGGTATACCCCCGAGCACGACGCCATTTTGCACATCCGTCGAAGGGCGGCCGGGCTGAAGCGATTCCTGGCACCACAGCGGGATATTTTCGCGCAGATGACGCGGTTGAAATTGCCATGGTTTGTCGACGATGACGGCGACTATTGGAACGAATTGAACAACAGCCTGACCCGTTACCTTGAAGAGCTGGAGTTGACCCGGGAGCGCGTGGGGCTTGTGCTGGAGGCCGAAGACCGGCGCCTTTCGGTGCGCATGAACCGCACCATGTACCGCTTCGGCATCATCACCGGGATTTTCCTGCCGATGAGTTTCCTCACCGGCCTTCTGGGCACCAATGTGGGCGGCATTCCGTTCTCCACGAGCCCATACGGTTTCATGGTTGCCTGCTTGCTGATGGTCTGCGTCGCCCTGGGGCAATGGTGGCTGTTCCGGCGATTGCGCTGGGTGTGATGAGGCTTCATGTGACCCGACGAAATTTGATCGCGTCTTTCACAGACATCACGAGAGGTGCGTATGCACGATCCGTTTGAACAGTCTCTGCGCGACATGCTCAACGCTTCGCCGTCCAGTCGGGACGACGATGCATGCCTGGGCCGTGTACTGAAAACCGCCAACCGCCAGGTCGGCGCCGGCGACCTGTTCAGCCTGCTGGGCCGCTGGTTGCCCGCGCTGATGATTGCCTTGAACAATGGGTCGGCCCATGTCTCGCCGGTTTCCCGTCGTAAACCTGTTACTCGCACCGCTGATAAGGCTGATTGAATATGGAACTTGATCCCTGGACCCAGAGCCTCGTCACGGCAATGACCGCGTTGTGGACCAAAGTCGCTAACTTCATCCCGAACCTCTTCGGCGCGTTGGTGGTGCTGTTGCTGGGTTTCGTCGTGGCCAAGCTGCTGGACACGCTGCTCTCCAAATTGCTCGCCAAACTGGGCCTTGATCGCCTGATGGGGGGCACCGGCCTGACCAAACTGCTGTCCCGTGGCGGCATTCAGGTGCCGATCTCGACCCTGGTCGGCAAGATCGTCTATTGGTTTGTATTGCTGATTTTCCTCGTTTCCGCGGCTGAATCCCTTGGCCTTGAGCGAGTTTCAGCTACGCTGGATATGCTTGCGCTGTATTTGCCAAAGGTTTTTGGTGCCGCGCTGGTGTTGCTGGTCGGCGTTTTGCTGGCGCAACTGGCCAATGGGCTGGTGCGCGGCGCAGCCGAAGGCGTGGGGCTGGACTATGCCGCCGGCGTTGGGCGAATCGCCCAGGGCCTGGTGATCATCATCAGTATTTCGGTGGCGATCAGTCAGTTGGAGGTCAAGACCGACCTGCTCAACCACGTGATCGTGATCGTATTGATTACCGTTGGTCTGGCGGTTGCGCTGGCCATGGGATTGGGAAGCCGGGAAATCGCCGGTCAGATTCTTGCGGGAATCTATGTGCGTGAGTTGTATGAGGTTGGGCAACAGGTGCGTGTTGGCGAGGTCGAAGGCCAGATCGAAGAGATCGGCACGGTGAAAACCACATTGCTGACCGAGGAGGGCGAATTGGTATCGCTCTCCAATCGGATCCTGCTGGAACAGCATGTGAGTAGCCGCTAACCCGGCAAACCCTGCTAATGTATGCCGCCGCAAAATGCCTGCTACCGCAGGCTGCGGCGCACATTGACCTAGACTGTCGGCCCGACCTGTTTTGAACAAACCCCAATCGCTGTCCACGCGCTACGACCCCCGTGACCTCTCCGATGAGGAGTTGGTCGCGCGTGCACATACGGAGCTGTTTCACGTAACGCGTGCTTACGAAGAGTTGATGCGC
This sequence comes from Pseudomonas fluorescens, assembly GCF_018614775.1. Classification (GTDB taxonomy): domain Bacteria; phylum Pseudomonadota; class Gammaproteobacteria; order Pseudomonadales; family Pseudomonadaceae; genus Aquipseudomonas; species Aquipseudomonas fluorescens_BY. The sequence continues at coordinate 28,605 of NZ_JAGGOF010000004.1, forward strand.
CGGTACCAGAGGACATTATTTAACGTCTGTGCACGGTATCTGGGGAACGATCGCGATGCTGACGATGTCTGTCAGGAGGTGATGTTGAAGGTGCTGTATGGCCTGAAGAACTTCGAGGGGAAATCGAAGTTCAAGACCTGGCTCTACAGCATCACCTACAACGAATGCATCACGCAGTACCGCAAGGAACGACGCAAGCGTCGCTTGATGGATGCGTTGAGCCTGGACCCTCTCGAAGAAGCGTCTGAAGAAAAGACGCCCAAGCCCGAGGAGAAGGGTGGACTGGATCGCTGGTTGGTTCATGTGAACCCGATTGACCGGGAAATTCTGGTGCTACGATTTGTCGCAGAGCTGGAGTTCCAGGAGATCGCAGATATCATGCACATGGGTTTGAGCGCGACAAAAATGCGTTACAAGCGCGCTCTTGACAAATTGCGTGAGAAATTTGCAGGCATTGCCGAAACTTAGTTCGGTGCAAATATCTCTTACGTGTAGGCAAGTTCTGATAGACTTGCCGCCGAGTTGTCCCCCGGTTTGCGGGACTGCTTCACAATCACCAGATGGGGATTTAACGGATGAAACTGAAAAACACCTTGGGCTTTGCCATTGGTTCTTTGATTGCTGCCACTTCTTTCGGCGCTCTGGCACAAGGCCAAGGCGCAGTTGAAATCGAAGGCTTCGCGAAGAAAGAACAATTCGACAGCGCTCGTAACTTCAAAAACAACGGCAACCTGTTCGGCGGTTCGGTTGGCTACTTCCTGACCGACGACGTTGAACTGCGTCTGGCCTACGACGAAGTACACAACGCACGTACCGACGACGGTACCAACGTCAAGGGCGCCAACACTGCCCTGGACGCTCTGTACCACTTCAACAACCCGGGCGACATGCTGCGTCCTTACGTCTCGGCCGGTTTCTCCGACCAGAGCATCGACCAGAATGGCAGCAACGGTCGTAACCGTTCTACCTTCGCTAACGTTGGTGGCGGCGCCAAGCTGTACTTCACCGACAATTTCTACGCCCGTGCTGGCGTTGAAGCTCAATACAACATCGACCAGGGCGACACCGAGTGGGCGCCAAGCGTCGGTATCGGTGTGAACTTCGGTGGCGGCTCCAAGCCTGCTGCTGCTCCAGTTCCAGCACCGGCTGAAGTCTGCTCCGACAGCGACAACGATGGCGTGTGCGACAACGTCGACAAGTGCCCTGACACCCCAGCCAACGTAACTGTTGACGCTGATGGCTGCCCAGCTGTTGCTGAAGTCGTACGTGTTGAGCTGGACGTGAAGTTCGACTTCGACAAGTCGGTCGTCAAGACTAACAGCTACGGCGACATCAAGAACCTGGCTGACTTCATGAAGCAGTACCCATCCACCACCACTACTGTTGAAGGTCACACTGACTCCGTCGGTCCTGACGCTTACAACCAGAAACTGTCCGAGCGTCGTGCAAACGCCGTTAAGCAGGTTCTGACCAACCAGTACGGTGTTGAATCGTCCCGCGTTCAGTCTGTTGGCTACGGCGAATCCCGCCCAGTTGCTGACAACGCCACTGAAGCTGGTCGTGCAGTTAACCGTCGCGTAGAAGCGCAGGTTGAAGCCAAAGCTAAGTAATTAGCCCACCGCTTTGGAAAAGCCCGGCTTAGGCCGGGCTTTTCTTTGCGTGCGATTTATCCAAGGTGAGGTGCTGAGGCTGTCTGGGAACTGTGGTTTGGGGGGAGGGTTGGGTCTGGCACAGAACCTGTGGGAGCCGAGCTTGCTCGCGATGGCGGCCTGGCAGTTGGTCTATATTTGGTGGGTGGTGTACATATCCATTGCTGCGGTAACGGCCACTTAGGGTTCCGCTCTTACAGCGGCTCACTTTTGAACAGCGCAAAAGTAAGCAAAACGCTCTTGCCCCACCACTCGGTGCCTCGCCCAGGCTCGGCATGCCCTCACTCCGGCATTGCTCCGTGGGGCCGCCGCGAAGGGCCCTCCATGGCCCAGCGCGGCTAATCCGGCATCCATGCCGGATTGCCCACTCCACAATACCTGCGTTCGGCCATCGTGGTTAACGGGGCGCCCCAGATCAAAACCTCGCCGAGGCGGCCTTATAGCCGACCTGGCTCTTGCGGTCGTGCACCTCTCAGATCTGTGGGGTAGGGCAGAGCAGAAGCAGAGTTGT
>NZ_JAGGOF010000049.1 GCF_018614775.1 Pseudomonas fluorescens
TCCGACAAACTTTTAAGGTTGCCGTTAGGAAGTGACATCTCTAGCCTGTTCGAGTCGTTGCACATTCAGCGACCGGGACTGCAAGCCCGCCGAATTTGTTAGGCGCCAGCGCCGGACCCTAAGTCTCGGCTCCAGTTGAAACAGGAGCTCCGTTATGAACAAGCATCAAGCCTCTTCGCCAGCTGAAAGCGCTTTCCCCTACAACGACCCTGATCCAGCCAAACTCCAGGAGGCCGCAGACCGGGCACTCGACTTCCATCTCGGCACCACCCCCCAACCCAAGGCCCCATCCACACAAGTCTTCACCGTCATCGAGACCATCGACACGGAATGCCTGTTGGCGAACCTCAGCGAAACCCTGGCTTCGGTCAATGCCATGGTCAGTGATCTGGCGTTCGAGCTGGAAGGTTCGCGGCGGCATGTTTTGCTGGGTGTGGTGCAGATGATCGAGTTAAGCGAGCTGTTGGCTAATCGTGCGCTGGACATCGTTGACCCCCGTTAATCAAGTGGGGTTGTGTTGTGGCGAGGGGTTGGATTCCCTCGCCGCAGATTACTGTCCAGCCACACGGAAACAAAAAGCCCACCTTTCGGTGGGCTTCGTGTTCAGCTTTCAAACAAGTATCAGAACAACCTTGTCTTCGGCGCTTCTTCCTTCACCGGCTCGTTCTTGCCGGTCTCGGCATTCCAGCCGCCACCCAGGGCCTTGTACAGATTGACCTCGCTGGTCAGTTGCGCCAGGCGGTCGGTGATCAGCGATTGTTGGGCGCTGAACAATTGGCGCTGGGCATCGAGGAGGGTCAGATTGCTGTCGACACCGATCCGATAGCGACGCTCGGCCAGGCGGTAGTAATCCTGGTTGGCGGTGACGAAGTCGGTCTGGGCCCGCAACTGTTCGTTGTAGGTCTGGCGCGCCGCCAGGCCGTCGGAGACTTCCTGGAACGCGGTCTGGATCGACTTCTCGTACTGCGCGACGTTGATGTCTTTCTGGACCTTGGCGTAGTCCAGGCTCGCCCGCAGGCTGCCGGCGTTGAAGATCGGCAGGTTGATCTGCGGGGCGAAGCTCCAGGTGCCCGAGCCGCCCTTGAACAGGCCGGACAGGTCCGGGCTCAGGGTGCCGGCGTTGGCCGTCAGGCTGATGCTCGGGAAGAACGCGGCCCGCGCGGCGCCGATGTTGGCGTTGGCGGCGAGCAGGTTGCGTTCGGCCTGGAGGATGTCCGGACGACGTTGCAGCAGGTCCGACGGCAGCCCGGCTGGCACCTCGCTCAGCAGGTCGTCGCTGAGCGGTTGCGATTGCAGGTTGGCCGGCAAGCCGGTGCCCAGCAACAGGGTCAGGCTGTTTTCGTCCTGTGCGACCTGGCGGGTATAGCGCGCCAATTGCACACGGGCGTTTTCCACGGCGGTGCGTGCCTGGCTCAGGTCCAGGGCCGAGGCCACGCCGACTTCGGCGCTGCGCGAGGTCAGCTTGAAGCTTTGCTCGTACGCCCCCAGGGTGTCCTGGGTCAGCTTGAGCAGCTCCTTGTCGGCCTGCCAGGTCAGGTAAGCGTTGGCGACGTTGGCCACCAGGCTGATCTGCGTGCTGCGCCGGGCCTCTTCGGTGGCGAAGTAGCTTTGCAACGCTTGCTCGCTCAGGCTGCGAACCCGGCCGAACAGGTCCAGTTCATAGGCGCTGATGCCCAAGGTGGCCGAGTAGGAGCTGTTGATGCTCGCTTCACCGGTCTGCGAAGCCCGCGCCGGCACCCGCTGGCGGCTGGCGGATCCGTTGGCCGAGACCGCCGGGAACAGGTCCGCCCGCTGGATGCGGTACTGCGCGGCGTAGGCATCGATGTTCAGCGCCGCGACACGCAGGTCGCGGTTGTTTTCCAGGGCAACCTGGATCAGCTGCTGCAACGCCGGGTCATGGAAAAACTGCTTCCAGCCTTGCTCGGCGGCGGCCTGGCCGGGTGCGTTGGCCGACTCGTAGGCCGGCCCTTGCGGGTATTGCGCCGCGACCGGTGCTTCGGGCCGCTGATAATCGGGGATCAGCGAGCAGCCGCTGAGCACGACGGCGGCGATGGTCAGGGAAAGTAGCGACTTGCTCATTGGCCAGCCTCTTTAGAAGTTTCAGGAGTGTCGTCCAGGTCGGCATTTTTGCGGTGGCCTATCGACGACACAGTCACAAAGAACAACGGCACCCAGAAAATCGCCAGGATGGTCGCGGTCAACATGCCGCCGATCACGCCGGTACCGATGGCGTGCTGGCTGCCTGAGCCGGCCCCCGTGGAAATCGCCAGCGGGACCACACCGAGGATGAACGCCAGGGACGTCATGATGATCGGTCGCAGACGCATCCGACAAGCTTCAATGGCAGCTTCCATCAGGGTCCGGCCCTGTTCGTGGAGTTCCTTGGCGAACTCGACGATCAGAATGGCGTTTTTCGCCGCCAGGCCGATGGTCGTCAACAGGCCCACCTGGAAGTACACGTCGTTGGACAGACCGCGCAGGCTGGTCGCCAGCAGCGCACCGATGATCCCCAACGGCACCACCAGCATGACCGCGATCGGAATCGACCAGCTTTCATACAGCGCCGCCAGGCACAGGAACACCATCAGCAGCGACAGGGCGTACAGCGCTGGCGCCTGGGACCCCGACAGCCGTTCCTCATAGGACAGGCCTGTCCAGGAAATACCTACGCCGGCCGGCAGCTTCTTGGCAATGGCCTCGACTTCAGCCATGGCTTCACCGGTGGAATGGCCAGGGGCCGGGGCACCGAGGACTTCCATCGCTTCAACACCGTTGTAACGGGCCAGTTTCGGTGAGCCGTAGATCCACTCGCCCTTGGCGAAGGCGCTGAACGGCACCATGGTCCCGGCGCTGTTGCGCACGTACCACTTCTTCAGGTCTTCGGGGCTCATCCGCGCGCCCGGTTGGCCTTGCACGTAGACCTTCTTCACCCGTCCACGGTCGATGAAGTCGTTGACGTAGCTACTGCCCAAGGCAATCGACAAGGTGTTGTTGATGTCCGACAGGGTAATGCCCAGCGCACTGGCCTTTTCGTCGTCGATTTCCAGCTGGTATTGCGGTTCGTCGTTCAGGCCGTTCGGACGCACCTGGGTCAGTACCTTGCTCTGGGACGCCATGCCGAGGAACTGGTTACGGGCTTCCATCAACTTGTCGTGGCCGATGCCGGCGCGGTCTTGCAGGAAGACGTCGAAGCCGGTGGCGTTACCCAATTCCAGCACCGCCGGTGGCGCGAAAGCGAACACCATCGCATCGCGGAAGGTGAAGAAGTGCTGCTGGGCGCGGGCCGCGAGCTTGAAGACGCTGTTGTCGGCGTTTCGCTCTTCCCAAGGCCTGAGCATGATGAACGCCATGCCGGAGCTCTGGCCGCGACCGGCGAAGTTGAAGCCGGTCACGGTGAACACCGAGGCCACGGCATCGCCTTCGCCACCGTCCTTGCTCGGACGCAGCAGGAACTCGCGCATCTTGTCCACCACCGCCTGGGTACGCTCGGCGCTGGAGCCGGCCGGTGTCTGTACCTGGGCAAACAGTACGCCCTGGTCTTCTTCCGGCAGGAACGCCGTCGGGATGCGGGTGAACAGCCAGACCATGCCGATCACGATGATCACGTAGGCCAGCAGGTACGGCACCTTGTTGCGGAGCATATTGCCCACGCCACGCTCGTAGCTTCTGACGCCGCGGTCGAAATTGCGGTTGAACCAGCCGAAGAAGCCACGTTTCGGCGTACCGTGTTCACCTTTGGGAATCGCCTTGAGCATGGTGGCGCACAGGGCTGGGGTGAAAATCAGTGCAACCATCACCGACAGGGCCATGGCCGAGACGATGGTGATGGAGAACTGCTTGTAGATCACACCGGTGGAACCGCTGAAGAAGGCCATCGGCAGCAGTACCGCCGAGAGCACCAGGGCGATACCCACCAGGGCGCCCTGGATCTGGCCCATGGATTTCTTGGTGGCTTCCTTGGGCGAGAGGCCTTCTTCGCTCATTACCCGTTCGACGTTTTCCACCACGACGATGGCGTCGTCCACCAGCAAGCCGATGGCCAGCACCATGCCGAACATGGTCAGGGTGTTGATGCTGAAACCGAACGCGGCAAGGATCCCGAAGGTACCGAGCAGCACCACCGGCACCGTCATGGTGGTGATGATGGTGGCGCGGAAGTTCTGCAGGAACAGGAACATCACCAGGAACACCAGCACGACCGCCTCGATCAGCGTTTCGACCACGCCCTTGATCGATTCGCTCACCACCGGGGTGGTGTCGTACGGGAACACCACTTCCATGCCTTGCGGGAAGAACGGCTTGAGATCGTCGATGGTCTTGCGCAGGGCCTTGGCCGTGTCGAGGGCGTTGGCACCGTTGGCCAGCTTCACCGCCAGGCCCGACGCCGGGGCGCCGTTGAACTGGGCGCTGACGCTGTAGTTCTCACCGCCCAGGCCGACATCGGCGACATCACCGACGCGCACCTGTGAGCCATCCGGGTTGACCTTGAGCAGGATTGCCTTGAACTGTTCGGCGGTCTGCAGGCGGGTCTTGCCGATGATGGTGGCGTTCAGTTGCTGGCCGGGCAGGGCGGGCAGGCCGCCGAGCTGACCGGACGACACCTGGACGTTCTGCGCGGCGATGGCGGTTTTCACGTCCACCGGGGTCAGGTGGAAGTTGTTCAGCTTGGCCGGGTCGAGCCAGATCCGCATCGCGTACTGGGCACCGAAGACCTGGAAGTCACCGACACCGGCAGTCCGCGAGATCGGGTCCTGCATGTTCGACACGATGTAGTTGGACAGGTCGTCCTTGGTCATGCTGCCGTCACGCGACACCACGCCGATCACCATCAGGAAGTTTTTCACTGACTTGGTCACGCGGATGCCCTGTTGCTGCACTTCTTGTGGCAGCAGCGGGGTGGCCAGGTTCAGCTTGTTCTGGACCTGGACCTGTGCGGTATCGGAGCTGGTGCCCTGCTCGAACGTCGCGGTGATGGTCATGCTGCCGTCGGAGTTACTTTCCGAAGATACATAGCGCAGGTTATCGATACCGTTGAGCTGTTGCTCGATGACCTGCACCACGGTGTCCTGTACGGTTTGCGCGGAGGCGCCCGGGTAGGTGACCTGGATCGCAATGGCCGGCGGCGCGATGCTCGGGTACTGGTTGATCGGCAACTTGAGGATCGACAGAGCCCCGACCAGCATGATCACCAGGGCGATTACCCAGGCGAAAATCGGACGGTCGATAAAGAATTTCGACATGGTTTACTCCCCTTTGCCGCCGGCTGCTTTGTCAGCTGCCTGAGCGGGGGCCGGGTTCTTGTTGGCAACGTTGGTGGCTTCGGTGGCTTTGACTTCCACCCCCGGCCGTACGTACTGCAAACCTTCGGTGATCAGGCGATCGCCGGCCTTGAGGCCGTCTTCGATCAGCCATTGGCTGCCGACGGTGCGGCTGGCCTTGAGCTGGCGCAGCTCGACCTTGTTGTCCGGGCCGACCACCAATGCGGTCGGCATGCCCTTGAGGTCGCGGGTCACGCCTTGCTGCGGCGCGAGGATCGCTGCGCTGTTCACGCCGGCCTGCAATTGCGCGTGGACGAACATGCCCGGCAGCAGGGTGTGATCCGGGTTGGGGAACACGGCGCGCAAGGCCACGGAACCGGTGGTCGGGTCGACCGACACCTCGGAGAACTCCAATTTGCCTTCGTGGGGGTACTGGCTACCGTCTTCCAGGGTCAGCTTGACCATGGCAGCGTTGTCGCCGGCTTTCTGCAAGCGGCCGCTTTCCAGCTCACGGCGCAGTTGCAGCAGTTCCACCGAGCTTTGCGTGACGTCGACGTAGATCGGGTCCAGTTGCTGGATGGTCGCCAGCGCGTCGGCCTGGCCGTTGCTCACCAGCGCACCTTCGGTCACCGAGGAGCGACCGATGCGACCGGAGATCGGCGCATAGACCTTGGTGTAGCGCACGTTGATCTGGGCGGTCTGCAGGTTGGCTTCCGACTCCAGGCGATTGGCCACGGCGGTGTCGTATTCCTGGCGGCTGACGGCCTGTTCGTCGACCAGTTGCTTGTAGCGATCGGCAATCGACTTGGTGGAACGCAGGTTGGCTTCGGCGCTCTTCAGGGTGGCCTCGTACACGGCCGGGTCAATCTGGTAGAGCTGCTGGCCGGCCTTGACGTCGGCGCCTTCCTTGAACAGGCGCTTGAGGATAATCCCGTTGACCTGAGGGCGAACTTCCGCGACGCGGAACGCACTCGTGCGACCCGGAAGCTCCGAGGTCAGGGTGAATGGCTGGGCCTTGAGGGTTACGACGCCGACCTGAGGGGTAGGGGCGGGAGGTGCCGCTTCTTCCTTTTTGCATCCGCTGAGCAGCGATGCCAGGGCGATGGCGGTAACCAGAGCGGTAACAGCTGGCTTGAATTGCATGGAAATCCTCGGGCCAGGCGCGCAACAGGCGCACTCGAAAGTGGAAGGTTAAAAAAGGCAGCATTTTTCAATTAGTAGGATGCTAAGAAATATACTTACGTACATGGCTGTTTGTAAACAGCAAAATTGCGTACCATCCGGTTTTACAAAAGCCAGACAAAGGCCCTGTTGACCGCAGGCGCGCTCTGTGAGCAAGCGCCTTCTATTCGCTCAGCTGACCTTGCGCATTGCTGATGCATCCTGATCGAGGTATTTACTGCCATGGTTCGTCGTACCAAAGAGGAAGCCCTGGAGACTCGCAGCCAGATACTCGAAGCGGCCGAAAAGGCCTTTTTCGAGCGTGGCGTGGCGCGCACGACGCTGGCCGACATTGCGACCTTGGCCGGTGTGACGCGCGGGGCTATCTATTGGCATTTCAGCAACAAGGCGGATCTGCTCCAGGCCATGCTCGACACCTTGCATGAGCCGCTCGATGAACTGGCCCGGGCCAGTGAAAATGAAGAGGAGCTGGACCCGCTGGGCTGTGTCCACAAGCTGCTGGTGCGGTTGTTCCAGCAGGTGGCCCTGGACCCGAAAACCCGACGCATCAATGAGATTCTTTTCCATAAGTGCGAGTTCACCGATGAGATGTGCGATTTGCGCCAGCAGCGGCGCGAAGTCAGCCTCGACTGCAATGTGCGTATCGCGCTGTCATTGCGCAATGCAGTGAAGCGCGGACAGTTGCCGGGTGATCTGGACCCGGAAAGGGCGGCGGTTGCCCTTCATGCCTACATCGACGGCATCCTATACCAGTGGTTGCTGATCCCCGACAGCTTCGCCCTGGCCGGTGAGGCCGAGCGCTGGGTGGACATCGGGCTGGATATGCTGCGCCTGAGCCCCAGCCTCCGCAAATGAAACAAAATGCGTAATTGCGTCGATATGTGTCAATAGCTGATCGGCGAATGCCCCGCCGGACTTTGAATCCGACGGGGTACTTATGGATGAACCGCTGGCATGTTGACGGCGCGTGAGTCGCTATTGTGCCGGGGGATTATGGCGAGTCCCTGTTCAAGGGGGCGCCAGGCGTCCGCACTTGTCGTGTCGACCTGTTACACCTTTTGAGTTACTCGATAATCAGGCGGACGGTGTAGCTGAAGGGCGGCTCAAGCATTTTTCGTGTGATTTCGGTCCTGCAAGTGAATTCGCCATTGCCGGTGTAATTCCAGTCGCTTTTCCAGTTCGGTTTGTAACTGGGCTCGAGGAAACCAAAAGCGATTGGGGCTTGAAACAGGGTTTGCATCTGACACTCGAAATTGAAATTTTTCATTTTATAACTGAGAACGAGTTCAATGGGTTTTACCTTTTTCAGTGTGGGTTGCCAGCCCGAGGCGGGATAAGTGTAATTTCTCTCATGGGTGAGATGGAGCATGTAAATTGATTTTGGAGGGATGTCGTGATCGCTTAAGGGGTAATCCTCGGCTTGTGGTGGATCCGTCAAAAGATTGGTCATGTTCAGTGTGCCGCGGGTATTGTTTGTGATCTCTACAGTGACCTCGGTGTTAGCCTGGGCGTTGGCTACCATTGCGGGCCCGAGTACCAAGGCAAGGATGAAACTTTTCAGAATGTTCATAGTGATGTATCTCTCATAAATGCAAGGCTCGCTGAAGCCTGCATACATCGGGTTGGTAGGTTGCTGTGTTTGATTGAGGGGTGTCGATTGTTGTGCTATCCGTTAGCGCTTTAGTTGTGTCTGCAATAAATATCTAGATGGCACTCCTTTGAATGAATGAGTTGTTGGTCGGGTTTTATTATTAGCGTTGTTCGAAGTGGTAATCCATAGTGGATAAGTTTCGTCTTGTTATCTGATATTTCGGGGCTTGATGGTTGATGTGCTTTAATTTTTCAGGCAATAAAAAAGCCCCGGCTCTTTCGAGTCGGGGCTTTTCAGTAAGGTCTATTTTTCGAACTTACATCACCGGGTAATCGATGTAACCGACCGGCCCTTTGCCATAGAACGTTTCCGGACGCGGCTCATTCAGCGGTGCATCGGCTTTCAAGCGCGCCGGCAGGTCCGGGTTGGCAATGAAAGGCACGCCGAAGGCCACGGCATCGGCCTTGCCCTCGGCCAGCCAGGCATTGGCGCTGCCCTTGGTGAAACGTTCGTTGGCGATGTACGGGCCGCCAAACGCTTGCTTGAGTTGCGGGCCGATGCTGTCGTCGCCTTCCTTTTCACGGGAGCAGATAAAGGCGATGCCACGCTTGCCCAGTTCGCGAGCCACGTAGCTGAAGGTTTCCAGGCGGTTCTCATCGCCCATGTCATGGGAGTCGGCGCGTGGCGCCAGGTGCACGCCCACCCGGCCGGCGCCCCAGACCTCAATGGCGGCGTCGGTCACTTCCAACAGCAAGCGAGCGCGGTTTTCCAGCGAGCCGCCGTACTGGTCGGTGCGCTGGTTGGTGCTGCTTTGCAGGAACTGGTCGAGCAGGTAACCGTTGGCACCGTGGATTTCCACACCGTCGAAGCCGGCGGCCTTGGCGTTCTCGGCACCGACGCGGTAGGCGTCGACGATGTCGGCGATCTCAGCGGTTTCCAGGGCGCGCGGCGTCGGGTAGTCGGCCAGTGGACGCACCAGGCTCACGTGACCCTTGGGCTGTAGGGCACTGGGCGCCACCGGGGTTTCGCCGTTCAGGTACGACGGGTGGGAGATCCGCCCGACGTGCCACAGTTGCAGGAAGATCTTGCCGCCGGCGCCGTGGATCGCCTTGGTCACGTTGGCCCAGCCGCGCACCTGGTCGTTGGACCAGATGCCCGGGGTGTCCGGGTAGCCCACGCCCATCGGCGTGACGGAGGTCGCTTCGCTGAGGATCAGGCCGGCGGAAGCACGTTGCACGTAGTACTCGGCCATCAGCGCGTTGGGCACGCGGCCCGCGTCGGCGCGGCAGCGGGTGAGCGGGGCCATGATGATGCGGTTTTTCAGCTCGATGTCGCCGAGTTTGATTGGATCGAAAATAGTCGCCATGAATTACAACCTCGAAAGTGAAGGGGTAGGAATCAACGCGTTGCCGGAGCCAGGTCGGAGTTGGCGCCCTGGCGGAAAGTGATCAGGGTGACCAGCAGCGCCAGCACGGCCAGCGCGCCAGCGGCCAGGGGCACGGTGGTCAGCCCCAGGCCCTGGTCGATGACGCTGCCGCCGACCCAGGCGCCCAAGGCGTTGCCAATGTTGAAAGCGCCGATGTTCAAGGTGGACACCAGGTTCGGCGCGTCTTTGCCGAAGGTCACCACGTTGACTTGCAGGGCCGGCACGGCGGCGAAGCAGGCGGTGGCCCAGAGGAACAGGGTTATTTCGGTGGGGATCAGCGCCACGCTGGTCCAGCTCAACACCGTCGAGACCACGGCCATGGTGATGAACACCCCGATGAGCGTGTTCGCCAGGCTCTTGTCCGCCAGCTTGCCGCCGATGATGTTGCCCAGGGTCAGGCCCAGGCCGATCAGCACCAGCGTCCAGGTCACGCCACGGGGCGATACGCCGGTGACCTCGCCGAGCAGCGGGGCGACGTAGGTGAATAGGGTGAACACCGAGGCGGAAAACAACGCGGTCATGCTCAGGGACAGCCACAGGCCCGCTCCCTTGAGGGCGATCAGTTCCGAACGCATGTCGAGCTTTTCTTCATCGCGCTTGGCCGGCAGGAAGCGGATCAGGCCGATCAATGCCACCACACCGATCACCGTCACCGCCCAGAAGGTCGAACGCCAGCCGGCTTCCTGGCCCAGTGCGGTGCCCAGCGGTACGCCGAGCACGTTGGCCAGGGTCAGGCCGGTGAACATCAGGGCCACGGCCGAGGCGCGCTTGTTGGGCGCCACCAGGCCAGCGGCCACCACCGAACCGATGCCGAAGAAGGCACCGTGGCACAGGGCGGTCACGACGCGGGCGAACATCAGCACGTTGTAGTCGCTGGCGATGGCGCAGAGCAGGTTGCCAATGATGAAAATGCCCATCAGCGCCACGAGGGCGGCCTTGCGCGGCAGCCGGGCGGTGGCGAGGGCCATGAATGGCGCGCCGATGGCCACGCCCAGGGCGTAGCCGGTCACCAGCCAGCCGGCGCCGGGGATCGATACACCCAGGTCGGCCGCCACGTCGGGCAGCAGGCCCATGATGACGAACTCGGTGGTGCCGATGGCGAAGGCGCTCAGGGCCAGGATGAGAAGTGAGAGCGGCATGTCGGGTCCTTGTCAGATCAGAGCTCTTGGCTCATTTGCTTGAGGAACTGCTGGATCACTTCCTCGTTGCGTTTGAAGAAGTGCCATTGACCGACCTTCTGGCTGGTGATCAGCCCCGCCCGTTGCAACACCGCCAGGTGCGCCGACACCGTGGACTGCGACAGGCCGCAGCGCTGGTCGATCTGCCCGGCGCAGATACCGAATTCGTGGTTGTGCAACTGTTCGGGGAACTGGACCTTTGGGTCTTTGAGCCAGTTGAGGATGTCTCGCCGTACTGGGTGTGCCAGGGCTTTTATTATTTCGTCGAGGTCGAGGGTCATGGCGGCAGTTCGTATGGGCTCAAGGTGGATGAAACGCTATATCGCGATGAGGCGAACCTTAAATCGTTACTTCGCGATATACCAATATGGATTTGATCTGAATGCCGAACAAATCGCTATATCGGGTTATAACGATATTGGCGCGACGGTGCTAAGCTGCCGACCATGAACTATCTCGCACACTTGCACCTTGGCGGCCCGGGTCGGGAACAACTGCTCGGCAGCCTCTACGGCGATTTCGTCAAAGGGCCGCTGCAAGGGTTGTACACACCGCAGATCGAAGCCGGGATTGCCCTGCACCGGCGCATCGATATGTACACCGACCGCCATCCGTTGGTAGATGTGGCGCTGTCGCGTTTTTCCACGGTGCGCCGGCGCTATGCCGGGATCGTCCTCGACGTGTTCTTCGACCACTGCCTGGCGCGGGACTGGACGCTGTATGCCGAAGGTCCGCTGGGGGATTTCACCTCGCGGGTCTACCAGGTGCTCAGTACCGAGCCGCAACTGCCGGGGCGCCTGGCGCACATCGCGCCCTACATGGCGGCGGATGACTGGTTGGGCTCTTATCGGAAGTTCGAGGTGCTGGGCCAGGTGCTGCGCGGCATTTCCCGCCGCCTGTCCCGGCCGGAGGAATTGGCCGGGGCGATGGAGGAATTGATCAGGCTGTATGAGCCGTTGAGCGAGGATTTCCGGTTGTTCTATCCGCAGTTGCAGGGCTTTGCCCTGAGCCAAGCCACACAGCAGGTCTAATGGTGGGAGCGAGCCTGCTCGCGATAGCGGCCTCACAGTCAACATCCTTATTGAATGTCAGACCGCTATCGCGAGCAAGCTCGCTCCCACAGGGATCTCGCCAGGATTTCAGATCAAGCGGCAATGGCAGGCCGCATCGGCACCTGCTGCTTCTCGGGAATCACGCCAAACAACGCCTTGTGCACCGCCTGCTGCGCCTGGAACGCCAGGGCCGCGCGCTCCTGGCCGTGGCAGGCGATGGGTTGCAGCAGGTGGATGTGCACGTCGCCGCGGTCATTGGCAAACAGCCGCATCAGGTGCGACAGCAGGTCATCATCGCCAATGAACGGGGCCAAGGAGTCAGGTTCGCCGTTGCGCAGGTAACGGATCGCCACCGGCTGCAGTGCTACGTCCGCATCGATGGCCGCCGACAACAAGCGACCATGGAACGTCCGCAGGGAGCGGCCGTCGGTGGTGGTGCCCTCCGGGAACATCAGCAGCGGGTGGGCCTGTTCCAGGTGGCGGCTCATCTGTTTGCGGATCAACTGGCTGTCACCCGAGCCGCGTCGGATAAACAGGCTGCCGGCCTTTGCCGCCAACCAGCCGGCCACCGGCCAGGTGCGCACTTCGGCCTTGGACAGGAACGACAGCGGCGTGAGCATGCCCAACAGCGGGATATCGGTCCAGGACACGTGGTTGCTGACCCAGAGCATTGGCTGTTGCGGCAGTTGGCCGTGGACGGTCACGCGAAAGGGCAGGGCATGGCTCAGTCGCGCCATGAAGAACCGCGACCAGCGCTGGCGCCGCGCCATGGAATTGGCCGTTCCCAGGCGTTCGAACAGGCTGAACAGGCTGGCCATGCTCAGGCCCAGCGTCACCACCAGCAGCACTCGCGCGATCCGCGCGTACACGCGCAACCGGCTCATCACACGGCTGCCTTGAAGTGGCGAGCGTAGCGCGGGCAGAGTTCGTCGCGCTTGAGCAGAATGAACACGTCGGCCACCTGGAAGTCCTCATCCCAGCAGGGCTCGCCGCAGATTTTCGCGCCCAGGCGCATGTAGGCCTTGAGCAGCGGCGGCATCTCGGCGATGACATTGGACGGTACATCCAGGGCCGGCAGGGTTTTTTTCGGCACGGCTTGCAGGTGTTCGGTGCACAGGTAGCGTTCGCGCAGGCGCTGCATGATCGCCTGGGCCTGGATGCCGCCATCCTGCATCGGGATGCTCGCGCAGCCCATCAGGTAGCTGTAGCCGCCTTCGTTCAGCACTTCGGCCAGCTCGCCCCAGAGCACCGCGATGGTGCCGCCGTTGCGGTAGGCCGGGTCGACGCAGGTGCGGCCGATTTCCAGGATCGGGCCCTTGAGCTGGACCAGGCCGTTGAGGCTGAATTCTTCTTCGCTGTAGAACCGGCCCAGGCTGCTGGCGGCCTGGTGGTCGAGCAGGCGGGTGGTCGCCACGAGGCGGCCGGTGTTCAGGTCGCGTACGCCGATGTGGGCGCAGTGAACATCGTAGTCATCCATGTCCAGACCCTTTTCCGCGCCTTTGAGCTTGGCGTTGAATTCGCCACTGAAGACGTTGAAGCGCAAGGCTTGGGCTTCTTGCAAGGCCTGGGCGCCGATCAGGCGTTCGGCTTGCAGGCGGCGTTCATTGCCGGTGTCGCTGATGCGGGCGATCTGAGTCATAGCGAATCTCCGTGCTGGCCGTCTTGGGGTTGCAGCCAATCGACTTTCTTTATGCAGCCATGTTGTGCAAAGTCAGGCTATGTAGCCCCGGTGTCATCGCCATGAAGCTTTGGTGATGCTTATGTGACAGGCCCCAAGGAGCCGCCTGGTGCCTGGGAGAAACCAAACTGTCATCAACCCCGATTACGCTTCACAGGTTCAATCGTTCGGGCTCAAAGGCATGTTCAAAGGCTGGCTCCTGATTCCGCTCCTGTTGCTCAACCTGGGCGCCCACGCCGAAGACTGGCCCGGCGAGCAATGGCCCACCGGCCCGACACCCAGCGGGCCGGCGCTCGAAGCCTTGGAGCAATATGCGTTCCCGCCCAGGGACGACGTCACCCGCCAAGGCATCCGCACCGATGCACTGCTGGTGATCCAGGACGGTCGCCTGGTCTACGAACGCTACGCCGGGCCGAACAGCGCCGACACTGCGCACCTGACCTGGTCCATCAGCAAAAGCCTGATGGCGGCGGTGTTCGGCGTGGCCTACGGTGAACACCTGTTCGGCCTGCAGGATCCGCTCGCCCGCTATTACCCGCCGTTGGGCAAACAGCCGGGCCTGACCCTGGCCGATCTGTTCCACTGGGCCTCCGGCCTGGATTGGCAGGAAGACTATGAATACGCGCCGCTCAACTCTTCGGTGGTGGCGATGCTCTATACCCGGGGGCGCGGCGACATGGCGGCGTTCACCGCGCAGCATGAACGTTACAGCCCGCCGGGACAGGCGTTCCGCTATTCCAGCGGCGACAGCAACCTGCTGGCGGCGGCGCTGAAAAACATCGTCGGCCCGCTGCGCTATGCCGATTACCCGTGGACAGCCCTGTTCGAACCACTGGGCATCCGCCACGCCACCTGGGAAACCGACGCCAGCGGCACGTTTGTCGGTTCGTCCTATGCCTACCTCACGGCCCGTGACCTGGCGCGGGTCGGCCTGTTGATGCAGCGGGAAGGTCGCTGGGGCGAGCGGCAACTGATCCCCAGGGATTGGGTCGCGTTCAACCGCGAGCCGTTCGCCCGATTCCAGGCCGGCCAGGACGAAGCCGTTCCCGGCGGGCATTGGTGGCTCAACCGCGCCGCCGATCCGAGCATCCATCCCTGGCCTGATGCGCCGCCGGACACGTTCGCCGCGCTGGGTCACTGGGGCCAGGCGTTGTACGTCATCCCCAGCGCGAGGCTGGTGATCGTGCGCTACGGTGACGACCGCGACGGCAGCTATCGCCACACCGAACTGCTCAAACGCGCCATGGCGGCGTTCGCCGGGACGGTGCGGCCATGAGGCGTCGCTGGCTGCTCAGTCTGTTGGCGGTGTTTATCGTCGCCCTGTCCGGCTGGATCTGGCGGGAGCGGGTGGCGCTGCAAGCCTTCCCCGACATCATCAGCGCCTACACCGCCAAGGAATACTGTTCGTGCCGCTACGTGATGCAGCAGCCAGCGGACTATTGCCGTGGCTATGTGAAGCAGTCGGTGCCCATCAGCGAGTTTTTCGAGAGTGTTGAAGCGAAACGCATCACCGTCAGCGGGCTGGGACGTAGTAGCAGCGCGCGTTGGCTGGGTGCCCGGCAGGGGTGTCGGTTGGAGCCATAACCTGAACGGCGAGGGCAAGGCTGAGAAATAGCCTGGGAAAGCGACATGTGGGAGCAAGGCCATCACTCGCAACAGGGTTTCAGGTATGGCCGGCTGTTGAAACAGACAGTTTGCAAGCGCCCTCGGCCCGGTTAAGGTTCGCCACAGGTTTATCTGTCTTCCGAGTGTGTATGTTCAAGCGGTCTTTCTCCCACGCTGTTGCGACCCTGCTGCTGGCCTGCGCCGCGCTGCCGGCCCAGGCCGATTGGTACCTGGACGGTGAATCGTCGCGACTGTCGTTCATCAGCAGCAAGAACGGCAATGTCTCCGAGGTCCAGCGTTTCCTGGTGCTTCACGGCCAGGTCCAGCCCGACGGCTTGGCGCGCCTGGAAGTGGAGCTGGACTCCATCAACAGCGGCATTCCCCTGCGGGACGAACGCATGCGTGCCGAGTTGTTCGAGATCAAGCGGTTCGCCGAAGCGATCGTCACCGCGCAGATCGACCTGGCGCCGATCCAGGACCTGGCCAACGGTGCGCAACTGGAACTGCGTCTGCCGCTGACGGTGAACCTGCATGGCAAGCAGCATGAATACAACGTCGAGTTGCTGGCGACGCGCCTGGATGAACGACGTTTCCAGGTGGTGACCCTGGAACCGGTGGTGCTCGACGCCGCGGATTTCGACCTGGCGCCGGGCCTGGAAACGTTGCGAAACCTGGCCGGGTTGTCGGCCATCAGTCTTTCAGTGCCGGTGAATGCGGTGCTGATTTTCACGGCGCGCTGACATGGGCGGTCCGGTATTCCCCTGGCGTGACGGCAATCGCTTCGAGCTGTTGATCGACGGGCCACAGTTCTTCCCGCGCATGCTGGCGGCAATCGCCCAGGCCCAGGAACAGGTCGAACTGGAGCTGTATCTGGTGGAGGCGGGGGCCTGTGCCGAGGCGATGGTCCTGGCCCTGGTCGAGGCGGCCGAGCGCGGCGTTCGCGTGCGGTGTCTGTTCGATGATTACGGCAGCCTGGCGTTTACCCTGGGCCTGCGCAATCGCCTGATCGAGGCCGGGGTGCAATTGCGTTTCTACAATCGCCTGAGCTGGCGGCGCTGGGTGCGTAACCTCTACCGCGATCACCGCAAGCTGCTGTTGGTGGACCAACGCCTGGCGGTGGTGGGCGGCACTGGCGTGACCGATGAATTCTGGAACCCCCTCGACGACCACAGCGAGTGGCACGAAGTGATGGTGGAAATCGTCGGCCCGCTGGTGCTCGACTGGCAGCTGCTGTTCGACCGCCAGTGGCTTGCCAACCATCATCGACGCGCCTGGAAGCCGGCATCCAACTTCGGTCTGCCGCGCTTGCCTCGGGTTCCGCCGTTAGGCGAGGGCATGGGCCGGGTGGCGTATGCCGACGCCCGCCAGCACCGCGACATCCTGCAATCGCTGTCCCGAGCATTGAACAGCGGCCAGAAACGCATCTGGATGGCGACCCCGTATTTCCTGCCGACCTGGAACGTCCGTCGTTCCTTGCGCAGGGCCGCGGCCCGGGGCATCGATGTGCGTCTTCTGCTCACTGGCCCGCGCACCGATCACCCTTCCGTGCGCTACGCCGGGCACCGCTACTACCCGCGATTGCTCAAGGCCGGGGTGAAAATCTTCGAGTACCAGCCGTGTTTCCTGCACCTGAAGATGGTGCTGGTGGACGATTGGGTCAGCATCGGCTCATGCAATTTCGATCACTGGAACCTGCGCTTCAACCTGGAGGCCAACCTCGAAGCCCTGGATTCCGGGCTCAGCCGCGCGGTGGCGGCGAGTTTCGAGCAGGATTTCACCCAAAGCCTGCAAGTGAGCCTCGACGCCTGGCAACGCCGACCGCTGTGGAAGCGGTTCAAGCAGCGGTTGTGGGGCTGGGTGGATCGGTTGGTGGTGAATCTGCTGGATCGGCGGGGCTAGCCCAACCCCCCAAAACAACTGTGAGTAGGAACTGTGGGAGCGAGCCTGCTCGCGATAGTGGTGTGTCAGTCGACTGAATGGCTGACTGATTTACCGCTATCGCGAGCAGGCTCGCTCCCACAGGGGGAAGTGTGTTGCTAGAAGATCAGAGCAACTCAAAACTCTGCTGCTTCACATCCTGGGAATCCAGGCCGATCTGCACGTTGAACTTGCCTGGCTCCGCTGCGTATTTGAGCTGGGCGTTGAAGAACTTCAGGTCGTCTTCGCTGATGGTGAAGTGGATGACCTTCTTCTCACCGGCCTTGAGCATCACCTTGCGGAAGTTTTTCAGTTCCTTCACCGGGCGGATGATCGAGCCGGTCACGTCCTGGATGTACAACTGCACCACGGTTTCGCCGTCACGCTTGCCGGTGTTTTCCACCGTCACGCTGGCGTCGAGTTTGCCGGTCTTGTTCAGCGTGGTCGACGACAGGGCCATGTCCGACAGGCTGAAGTCGGTGTAGCTCAGGCCGTAGCCGAACGGATAGAGCGGGCCGGTGGTGTCGTCGAAATATTGCGAGGTGTAGTTGCCCGGCTTGCCCGGCGTAAAGGGCCGGCCGATGCTCAGGTGGTTGTAGTAGGTAGGAATCTGCCCAACAGAGCGTGGGAAGGTGATCGGCAGCTTGCCCGACGGGTTGTAGTCGCCGAACAGCACGTCCGCGATGGCGTTGCCGCCTTCCGTGCCGCTGAACCAGGTTTCCAGGATCGCATCGGCTTGCTGTTTTTCCTCCAGCAACGACAGCGGACGGCCATTCATCAGTACCAGCACCAACGGTTTGCCGGTGGCCTTCAAGGCCTTGATCAGCTCGCGCTGGCTGGCCGGAATGTTCAGCTCGGTGCGGCTCGACGACTCATGGGACATGCCACGGGACTCACCCACGGCGGCCACCACCACATCGGCGTCCTGGGCGGCTTTCACCGCTTCGTCGATCAACACCTGGGCCGGGCGCGGATCGTCCACCACTTCCGGGGCATCGAAGTTGAGGAAGTTCAGGTAATCGAGCACCTTTTTGTCGCCGGTGATGTTGGCGCCACGGGCATAGATGAACTTCGCATCCCCGCCCAGTGCGCGGCTCATGCCGTCGAACAGGGTGACCGACTGGGCAGGACGGCCGGCGGCGGCCCAACTGCCCATCATGTCGATCGGTGCCTTGGCCAGCGGGCCGACCAGGGCGATTTTCGCGCTCTTCTTCAGGGGCAGGGTCTGGTTGCGGTTTTCCAGCAGGACCAGACTGCGGCGCGCCACGTCACGGGCATCGGCGCGGTGCAGGCGGCTTTCGGCGTAGGTGTCGGCCGGGTCATCCTCGGCTTTGCCGATGCGCAGGTACGGGTCCTTGAACAGACCCATGTCGTACTTGGCGGTCAGCACTTCACGCACCGCGTTGTCGACGTCGCTCTGCTCGATCTCACCGGACTTGAGCAGCCCTGGCAGTTCCTTGCCGTACAGCGAGTCGTTCATGCTCATGTCGATGCCGGCCTTGATCGCCAGCTTCGCCGCTTCGCGACCGTCGCGGGCGACGCCATGCTTGATCAACTCGAAGATCGCGCCGTGGTCACTGACGGCCAGGCCCTTGAAGCCCCATTCCTTGCGCAGCAGGTCGTGCATCAGCCAGGTGTTGGCGGTCGCCGGCACGCCGTTGATGGAATTCAGCGCGACCATGACCCCGCCGGCGCCGGCATCGATGGCGGCGCGGTAGGGCGGCAGGTAGTCCTGGTACATTTTCACCGGGCTCATGTCCACGGTGTTGTAGTCCCGGCCACCTTCAACCGCACCGTACAAGGCAAAGTGCTTGACGCTGGCCATGATGCTGTCGGCCGCGTTGGCACCGTTGCCCTGGAATGCCTTGACCATCACCCCGGCGATGCGCGACACCAGGTAGGTGTCCTCGCCAAAGCCTTCGGACGTGCGGCCCCAGCGCGGGTCGCGGGAGATGTCGACCATCGGCGCGAACGTAATGTCCAGGCTGTCGGCCGCCGCTTCCTGGGCGGCAATGCGCCCGGAATGGTAGATCGCGTCCATGTCCCAGCTCGAAGCCAGGGCCAGGGGAATCGGGAAAATGGTGCGGTGGCCGTGGATCACGTCATAGGCGAAGAACATCGGGATCTTCAACCGGCTGCGCATGGCCGCGTCCTGCATCGGACGGTTTTCATCGCGGGTGATGGAGTTGAACGTACCGCCGATATTACCAGCGGCGATTTCCTTGCGGATCATCTCCCGGGGCATTTCCGGGCCGATGCTGATCAGGCGCAATTGGCCGATCTTCTCTTCGAGGGTCATCTGCTTCATCAGGTTGCTGATGAAGGCGTCCTTGTTCTCCATGGGGGCTGGAACGTTGTCGGCCAGTACGGATTGACTGGCCAGGGTGACAAACAGGCCCAGCAGACACAGCTTCTTCATGAATGGTTTTCTCGCAAGCCTAAAGGGCGGTGATCAGCACGCGCCGGTCAGCCAAAATGTGAGGAGCGGCTATTGTTGTTCGGTCAAATACAGCACACTTTCGAGCCCGCGGGGCTGAACTTAGTTTCGCACCGCGCATCTTTTAGCCCATCGCCCGGATTCAATCCAGTGCGGCGGCCGATTATGCCCTAGACGCCGAGGCGATAGGTGGCCGTGTTTTTTTCATTCATGCAAGGGAGAGTTTCACCTGTGAACCTACGATTGACCCACCGCAGCGGTCTGCACCTGCTGGCGCTGATGCTGTTCACCTCGCTGCTGGCCGGTTGCGGCATCAATACCATCCCGACCCTGGACGAACAGGCCAAGGCCGCCTGGGGCCAGGTGCAGAACCAGTACCAGCGCCGCGCCGACCTGATTCCCAACCTGGTGGAGACCGTCAAGGGCTACGCCCAGCACGAGCAGGAAACCCTGACCGCGGTGATTGAAGCGCGGGCCAAGGCCACCTCGATCCAGGTCGACGCCAACACCCTGGACAACCCGGAGAAACTCAAGCAGTTCCAGCAGGCGCAGGACCAGCTCTCCGGTGCGTTGAGCCGGCTGATGGTGGTGTCCGAGCGGTATCCTGACCTCAAGGCCAACCAGAACTTCCTCGCCTTGCAATCGCAACTCGAAGGCACCGAGAACCGTATCGCCGTGGCTCGCCGCGATTTCATCCTGGCAGTGCAGCAATACAACACCGAAATCCGCACGTTCCCAGGGCGCCTGTGGCACAGCGTGATGTACAGCGACCTGCCGATTCGCCAGACCTTCGAGGCCACCAGCCCGGACGCCGAAAAAGCGCCACAGGTGAAGTTCTGATCAGTACCCGGCAGCCTGAAGCAGCGTGGGAGCGGGCTTGCTCGCGAAGGCTGCAGCACATCCAACCCGTGTTGCAAGCTGACCCATCGCTTTCGCGAGCAAGCCCGCTCCCACAGAGGTTCCAATGCGCGTGTTGAAGTTTGGCCTGGTGCTGTTGCTCTGGGTATTTGCCATCTCGGCCCAGGCCGAGTTGAGGTTTCCGGCGCTGACCGGGCGGGTGGTGGACGCCGCCCAACTGCTCGAGCCGGCGGTGCGGACGCAACTGGAGGCCCAGCTCACGGCCCACGAGCAGGCGACCGGCGAGCAAGTGGTCGTCGTCACCGTGCCTGACCTGCAAGGCGCCAGGATCGAAGACTTCGGCTATCTGCTGGGCCGCCACTGGGGCATCGGGCAGAAGGATAAAAACAACGGCGCGCTGCTGATCGTTGCCCGGGATGACCGTAAGCTGCGGATCGAAGTGGGCTACGGTCTGGAAGATCGCCTGACCGACGCCCAGAGTTCGGTGATCATCAACCAGGTGATCACTCCGGCGTTCAAGATCGGCAATTTCAGCAAGGGCATCAGTGACGGCGTGGCGGCCATGCTGGTGGTGCTGGGAGGCAGCCCGCTGGATGTGCCGGCAACGCCGGTGTACAGCTCGGACGAGCAGGATGAGGGCGATTTCGTCCAGCGGCACCCGTGGCTGTTCGTGATGCTGGTGATGCTGTTTATCACCACCGTCATGGTGGGCCAGGTGCTGGGCATCCTGCCCGTTAGTGTCGGCAGTTCCAGTGGATCCAGTGGTTCCAGTAGTTCCGGGAGCAGCGGTTCCAGTTATGGCGATTCTGACAGCGGTGGAGGCGGTGGTTTCAGCGGTGGCGGCGGCAGTTTCGGTGGCGGCGGTTCGTCGGGCGGCTGGTGACAATCATAATGAGCAGGCATTTCTAACCATGGCATTACTGACTGAACACGAACAACGCAAGGTCGCCGAGGCCATCGCCCGGGTCGAGCGGGACACTGACGCCGAACTGGTCACGGTGCTCGCCGCCCGCGCCGACGACTATGCCTACATCCCGCTGCTGTGGGCCAGCCTGTTTGCCCTGGTGGTGCCCGGCGTGGTGCATTACCTCACGGGCTGGCTGGCCATGCATAGCCTGTTGCTGGTGCAATGGCTCAGCTTCATCGGGCTGTGCCTGGTGTTGCGCATTCCCCGCATCACCACGCACCTTGTTCCCCGTTCCGTGCGGCATTGGCGCGCCTCCAACCTGGCGCGCCGGCAGTTTCTCGAACAGAACCTGCATCACACGGTAGGCAGCACGGGCATGTTGATCTTTGTGTGCGAGGCCGAGCGGTACGTGGAAATCCTGGTGGACGAAGGCATCTCCAAGCGACTCGACAACAAGCGCTGGGACGCCATCGTCGCCGCGTTCACTCAGCAGGTTCGCCAGGGGCAGACTTTGCAGGGGTTCGTGACCTGCATCGAAGCCTGCGGCGAACTGCTCAAGGAGCATGTACCGGTGACCCATGCGCGTAATGAGTTGCCGAACCGGTTGGTGGTTTTAGGCTGATAAGCCTGCTGTCGGCACAAGCCTGTGGGAGCAAAGCTTGCTCGCGATGAACGATGACTCGGTTTGGCCTGCCGAATCGCGGCGTATTCATCGTGGGCAAGCCTTGCTCTCACAGAGGCTGCTGCTCGCCACACCAACTTTTCCGTGCCCTGGCTGCCCATCCCCCCTAAAATACCGACCAATCCCGATTCGCCCCGCCCCGAGGCCGCTTGTTCATGTCCGTCACCGCAACCCCCGCCCGTCCCGCGCCGGATCACCACGCCCAGTTCGTCGAGCTGCTGCGCACCAGCCTTGCGCAGAACGCGTTCATCAAACTGGTGCTGGCCAAGTATGTCGGGGACGAAGCGGACCTGCAGCGGTTGATCATCAAGCCGTTGACGGTCAAGGACCAGCCCTGCCTGTCCTTCGTCTACCGCTACAAGACCCGCGACATCACCAGGAATTTCCCGCTGACCGAAGGCGTGGACACCGTCGCCGCGCTCTTGCCGGCGTCGTTCAAGAACGCGCACCTGTTGGCGGTTACCGACGAGGCGCAGTTGGAATACAGCAAGAAAGGCAAGTCTTCGCTGTTCAAGAGCAAGCCCCAGCAACTGCGGGAGGTGCCGTCCGGCGAGCACAACCGCGAAAAGCACCGCTTCCTCGACCTGAGCCGGCCGTTCCTGGCCGACCTGGGCGTGACCAATCACAAGCACGAGCTGATTCCGGCGATGTCGCGCAAGTGGAAGCAGATCAACAAATTCATTGAGGTCTTCAGCCATGCGCTGACGTCTTCGCCCCTGGCCCTGGACAAGCCGGTGCGGGTTTCGGATTTCGGCTCGGGCAAGGGCTACCTGACGTTCGCCATCCACGATTACCTGCGCAATACCTTGCAGGCCGAAGGCGTGGTGACCGGCGTCGAATTGCGTGAAGACATGGTCAAGCTGTGCAATGAAGCGGCCGCGCGGCTGGACCACCCGGGCCTGAGCTTCCAGCACGGTGACGTGCGCAGTGTGGCGCCGAGCGCGGTGGACGTGATGATCGCCCTGCACGCCTGCGACATCGCCACCGACTACGCGATCCACATGGGCATTCGCTCGGGCGCCTCGATCATCATGTGCTCGCCGTGCTGCCATAAACAGATCCGCCTGCAGATCCAGAGCCCGGCCTTGCTCAAACCGATGCTGCAATACGGCTTGCACCTGGGCCAACAGGCGGAAATGGTCACCGACAGTCTGCGGGCACTGTTCCTGGAAGCCTGCGGCTACGAAACCAAGGTGTTCGAGTTCATCTCCCTGGACCACACCAACAAGAACAAGATGATCCTGGCGGTCAAACGCGCCGAACCGGTGGACCCGACCGAACTGCTGGCGAAAATCCAGGCACTCAAGGCGTTTTATCACATCACCGAGCATTGCCTGGAAACGCTCTTGCGGGCGGATGGGATTCTCGGCTGACCACCGCCCGCCCTGTGGGAGCGAGCCTGCTCGCGATTGAACGATGACACGGTTCAACTGATGAACCGCGGCGCCTGAATCGCGAGCAGGCTCGCTCCCACAAAAGCATCTTCGCGTTCACTCGCGTGCAACCCGTCAGGTCATGACGGCTTATCACACCTGTCGCGACATCCCGGACTACCTTTAAGGCGTTCCCACTCACGCATTCCCAAAGGAGCCCAGCCCATGGCGGCCAAGAAAATCCTGATGCTGGTCGGCGATTACGTCGAAGACTATGAAGTGATGGTGCCGTTCCAGGCCTTGCAGATGGTCGGCCACACCGTGCACGCGGTCTGTCCGGACAAGCGCGCCGGGCAGACGGTGCGCACGGCGATCCACGATTTCGAAGGCGACCAGACCTACAGCGAAAAGCCGGGGCACCTGTTCGCCCTCAACCACGACTTCGCCGGTGTCGACGCCGCCGACTACGACGCGCTGCTGGTGCCGGGCGGGCGGGCGCCGGAATACCTGCGGCTGAATGAACAAGTCCTGCAACTGGTGCGCGACTTCGATCTGGCCGGCAAGCCGATTGCAGCGGTCTGTCACGGCGCGCAATTGCTGGCAGCGGCGGGCATTCTCGACGGGCGCGAATGCAGTGCCTACCCGGCGTGCGCCCCGGAAGTGCGGCTGGCGGGCGGGACTTACATCGACCTTGCAGTGACCGAAGGCCATGTCCAGGGCAACCTGGCGACCGCACCGGCCTGGCCGGCGCATCCGAACTGGCTGGCGGGTTTCCTGACCTTGCTGGGCACGGCCATTACGCTGTAGTCACGCTGCGCGTCGAACGGGCAGGGCCACGGGTGCCTAGCCTGATCAGGCGATTAAACCTCCACCGGCACCGATAGTCTCGGATCACCCAGCGGATGGCTTTTGGCGTCGTAGAACCGCAGCTCCACGGCAAGCCCCTGGAACACCTGGGCGTAATGGCGCTTCTGGTGCTGGATGAACGCCTGGCTGCGCGGGTAGATCGAGATCGCCACGGTCTTGGGGGCCGCCTGGCGAAGGGCATCGACGATGTGCCGGTCCTGCTCGCCGAGGGCATGGCCGAACAGGCACAGGTTGTCGCCGTGGTGCAGCAACTGGTCGTAGCAGAAGGACAGGTAATCGGAGCTGCGGATCGTCTTGAGCTTGTCCTGGCTCGGACCTTCATTGACGAACAATGGCACATCGTCAAGGGTCTTGAGGGTGTTGTTGATGGCGAAACTGCCCAGCAACGTGCCCTCGGTGGACGTCAGCTTGCGCGCCGTGCCGTCCTGGTTGCGCACCAGATGCAGGCCACCGTGCAGGTACAACAGGCGCGGTTTGTCAGTGGTCACCTGGCTCAGGTCAAAATGGTGCTCGCTGCCCAGGAACAGGTCGGTGAGGGTGTCGGGCACGTGCTGGATCGCCCAGTGGTTGAGCAAGTCGTAATTGGTGGTGAACACCGTACGGTAGCGGCACAACGCCTGGTTGAGCGTCGCCAGCGTCGAGGGCTGCACCAGTCGCCAGGGGATGTGCACCGCGTGCACGGTATTGATCAGCGCTTCCTTGATCGCGTAGTAGCGATTGCGCGGGGCGGCGGAGCTGACGGCCAGGGCCTTGTTGACCCGGCTGGTGGTTTTCAGCGCACCGAGTACCTGCTCGAAACTGCGCGTCTGCAGCGCCTCGAACACACTCAGTTCCGACGGGCTCAGAGGCTTTTCTTCGACAGTACGGGCGTTTTCGAACAGCGAGTCATAGCCGAAATCGTCCCACACCGCGCGGCTGGCGCCATTGCCCAGCAGCAGGCCGCTGAAGTTGGTGCTGGCCTGCAAGGCCGCCCAATCTTCAAGCCGGGCGTCATATTCCTGGAAATCGGTCATCGTGAAGCTCATCCAAAACGTGGCAAAGGCAGGGCGCGACTTTATCACGCCAGAGTCTTGAGCCAGATCAAGGAGCGCGGTGACTGATCGGTCAATCCTGTAGTCCCTACCGATCCGGTCTCTTCCAGGAGCGTGTCCCTTGAGCAACACCTTTTTCATTCCCGCCGTGAACATCATGGGCCTGGGTTGCCTCGACGAGGCCATGACCGCCATTCGCAACTACGGTTTTCGCAAGGCACTGATTGTCACCGACGCAGGGTTGGCCAAGGCTGGCGTGGCGTCCAAGGTGGTCGAACTGCTGGCCATCCAGGATGTCGACGCGGTGATCTTCGACGGTGCCAAGCCCAACCCCAGCATTGCCAATGTCGAGCAGGGGCTGGTGTTGCTGAAGGAGAGCGAGTGTGACTTCGTTGTGTCGCTGGGTGGCGGCTCGCCCCACGACTGCGCCAAGGGCATCGCGTTATGTGCCACCAATGGTGGGCAGATTCGTGACTATGAAGGTGTCGACCGCTCAAGCAAGCCGCAATTGCCATTGATCGCCATCAATACCACCGCCGGCACCGCCAGTGAGATGACCCGTTTTTGCATCATCACCGACGAGACACGCCACGTGAAAATGGCCATTGTCGATCGCAACGTCACGCCCCTGATGTCGGTGAACGACCCGGCGCTGATGGTCGCGATGCCCAAGGGCCTGACCGCTGCCACCGGCATGGATGCGCTGACCCACGCGATCGAGGCGTATGTGTCCACCGCCGCCACGCCGATTACCGATGCCTGCGCCCTGAAGGCCATCACCCTGATCAGCAACAATCTGCGCCTGGCCGTGCGCGACGGCAGTGATCTGGCGGCGCGGGAGAACATGGCCTATGCGCAGTTTCTGGCAGGGATGGCGTTCAACAATGCTTCGCTGGGGTTCGTCCACGCCATGGCCCATCAACTGGGTGGCTTCTACGACTTGCCGCACGGGGTGTGCAACGCGGTGCTGCTGCCTCATGTGCAAAGCTTCAACGCCTCGGTGTGCGCCGCTCGCCTGAACGACGTGGGCCGAGCCATGGGCGTCGATACGCCGGGGGCCAGCGTGGAAGAGGGCGCCCAGGTCGCCATTGCGGCGATCCGCAGCCTCGCCCACGACGTGGACATTCCGGCCGGCCTGCGCGAATTGGGCGTACGCCTCAATGACGTACCGGTGCTGGCTGCCAACGCCTTGAAGGACGCTTGCGGCCTGACCAACCCACGGGCTGCGGACCAGCGGCAGATCGAGGAAATTTTCCGCAGCGCGTACTAGTGACCTGTGTGGCTGATTCCTGCACTCAAATTAACCGTACAGGCCACTAGGCGACCCGGGGCGGCATGGACCTTACACAGAACATCGCCGCCGCACCTAACAGTGCACACAGTGTCGCCAGCGGCCAGGCCTGTTGGCTCAACAACAGGCTGGCCATGGCGCCGACCACCGAGGCCATCAGTTGATGCAGAAAACCGCTCAACGCCATGGCGTAGGCGCCGGCTACAGGTGAGCCCGCGTTGGCCAGGGACAGGCTGATGGGGTAGTTCACCGACTGGCCGAACACCGCGAAGCAATACGGCAGCCAGAACAGAATCGCGATGCTGCTCAGGGTCAGGCTACCTGCCAACATGATTGCGCTGCCGCCCAACACCCATGCGATACCCCAGCCCATCATCCGTCGCTGGCCGGTGCGCAGTACGAAAGCATTCACTGTCAGTGCACCGAGCAGATACGCCGCGCTGATCGGCCAGCCCAACAGACCATACTCGATGGGTGACCAGTGGAAGCCAGCCTGCAGAATCAGCGGCGCGGCGGTGTTGAAGGCAATGATCACGCCGTAACCCAGCCCGCCCGCCAGTGCCGGCAACAGAAAGTCACGGTGCCGGAGAACCCTTGTGTAAATCCGCCAGGCCGATTGACCGTCGCTGAGGTACGTCACCGGCGGGAACCGGGCCCGGGAGATGGCCGCCGCCAGGGCCAGGCTGGTGGCGCCCAACCCAAGAAAAATCGCCTCCCAACCCAGCGCGGCCTGGATCAGCGAGCCCAGGTATTGGCCGATGCCGAGGGCCACGACGAAGGCGATGGATATCCATGAAAGGGCCTTGGCCAGCAAGTCGCCGCTGAAACTGTCGCGGATCAGGACCCGGGCCATCACCGAGATACCGCTGGCGCCGATGCCCTGAATCAACCTCAGCGCCAGGAATGCTTCTACTCCGGTGCCCAGCGGCAGGGCCAGGTTGCCCAAGCCGTAGAGCCCCAGCGCCGCCAGCAAAACCGCCTTGCGCCCCAGGCGCTGGCTCAGGCTGCCCCACCACAACATCGGCAGCGCCATGCCGATCAGGTACACCGCCAGGCCCCAGGAAACCGCCGACGCATCGGCGTCCAGATCCCGAGCAATATCCGGCAGGGCCGGCAAGTAGATGCTCATGCCCAGTTGTGCCAGGAACACAGTGGTGCAGGTGACGATCAGGGTGGTGCGGTTCTTCATCGACAGACTCGTTTCATGGACGGATATCCCGGCCGTGGATCAGCAGCAGGTCGGTGATCCTTTGGCAGAATTCGCTGATCACCTTCGGCTCCATGTCGGCGCGCAGGGTGATACGGATGGCGGCTTTGCCTTGGGGCACCACCGGGAAAAAAACCGCCGAAGTGAAATACCCCAGCTCGGCCAGTTCGACCGCCAGGCTGTTCGCCAGGGCCGCCTCACCGCAAGGCACCAGACGGATCGCCATGGGGTTGCCGTGTTGTTCGGTACGAACGAGGCGGTCGAAGAGGCGGATATTAGCCTGCAAACGCTCCTGCAAGGCGCTGAATTCCTGGCTGCGGTGCAGGCGGATCGAGGCCATGCCCGCGCCAATGGCTGCTGCGTTCAAACTCTGGGACCAGTTGCTCGGTCCACCGTAGCGTTGTACCAGGGCCTTTTGCCGTTCACAGCCAAACATTGCCAACCCACCGCTGGCGCCGAAAGATTTCGCCAGTGAAGCAACGATCAGGGTGCGCTCGTCCACGGCGGGCAGACGCGGACGGACCAGGCCCGCGCCGCGTTCCCCGACCGCTGACAGTGCATGGGAATCGTCCAGATAGAGAAACAGGCCGTAACGCTGCTTGAGGTACAGCAGGCTGTCCAGGTCCGCCAGGCCACCCATGCTGTAGGCACTGTCGGCCACGTACGCCACCTTGCGCTGGCGCTTGCACACGTCTTCGATGAAGTCCATGTCGTTGTGCGGGCACGTGATGACCCGGGTTTCATCGGCGCAGGCGGCCTTGATGTGATTCATCGAATAGTGGGCATGTTTGTCGAACACCATCACCGGCGACCGGTCGTCCGTAAAAACGCCGCTGGCCAACAGAGGCAGGATCCCGGCGCTTGCGGCACTGCAGGACAGGGCACTGAGGCAGCTGGCGCCAAACAGTTCCGACAGTTGCGTCTCGTATAGATCGAGAATCGCCAGCTTGCAGCGATTTCTGGAATTGGCGACACGCAGCGTCCCGGCTTCCCACAGCGCGGTCATGGCGCCGTCCAGCAACGCCGGGTGGTAATCCAGCCCCAGGTAGGATGTGGTGCAGAAGTGATGGAAGGTGCGACCGTATTGATCGACCAGGACGTTGGGGGTCTTGACCTCGACATTCAGCCCCGAGATTTTTCCGACTTCGGCACACTGCCAATTCTGGTCAGCGAGGGCAATGACCTTGCGGTAGTGGGTGAAGTGATGGGTGGGTTGCGCAGTCTGGTTCATGGTTCGATGACATTCCTTGGTTACGATGCTGTCCTTGAGCGCTTCAATCGCCGTGTTTCCAGACCTTACAGGGGGCGCAGGGGACTTTGAATCAGCCGTTTCTGCTGTGCTTGAGTGTCACTGGAGACTTCTGTGTAGGAGCTTGCCTAGGACCCTGGGGGGTGAAACCCCTTGCGGCGTGGGATAGTAGGAAGGCTATGCTCTTGCTCCCGAGCCTGCGGCGTTTGGCTCGTCACTATTCTTAAGGTTGCGCGCCCTATGCGCTGTCGGTGACGAGTCGGCGCACCTTACCTGGCATCGTATTAGAAGCAGTGCCAGCCCCGTTGGTCTCGATCCACGCGCCCGCGAAATCTCGTTTCAAGGCTGAACGCATACACGCCGATCGCCTACGCTATCCTTACCGGTATTGGATTAGCTGTCAGTTTCGTACGCTCGCTTCGCTCACCGCTGCACTTATCCGGATGATCCCCAGCCCCATGGACACCCGCAGTTCCGCGCCGCTGGCCAGTTACATCGACCTTATGCTGGACGCCGTGTGTGCGGTCGACGGCCAAGGCCGTTTTGTATTTGTCAGTGCCGCCTGCGAGCGAATTTTCGGCTACACCCCTGACGAGCTGATCGGCCAGCCCATGATCGACCTGGTGCACCCTGCCGACCGCCAGCGGACCCTCGAAGCGGCGCGGGAGATCATGGGCGGCGAGCCCAAGCTCAATTTCGAGAACCGCTACCTGCGCAAGGACGGTCGGGTGGCGCACATTCTGTGGTCGGCGCGCTGGTCGCCAGTGGACCAACTCCGGATCGCCGTGGCCCGGGACATCACTGAACGCAAGCTGGCCGAGTCCCGGCAGGCGGCGTTGTATGCGATTTCCGAGGCGGCCCATGCCGCGGCGGATCTGCTGGCGTTGTTCAAGCGCATTCACCTGATCATCGGCGAATGGCTGCCGGCGCTGAATTTCTCGGTGGCACTGTATGACGAGCAATGCGCGCAGCTGAACTTCGCTTATCACGTCGACGATCTGGAGCAACGGCCCGAACTGCCCGGTACGGTCACCGGGCGGTTGTGCGCCGAGGTGATTCGCAGTGGTCAGCCGATCCTGTTGACGCCCGGTTGCAGCTCATTGCCATTGGGGTTCTGTGATCTTGTGGCGCGGCCGGACGCGCCCTGTTGGCTGGGGGTGCCGCTGAACTCGCAGAATGGCACGATCGGCGCGCTGATCGTCAAGAGCGCGCTGGACAACGAACGCTATACCGAGCAGGACAAGGAACTGCTGCAATATGTCTGCGCGCAGATCACCATCGCCATTGAGCGCCAGCAATTGCATGCTCGACTGCAGCACATGGCGCAGTACGACCAGTTGACCCAGGTGCCCAACCGCGAGCTGTTGCGCGATCGCTTCAAGGCAGCGCTGGCGAGCGCTCGCGCCGCGTCAGGGCGCATGGCGTTGCTGTACATCGACCTCGATCGCTTCAAGCAGATCAACGACACCTATGGGCACGGTGTCGGCGACATGCTGCTACAAGCGGTGGCCAGCCGTCTCAAGGGCTGCATAAGGGACTCCGACACCGTGGCGCGCATCGGTGGAGACGAGTTCGTAGTCCTGCTGCACAGCATCCAGGCGCTGGAAGATGCTCACCGTGTGCAAGAAAAAATCCGTCAGACGCTGACCCAGCCGCTGCGTCTGGATGAGCATTGCCTGAGTATCGAGCCAAGCATAGGCGTCGCCTGTTTCCCCGATCATGGCATCGAAGACGTAGCGCTGTTCCGCCATGCGGACGAGGCGATGTACGCCGCTAAACGACAGAATCATCGGGCACTTGGCATCTGACCACGGTCACCGTTCGTCGCGGTACAGCACTTAAATCAAACTTTTGCGTCCCTTTCCCTTTCGAAACCCAGGCAGGCCCCGCTGTGGGGTAGCTGTCGAATTCTTACAGAGGAGGGCGCGACCATGAGCCGAATGGCCACCTTTTTTCGCACCAGCAGTCTTGTCGTATTGATGGGGCTGGGCGCCAACAGTGCCTGGGCCCAATCGCCCGCCGAATTCATCAACGATGCTTCCGCCAGAGGCATGGCCGACATCGAGGCCAGTCGCACGGCCCACGGAAAAGCCGAATCCAGGGAGGTCAAGGACTACACCATCATGGTGATCAACGACCGCACCACCGCCAATCAGCATCTGGCGAAAATTGCCAAGAAACTCGATTTGCCTGTTGCGCCTCGGGACGAGGTGGCAGACAAGGCCAAGACTCTGATGCCACAGGTACAGGAGGGCGAGTCGTTCGAGGCCGCCTATGCCGCCAGCCAGGTCAAGGCCACCGAGGAAGCGATTGCCCAGATCCAGGAACAGGCCCAGACCACCGAAGTGCCGGAAATCAAGGCCTTCGCCGATGAAACCTTGCCCAAATTGCAGACCCATCTGGAGAAGGCCAAGGCATTGCAGGCCAGCCGCTGATCCGCTGCACCTTCCATCTTCATGACCGGGGCGTTCGCGTCCCGGCTCATCTTGCCCGCTGAAAAGGAGAACCTCGATGTCCACACGCCGAGAACCCAACCAATACGCGATGCAGAACCCGCTTACGCAATATCCCCGGCCACCTTTTCCAGACCAGCCACAGTCGCCGCCGGGTATCGACCAGGACATGGTGCCCAAGCCGGATCATGGCGAGAAAACCTACCAGGGCTTCGGGCGCCTGGAAGGGCGCAAGGCGCTGATCACCGGTGGCGACTCGGGGATCGGTCGCGCGGCCGCTATCGCCTATGCCCGGGAGGGCGCTGATGTAGTGATCAACTATCTGCCCAGCGAAGAACGCGATGCACGACAGGTGATTGAACTGATCGAAGCCGAAGGCCGCAAAGCCATTGCGATCCCGGGGGATCTCAAGGACGAAGCCTTTTGCGTGCAACTGGTGAAGAGTGCTCACGAGCAACTGGGTGGCCTGGATATCCTGGTAAACGTGGCTGGCAAGCAGGAAGCCCAGAAAGACATCGCCGACATCACGACGGCGCAATTCGACGACACCATGAAGACCAACATCTATGCGATGTTCTGGCTCTGCAAGGCAGCCGTGCCGCTGATGCCTGCGGGGGCGACGGTCATCAATACGGCGTCGATCCAATCCTATGACCCGTCGGCGACGTTGTTGGATTACGCCACCACCAAAGCGGCCATCGTTGCCTTCACCAAGGCGCTGGCGGGACAGGTCATCAGCAAGGGCATCCGCGTCAACGCGGTGGCACCCGGGCCGATCTGGACGGTGCTGCAACCCAGTGGTGGACAACCGCAGGAGAAAATTCCTACTTTTGGCTCTCAGGTCCCGATGAAGCGTCCCGGCCAACCCGCCGAGTGCGCCCCGCTTTATGTACTGCTGGCTTCGCAGGAGTCGAGCTACATTACTGGCGAAGTGTTTGGCGTGACGGGGGGAGATCCGCTGCCCTGATGGTTGCCGGACAGGCGCGAGTGGTGCGACACCGCTCGCGCCCAGGTATCAGCATTGGTTCAGATCGACCGTGTTCGGCTTTTCCAGGCCCTCAAGGCCCTTGGCTTCGCCTTCGCCCATGGCCTGGTAATGCTTGCGCAATGCTTCCAACTGCTTGAGGTCCAGCGCTTCGAGGCCCAGCATTGCGTTTTGCGCCTCCGCGTTCGCCCGCAATAATTCATCGATCTTCAGATGCAAGATGTCGGTATCGCGGTTCTGCGTGTTTTGAATCAGAAACACCATCAGGAAGGTGATGATCGTCGTCGAGGTGTTGATGATCAATTGCCAGGTGTCGTTGAACTGGAAATACGGCCCGCTGATGGCCCAAAGCACCAGCAACACGATGGCTCCCAAAAACGTCTTCGGGCTGCCTGCCCATAGCGCCAGTTTTTCTGTGCGATTTTTGCGAAGGTCATTGCTGCGTTCCTTATGGGATTCACCTGTCTGTGAGACAGCAACGAAGCGGTGAAAATTCTGCTTACATTTTTTCTTTACCTTCGGTCGCGCGCTTCACCGTATGGCCTGAAGTCCAGGGCAACCATCTGCCGTGTTCGCAGGTCACTGCTTAAAGCCCTCAATTGGAGTACACCATGAACCTCACACGCACCTTCTGCCTCGCCTGTTGCCTGTTCGCCCTGCAAGGCTGCTTCGACAACTCGGGTAACGAGACCAAGGACAATACCGATGGCACCAAGTCTTCGGTGCAAATGCAGGAGTCCGGTTCGCAGAAGAAATAAGCGATCGGCCCTGTGCAAAAAAAACGGTACGAGCGAGCCTGCTCGCGAAACCAATGTGTCAGTCGACGTCTCTATCGACTGTCACGACCCCATCGCGAGCAGGCTCGCTCCCACAGTTTGTTCCGTATCCTGCTCTGTCTTTTCACCGCCCCTGCTGCAGCACCTTCAGCGCCGCCGACGCCAGGAACCCGGATCGGCTTTTCTCCTCAGGGTGGTGCAACACATACTCATCGATACGGTTGAGCAAATAGCCAGGCAAGGTAATGTTGAGTTTTTGCGCCTTGCCCAGGTACTTGGTCACATCAATGTCCACCAAAGCCCAGGTACAGCCGGCGTACTTTGGATCGGCTGCGTGCAGGGTGACGGTGTTGGCCGACGGAATCGGCGAGCCGTCTTCCGCGAGAATCTCGAAGTGCCCCTCAATGGCCTCGCGCGCCATCGCCATGGCCTCATCCAGATCGTCTCCAGCGGAAAAGCAGCCGGGAATGTCCGGTACCTCAACCCCCCAGGCTTGTTCGTCATTACCCATTGAAATTGCAATCGGGTACAGCATGTTCTTCGTCCTCCAAGGGAGCGGTGCAAGGTGCGGTCTGGAGCAGAGCCTGTTGCAGGATACTGAGGGCTGTTTTCTTGAGCAGGTCCTTCTTCGGATGAGGAACCGTGACCAGCCCCGGCTTGATCGGATGCTTGAAATGATGGTGACTGCCCCGAATCCGCACCAGATACCAACCGTCCACAACAATCTGGCCTATCAAAAATCGGCTATTCACAACACCTCCGTGTGGTGCGCTTGGTGGGTACTATACCTACTGTAATTTAATGATCAACACTATAACCACCGAGTAGCCGGTCGTTGGGGGATTGAATTCATTACGTAGAAGTCTAGAAGCCGCCCAGGACGAGGGTCGAAGCGAGAGGCGTGGGTGTATTTCGGAATGTGATCGGCAGGGACTACAAACGTAGCGTGGGAGCCTGCTTCTCTGCAGGACGACCTACGAGGCGGATAATGAACAGTTGGCTGGCTGGAATGGCTACAGACGCAGTGCGGTCCTGGACGTTAGAGACGTAAGCGAGATGCCAAATCCAAGACGAAAAAAAACCGGCCACCACGTGCCGGTTTTTTACATCTTCCGCCAAACTACAACGCAAGACCAGAATCGATTGGAGCGGGTAGAGGGAATCGAACCCTCAACTAAAGCTTGGGAAGCTTTCGTTTTGCCACTAAACTATACCCGCTTTAAACGCACGTTCTATCTCACTCAAGCAGACAATCCCGAAGGGCTCACCATCAGCTTTGACGCTGAAGTGTTGCCATCGAAGACACCCGCTCAGAGCGGCTGACTTTGTACCAGATGTGGACGGGGATTTGAAGTTTTTCTTTGCGTACGGTGAAGTTAGCTGTCTACGCAACTCTTCAAGACAGAGCGGCCATCGCGAGCAAGTCCCACAACCTTGGACGAGACTTGCCCGCGAGGACGTGTTTCAGATTGCCAGTGCATGGTAGTCCTGCACGTAGCTGTAGCGCGGACGGCTTTCGTGGTGTGACGGGGTGAGGAAGCTCATCAAGGCGTTGCGGCTGTCTCGGCAAGCGGCCTTGTGTTCCATGTCCAGGAAGTGCCCGGTGGCTTGCAACGTGCTGAAGGTGCTGTGTTGGACGTGATTGGCGAAGAGCCTGGCGTCGTCGGCCGAGGTGTATTCGTCCCATTCGCCGTTCAGGAACAGCACCGGCACGTTGATTTTTTTCGCCGCGTTGACGTAGCACTGCTGGTCGCTGTGGAGCACGTCGGTGATGTGGAAGTGCATCTGCCCGTATTCGTGTTCGGCCAGGCTGCTGACGTGGCGGTAGTTGAAACGCTTGAACAGCGGCGGCAAATGCTTGCCGATCGTGCTGTTGACCAGATGTCCGACACGGTCGCCATCCAGGCTGCCCAGATAGTCCACACCGCGTTCCAGATAGTCGCGCATCGGTGCATTGAGCACCGGTGAAAACGAGCTGATCACCGCTTTTTCGATCCGCCGTGGGCGCTGGGCGAGGGCGGTCAACGTGGCGGCGCCGCCCCAGGAAAACGACAGCACATGCTCGGCGGCGAAGTGATCGATCAGTTCCAGGAGAATCTGCCCTTCGATCTCCTTCGTCAGCATTTTCTCGTGCAGGTTGTGGGCTTTGGACTTGCCCGCGTAGGGCTGGTCGTACAGCACGACGTTGAATTGCGGATGGAGGTTCTTGACGGTCTGTGCAAACGACGCAGTGGTGGCCATTGAGCCGTTGACCATGATGATGGTCTTTTGTGCGGCGTCTGCGCGATAGAACTCCGTGTAAACCCGATACTGACCCTGTATATCCAGCACAGCGATTTCTGGCCTCATGTCATAAGACTCCTGGCAAGCGGGTATGCGCGCAACGAGAGTGCACGGGCAATGTGACAGGTAGGCATACGCCTGGAAGATAAGGCCCATGTCGATCCGCAAAGCGGTCGGCGGGTGTTGTTATGGCGGGCAGTTTGCCAGTGGGTTGCAACGGAACCTGAGGGTTCTGGTCGGCAAAAAGTTTCTTGGAAGTATGGGGTGACTCATCGGTCACATTTCGGCCGACGGTTTGATTCAAGCAGGGGGGCGAGCGTTGCGCAAGTGCCGTTTGGAAATTGTTCGACACTTCTGCCCAGCGGTCACGGGTTCAGATCAGGTGGATTTCATCAAGGCTCAAGGCGCGGTATTGGCCTGGTGCAAGGTTGGCGTCCAGTGTCAGCGGGCCCATGCGCTCGCGATGCAGGCGCAACACCTTGTTATTGAAGTGGCCGAACATGCGTTTGACCTGGTGATAACGGCCCTCGACGATGCTCAAACGCGCCGACGTTGGGCTCAGCAACGTCAGCGCCGCCGGTTGGGTCGTGAGGTCTTCGAAGGCGAAGTACAGGCCCCGGGCGAAGGTGTCGGCGTACTCGGTGGTGATGGTTTGTTCGGTTTCGACGTAATAGACCTTCGGCAGTTTGGTCTGCGGCTGGGTCAGGCGTCGCGACCAGCTGCCGTCATTGGTGATCAGCATCAAGCCGGTGGTATTGAAGTCCAGGCGCCCGGCGATGTGCAGGTCGTCCTTGTCCGGCACGTCGAGCAAATCCAGCACGGTAGGGTGTTGTAAGTCGCGAGTTGCGCTGACGCAGCCGGGCGGTTTGTGCAGCATGAAGTAGCGTGGCGGACGGCCCGCTTGCAACAATTCGTCGTCGACCTCAACACGGCTGAATTCGCGCACCGGGGCATGCGGGTCGGTGACGGTCTGGCCGTCGATCCGCACCCGACGTTCCACCAGCAACAGACGGACCTGTTGGCGATTGAAACGGGGCAGGTTACTGAGGAAACGGTCAACGCGCATGGGCAGTTCAGGCGAGTGGGCAGAGGGCGCGCATCTTACTTGATCGGCCGGGGCTTGGCATGCAACTGGACCTCGACTTGCGCACAGCGTGGGCACAGGCAGGACTGATCCCGCAAGTCTGCCGGCAATGCCTCAAGTACGGCTGGGTCAATGCTCACACTGAAACACCAGCAGGCCCGGTCGTCGGTTCTCGGGTCGGCCAGGGAGCAGTCGTTCGCGCCCCCGCAGGCGGGGCAAAGGTCGGGTTTATTCATAACTGGAGTGAGGCATTTCCACGCAGGTCCGGTTGCACCCGGTCTGCCGGGCGCGGTGCAGCGCATGATCGGTCCGAGACAGCAGACTGTGCAAGGTGTCTTCGTCTTGCACCGTGGTGAGGCCGATGCTGACCGTGACCAGCAATTGTTTGCCACTGCAGAAATAGCGCTGCTTCTCGATGTGCTGACGAATTTTCTCGGCGATCTTCAGACCGGTCTGTCCGTCAGTGTCCTTGAGCAGTACGGCAAAGGCTTCGGCACTCCAGCGACACACAATGTCCGAATGCCGCAGGCTTTGTGTCAAGTCCCGCGAGAACCCGGACAGCAGTTGGTCGCTGGCGATGTGACCGTGGGTACTGTCCAGTCGCTTGAAATCGTCCAGTTCCAGCAACAGCGCGGTCAAGGGCCTGGGCTCGCGTTGGGCTTCGTGCAGGGCCTGCACAGCCAACAGGTTGAAGCCACGGCGGTTAGGCAGCTCGGTCAGGCTGTCGAGGGTCGTCTGGGCGTCGAGGCGGCGTTGGTAGTTGTTGATCAGCCGGTAGAGAAGCGCCAGTACGGTCAGCGTCACGAGCAGACCGATCAGCAGGTTCAGGTACAACGTTTTGAGCGTGGTGTCCCGAACCGGGGGCGGGACGGCGTAGTGGCCCGTCAATGAAATGATCAGGAACCCTGTACCCACCAGCCCTCCTGCGATCAGGAGTGGCCGACGCTGGGAATACAACGGCGAACGGAGCGACATGGCGATTCCCTTGGCGAAGACCCAATGCAGTCAGTTTAGTGGCCTCGTAGGAAAAGGTGCCTGGATTTGTATGTGGATAGACCCGTGGCGGGAATGCCAGGTCGCTTTGTGCGGGGGAGGGGCAAAGGGCTACATGTTTCTAGTTGTTGCCATATCGCACCAGATTCCGATTTTGCTGTCTGAATATTCGACAGTCACCCAAAGCTGGCTGCCGCCCATCAGCGTCGCTGATGTGGCCCATTCGCGGTCCAGGAGGCCGCCATGTATCGACGACTGCTGCTCCTTGCGTTTCTCGGTTTGACTCTTTCGGCCTGCACGCCTTATTACGACGCAGACTCAAGCTACTACCGTTCCGATGTGTACACCTCACCGGCACCGATCTATTACGGTGGCGGGAGTTATTACTCGGCCCCGCGTGGCTATTACGCCCCGCGGTATTACCAATCGGCGCCGCGCTATTACTCGGCACCGCGTTACTATCAACAAGGCCCGCGCTATTACTCGCCACCGCGAGCAGCGTATCGGTTTTATCCAAACCGGGGCGGCTGGGACGGCCACGACCGGGGCGGTTGGAATGACGACCGGGGCGGTCGAGGCGGGCGTGATCATCGAGGGCGCGGCGATCATGACGGCAGGGGCAGCCACCGCTGATCCGCGGGCAGTAAAAAAGCGGCGCATCGAGCGCCGCTTTTTTGTGCCTGTTGTCCTGTGTGAGCGGGCTTGCTCGCGAAGGCGGCGTGTCAGCTTGCGATGATGTTGGGTGTGCCGGCCCTTTCGCGAGCAAGCCCGCTCCCTCAGGGGCCGATTCGGCGTTCACTCATTGGACAAGTCCGCCAACGGATGCCGACCTTCCCAGGCCTTGTGAAAATGCGCCTCCACCACGGCTTCGGGCACATGATTGATGTCCGGCCAGTGCCAATGGGGCTGGTGGTCCTTGTCGATCAGCCGGGCCCGCACGCCCTCGCTGAACTCCGGATGGCGGCAGCAGTTGAGGCTCAGGGTGTATTCCATCCGGAACACACCGGCCAATGACAAGTGCCGCGCACGGGCTATCTGTTCCCAGACCAGATGAGCGGTCAGGGGAGAGCCTTCGGTCATGGTCCTGGCTGCCCGGGCGATCAGCGGGTCCTGGTGGTCCACCAGCAGGCTCAACGATTTCCAGGCGCAGCGCACGTCGCTGACATCCAGCCATTCGTCGATTTTCTGCCGACGCGGCAGCCATTGGGCTTCAGGCAGTCGGGCGGCGGCTTCCTGCTGCAAGGCCTTGAGCAGGCTGTTGAGCTGCATCTCGGTCTGTTCCTGCCAGTTGAGTTGCAGCAAGCCTTCGATCAGGTCGTCCTGCTGTTCGTCCAGCAGAAAGCGGTCGGCCAGGCCCAGGTCGATGGCGTCCCGGGCGTTCATGTGAGCACCGGTCAGGCCGAGAAACAGACCGAGCTTGCCGGGCAGGCGCGACAGGAACCAACTGGCGCCAACGTCCGGGTACAGGCCGATGCTGATTTCCGGCATGGCCAGGCGACTGCTCGGGGTGACGATGCGCGTGCTCGCGCCTTGCAACAGCCCCATGCCGCCGCCCAGGACATAACCGTGACCCCAGCACAGCAACGGCTTGGGGTAAGTGTGCAGGTTGAAGTCCAGGCGGTATTCCGCTGCGAAGAATTGCGCGGCCAGGGGCGGCACCTCACCGGGATTGGCGCGGCACGCCTCCACCAGACTGCGGACTTCACCGCCGGCGCAGAAGGCCTTGGCGCCGTTGCCACGCAATAACACACAGGCGATTTGCGGTTCTCTGGCCCAGGCGTCGAGACGGTCGCGCAGTGCATTGATCATCGGCAGGGACAGGGCGTTCAGGGATTTTTCGGCATCCAGGGTGGCGACGCCGATGCGGGCCCCTGTGATGCCCGTCAGTTCTTCGAAGTGCAGATTCATCGAGACCTCGATCCGGAATTTGAATGTTCAGTATGACCGCTGCGTGGGAAAGTGCCGGTTCTGTGTCAGATCAATTGACAAGCCATGTAGGCTTTCCTAGGGTGCGCCCATTGTTTATACCGGGTGCAACCATGACTGCTGATGACCGTATCAAACTCGAACCCAGCTGGAAGCAGGCACTGCGTGCCGAGTTCGACCAGCCCTACATGGCAGAGTTGCGCGAATTCCTGCGTCAGGAGTACGCCGCCGGCAAGGAGATCTACCCACCGGCATCGCTGATTTTCAACGCCCTCAACTCCACGCCGCTGGACAAGGTCAAGGTGGTGATCCTCGGCCAGGACCCTTACCACGGTCCGGGCCAGGCCCATGGTTTGTGCTTTTCGGTGCAGCCTGGCGTGCCGACGCCGCCGTCGCTGGTGAACATCTACAAGGAATTGAAACGCGACCTGAACATCGACATTCCCAACCACGGCTATCTGCAAAGCTGGGCCGACCAGGGCGTGTTGCTGCTCAACACCACCATGACCGTCGAGCGCGCCAACGCCAACTCCCATGCGGGCAAAGGTTGGCAGCACTTTACCGACCGGGTCATCGAAGTGGTCAGCGCGCACCAGCCCCACTTGGTGTTCCTGCTGTGGGGCGCCCATGCCCAGAGCAAGCAGAAACTGATCGACGCCACCAAGCACCTGGTGCTGACCTCGGTCCACCCATCGCCGCTGTCGGCGTATCGGGGCTTTTTGGGATGCGGGCATTTCAGCCGGACCAACAAGTTTCTCGAGCAGCAGGGCGAGGCGCCGATCGATTGGCGGTTGCCGCCGGTTTGAGTGTGCAACCCTGGAGGGCCCCATCGCGAGCAGG
>NZ_JAGGOF010000050.1 GCF_018614775.1 Pseudomonas fluorescens
CAGGCTCGCTCCCACAGGTCATTCACATCATCAGGAATCAGGACGATTGCGCAGCCCTCAACGAGCTGTTGCGGGCACAGGTCAGAATCATCTTTTGCATCGGCGGGATATTCTGTAGCCTTGCCGGCTTCACGCTGTCCCGTGCCTGATTGATACCCACTTTCCCGGCGGTACCCGAGTGGTCCGGAGCCGGGGTGTATACTCGACTTTCGCGCTAAACGCGCTTGCAGGTCTTGCGAACATGACGCAAATTTCCGAACGCCTTCTGGTCCAGGCCCACCTCGACGCCAAGCAGCCCAAACCGCTGACCGCCGAACAGGAAGCCGGGTACCGTGCTGCCATCGCTGCCGAGCTCAAGGCTCAGGACGCGGTATTGGTTGCGCATTTTTACTGCGACCCGGTCATCCAGGCCCTGGCCGAGGAGACCGGGGGCTGCGTGTCCGACTCCCTGGAAATGGCCCGCTTCGGCAACGCCCATCCGGCCAAGACCGTGGTGGTTGCCGGGGTCAAGTTCATGGGCGAGACCGCCAAGATCCTCAACCCCGAAAAACGCGTATTGATGCCGACCCTGGAAGCCACCTGCTCCCTGGACCTGGGTTGCCCGGTGGACGAGTTCTCGGCGTTCTGCGACCAGCATCCGGAGCGCACCGTGGTGGTGTATGCCAACACTTCGGCGGCGGTCAAGGCCCGGGCCGACTGGGTGGTAACGTCCAGTTGCGCGCTGGAGATCGTCGAAAGCCTGATGGACAACGGCGAGACGATCATCTGGGGGCCGGACAAGCATCTGGGCACTTACATCCAGCGCAAGACCGGCGCCGACATGTTGCTCTGGGACGGCGCCTGTATCGTTCACGAAGAGTTCAAGTCCAAGCAGTTGGAGGACATGAAGGCGCTGTACCCGGACGCCGCGATTCTCGTGCATCCGGAGTCGCCGACTTCAGTGATCGAGCTGGCGGACGCCGTGGGCTCCACCAGCCAGTTGATTGCCGCGGCCCAGAGCTTGCCGAACAAGACGTTGATCGTGGCCACCGACCGCGGCATTTTCTACAAGATGCAGCAGCTGTGCCCGGACAAGGTTTTCATCGAAGCCCCTACGGCCGGCAACGGCGCCGCCTGCCGCAGTTGTGCACACTGCCCGTGGATGGCAATGAACACCCTGGAGCGCACGCTCAAGAGCCTGCAGGAAGGGACCAACGAAATCTTCGTCGACCCGGCGCTGATTCCCCAGGCCATCCGCCCGCTCAAGCGCATGCTGGACTTCACCCAGGCGGCGCGGATGAAGCTGGCGGGTAACGCCTGACGGGTGAATGGTTTGATCGTTCCCACGCTCCGCGTGGGAATGCAGCCCGGGACGCTCGGCGTCCCCAAAAGCCGAACGCGGAGCGTCCGTAGAGGCATTCCCACGCGGAGCGTGGGAACGAGGCAGTTGAATCACTTGGTCTTCTTTGGAACCCGCACCAACTGCGTGTCCGAGTAGATGTCATGCCAGCTGCGCTTGCGCTTGTCGAACAGCGCCCAGATAAAGCCCAGCCCCACCAGCAGCCACGACGCAATCGATACCACGAACCGTAACAGCGCCTGCCACAGGCTGATGGCGGTGCCATCGGCGTTCTGTA
Source organism: Pseudomonas fluorescens (assembly GCF_018614775.1). Taxonomy (GTDB): domain Bacteria; phylum Pseudomonadota; class Gammaproteobacteria; order Pseudomonadales; family Pseudomonadaceae; genus Aquipseudomonas; species Aquipseudomonas fluorescens_BY. The sequence continues at coordinate 1,617 of NZ_JAGGOF010000050.1, forward strand.
CACGGATGCCCCACACCTGCATGCCCAGGGTCTGGCCGTTGTGGGTCCAGAACTTGGCGAAGAACGCGAACAGCACGAACAGCAGCACCGTGGACAGCAGCGGGTCGCCGTCCAGGGCGCCAGCTTCGGTCAGGGTGTGCATTTTTTCTTCGCCGATGATCGCCATCTGGATCATCTTGTAGGCACCGCTGGTGACGATCAGCAGCGCCGTGCACAGCAGAAAGTCATAAAACATCGCTGCCAGGCGGCGACCCAGGCCGACGGGGGGAAAGTCACCCTGGGGAATGAGCAGGTGTTTCGGCATGACGGCCTCGGATGAAAAAAGAAGCCATTTTATAGACTTGCGCGCACAAAAAAGCCCCTGATATCAGTATCAGGGGCTTTTTCGTTACAAAGATCAGGCTTCTGCTTGTACTTCGTCAGCCTGCATGCCTTTCTGGCCTTGCACTGCAACGAAAGTGACTTTCTGGCCTTCTTTCAGGCTCTTGAAGCCGTTGCCCTGGATCGCGCGAAAGTGCACGAACAGATCCGGACCGCTTTCAGGGGTGATAAAACCAAACCCTTTTTCGTCGTTGAACCACTTGACGGTACCGCTCTGACGATTCGACATATTCTTATTTCCTTGACGCTAAATTAATGACAGCCTCTTTCACATGAAAGAGTACTGGGCTGGGTTGCAGGAAAGTAAGAGACGTCGAGCGGGATGTAGCGAACTTCATAAGCTACTGCCCAGGTCACGATTCCAAGCGACCCATGCAAACACAGTGATCAGACTCTACGCCAACCATGAACAAAAAAACAACCCCCCTGAAGGGCCCGTATTTGCTCAGCTTGCTGGCTTATAGGCGCTTCGCTGGCCTGGGCTTGTTCGGTGGAACGGTTGCATAGTTCCGGACTGTTATAAGCAACATGCCGGGGCAAGTTAGATGCACCTTTTTATGGCGATTGCGTTACACATTAGTGCACGTATAACGCAATCGCGTTACTTATAGAAACAGTCAATCAACCACGGTAATAGCGCTGTGCAACGAATGGCATTTTGCTGACAAGCAAAGGCACCTTTTTCCCACGAACTATCGCCCACACGGGCGTATCCAGTGCGACATAGGCGCTGTCCAGATAACCCATTGCCAAGGGGCCAACCAGGGTCGGGCCGAAACCGCCGCTGCACACGGTCCCGATCATCTCGCCGGCTTCATTGACGATTTCCGCACCTTCGCGCACAGGTGTGCGTTCCTGGGGCAGCAGGCCAACGCGTTTACGGCTGACGCCGCCCTGTTGTTGGGCGAAAACGGCCTCAGCACCGGGAAATCCGCCGGCGCGGGCACCGTCGGCACGCCGCACCTTGGAAATGGCCCACAACAGGCTGGCTTCGATCGGCGTCGTCTCGGTGTTCATGTCGTGGCCATACAGGCACAGGCCAGCTTCCAGGCGCAGGGAGTCACGGGCGCCGAGGCCGATGGCGGCGACTTCCGGCTCGGCCAGCAGGGCGCGGGCGAGTTTTTCCGCGTCGGCGGCGGGCACGGAGATTTCGAAGCCGTCTTCACCGGTGTAGCCGGAGCGGCTGACAAAACACTCCACGCCCAACAGCGTGACGCGCTGGAACTGCATGAAGGTCATTTTTGCCACGTCCGGCGCCAGGCGCGCGAGCACGGTGACGGCGGCCGGGCCCTGCAGTGCGAGCAGGGCGCGGGCTTCGAACAGCGGCTCGATGCTGCACTGGTTGCCAATATGGCTGCGCAAAAGGGCCAGGTCCTGGTCCTTGCACGCGGCGTTGACCACCAGGAACAGTTCCTCGTTGCCCAGGTTGGCGACCATCAGGTCGTCGAGGATGCCGCCATTGTCGTTGGTGAACATGGCGTAGCGCTGCATGCCCACTGGCAGGTCGATGATGTCCACCGGTACCAGGGTTTCCAGGGCCTTGGCGGCGTCGGCGCCGGTCAGGCGGATCTGACCCATGTGGGACACATCGAACAGCCCGGCCTGATCGCGGGTGTGCTGGTGCTCTTTCATCACGCCCAGTGGGTACTGCACCGGCATGTCGTAGCCGGCGAATGGCACCATGCGGGCGCCGAGTTCGAGGTGCAGTGCGTGCAACGGGGTCTTCAACAGTTGTTCGGTGGACATATCAGCTCCTGGAAAAATGAAGAGAGGCGCATCAGCATTCGATGATGTTGACCGCCAGACCGCCGCGGGCGGTCTCCTTGTATTTGCTTTTCATGTCGGCGCCGGTCTGGCGCATGGTGCGGATGACTTTGTCGAGGGAGACGAAGTGATGCCCGTCGCCGCGCATGGCCATGCGCACCGCGTTGATGGCTTTCACCGAACCCATGGCGTTGCGCTCGATACACGGCACCTGCACCAGGCCACCGATGGGGTCGCAGGTCAGGCCGAGGTTGTGTTCCATGCCGATCTCGGCGGCGTTCTCCACTTGCTGCACCGTACCGCCCAACACTTCGCAGAGGGCGCCGGCAGCCATGGAGCAAGCCACGCCGACTTCACCCTGGCAGCCAACTTCGGCGCCGGAGATGGACGCGTTTTCCTTGTAGAGGATGCCGATGGCGGCGGCGGTCAGCAGGAAGCGCACGACGCCGTCTTCGTTGGCCCCGGGGATAAAGCGCATGTAGTAATGCAGCACGGCCGGGATGATCCCCGCCGCGCCGTTGGTGGGTGCGGTGACGACCCGCCCGCCGTAGGCGTTTTCTTCGTTGACGGCCAGGGCGTAAAGGTTGACCCAATCCAGCACCGACAGCGGATCGCGCAGGGCGGCTTCGGGGTTATTGCACAACTGGCGGTGCAACGCCGCTGCCCGCCGCTTGACCTTCAGCCCGCCGGGCAGGATCCCTTCGTTGCGGCAGCCTGCTGCCACGCAGTCCTGCATAACCTGCCAGATGTTCAGCAGGCCGGCGCGGGTTTCCGCTTCGGGGCGCCAAGCGCTTTCGTTGGTCAGCATCACCTGGCTGATGGACAGGCCGTAAGTGCTGCAATGTGCCAGAAGGTCCTTGGCGCTTTTGAACGGGAAGGTCAGGGGCGTGGCATCTTCGACGATACGGTCGGCGCCGGCCGCGCCCTCATCGACGACGAAACCACCGCCGATCGAATAGTACTCGCGGCTGCGCACTTGCAGGCCGGCGGCGTCGAAGGCGCGGAAGATCATGCCGTTGGGGTGAAAGGCCAGCGGTTTGCGGATCATCGCCAGGTGCAGCTTTTCATTGAATTCGATGGGGTGTTGACCGAGCAGGTTCAGGCGACCGTTGCTGCAAATGTCTTGCAGGCGGGCGGCGACGGTTTCGGTGTTCACGGTGTCCGGGTGTTCACCTTCCAGGCCCAGCAGTACAGCCTTGTCGCTGCCGTGGCCCTTGCCGGTGGCGCCGAGGGAGCCGTAGAGCTCGACCTTGACGCTGGTGATGGTTTCAAGCAGGTCATCACGGCGCAGCCCCTCGACGAAACGGGCGGCGGCACGCATCGGGCCGACCGTGTGGGAGCTGGACGGGCCGATACCGATCTTGAACAGGTCGAACACGCTTAACGACATGGTGTTTCTCCGGTTTCTTTTTATGAGGATCGATTCAGGGTGTGGCACACATCCCCTGTGGGAGCGAGCCTGCTCGCGATTGCGCAGTGTCAGTCAACATCTGTATTGGCTGTCATACCGCAATCGCGAGCAGGCTCGCTCCCACAGGGGCATAGGCGGTGTTGTTGGGAGAGGCGGTTTGACCCGCCTCCCTCAACAATCAAGCGTAGCTTTCGATCGACGGGCAGGCGCAGACCAGGTTGCGGTCGCCGAACACGTTGTCGACCCGGCCCACCGGCGGCCAGTACTTGCCTTCGATCAACGACGCCACCGGGTACACCGCCTGCTCGCGGCTGTAGGGGTGAGCCCATTCGCCGACGAGTTCCGCTGCGGTGTGCGGGGCGTTTTTCAGCGGGTTGTCGTCTTTGTCCAGGCTGCCATTTTCGACGGCGCGGATTTCCTCGCGGATGCAGATCATGGCGTCGCAGAAGCGATCCAGTTCTTCCTTGGATTCACTCTCGGTCGGCTCGATCATCAGCGTGCCGGCCACCGGGAACGACATGGTCGGGGCGTGGAAGCCGAAGTCGATCAGGCGCTTGGCCACGTCATCGACGCTGATGCCGCTGCTGTCCTTGAGCGGGCGCAAATCGAGGATGCACTCGTGGGCCACCAGGCCGTTGCTGCCGGTGTAGAGCACGGGGTAGTGCTCTTCCAGGCGCCGGGCGATGTAGTTGGCGTTGAGGATCGCCAGCTGCGACGCACGCTTGAGGCCGGCACCACCCATCATGCGGATGTACATCCAGGTGATCGGCAGGATGCTCGCGCTGCCGAACGGCGCCGCGCACACTGCGCCTTCCTTGCGCGCCATGTTCGCGTGGCCCGGCAGGAACGGCGCCAGGTGCGACTTCACGCCAATCGGGCCGACGCCCGGGCCGCCACCGCCGTGGGGAATGCAGAAGGTCTTGTGCAGGTTCAGGTGCGACACGTCGCCACCGAACTTGCCCGGCGCGCAGAGGCCGACCATGGCGTTCATGTTGGCGCCGTCGATGTACACCTGGCCGCCGTTGTCATGAATGATGCCGCAGATTTCGCGGATGCCTTCTTCGAACACGCCGTGGGTCGACGGGTAAGTGATCATCAGCGCGGCGAGGTGTTCGCGGTGCTCGATGGCCTTGGCGCGCAGGTCTTCGATGTCGACGTTGCCGCGGGCGTCGCAGGCGGTGACCACCACGCGCATGCCGGCCATGTTGGCGGTGGCCGGGTTGGTGCCGTGGGCCGAGGACGGGATCAGGCAGATGTCGCGGCGGTCTTCGCCACGGCTCTGGTGGTAGGCACGGATCGCCAACAGACCGGCGTATTCACCCTGGGAACCAGCGTTGGGTTGCAGCGACACCGCGTCGTAACCGGTGGCGGCGCAGAGCATGGCTTCCAGCTCATCGGTCAACTGCTGGTAACCGGCGCTTTGTTCGGCCGGGGCGAACGGGTGCAGGGCGCCGAATTCGGCCCAGGTCACCGGGATCATTTCGCTGGCAGCGTTGAGCTTCATGGTGCAGGAGCCCAGCGGGATCATGGTGCGATCCAGGGCCAGGTCCTTGTCGGCGAGCTTGCGCAGGTAGCGCATCAGCTCGGTTTCGGAGTGGTAGCGGTTGAACACCGGGTGGCTGAGGACGGCCGATTGGCGCACCAGTTCGGCCGGGATGCGGCTCTGCACGCTGGCGGCGAGGCTGGCGAAGTCCGGCAGGGCCTTGCCATCGGCCAACACGCTCCAGAGGGTCTCGATGTCAGCCTGGCAGGTGGTTTCGTCCAGGGACAGGCCGAGGCGTTCAGCATCCACCACGCGCAGGTTGAGGCGCTGGGCACGGGCCTTGTCATGCAGGGCGGCGGTTTGCGTGCCGGTGTGCAGGGTCAGGGTGTCGAAGAAGCTCTCTTGCTCGACGCTCAGGCCCAGCGCGCCCAGGCCCTTGGCGAGGATCGCGGTCAGGTGATGGATGCGGTTGGCGATCTGCACCAGGCCCTTGGGACCGTGGTACACGGCGTACATGCTGGCGATGTTGGCCAGCAGCACCTGGGCGGTGCAGATGTTGCTCGTGGCCTTCTCGCGGCGGATGTGTTGCTCGCGGGTCTGCATAGCCAGGCGCAGGGCCGGCTTGCCGAAACGGTCCACGGACACACCGACCAGACGGCCCGGCATGTCGCGCTTGAAGGCGTCCCTGGTGGAGAAATACGCCGCGTGCGGGCCGCCGAAGCCCAGTGGCACGCCGAAGCGCTGGGCGCTGCCGATGGCCACATCGGCGCCGAACTCACCCGGTGGGGTGAGCAGGGTCAGGGCCAGCAAATCAGCCGCAACGGCAACCAGGGCATTGGCGGCGTGGAAGCGTTCGGTCAGTTCGCGGTAGTCGAACAGGTCACCGTTGCTGGCCGGGTATTGCAGCAGGGCGCCGAAGAATTGGCTGACGTCGCTCAGTTCGCGTTCGTCGCCGACCACCACGTCGATCCCCAGGGGCTCGGCACGGGTGCGCAGCACGTCGAGGGTCTGTGGGTGGCAATGGCACGAAGCGAAGAAGGCGTTGCTGCCCTTGTTCTTGCTCAGGCGCTTGCAGAAGGTCATGGCTTCGGCGGCGGCGGTGGCTTCGTCCAGCAACGAGGCATTGGCGATCGGCAGACCGGTGAGGTCGCTGATCAGGGTCTGGAAATTCAACAGCGCTTCGAGACGACCCTGGGAAATTTCCGGTTGGTACGGGGTGTAGGCGGTGTACCAGGCCGGGTTTTCCAGCAGGTTGCGCAGGATCGGCGCCGGCGTGTGGCAGTTGTAGTAGCCCTGGCCGATGTAGGTCTTGAACAGCTGGTTCCTGGCCGCGATGGCTTTGATCGAGGCCAGTGCATCGGCTTCGCTCTGGCCGTCGCCCATGTCCAGCACGCTGGTACCCTTGATGCTTTCAGGGATGACGCTGGCGCTCAGGGCTTCCAGGGAGTCGTAGCCCAGGCGCTCGAGCATGGCTTGCTCGTCACTGGCCCGAGGGCCGATGTGACGGGCGATGAATTCGTTGGCGGTGCCCAGATTAACGGTCATGTGGCGCTCCTCAGGCTTCGGCGTTGGCTTTGATCAGACGGTCGTAGGCATCCTGATTCAGCAGTTGGCCAACTTCAGCAGGATTGGCGGGCATAAAGCGGAAAAACCAGCCTTCGCCCAGCGGATCTTCGTTGACCAGTTCCGGATTGCTCTCCAGGGCCGGGTTGATTTCCAGCACGTCACCGTCCAGAGGCATGTAGACGCCGCTGGCGGCCTTCACCGATTCCACGGTCGAGGCCTCGGCACCCTTGGCGTAGGTTTGCAGTTCCGGTAACTGAACATAGACCACATCGCCCAAGGCGTTCTGGGCAAACGCGGTGATGCCGACCGTAACGCTGCCGTCGGCTTCGGTGCGCAGCCATTCGTGATCTTCAGTGAAACGCAACTCGCTCATGGAAACTCCTGGGGCCAGATTCGTCTGGTGGACGCGAAGAAAGGCGCGGGTCTTGGCCCGGCCGAATGGCTATACCCATAGCAAGAACGCGGCCAAGGTTGATAAGTGCTTGGCAATCAATGATTTGGCAGGGTTTGGAAGGGCGCGAAGAGGCTGGTCTGTAGCGAAATCGCTACAGCTCTGGGCCTGGATAAAATCATTGCGGGATCAAAGCCTTATCCGGCGCAGTTTAGCGTCGGGTGTAGCGATTTCGTTCCGCTGTAGCGCTTTCAGTACGGTAGAGGTCGTTTTTGGCTCGATTTGTGTAGCACCACCGATCCTCTGTGGGAGCGAGCCTGCTCGCGATGGCGGTGTGTCAGGGGTGGGGATGTTGGCTGACCCACCGCCATCGCGAGCAGGCTCGCTCCCACAGGGGATTTGGGTGGGGTGGGGCGGGGCTTATGGCTTGTTGGGAATCCCATACTTGCGCAGCCGATGGGCAATCGCGGTGTGGGAAGTCTGCAGACGGCTGGCGAGCTGGCGGGTGGAGGGGTAGTTGACGTAGAGGCTTTCGAGCAGGTGTTTCTCGAAGGTTTCCACGGCCTGTTCCAGGCTTTCGACGTCCACGTCACCCTGGCGCGCGACGGAGGTGCCGGCGATGTCCAGGTCACCAATGTCCACCAGGCTGCTTTCGCAGATGGCGGCGGCGCGAAAGATCACGTTCTGCAATTGCCGCACATTGCCTGGCCAGCGGTTGCCCAGTAGCGCCGGGTAGGTGCCGGGAGCGAGACGGCAGACCGGGCGCTGGATCTGCGCGCAGGCCTGCTGCATGAAATAACGCGCCAGCAACAGGATGTCCTGGCCACGCTCACGCAGTGGCGGGACTTCGACGTTGAGCACGTTGAGGCGATAGAACAGGTCTTCGCGGAACGAGCCTTCGCTGACCATTTTCTCCAGGTTGCGGTGGGTGGCGCTGAGGATCCGCACGTTGACCTTGATTTCCCGGTCGCCGCCGACCCGGCGGAAGCTGCCGTCGTTCAAAAAACGCAGCAACTTGGCTTGCAGGTACGGCGACATCTCGCCGATTTCATCGAGGAACACCGTGCCCTGGTTCGCCAGTTCCATCAGGCCTGGCTTGCCGCCCCGCTGCGCGCCGGTGAAGGCGCCGGGGGCATAACCGAACAGTTCGCTTTCGGCCAGGTTCTCCGGCAACGCGGCGCAGTTCAAGGCCAGGAACGGTGCGCTGTGACGGGCACTGATGGCGTGGCAGGCGCGGGCGACGAGTTCCTTGCCGGTGCCGGTTTCGCCCTGGATCAGCAGCGGCGCGTCGAGGGCGGCCACGCGTTGGGCCCGGGCCTTGAGGGTGCGGATCGCCGGGGATTCGCCGAGCAGAGCGTCGAAGCCTTCAGCGTGATCGTGATGCAGTGCCGACAGGCGCTCACCCATGCGATTCGGCGGATAGAGCGTCAGCAGGGCGCCGGCGTCGGTGATGGGCGTGGCGTCCAGCAGCAAGGTCTGGCCATTGAGGGTGATTTCCCGCAACGGTAAGCGAAAGCCGTTCTCCAGCAGGGCGCCCAGCAGCGCTTCGTCACCGAACAGCGCGGCCACGCTTTCGCCGGCCGGTTCCCGGCCGTACAGGGCAATCAGCGCGGGGTTGGCGAGCAGTACGTTACCGGCGCTGTCCAGGGCCAGCACCGGGTCGGTCATGGCCGCGAGCAGGGCGTCGAGTTGCAGGTGCCGACGCTGGCCCGGCAGGATGTCGACCACGGTCACTGCTTGCACGCCCCGCACGCTGAACAACGCCTCGCGCAACTCGTCCAGCACTTGCGGGCTGAGGGTCGGCGCATCGATGTAGACGTTGGGCGGCACCATCTCCACCGCATCCAGATTGAGATTACGCCCACCGAGCAAGGCCAGGACTTCCTGGGTAATGCCGACGCGGTCGATGAAACTGACGTGGATACGCATGGGGCGGCTTTGGGTTCTGACGTACGGAGGGTGGCAAGTATGCCTTGGGGCGGGCGGTTGGTGGAATCCTGCCGCGGTATTCGAGGCCGTACACAACCCCCTGTGGGAGCGAGCCTGCTCGCGATGGCGGTGAATCAGTTGGCCTTGATGTGGCTGACACTCCGCCATCGCGAGCAGGCTCGCTCCCACAGGGGGCAGTGTTGGGACGGGTTTTTTCTACAGCCCTACATCCCACGCCGGTTTTTCGGGGAATCTCAGCACCAGGAAATCCAGCAGGCTGCGCAGCGCCGACGGCATGTGCTTGCGCGAGGCATACACCGCGTACATGTTCATCTGCCGAGGCTCGGCGTGGGCCAGCAGACGGACCAGTTCGCCACGCTTGATGTGGGCGCCGGCCTGGTAGCTGGGCAGCATCGCCACGCCGGCGCCTGCCATGGTGGCCCGCAGCAGTGTGCTGGCTTCGTTGGCGCTGATGGAGCCCTGCACCGGCACCGACACCTGCTCGCCGTCCTGTTCGAAATGCCACAGGCTCTTGCCGAAGTAGGAGTGGGTCAGGCAGTTGTGCCGGCTCAGGTCTTCCACCCGCTGCGGTGTCGGGTGTTCGCTCAGGTAACCGGGTGAGGCACAGATCACCGAGCGGCAGACGGTGAGGCGGCGGGCGATCAGGTTCGGGTCCAGGTCGTTGCTCATGCGGATTGCCAGGTCGATGCGCTCGTCCACCAGGTTCACGGTGCGGTCGAGCATTTGCAGGTCGACGCTCACCCCTGGGTAGCGCTTGACGTATTCGGCCATGGCCTCCGCCAGTTGCGCCTGGCCGAACGAGGTGCTGGCGCTGATGCGCAACAGACCCCGTGGCGCATCGTCGGGCTTGCTGACGGCGGCTTGCATGTCGCCGGACAGGTCCAGCATCTGCCGGCAGCGCGGCAGGATTTCCGTGCCGGCGGCCGTCAGGCTCAGCTTGCGGGTGGTGCGATGCATCAGCCGGGCGCCGACCCAATCTTCCAGCTCCGCCAGATAGCGCGACACCACCGGGCGTGACAGGTCCAGATGCTCGGCCGCCGCCGACTGGCTGCCCAGGTCCACCACGGTGACGAACACCCGCATTGCTTGGAGACGATCCATGATTTGCCCGCTTTCAGAAACAAACTATGTCTCAGCATCGCATTTTTCAGTGCGAGTCCGCGAACTAAGCTCCTTGCCAGAACCGCATGGCTTTCAAGCATCGTTATTTACTGGAGAACAGCATGAGCAAAATTGCAATCATCGGGGCCACCGGCCGTGCCGGCAGCCAACTGTTGGAAGAAGCCTTGCGTCGCGGTCATAGCGTGACGGCCATTGCTCGCAGTACGGCAAAAATCGGCGAAAGGGCCGGGGTGGCCAGCCAGCAACTGGACGTGCTGGACAGCGAGGCCCTGACCGCTGCGGTCGCCGGTCACGACGTAGTCATCAGCGCCGTCCACTTCTCCACCGTGCCGGCCGACAAGGTCATCGCGCCCGTGAAGGCCGCCGGGGTCAAGCGTTTGCTGGTGGTGGGCGGGGCCGGCTCGTTGCTGCTGCCGGACAACAGCCGGGTGATCGACAGCGATGGCTTTCCAGAGGAATACCTCGCCGAAGCTACCGCCGGTGCCTTGTTCCTCGATGTGCTGCGCAAGGAGCAGGACCTGGACTGGACCTTCCTCTCGCCCTCGGCGGAGTTCGTCGAGACCGAGCGCACCGGACACTTTCGCCTCGGCAAGGATCACCTGCTGTTCGACGAAGCCGGTCGCAGCTGGATCAGCTTCGCTGACTACGCCATTGCAATGATCGACGAAGTGCAGGCGCCGCAGTTTTCGCGGACGCGGTTTACCGTGGGTTACTGATCCGACGCTATCGCGAGCAGGCTCGCTCCCACATCTATTGGGTGGGCACATCACTGGCGAGCACTGTTGCACCAATGTGGGAGCGAGCCTGCTCGCGATGGCGGTGTCACATCCAGCATCAGTCGCAAACTGATCAACCGCTAATCGCGAGCAGGCTCGCTCCCACAGGGGGTGGCCACGCTCAGGCATGAACCCGCACCCAGACGCTGACCAGTACCGTCGCCGCCATCAGCCACGCCACCGTCGCCACCGCCAGCGATGCCTCCAGGCGCATCCGGTCGACCATCACATAGAGGGTCGCCAGGTATACGAAGTACGGAATGATCGACCACATGCCAAAGACGATGGTGGTCTTCAGGTCTTCCACCGAGCGGCCCTTGCCGACGATGTAATGGGCGATCAGCGCGAAGGTAGGAAACAGCGGCACGAGCCCGGCGATGTAGTAATTGCGGGTCTTGGCGAGCATCGCCAGGAGCACCACCACGGCGGCACCCAGGGCCGCTTTGAAAATCAGATCCACAGGTGTGTGCCCCGGTTAATGGCTCAGGCCGTATTTTTTGACTTTGTCGAACAGCGTGGTCTTGGCCATGCCCAGTTCCTGGCTAGCCTGGGTCAGGTTGCCACCGCTGCGTTGCAGGGCGTCCACCAACAGGTTGCGTTCGAACGCTTCCACCGCTTCGGCGAAGGCCAGGCCCTGGCTGCCGCTGCTGGCGCCGGGCTTCTTGAACGCCGGCAAACCGAGGGCGTAGCGCTCGGCGACGTTGCGCAGTTCGCGCACATTGCCCGGCCAGTCGTGGCTCATCAGGTTCGACAGGGTCTGGTTGTCCAGTTCCGGCACGGTGCGGTCGAAACGCAGGGACGATTGCTGGAGGAAGTGTTCGAACAATTGCAGAATGTCTTCGCGCCGCTCGCGCAGGGGCGGCAGTTCCAGGGTCACCACGTTGAGGCGGTAATACAGGTCGCTGCGGAACTGTCCGGCGCGGCCCATTTCGTCGAGGTCGGACTTGGTTGCGGCGATCACCCGGCAATCCACCGCCACGCTCTGGTTCGAGCCCAGCCGTTCGAGGGTGCGTTCCTGCAACACCCGCAGCAACTTGATCTGCAGCGGCAGGGGCATGCTTTCCACTTCATCGAGAAACAGCGTGCCGCCATCGGCGTGCTCGATCTTGCCGATCCGACGTTTGCCGGCCCCGGTGAAGGCATTGGCTTCGTGGCCGAAAATCTCGCTTTCGAAGAGGTTCTCCGGCAGGCCGCCACAGTTCAGTGCAACGAACTGTTTGTCGTGGCGGCGGCTGAAGTCGTGCAGGCAGCGGGCGACCAATTCCTTGCCGGTGCCGGTTTCACCTTCGATCAGCACGTTGGCCGACGTGTCGGCGACGTTGGCGATCAGTGCACGCAGGTGCTGCATGGCTGGCGAGCGGCCAATGATCCGATGTTCCAGGGAATCGCGCTCGGCCAGTTGCCGGCGCAGCGATGTCACCTCGCGGGCCAGGCTGCGCTGTTCCAGGGCGCGACGGGCAACGTCCACCAGGCGTTCGGGGGAGAAGGGTTTCTCCATGAAGTCATAGGCGCCTTTTTGCATCGCGCCGACGGCCATGGAGATGTCGCCGTGACCGGTGATCAGCACCACCGGCAAGCGACTGTCCCGGGCCTTGAGGCGGGTCAGCAGTTCCAGGCCATCGATGCCGGGCAAGCGGATGTCGCTGATGACGATGCCGGCGAAGTCATCGCCGACCCGCTCCAGGGCTTCCTCGGCACTGCCCACGCCGATGCACGGAATGTCTTCCAGGCTCAGGGCCTGCTGGCAGCCCAGCAGGACATGGGGGTCGTCTTCGACGATCAGTACGCTCAGGTCGTTGTTCATAGCGGCTCGGCAGGGGAAAGGCTTACCAACGGTAAACTGAGGACAAAGGTGGTGCCACGCTCAACCGGGTATTCGACGCCCAGGTGCCCGCCAGCGGCGGCGGCCAGGCTGGCCGAGAGGGTCAGGCCCAGGCCCAGGCCCTGTTCGCCGGGCTTGGTGGTGAAGAACGGTTCGAACAAATGCTTGCGTGCTTCCGGGTCGACGCCGTGGCCGTTATCCCGTACCCGCAGGCGGTATTTGCCGTCGCTGCTTTCGCCTTCGAGCCACAGCTGGGGCTCGGGCTGCGTGTGCATGGCGTCCAGGGCATTGCCGATCAAGTTCACCAATATCTGCTCCAGGCGCGTCTGGTCGATTTGCAACTGGACGTCATCGAAGCCGCTGTGGATCTGGATGTTGCAATTTTCCAGGCGCCCGCCGAGCAGTTGCAATGCCGCCGCGACGGCCTTGCCCAGGCTTGCGCGGCCTTGATCGTCGCCTCGTCGGGCAAAGGCGCGCAGGCTGGCGGTGATCCGGCCCATGCGGTCGATCAGTTCGTTGATGGTCTTGAGGTTGGTGCTGGCGATATCCAATTGGCCGCGTTCCAGGAAGCGCACGGTATTGCCGGACAGGGTGCGCAGTGCCGCCAGCGGCTGGTTGAGTTCGTGGGCAATGCTGGTGGACATCTGGCCAATGGCTGCGAGTTTACCGGCCTGGACCAACTCGTCCTGGGCCCGGCGCAAGGTTTCTTCAGCCTGGCGTCGCTCGCGGATCTGGCTCTTGAGGCGCTCGTTGCTGGCGCGCAGGTCGGTGGTGCGTTCGGTAATCCGACGTTCGAGCTGGTTGTTGGCTTCCTGCAAGGCTTCCCGGGCCGCGAGGCGGGTGGCGATGACCTTGCGCCGTTCGTTCCAGGCGATCAGCAGGAACGCCACCAGGGCAAAGGCCACCGCCACCAGGATCCCTTGGTTGATTGCCTGGCGCCGCAGGTCTTCAAGGGGCGTCAGCAGGGTGAAGTTCCACGGCGTGTCGCTCAACGGCCGGGTCTGCGACAAGTAGCTGATGGCACGTTCGTCGGAGACCAGTTCGGTGTTGGCCGGGAACGTCAGTTTCTCCATACCTTCGGCCAGGCGTTCCCGGGCCAGGGGCACCAGCTCGTTCAGCGGGAACCAGTAATATTGCAGGCTGCGGGCCAGGCGTTCCTTGGTTTCATCACTCAAGGGGCGCACGGACTTGAGCCGTCGCGCCGGGTCGCTGGACAAGATGATGATGCCGTTCTCGTCGCTGACGAACGCTTCCAGGCGCGCCCTCTGCCAGCGCTCTTCCATGGCTTCGAGGCGCACCTTGACCACGGCGACGCCGATGATCTTGCCCTGCTCTTCCAGGCCGTGGGCCAGGTAATAGCCGGGTTCGCCGTTGGTGCTGCCGATGCCGTAGAAACGTCCCGGCTGGCCGCGCACGGCGTTCTGGAAATAGGCGCGGAAGGACAGGTCTTCGCCCAGGTAACTGTCGACGTCACGCCAGTTGCTGGTGGCCATGACCCGGCCGGTGGTGTCCATCACGTAGATGGCCCGGCTGCGGCTGCGCCGGTTCAAGCCTTCGAGGTATTCGTTGACGGTCTTGCGGTGTTCGGGCGTCGGGTCGTCGAGCAGTGTCGAGACACTGGATTCAAGCTCCAGCAGGCTCGGTAGATAGGTGTACTTGCTGATCTCGCTCTCGACCGCACGGGCATGCAGCTCCAGCTGGCGCTCGCCGTTCTCGGCCAGGCCACGCACGCCGTAGTGTTCGCTGAGCCAGAAGCCGAGATAACCCAGGCCGATCATCAACGCGATGATCAACGGCGGCAGGAACAGATGGCGAATCAGGCGGGGTTTCACGGCGAGTGATGGCGGCGCGGCGCGATAGAGGGTGGGGTCGCATTTCATCACAGAAGCCTTGGGTCAACCACAACACTTGCTCAAGAACCAGCGCATTTCCCTTGTGGGAGCGAGCCTGCTCGCGATAGCGGACTGACATTCAACATCGAGGTCGACTGATCTGGCCTCATCGCGAGCAGGCTCGCTCCCACAGGGATGGTGGGGCTTGAGCAACTGTTCTTTTAGTGCTGCAGGATTTTCTCAAGGAAATGCTGCGCACGTTCGGAGCGGGCGCTGATGTCGCCGAAAAACTCTTCCTTCTTGCAGTCTTCGATGATCTGGCCCTGGTCCATGAAAATCACCCGGTTCGCCACTTTGCGGGCGAAGCCCATTTCGTGGGTCACGCACATCATGGTCATGCCTTCGTGAGCCAGTTGCACCATCACGTCGAGCACTTCGTTGACCATTTCCGGGTCGAGGGCCGAGGTCGGTTCGTCGAACAGCATCACCACCGGGTCCATCGCCAGGGCGCGGGCAATCGCCACGCGTTGCTGCTGGCCGCCGGAGAGCTGGCCCGGGTGCTTGTGGGCATGGGCCGAGAGGCCGACGCGCTCAAGCAGTTGCAAGCCCTTCTTGGTGGCTTCTTCCTTGCTGCGGCCCAGCACCTTGATCTGCGCGATGGTCAGGTTTTCGGTGATGGTCAGGTGCGGGAACAGTTCGAAGTGCTGGAACACCATGCCCACCCGCGAACGCAGCTTCGGCAGGTTGGTCTTCGGGTCGGCGATGGACGTGCCATCGACCACGATGTCACCCTTCTGGAACGGCTCCAGGGCGTTGACGCACTTGATCAGCGTCGACTTGCCCGAACCGGAAGGGCCGCACACCACCACCACCTCACCCTTGCTGACCTCGGTGCTGCAATTGGTCAGTACCTGGAAGTCCCCATACCACTTGTTGATGTTCTTGATAGAGATCATACGGCGAACCTTTTTTGCAGACGCTTGACCAGCAGCGAGGCGGCAAAGCTGATTGTGAAATACACGAGACCTGCGACGATCAGGAACTCATTGGAGCGGCCGATGATGTCGCCACTGGCCCGCGAAGCATTGAGGAAGTCCACCAGGCCGACGGTGTAGACCAGCGAGGTGTCCTGAAACAGGATGATGCTCTGTTGCAGCAGCAGCGGGGTCATCTTGCGAAACGCCTGGGGCAGGATGATCAGGCGCATGGTCTGGCCATAATTCATGCCCAGCGCCTGGGCGGCGCCCATCTGTCCCTTGGGAATCGCCTGCACGCCGGCCCGCACGATCTCGCAGAAGTACGCCGCCTCGAACATCATGAAGGCCACGACGCAGGACTCGAACGCACCGATCGGGGTGTCTTCGCCCGTGATCCAGCGCAGCACGAACGGCACCGCCAGGTAGAACCAGGTGATCACCAGCAACAGCGGGATCGAGCGGAAGTAGTTGACGTAGGCGCCGGCGATATTGGAAACCAGCCTGTTGTGGGACAGGCGCATCAGCGCCAGGATCGTCCCCAGGACGATCCCACCGACGACGCCCATGGCCATCAGTTTCAAGGTCATTACCATGCCGTTCCACAAGCCCGGAATGGCCGGTACGACACCACTGAAATCGAATTCCATTATTTACCCCCCACGGAGATCAGGCCGGGCACCGCGACTTTCTTCTCGACCAGGCGCATCAGCAGCATCAGGCTCATGTTCAAGGTGAAGTAGATCAGCGTCGCCAAGGTAAAGGCTTCGAACAGGTTGGCCGAGAACTCGGCGGTCTGCTTGGTCTGCGCGAGCAGCTCCATCAGGCCGATCAGCGAGGCCACGGAGGAGTTTTTGAAGACGTTGAGGAATTCCGAGGTGAGCGGCGGAATGATGATCCGGTAGGCCTGGGGCAGCAGCACGTTCCAGTAGATCTGCGGCAGCTTGAAGCCCATGGCACGGGCGGCGGACTCCTGGCCGCGCGGCAGCGCCTGGATACCGGTGCGCACCTGTTCGCAGACCCGGGCAGCAGTGAACAGCCCCAGGCACACGACGACGCTCAGGTAGGCCGAGGTGGTCGGGTTCAGGTCCTGCTTGTACCACTCCTGCAGGTTCTCCGGCAGCAGGTCGGGCACCAGGAAATACCAGATGAACAGCTGCACCAGCAGCGGCACGTTACGGAAAAGCTCCACGTAGCAGGTGGCGATACCCGACACCAGCCGGTTCGGCACGGTGCGCATCACCCCCAGGATCGAGCCCAGCAGCAGGGCAATGATCCAGGCGACGACGGCAATGGCGATGGTCCAGCCCAGGCCGGCAATGTACCAGTCGAGATAAATCTCGCTGCCGATGCCAGTGGACTTGAAGAATACGCCCCAGTCCCAGTTGTAATTCATCGGGGTCTCCCCTCAGATCGTTCGATGTGCAAATGCCCGCCTGGGGAAGCTCCGTTCCCACCCTGGCCTTTAAAGGCCAGGCACACGCGATCGGCTCGACAATCACCGGTTCGAGTGTTTCCAGATACGCCAGCAGGGAGTGACCATCCCCTGAAAGGGCCGGGCCCTTTCAGGGGATAAGGTTAGTCAGAAAAATCAGGACTTCTTGTCGTCAGCCGCTTTGTCGGTCGGATTGGCGATCAGTGCCTTGAGCTCGTCGCTCATCGGGAAGTTCAGGTTCAGGTTTTTCGGCGGGATTGGCTGCGTGAACCACTTGTCGTAGATCTTGTTGATCTCGCCCGAGGAGTAAGTGGCCTTGATGGCATCGTCGACCGCCTTTTTGAACGGCTCGTCGCCCTTGCGCATCATGCAGCCGTAGATTTCGTAGGACTGAGGCGTACCGGTCACTTCCCAGTCGCTCGCCTTCTTGGCCTTGGCCGCTTCACCGGCCAGCAGGGCGTCGTCCATCATGAACGCAACGGCACGGCCCGATTCCAGCATCTGGAACGACTCGCCGTGGTCCTTGGCGGAGATGACGTTCATGCCCATCTGCTTGTCGGCGTTCATCGCCTTGAGCAGGCGCTCGGAGGTGGTGCCGGCGGTGGTCACGACGTTCTTGCCTTTCAGATCGTCGAAATCCTTGTACTTGGAGTCTTTCTTGGAGAGCAGGCGCGTGCCGATCTCGAAGATGCCCACGGAGAAATCAACCTGCTGCTGACGCTCGACGTTGTTGGTGGTGGAGCCGCACTCCAGGTCCACGGTGCCGTTCTGCACCAACGGGATACGGGTTTGCGAGGTGACCAGGTTGTATTTGACCTGCAGGTCCGGCATGTCCAGGTCTTTTTTCAAGGCTTCGACGACTTTCAGTTGAATGTCGTGGGAGTAGCCGACCGGCTTGCCGGAAGCGTCTGCGATGTAGGAAAACGGAATGGAAGCGTCGCGATGCCCGAGCGTGACGAAGCCGGACTCTTTGATCTTTTTCAGCGTGCCGGTCAGTTCGGCGGCGAAAACCGGAGTGCTGATCAGAGCGGCAGCAATGGCTGCGCCCAGGAGATGGGGAACGATGCGCATCGATGTTTCCTCGACATTGTTTTTTTTATTTCAGCCGGTACGTCGGCCCTGGATGCTTCGAAATGCCGGGCAGCGCCTGTTGCGGCGGCGTGCAGGCATTCGTCTCGAAAGAGTGTAGAGCATGACTCGTGCCAGGCCAGTGGATTCTGACTAAGCTACTGTTTTAATTGAAAATTAATGTTTTGTTTCAGGTTTTGTGGCGGCCGAATCATCCGGTTAGCCGAACCGACTGGCGGGTCGCGTTCGGAAAACCGAATGTTTGCACTGCACGTAAATCCCTGTGGGAGCGAGCCTGCTCGCGATAGCAGCGGGTCAGACTGCATCAATGTTGAATGTTGCGCCGCTATCGCGAGCAGGCTCGCTCCCACAAGGGGGCGGTGTGGGTCTCAGAAAGTAAAAAGCCCCTGAATCGTGGGATCCAGGGGCTTTGGTAACGCAGGCTATCAATCAGGCCGCTTCAATCTTGCGTCGGTTGTGCTCGACCTTTTCCAGGTATTGCTGCAGTTTCTGCTGTTCAGCCGGGGTGGTGAACAGGCCCAGCTTGCTGCGGCGCCAGAGGATGTCTTGGGCATTGACCGCCCATTCATCGCTGCACAGGTAATCGACTTCCCGGGTGTAGAGGCCTGCGCCGATGTGTTCGCCCAGGTCGGCGAGGGTGTGCACGCCCTCCAGCATGCGCCAGGTGCGGCTGCCGTAGGTCGTGGCCCAGCGGCGGGCGATGTCGGTTGGTAGCCAGTCGAACTTGTCGCGGATCGCTGAGCACAGCGCTTGCGGAGTAGTCATGTTCTCGCCGCCGGGGAGCGCAGCGTTGGCGGTCCAGCTCGGGCGCATCTGCGTGAAGTAAGGAGCCAGTTGCGCCATGGCCGACTCGGCCAGCTTGCGGTAGGTGGTCAGCTTGCCGCCAAACACCGAGAGCAGTGGGGCTTCTTCGCCGCCGCCGGACAGCGCCAGGGTGTAGTCGCGGGTCACGGCAGACGGATTGTCGGACTCGTCGTTGCACAGCGGACGCACGCCGGAATAGCTGTGCAGGATCTCGTCGCGGCTGATCTGCTTCTTGAAGTGAGCGTTGACCACTTTGAGCAGGTAATCGGTTTCGTCTTCGGTGATGGCCACCTTGGCCGGGTCCCCGGTGTATTCGCGGTCGGTGGTGCCGATCAGGGTGAACTGGTTCAGGTAAGGGATGGTGAACACGATGCGCTGGTCTTCGTTCTGAAGAATGTGCGCGTGTTCGCCTTCGTAGAGTTTCGGCACAATCACGTGGCTGCCCTGGATCAGGCGGATGCCGTAAGGCGACTCCATCTTCAAGTCATCGCGAATGAACTTGGCGACCCACGGGCCAGCGGCGTTGACCAGCGCCTTGGCGCGGATCGAAAACAGGCTGCCGTCGGCGCGTTCCAGGTGCAAGTGCCAGAGGCCCTTGCTGCGACGGGCATTCACGCAGCGGGTGCGGGTGTGCACGTGGGCGCCTTTTTCCCGGGCAGCCATGGCGTTGAGCACCACCAGCCGGGCATCGTCGACCCAACAGTCGGAATATTCGAAACCCTTGGTGATCTCGCTTTTCAACGCACTGTCGGCACCGAACTTCAAGCTTTTGGAGCCTGCAAGCTGTTCACGTTTACCGAGGTGATCGTAGAGAAACAGGCCGGCGCGGATCATCCAGGCCGGACGCAGGTGGGGGCGGTGGGGCAGCACGAAGCGCATCTGTTTGACGATGTGCGGCGCCTTGGTCAGCAGCACTTCGCGTTCGGCCAGCGCCTCACGCACCAGGCGGAACTCGTAATGTTCGAGGTAGCGCAGGCCGCCATGGATCAACTTGCTGCTGGCCGAGGAGGTGTGGCTGGCCAGGTCGTCCTTTTCGCAAAGGAACACCGAAAGACCGCGACCGGCGGCGTCCGCGGCAATCCCCACGCCGTTGATCCCACCGCCAATGACGGCGATATCGTAAACCTCGGCGAGCGGGGGCGTAGGCAAGGTAGAAGTGGACATCGGCTGGCCTCGGGCTCTTTTCGTAATATTTGAATTCGAACATTAATGTTCATTTGCGAAAATACTAGCCCATAAACACGGCAACAGCCAGTCGACTTCGATTGAAAAAACTCATCGAAAGCGGGCTAAAGGAAAAAAATCGAACATTTGCGGGGCGGCCGCGCTGAATGCGCCGACAGGAACATGGCCGTCGCGAGCAGGCTCGCCCCCACAGGTACGGGTATTCCTGTGGGAGCGAGCCTGCTCGCGATGGCGTCGGTGGGGAGGATGATATGAGGTGGGTCTAAACCACTTCCAACCGGATCTTGTGCTGGCTCAGCAACTGCGCGAGCGCCGGCACCGGTTGCTGGTCGGTCACCAGGCAGTCGATCAGGCTGATCGGCCCGAGGCGGACCATGGCGTTGCGCCCGAATTTACTGGAGTCCGCCGCCAGCAGCACTTGCCGGGCGTTGGCGATGATCGCTTGGGAAACCCGCACTTCCTGATAATCGAAATCCAGCAGGCTGCCGTCTTCATCGATACCGCTGATGCCCACCAAGGCGAAGTCGACCTTGAACTGGCTGATGAAATCGACGCTGGCCTGGCCGACCACGCCGCCGTCACGCCGCACGTTACCGCCGGCGATGAGCACTTCGAAGTCATCCTTGGCGCTGAGGATCGACGCCACATGCAGGTTGTTGGTGATGACCTTGAGGTGGTTGTGGTTGAGCAATGCCCGGGCGATGGATTCGGTGGTGGTGCCGATATTGATGAACAGCGAGGCGTGATCGGGGATCTGGGCGGCGATGGCTTCGGCGATGCGTTGCTTCTCGTCGCGCATCTGATCGGCGCGCATGGCGTAGGCGGTGTTTTCCACGCTGGAATCGTAGGCAGCGCCGCCATGGTAGCGGCGCAGCAGGTTCGCTTCCGCCAGCTGATTGATATCACGGCGGATGGTTTGCGGGGTCACGACAAACAGTTGGGCCATTTCCTCGATGCTGACGTAGCCGCGTTCGCGGACCAGTTCGAGGATTTGCTGCTGGCGGGGAGGCAGATTCATGGGCGTCCTTCGGGCTGCCGAAATATGCCCATGATGCCGCAGGAATCCGCTCCCGACCAGTTACAGACCCGAGTGAAGCCCGGCGTCGGCTTATTCAGCGTCTTCGTGGGGCTCCCAGTCGCGGGTGCGGCTGACCGCTTTCTGCCAACCGGCGTAGAGTTTTTCCTTCGCCTGTTCGTCCAGTTGCGGTTCGAATTCGCGCTCGATCACCGCTTTGCCACGCAGTTCGTCCAGACTGCCCCAGAAGCCGCAGGCCAGGCCGGCCAGGTACGCGGCGCCCAATGCCGTGGTCTCACGCATTTTCGGGCGCTCGACCTGAGTGCCCAGGATGTCGGCCTGGAATTGCATCAGGAAGTTGTTCGCCACCGCGCCGCCGTCCACACGCAGGGCCTTGAGCCGTTCACCTGAGTCCTGTTGCATGGCGTCGAGTACGTCGCGCGTCTGGTAGGCAATCGACTCCAGTGCTGCGCGAATGATGTGATCGACACGCACGCCCCGGGTCAGGCCGAACAGCGCACCGCGGGCATAGGGGTCCCAGTACGGCGCGCCCAGGCCAGTGAACGCCGGCACCAGGTACACGCCGTTGCTGTCCTTGACCTTGTTGGCAAAGTACTCGGTATCGAAGGCATCGTTGATGATTTTCAGCTCATCGCGCAGCCACTGCACCGTGGAGCCGCCATTGAACACCGCGCCTTCCAGGGCATAGGCCACTTCGCCGCGTGGGCCGCAGCCGATGGTGGTGAGCATGCCGTGGTTGGATTTGACTGCCTTGTTGCCGGTGTTCATGAGCAGGAAGCAGCCGGTGCCGTAGGTGTTTTTCGCCTGGCCCGGTTCCACGCACATCTGGCCGAACAGGGCGGCCTGCTGGTCACCGGCGATGCCGCCGATGGCAATGCCACTTTTGGTGCGGCCGTAGATTTCCGAGGACGACTTCACTTGCGGAAGCATTTCCCGGGGGATGTCGAGGATGTCGAGCATCTTCGCGTCCCATTCCAGCGAGTGGATGTTGAAGAGCATGGTGCGCGAGGCGTTGGTGTAGTCGGTGACGTGGACCTTGCCGCCGGTAAATTTCCAGATCAGCCAGCTGTCGACCGTGCCGAACAGCAACTCACCATTGCGCGCGCGCTCGCGGCTGCCTTCGACGTTGTCGAGGATCCACTTGAGCTTGGTGCCGGAGAAGTACGGGTCGGTGACCAGGCCGGTGGTTTCGCTGATGTACTGCTCGTGACCGTCGCGCTTGAGCTGCTGGCAGATTTCGGTGCTGCGGCGGCACTGCCAGACGACGGCGTTGTAGATCGGGCGGCCGGTGGTCTTGTCCCAGACCACGGTGGTTTCACGCTGGTTGGTGATGCCGAGGGCGGCAACCTGGTCATGATGCAGGCCGGCCTGGGCCAGGGCTTCCACCATGACCGCGCTCTGGGTGGCGAAGATTTCCATCGGGTCGTGCTCGACCCAGCCAGCCTGCGGGTAATGCTGGGCGAATTCGCGCTGGGCAGTGCACACCACGTTGGCGTCACGGTCAAAAATGATCGCACGCGAGCTGGTCGTGCCCTGGTCGAGGGCAATGATGTAGTTCTTGTTCTGGATGTCGGTCATGTCGATTGCCTTGGGACGAAAATAAGGGGTGAGGCCGTGGCGCACGCTCGGAGGGCAGGAGTTTGCGCCGACTGTTCAGGATGTTCTGGGCTTGCCGTCAATGGCCGGTTCTGCATTCTTTGTAGCAGTTGTAGCGCTGGGCAGATGGCGGGCAATCAACCCACGATAAGCCGCTGCTCCCAGGCAGGCCCCCAGGATCGGTGCAAAAATCGGCACCAGGAAATAGGGGATGTCGCGTCCACCCGTGAAGGAAATTTCACCCCAGCCAGTGAAGAAAGTCATCAGTTTAGGGCCGAAGTCCCGCGCCGGATTCATCGCGAAGCCGGTCAAGGGCCCCATCGAGCTGCCAATCACTGCAATCAGCAGGCCGATCAGCAGCGGCGCCAATGGGCCGCGTGGCAGGCCATTGTTGTCATCGGTGAGCGACATGATCACGCCCATCAGGATCGCGGTGATGATCATTTCCACCACGAAGGCCTGGCCGGTGGACAGGGCCGGATGCGGATAGGTGGAGAACACCGAGGCCAGTTCGAGGCTGGCCTCGCTGCCACGGATCATGTGCCGCGACTGTTCGAAATCGAAGAACAGGTTGCTATACAGCGTATAGACCAACAGCGCGCCGCAGAAGGCGCCCGCTACTTGGCAAACAATGTAGAAAGGCAATTTGCGCTTTTCGAAATCGGTGAAGAGGCACAGGGCGATGCTGACGGCGGGGTTCAGATGCGCGCCGGAAATACCCGCGCTGAGGTAGATCGCCATGCTGACACCGACGCCCCAGATGATGCTGATTTCCCACAAGCCGAAACTCGCACCCGCGACCTTGAGCGCTGCAACGCAGCCGGTGCCAAAAAAAATCAATAACGCAGTGCCCAGAAATTCGGCCAGGCATTGGCTTGAAAGAGACGGCTGTTGTAAAGCAATAGTCATTCGTACCTCGGTTTTTGTTCTTTTGCGGCGCGTTCGATAAAAGCTCGATAGCGCGATTTTCACCGAGGCAGGATCCCCATCCTGGTCTCGGGTTGCTGCTTGAGACATGCGTTATGGCTTTCAGTTTCGAAAAAATATAGACAAGAAACGCCGGTGTCAAAGGTCGAAAGTGAACCGTCGGTCACATTTCAACTATTCGTGGTGTGAATGGTTGTTTCAACAACACCTGAGCACCGGCGTTTGCATGCGATCCGACGCCTTTTGGCTGGCGATGGCCTAGAATCCGTTCCACTCTTTGTTGATGTCCTTAGTCAGGAGCGGTCATGACCCCCGCGTTGGATCTGTTGAAGAAAGTGCGCGCCGAACATCGTATCCATAGCTATGAACACGATCCCAAGGCTGCGTCCTATGGCTTGGAAGCTGCAGAAAAGCTCGGATTGGCGCCGGCGCAGGTGTTCAAGACATTGCTGGCCGCGAGCGAAAAGGGTGAGCTGCTGGTGGCGGTGGTGCCCGTAGTCGGGAGCCTTGATTTGAAAGGCCTGGCCCAGGCTGCCGGGGTGAAGAAGGTGGAGATGGCTGACCCGGCCGCCGCGCAGCGTTCAACCGGGTATCTGCTCGGGGGCATCAGCCCGCTGGGGCAGAAGAAGCGTCTGCGTACGTTTATCGATGCATCCGCGCAGTCGCAGGCCAGCATTTTTGTCAGCGCGGGGCGCCGGGGGCTGGAAGTGGAGTTGGCGCCGGGAGTGCTGGCAGAGCATACCGGGGCGGCGTTTGCCGATATTGGACGGTCCTGATTCATCTGGCGGTGTAGGGTAAAAATTCTGTCGATCTGTCACTGGATACCACTGTTCCGGCACCTCATGCTGGCGCATCAATAAAAAGGAGAAGTGCCATGCAGCTTGCTTTTCATCAGGTCGATGCGTTCAGTGACCGGCCATTTGGCGGCAATCCGGCGATGGTCTATCGGCTCGATGCCTGGCTCGCCGATGAGCTGATGCAGAAGATCGCCGCCGAGCACAACCTGGCGGAGACCGCGTTTCTGGTGCGCGAAGGCCCGCGTTGGCATATCCGCTGGTTTACGCCTACCACGGAAGTCCCGCTGTGCGGGCACGCCACGTTGGCCAGTGCTCATGTGCTGTTCGAGGTCTACCGCGAACCCGTCGAACGCCTGGATTTCATCTGCCGGTCCGGTCCGTTGAGCGTCACCCGTGAAGGGGGGCGGTTGTGGCTGGATTTCCCGGCCATCGTGCCTGCCGAGTTGGGGGTGTCATTGGCAGTCCAGAACGCGCTGAATATTGAAGCGGTGGACGTGCTGAGCTCCAACGAGCTGTTCGTGGTGTTGGAGTCGGAGCAGGCGGTGCTCGATTGCAAGCCGGACATGGCGGCCCTGGCAAAACTGCCCTGGCCGGGCGCCATTGTGACCGCTCCGGGGAGCAAGCATGACTTTGTCTC
Organism: Pseudomonas fluorescens; assembly: GCF_018614775.1. Taxonomy (GTDB): domain Bacteria; phylum Pseudomonadota; class Gammaproteobacteria; order Pseudomonadales; family Pseudomonadaceae; genus Aquipseudomonas; species Aquipseudomonas fluorescens_BY. Next base: position 26,595 of record NZ_JAGGOF010000050.1, read on the forward strand.
GCGTTATTTCGCCCCGGCTATAGGCATCAACGAAGATCCGGTGACCGGCTCGACGCACTGCAGCCTGATTCCGTATTGGTCCAAGCGCTTGGGCAAGCTGGGCCTGACGGCTTATCAGCGTTCGGCAAGGGGTGGGGCGCTGTTTTGCCGGCTGGAAGGGGATCGGGTGAAGATTGGTGGGGATGCGACGTTGGTGGCCAGTGGGACTTTGACGTTGGGCTAGCCGATAGCCTCAATATCCAGGCCAGTAATGCGAGCCTGTGGAAGCGACCTTGCTCGCGATAGCGGTGGTTCAGCCAGCATTTGATGCTGAATGTGCCCGCCCCATCGCGAGCAAGCTCGCTCCCACATTGGTTGTCAATGAGCTGTGCTGTACCGCCGCACGCCACTCTCCAGCAGCGGCAGATGCGCCGCCGTGCTGCCCGAGGCCTGGAACAGCACCAGATGTTCCGCTGCAACGCGGATGCCGACGCTGGCCCCGACCAGATGGTCGGCATGGCTGGGGAAGATCGACTCCACTTGCGCGCCCGTCGGCAATTGCAGGCGATACAAGGTTGAAGCGCCGAGGAACGTCTTGCCAATGATCCGTGCGGCGAGCGGGCTGTCCGGGGCGTACACGATGTCGTCCGGTCGCAGCAATACGTCCACCGCCGCGCCGACGGGCCAGGTGTAGGCCCGGTTGCCGCGCAATAGGCCCAATTCGGTCTGCACCGACTCCGGGCTTTCGAGACTGCCACGAATGAAGTAACCCTGCCCGATGAAGCTGGCAACGAATGGCGTCAGCGGTTCGTGATAGAGGTTGTAAGGCGTGTCCCACTGTTCGAGTCGGCCTTCCTTGAACACCCCGACATGATCACTCACGGCGAAGGCTTCTTCCTGATCATGGGTGACCAGGATGGCGCTGGTGCCGCGGGCCTTGAGAATGTCCCTGACTTCGTGGCTCAGCTTGCGCCGCAACTCGCCATCGAGGTTGGAAAACGGCTCATCGAGCAACAGCAGTTGCGGTTCCGGTGCCAGTGCCCGGGCCAGGGCCACGCGCTGTTGCTGGCCCCCGGAGAGTTCATGGGGGAAGCGCTTGCCGAGGTTCTTCAGGTTGACCAGTTCCAGCAGTTCTTCAACCACGCGCTCCTTGTTCGGATGCTTGCGGATGCCGAAGGCGATGTTCTGCGCCACGCTCAGGTGGGGGAACAGCGCATAGTCCTGGAACACCATGCCGATGCGGCGTTTTTCCGGGGCGAGGGTGAAGCCTGCGCGGGAAATGGTTTCCCCGGCCAGCTGGACCTCGCCCTCATGCACCGGCTCGAAACCGGCAATGGCGCGCAATGTCGTGGTCTTGCCGCACCCGGACGAGCCGAGCAGGCAGCCGATATCGCCAGCGTTGAGGTGCAGGTTGAGGTTCTGCACCACCCGCTGGTCCTGATACCCGCACGCCAGGTTGTGCAAATTCAGCAACAGGGAGTGGCTCATGCGTGGCGATACGCCGGCTCGACCAGAAACTCGAGCAGGGCCTTTTGTGCATGAAGGCGATTCTCTGCCTGGTCCCAGGCCACCGAGCGCGGGTCATCCAGCAGGTCGAAACTGATCTCTTCGCCACGGTGGGCCGGCAGGCAATGCATGAACAGTACTTCAGCATCCGCCAGGTCGAGCAGGGCGCGGTTGACCTGGAGCGGTGCAAACAGCTGGACGCGCTTGGCGGTTTCTTCTTCCTGGCCCATGGAGATCCACACATCGGTGCTGACCAGGTGCGCACCGGCCACGGCCAGCTTAGGGTCACGGACGATCGTCACCCGCTCCCCGGCCTTGGCGACCAGCCCGGCATCGGGATCGTAGCCCTCGGGGCAGGCGATGCGCAGTTGGAAGTCGAATTGCAGTGCTGCTTCTATATAGCTGTTGCACATGTTGTTGCCGTCGCCGATCCAGGCCACGGTCTTGCCCTGGATCGAGCCACGGTGTTCGAGGAATGTCTGCATGTCGGCCAGCAACTGGCAGGGGTGCAGGTCATCGGACAGGCCATTGATCACCGGCACGCGGGAGTGGGCCGCGAACTCGGTCAGGGTGCTGTGGGCAAAGGTGCGGATCATCACGGCATCAAGCATGCTCGACATGACGATGGCGGCATCGCCGATGGGCTCGCCGCGGCCCAGTTGGGTGTCCCGGGGCGACAGGAAGATGGCCTGGCCGCCCATCTGGATCATGCCGGCTTCGAAAGAGATACGGGTGCGGGTCGATGACTTTTCGAAGATCATTCCCAACACGCGGTTTTTCAAGGGCTCGAACAGTACGCCGCGGTTACGCAGGTCCTTGAGCTCCACGCCTCGACGGATCAGGCCGAGCAGCTCGTCGGGCGTGAGATCCATCAGGGAGAGAAAGTGCCTTGCGCTCATGATTGACTACCTTTTGTTACTGACCGCAGATGCTCAAAGCCTTGTTTAATGAAAAAACGGGCGAGACCTGCGGCAAAAGCCGCACGGGGCGACGAAAATAGGGGAAGGCGCGATATTGACATTAAATGTCGCGTCTTACCAATAGGGCTACGGTTTTTGGGGATTCAGCAAGGTCATCACAGGACTGCGATGACTGGTTGGAGGCCGGTTTCCTGACAGCAGCGACCCATTTGTACACTGCCCTTGCGCCGCTTGGCAAACAAGCAAGGTGGGCCCGCCGGGGTTAGGGGTCGTTCAGGACCGGCTATTGCGAGGGGCCGCCCGCCTGGCGGTGACTGTGAAGCATTTCCTATTGCAATGGGCTGGGTTATAAATGAATCCCGAGCGACAGGAGCCCCGAAATGGATTCGAAAGAGCAACAACTGATGGAACTGCTAGGGCTGACGGCACGTTCGCTGACGCACCTGACCGCTTCGGTGACGTCGATGTCATTCGAATTGTTGCGCAGTGACGACGAAGTGACCAAGGCCGCAGCGCGTCGGATGATCGATCGCATGGCCACCATCAGCGGCGGCATCGACGCGCACTGGCGCTTGATCGGTGAACTGACCGGGGTGCCAATCGCCCAGGAACAGGTGGAAACCGTCGAGGAAATCCAATTGCTGGCGCCGCCCCCCGGCTGACCTGGCGGCTTCATCGGCGGGCCTGATGCTCGCCAATTCACAGGACGAACGTCGCTGGCGCTGTGGGGAGTCACGCGCCATAGTTTTATTCCCGCGGCCGACAGCGCCCGCAACGAATCAAACAGAGACTGGCCATGACCAAGACTCTCCACCACCGTGCGTGCCATCTGTGTGAAGCCATCTGTGGCTTGACCCTCGAAACCACCGAAACCGAGGGCCAGGGCCTGGCCATTACCTCGATCAAGGGTGATGCGCTGGACAGCTTCAGCCGGGGTCATATCTGCCCCAAGGCGGTGGCCTTGCAAGATATCCAGAACGATCCGGACCGCTTGCGCCAACCCATGCGGCGGATTGGCAACGAGTGGCATCCCATCGCCTGGGACGATGCTTTCGCGCTGGTCGCCGAGCGTTTGGCGGATATTCAGGCGCGTCACGGCCAGAACGCGGTGGGCGTCTACCAGGGCAATCCCAGTGTGCACAACTATGGGCTGATGACCCATAGCAACTATTTTCTCGGCCTGCTGAAGACCCGCAGCCGCTTCTCGGCGACCTCGGTGGATCAACTGCCCCATCACCTGACCAGCCACCTGATGTATGGCCACGGCTTGCTGATACCGATTCCGGACATCGACCACACGGACTTCATGCTGATCCTGGGCGGCAACCCCCTGGCGTCCAACGGCAGCATCATGACGGTGCCGGACGTGGAAAAACGCTTGAAGGCGATCCAGGCCCGTGGTGGCAAGGTTGTGGTGGTCGATCCACGCCGCAGCGAGACGGCGGCCATGGCTGATCAACACGTCTTCGTCCGCCCCGGTGGCGACGCCGCGCTGCTGTTTGGCCTGCTCAATACGCTGTTCAGCGAAGGCCTGACCCGCGACAGCCACCTGCCGGTAGACGGCCTGGACGCGGTACACGAGGCCGTTGTCACGTTCACGGCTGAAACCATGAGCCCGCTGTGTGCGGTGCCGGCGGAGCAGATCCGCCAACTGGCCCGGGACTTCGCCGCCGCGCCGTCGGCGGTCTGCTACGGACGGATGGGGGTGTCGACCCAGGCGTTCGGCACGTTGTGCCAGTGGCTGATCCAGGTGATCAATCTGGTCACCGGCAACCTTGACCGGGTGGGCGGGGCACTGTGCACCGAGCCGGCAGTGGACCTGGTGGCGACCACCTCGGGAGGGCATTTCAATCGTTGGCAGAGCCGGGTGTCCGGGCGCCCTGAGTACGCGGGGGAGTTGCCGGTGTCGGCCCTGGCCGAGGAAATGCTTACCGAAGGAGAAGGGCAGATCCGTGCACTGGTGACCGTGGCCGGCAATCCGGTACTGTCCACCCCCAACGGCCGCCAACTGGAGCAGGCGCTGGACGGCCTGGAGTTCATGGTCAGCGTTGACTTGTACATCAACGAAACCACACGTTATGCCGACCTGATCCTGCCGTCGACTTCGGCGCTGGAAAACGACCATTACGACACCACGTTCAACGTGTTCGCGGTGCGCAACGTGACCCGTTTCAATCGGGCGATCCTGCCCAAACCCGAGGGGGCGTTGCACGACTGGGAAATCTTTGTCGGCCTGGCCAAGGCCTACGCGGCCCGCACCGGCAAGGAGCTCAAACCCACCCTGCCGCCGGCGCAAATGATCGATTTCGGACTGCGAGCCGGGGCATACGGCGACGCCTCGCCGCACAAGCTGTCCCTGGCGACGCTGTTCGATCATCCCCATGGCATCGACCTCGGCGCGCTCAAGTCCAACCTGGCCCCGCGCCTGAAAACCGAAAACCGGCGCGTGAAGGCTGCGCCAGCGGTGATTCTTGCCGACCTGGCGCGTTTTGCCGCACTGCGGGCCCCGACGGCGGATGAGCTGCTGATGATTGGTCGCCGCCACGTGCGCAGTAACAACTCCTGGATGCACAACTTCCATCGGCTGGTGAAGGGCAAGCCGCGTCATCAGTTGTTGATGCACCCGGAGGATCTCGCCAGCCGGGGCCTTGTCGACGGTCAGCGGGTGCAGGTCAGTTCGCGGGTAGGCGCCATTGAGGTGGAGGTGCAAAGCAGCGCGGACATGATGAAAGGCGTGGTCAGCCTGCCCCACGGTTGGGGGCATGCCCGACCGGGCGTGCAGATGACCATCGCCAGTGGCCAGCCGGGTTCCAGCGCCAATGACTTGACCGATGAATGCCTGCTCGATGAGCTGTCCGGCAACGCGGCGCTCAACGGCGTACCGGTGAGGGTCGCCGTTGCGTGAATTTGTCCCTGGGACAGCGCACTCGGCTTTCCGTTACAATGCGCCACCGTGTCGACGACTTAAGTCGCAGAAGTTCAAGCCGAGGTGCTCCATGGATATCATCGAAACGATCAAAGACCAGATTGCCAACAACACCGTCCTGCTTTACATGAAAGGCGCGCCGAATGCTCCGCAATGCGGTTTCTCGGCGAAGGCTGCTCAGGCGGTGATGGCGTGTGGCGAGAAGTTCGCCTACGTGGACATCCTGCAGAACCCGGAAATCCGCGCCAACCTGCCCAAATACGCCAACTGGCCAACCTTCCCGCAACTGTGGGTAGGCGGCGAGTTGATCGGCGGTAGCGACATCATGACCGAGATGGCCGAAGACGGCTCTTTGCAGGCCACGATCAAGGCTGCGGTGGAAGCGGCTGCGGCGAGCAAGACCGAAGCCTGATCCGAGGGGGCTGTTCACCACTGATTCTGTGGCTGAACACGGCCCCTTGTGGGAGCGAGCCTGCTCGCGATAACGGTGGGTCAGTCAGCATTTTTGTACCTGACCCACCGCTATCGCGAGCAGGCTCGCTCCCACAGTGGATTTTCAGTGCGGCCTGGATCGCAGGCAATAAAAAGCCCCGCCTCTCGTTAAGAGGGCGGGGCTTTTTAGTGGCTCGCTGGCGGGAAAGTTACTCTTCACCCATCTGCGACTGCAGGTAGTTCTCAAGACCTACCTTGTCGATCAGGCCCAGTTGGGTTTCCAGCCAGTCGATGTGCTCTTCCTCGGACTCAAGGATGTCTTCCAGCAGTTCGCGGCTGCCGAAGTCGCCAACGCTTTCGCAATGGGCTATCGCGGCCTTCAGGTCGGCATGGCCGGTGCGTTCGATGCGCAGGTCGCACTCGAGCATTTCCCGGGTGTGTTCGCCGATGTGCAGCTTGCCCAGGTCCTGGACGTTCGGCAGGCCTTCGAGAAACAGGATGCGCTTGATCAGCTTGTCCGCGTGCTTCATCTCGTCGATGGATTCGTGGTACTCGTGCTTGCCCAGCTTGTTCAGGCCCCAATCTTCATACATGCGCGCATGCAGGAAGTATTGATTGATCGCGACCAGTTCATTGGCAAGGATCTTGTTGAGATGCTGGATGACTGTAATGTCGCCTTTCATGATGAGGCCTGTCCTTTGATAACGGTGTATGCAGCGGAGTTTGAGCCGCGCATAGACCAGTGTCAAACCTAAGTTATTGAATAATAAATGAAAATTAATCGGAATAAGAATGTTTGTGTTCCGCGTCTTGGCGCTAACTATTTGATTTTTGGGCATAAAAAAACCGGACATCGAGTCCGGTTCTTTGGAAGTCCGTTTATTACGCCGCGGTAAATTCTACCGGGTAGGGGATCGAGGCCTGTGCCGTCTGCACTTTGGCGAGGGTTTCACGTACCACTTCCTTGGCCAGGCAGGCACATTTGCCGCATTGGCTGGCGACGCCGGTGGCTTGGCGGACTTCGCGGTAGCTGCAGCAACCTTCATAGATCGCTTCGCGGATTTGCCCGTCGGTGACGCCAGTGCAGAGGCAGACATACATAAGTGAGAACCGTCGCTGGTTGTGACTCAATTGAGACGGATCTTAATGTTAACGAGAATGATTGTCAAAGTGGTTTCTGAAAGCCTTGCGCTTGAGCGGCGCCTGACTGACGAACGGTTTTATCCACCCTCGCGCACGTGGCATGCAAATTTTCAGCATCGCGGAAAAACCGTTGAAGACAGGCCAAATGCGCGGTGTATGATGGTCGGTCCTTGTAAAGCGGGTTCGTGTCACAGGGCTGTCGCCTGAGGGTGACAGGCTGGCCCGGACCTTGTTTTCACGTTACTACACCAGGAGATATCCAATGAGCGTACTCGTAGGCAAACAAGCCCCTGACTTCACCGTACCGGCCGTCCTCGGCAACGGCGAAATCGTCGACAGCTTCACCCTGTCCTCGGCCATCAAAGGCAAATACGGCCTGGTGTTCTTCTACCCACTGGACTTCACCTTCGTCTGCCCGTCCGAGCTGATCGCACTGGATCACCGCATGGACGACTTCAAGGCGCGCAAGGTTGAAGTGATCGCTGTCTCGATCGACTCGCACTTCACCCACAACGCCTGGCGCAACACCCCGATCAACAATGGCGGTATCGGCCAGGTGAAATACACCATGGCTGCCGACATGAAGCACGAAATCGCCAAGGCCTATGACGTTGAGTCCGAAGGCGGCGTGGCTTTCCGTGGCGCGTTCCTGATCGACGACAAAGGCGTGGTCCGTTCGCAGATCATCAACGACCTGCCGCTGGGCCGTAACATGGAAGAGCTGATCCGTCTGGTCGACGCCCTGCAATTCCACGAAGAGCACGGCGAAGTCTGCCCGGCCAACTGGAAGAAAGGCGACAAGGGCATGACCGCATCGCCTGAAGGCGTTGCCGCTTACCTGGGCGAGCACAGCGACAAGCTGTAAGCACATCAGGTACAAAAAAACCGGCCTTTGATTGGCCGGTTTTTTTTGGGGAAAAATCTGTAGGAGCCCCATGGGAGCAAGGCCTGTGGCCTCAGTCGTCGAAATCCTGCCAGCCACCCATCTCCTTCCAGCGATTGACGATGCCGCAGAACAGCTCGGCGGTCTTCTCGGTGTCGTAGCGGGCCGAGTGGGCTTCGCGGCCGTCGAAGTCGATGTCGGCCGCCTGGCAGGCTTTCGCCAGCACGGTCTGGCCGTAGGCGAGGCCGGCCAGGGTGGCCGTGTCGAAGCTGGAGAACGGGTGAAACGGGTTGCGCTTCATGTCCATGCGCGCGACGGCGGCGTTGAGGAAGCCCAGGTCGAAGCTGCTGTTATGGCCGACCAGGATCGCGCGCTTGCAGCCGTTGGCCTTCAGCGCCTTGCGCACGCCACGGAAGATGTCGGTCAGGGCCGTCTCTTCGCTGACCGCCATGCGCAACGGGTGGTCGAGCTTGATCCCGGTGAATTCCAGGGCGGCGGCTTCGACGTTGGCGCCTTCGAACGGTTCGACGCGGAAGAAATAGGTGTGGTCGGGGAACACGAAGCCTTTTTCATCCATGCCGATGGTGGTCGCGGCGATTTCCAGCAGCGCATCGGTGGCGGAGTTGAAACCGCCGGTTTCTACGTCGACGACCACTGGCAGGTAGCCGCGGAAGCGGGCCGCCATTGGGTGCCGGGCGCCGCCCGAACCACCGTTGCCGTCCAATTCATCGTCGAAATGATCTTCACTCACGCGTTTTCCTCCAGCAGGCGCCAGCGCAGTTTTTCACCGGCGCGCAGCGGGATGACAGTCAGCTCGCCGAAAGGCAGGCTGGCGGGGGCGGTCCACTCGTCGCGGACCAGGGTAATGCGGTCGGTGTTCACCGGCAGACCATAGAAACGCGGGCCATGCAGGCTGGCGAAACCTTCGAGCTTGTCCAGCGCATTGCGCTGTTCGAACGCCTCGGCGTACATTTCGATGGCGGCGTAGGCGGTGTAGCAGCCGGCGCAACCGCAGGCCGCTTCCTTGGCTCCCCGTGCGTGGGGCGCCGAGTCCGTGCCCAGGAAGAACTTGGCGCTGCCACTGGTGGCGGCGTCGAGCAGGGCTTCCTGGTGGGTGTTGCGCTTGAGGATCGGCAGGCAATAGAAGTGCGGCCGGATCCCGCCCACCAGCATGTGGTTGCGGTTGTAGAGCAGGTGATGCGCGGTAATCGTCGCGCCGACGTTGGCCGGGGCCTCGTTGATGAACTGCACGGCATCGCCGGTGGTGATGTGTTCGAACACCACCTTGAGGGTCGGGAAACGCTCCACGACGCGGCGCATGTGCTCGTCGATGAAGATCTTCTCGCGGTCGAACACATCGACGTCAGCGCGTGTCACTTCACCGTGGATCAGCAACGGCATGCCGACGTCGGCCATGGCCTCCAGCGCCGGGAAAATCTTGTCGATGCTGGTAACGCCGGAATCCGAGTTGGTGGTCGCGCCGGCCGGGTAGAGCTTGGCGGCGTAGACAAAACCACTGGCCTTGGCGTCGCGGATCTCTTCGGGCTGGGTGCGGTCGGTGAGGTAGAGCACCATCAGCGGCTCGAAGCGGCTGCCGGCCGGGCGCGCGGCGAGGATACGCTGGCGATAGCCATCGGCCTCGGCGGCGTTGCGCACGGGCGGCACCAGGTTCGGCATGATGATTGCGCGCCCGAAGGTGCGCGCGACATCGGCGACGGTATGGGTCAACACAGCACCATCGCGAAGATGAATATGCCAGTCGTCGGGACGCAGCAGGGTCAGGCGGTCGGACATTAGGGGGCTTCCAGGCGGGTCAAACTCTGGGGAATGCTACCGGAAAAGACCGATTCAGGCACCCGCTATCAAGTTCTGGCCCAAGTGACCGATAGCTCCTACAGGTGTGCCACGAATCGGTGGATCGCCAGGGACCTGCGTCATACGCTCAGCGGGTGACGATATTTGTAATAAAAGCCAGTGGAGCCTCCCGTGCGCCAGCGTTATCTAGCCCTGCTCAGTGTGTTTGCCAGCCTTCCCGCGATGGCGCTCACTTTCCAGACCCGTCTGGAGAGCATTGAGTGGACGGTCGAAGGTGACAAGTTCGAGTGCCGGCTGAGCCAGCCGATCACCGATTTCGGCACGGGCGAGTTCGTGCGCCGGGCGGGTGAGCAGGCCACGTTCCGCCTCAAGGCCTATAACCCGATGCTGGGTGGCGGCTCCGCGACCTTGCTGGCGGCCGCTGCGCCCTGGCAACCGGGGCGCGGCGATATCAACCTGGGCTCGGTCAGCATTGGCAGTGGCGACGTGCTGTTCAACAGCTCCCAGGTCCAGGCGGGCCGCCTGATCAGCGGGCTGATGGAGGGGCGCAGCCCGGTGGTGCGTCGCAACACCGAGGACGGGCGCGTATCGGAGGTCCGTTTGCTGCCGGTGCGTTTCAACAAGGCCTTCAATGACTATCAAGGCTGCGTGGCAAAACTGTTGCCAAAGAATTTCGAACAGGTGAAGCAGACCCAGATCGCGTTCCCGGGCGAGGAAGTCGAGCTCGATGCCCGTGCCAAGGCCCAGTTGCAGGTGATGCTCGATTTCATCAAGGCCGACCCGAGTGTCAATCATGTCGAGCTTGACGGGCACTCCGACAACAGCGGCAACCGCCTGACCAATCGCGAGCTGTCGCGCCGCCGGGCCCTGGCGGTCCAGGACTTCTTCAAGGCCAATGGTTTCCAGGAGTCGCAGATCACCCTGCGTTTTCACGGTGAGCGCTATCCGCTGGTGCCCAATACCAATGCTGCCAATCGGGCCAAGAACCGTCGGGTGGTCGTGCAGTTGACGCGCGTAGCACCTGGTGCGGCGTCGGCGCCAGCACCGGCCGTGCAACCGACCCCGGCGCAACCCGCGCCTGTTGCCGCACCGGCCAAGGTTCCTGCGCCCGCCGCAGCTCCGTCCAAAGCACTGGCTCCGGCGACAGCGCGAGCATCCTGATCCCCGTTGATCGTCGCGCAGTCGACATAATCTGTCGCTTCGTCGTCATAAGCTGTCGCGCCTCTGTAAATTATCCGCGGCGGACGTTAGACTTCCCGGCTTTCCGTACAACCCGTGGAGTGATGGCATGGCGGACGTAAACAAGGTCGTTCTGGCGTATTCCGGCGGCCTGGACACTTCGGTGATCCTCAAGTGGCTGCAGGACACTTATAACTGCGAAGTGGTGACCTTCACCGCAGACCTGGGGCAGGGCGAGGAAGTCGAGCCTGCACGCGCCAAGGCACAGGCCATGGGCGTCAAAGAGATCTACATCGATGACCTGCGCGAAGAGTTCGTCCGCGACTTCGTGTTCCCGATGTTCCGCGCCAACACCGTTTACGAAGGCGAGTACCTGCTGGGTACTTCCATCGCCCGTCCGTTGATCGCCAAGCGCCTGATCGAAATCGCCAACGAAACCGGCGCCGATGCCATTTCCCATGGCGCCACCGGCAAAGGCAACGATCAGGTCCGTTTCGAGCTGGGCGCCTATGCCCTCAAGCCCGGCGTGAAAGTCATTGCCCCGTGGCGTGAATGGGACCTGCTGTCCCGTGAAAAACTGATGGACTATGCCGAAAAGCACGCGATCCCGATCGAGCGTCACGGCAAGAAGAAATCCCCGTACTCGATGGACGCCAACCTGCTGCACATTTCCTATGAAGGCGGCGTGCTGGAAGACACCTGGACCGAGCACGAAGAAGACATGTGGCGCTGGACCGTTTCCCCGGAGAAGGCCCCCGATGCCCCGCAATACCTGGAGCTGACCTATCGCAACGGCGATATCGTCGCCCTGGACGGCGTGGAAATGAGCCCGGCAACCGTGCTGGCAACGCTTAACCGCATCGGTGGCGAGCATGGCATCGGCCGTCTGGACATCGTCGAGAACCGCTATGTCGGCATGAAGTCCCGTGGTTGCTACGAGACCCCGGGCGGCACCATCATGCTGCGCGCCCACCGCGCAATCGAATCGATCACGCTGGACCGCGAAGTCGCTCACCTCAAGGATGAGCTGATGCCCAAGTACGCCAGCCTGATCTACACCGGCTACTGGTGGAGTCCTGAGCGCCTGATGCTGCAACAGATGATCGACGCCTCCCAGGTCAACGTGAACGGCGTTGTGCGCCTGAAGCTGTACAAAGGCAATGTGATCGTCACCGGGCGCAAGTCCGACGACTCGCTGTTCGATGCCAACATCGCGACCTTCGAAGAAGACGGCGGTGCGTACAACCAGGCCGACGCGGCCGGCTTCATCAAGCTCAACGCCCTGCGCATGCGCATTGCGGCGAACAAGGGTCGCAAGTTGTTCTGACCCTGCCTGTCATAAAAAACGGCCTGCCCTGCGCAGGCCGTTTTTTTGGGCGATCCTTTTTGTACGTGCTGCTTATTCATCCGGCTTGTCCGGTGCATCGCCTGCACTTTTGTAAATGACGTACACGATGAGGCTGGCAGCATGCCTGGGGCGTTTTGATCGCACGTGTTGCGATTGCCTGCACACGATGCAAACGGCCTGCCGTGATGCGCGTCGGCGTCGATGAAGCGCCGTCAATAACGCCTTATTCTTGTTTGCCCGGCGCAACATTCGTTTACGCCGGCAGGTCGTAGTGTTCAGGGTCTTGATGAAGTGTTTGCCCTTGGAGAAGTCCGAGGGTGAATATAACGAACGATGGTTGAAGTTTAGCGTGGTGAAAAAGAGCAATAACAAATAGAACGGAAAGCAGATCAGGAACCAAAGATAGTATTCACGATCTTCATCGTCCAGGAAGGGCAGCGAAATCGCCGCCGAGGTTTCGGATAACGTTGCAAATATGGCGATGAGGGTCAGAGGGTTGGTAATGCTTTTCAAAGGTTTGCTCATGATGAGTGCTCATGGAAAGTCTCTGTTAATAAGTAAGTGGGTAGGGTTATTAATAATTAGTCCAATACGAGCGAGGTGGCAAGCGATGACTACTCACGCGCCAGGACACCGCTGTTTCTTATAATGTCTTGATGGGTCGGGCAGGGCAGGAAATAGACGGTCAATCGATTATTGGGTTGCTCTTCAGCGCCGATGCATTCGCCATTTACCTGTCCGAAAGGTCGGCGTCGGGGTGTAAATTCACATTCACCACAGGTTACCGGAAGGTTAAGAAAGGTCGCTGCGATGCTGCAGAAAAATTCATGACACATTTTTTCCGCGGTATTTTGTAGGATTTTTCTGTATAGCGTGTAGGTTTCGTCTCTGCCTGCAAACGGCCTAGGGGGGGCGGTATGCCAAGGGAGAAATGACTAGGCTATTGTGCGTGCTCTAAAAATTCGAACAGCGAAGTTGGATTTGCCCATGAATAAAGTGCTGATCGTGGATGATCACCCCGTCATTCGTCTTGCTGTACGTTTGCTGATGGAGCGGCATGGTTATGAAGTGGTTGCTGAAACAGATAACGGCGTCGATGCGCTGCAACACGCGCGTGAACTCATGCCCGATATTGTCATTCTGGATATCGGTATTCCGAAACTGGACGGATTGGAGGTCATTGCCCGGCTGACCGCCATCCCTTCAGCGATGAAAGTATTAGTCTTGACGTCCCAGTCACCCGGTCATTTTTCCATGCGTTGCATGCAGACCGGTGCGGCCGGGTATGTCTGCAAGCAACAAGACCTTACCGAGTTATTGAGCGCGATCAAGGCGGTACTCTCCGGCTACAGTTATTTCCCCAACCAGGCATTGCATACCGTGCGTTCGAGCCTGGGTAATGCCAGCGAGTCGGACATGGTAGATCGGTTGTCCGGGCGGGAAATGATGGTCCTGCAACAACTGGCTCGCGGAAAAACCAATAAGGAAATTGCCGATGGAATGTTTTTAAGCAACAAGACGGTCAGTACTTACAAAACCCGTTTATTGTTGAAGCTCAATGCCCGCTCGCTGGTCGATCTGATCGAGTTGGCGCAGCGTAATGGGTTGGTGTGAGGTTTGCGGTCACGCGTACTCAATAAAAAGCCTCCGTTGGGAGGCTTTTACGTGTCAGAGATCGAAGTCGTAATCGGCCAGTTGCTTCTGCAAGCGGCGCTCTTCCAGCAGATTATCGATGGTGCGGCGTTTGCTCAGGTTGGTTTTCGCCACTTCCACGACCACAGGTTCCGCGTCGTCAACGTCAACGGCGATGAATTCGTCTTCTACGTCCAGTTGTTCCTTGCCAGCACTCATGGGTTCGACTCCAGGCTAAGACTGCCATTGGCGCTCCTTATATCGATAAACCACGGGCGGGTAAAAAAGATTTTTTCAATCGATGGATCAATAAATCCAATAGCGCCTCAATCGTCGGAGGTCTTGTGCTTGTATTCGCATAAATCTTCGATCGGACAGCTGCCGCAGCGCGGCTTGCGGGCCAGGCAGACGTAGCGTCCGTGAAGAATGAGCCAGTGATGGGCGTCCAGGAGATATTCCTTGGGCACGAATTTCATCAGTTTCTGCTCGACTTCCACCACGTTTTTACCCGGTGCGAGCCCGGTACGGTTACTGACTCGAAAAATGTGCGTGTCGACGGCCATGGTCAGTTGCCGAAACGCGGTATTGAGCACCACGTTGGCGGTTTTGCGACCAACGCCTGGAAGGGCTTCCAGTGCCTCACGGGTTTGTGGGATCACGCTGCCATGGCGCTCAATCAGCAGGCGACAGGTTTCAATCACGTTTTTGGCCTTGCTGTTGAACAGGCCGATGGTCTTGATGTACTCGGACAAACCTTCAACGCCCAAGGCGTAGATGGCCTCCGGCGTATTGGCCACCGGGAACAGCTTGGCCGTGGCTTTATTGACGCCGACGTCGGTGGACTGGGCCGACAGAATGACCGCGATCAACAACTCGAACGGTGAGGAATAGGCCAGCTCGGTTTTCGGCTCCGGGTTGTCTGCGTGAAAACGACGAAATATTTCCAGGCGTTTTGCGGCGTTCATAGGCGCGGCGTTTCCTCGGTAGGTAAAGGTTTTTTTGCGGCGGTCCAGGCTTGGCGGGCCGCCAGCAGCAGGCCAAGCAGGATGAACCCGCCAGGGGCGAGCAGGGCCAGGGGCAATCCGCTGCCGATCAGCTCGCGCGCGACACCCAGCCCGATCAGCCAGAGGCCGAACAGCCCGGCCAATCTCAGGTGTCCGGGCAAGTGGGACTCAACGAAGCCACCGTCCTGTTCCAGCGCCACGCAGCTCAAGGCGATCCAGCCTACATAAAGGGGGCGGTACAGCTCCAGCGCCCAGGCCTGGAGCGCGAAGCCTGCGCAGGCGGTCAGGGTGGCGGCCAGCACGATGGACGCGAGCAGTCGTTGAGCGGCCGTCAGGCGGGGCCGGACACCTCCCATCGCTGCACCATGAGCGAAGCTGATCACAACCCAGGCCAGCCACAGGCCTAGCGCGCCAGCCAGCGAATCGCTCGCGCCGATCAACGGCACGAGCAGCAGCCCGCGTGTCAGTGCCCATGGTTTATTCATCCTCGGCCACTCTGGTCAATTGGGCCTGGTGCGCATCGAAGTAGCGCAGCGCATCCTGAACGGCCTGGAGAACCGCGCGGGACGTCACGGTTGCGCCGGCGAGTTGATCGAACTGCCCGCCGTCCTTTTTCAAGGCCCAGTCGCAGTCGGCGGACACCTGGCGGGATTGGCCGGTGAGGCTGTGCAACCAGGCATTCGGCCAGTCGGCAATCGCCGCGCCCAAGCCGGGTGTCTCCGCTTGATGCAGGGTTTTCACCCCGAGCAATCGACCGTGCGAGTCGACCGCCACCAGCAATTCGATGCGACCTTCGTAGCCCAGCGCTTCGCTACGTAACAGCACGGCAGTGGGCTGGCCGCCGTGGGTCGCCAGGTAGGCGTTCAGCAGCGTGCTATGGATCAGGGGCACCGGGCCCGTCAGGACGGGCTGCGTCAGGGGCTGGTTGTCATAGCGCCCGGCGGGCAATATCTCCAGTAACGTCCTGTTCGCGAGCGCTTGCTGCCTGGCCTCGATACGTCCGGCGGTGCCAAGGTGCGTGAGGTAAGTGGCGCCGCACCCCAGGCCAATCAAAACGATCAGGATGGCGAGGCCTCCGGGGTTTTTCATGTGGGCAGCCGCTGTTGTCGCGTTTCGGCAAACCGATCCAGTGCCGGAACGCCGAGGTTCATCAGCAACACCGCAAAGGCCACGCCATCCGGGTAACCGCCCCAGGTGCGAATCAGGTACACCAGCAGCCCGACGCCTGCGCCAAACAACAGGCGAGCGAGCGGCGCCCTGGCGCCCGAGACCGGTTCGGTTGCGATAAAGAACGCGCCCAGCATGGTTGCACCGCTGAGCAGATGCAACAGCGGCGAGCCGTGGGAATCGGAGCCTGAGCCGTTCCAGCACAGCAGGCTGACGAGAAACAGGCTTGCCAGCATGCCCGCCGGCGCGTGCCAACTGAAGACCCGTTGTTGCAACAGGAACAGACCGCCCGCCAGGAACGCCAGATTGACCCATTCGGCACCCCGGCCACCGAAATGGCCGAACGCCGGGTGGCTGGCGAACAGTTCATCGATGGTCAGGCTCCGGTTGATACGCAGACTGTCCAGCGCCGTCGCTCCGGCCCAGGCATCGGCCGGCGGTTGGGCACCGAACACCTGGTGCAGGCCTTCCACCCAACCTACGCCGTGGGGCGCTGGCCATTGGCTCATGTGGGCAGGAAACGCCACCAACACCAGCGCGTACCCGAGCATCGCAGGGTTGAACGGATTGTTGCCGACGCCGCCCCACAGGTGCTTGCCAAATAGCAGTGCACAGGCCGCCGCTGTGACGGTCAACCACCAGGGGCAATACGCCGGCAAGGCCAGGGCCAGGAGGGTGGCGCTGACCAGCGCGCTGCCGTCGTTCAGGTCCGGTGTGAGTGGCCGGTGGCGCAGGCGCAACACGAGCGCCTCGACCGCCAGCGCAGTGAGGGCAGCCAGCAACAGGTTGAGCGCCACGCCCCAACCCTGGAACCACAGCAGCGCCAGCACGCCCGGCAGCGTCGCCAGCAGCACCCGCTTCATCGCCTGGCGCAGCCGTTCGTCCACGGGCTCAGGACGCGGCATGGGCGTCCACCTGGCGCTCGGCGTCTTGCACCGCTTGCTCCAGCGCCAACACCTGGTCCTGCGTAGCTGCAGCCGCGCGGGCTTTGCTCAGTTCGGCCCGGCGCATCGCCAACTGGATCCTGGCGCGCTTCAGTTCGGCGCTCTGCGCGGGTGCAGGGGCTGGAGCGGCCGGAGCGACCGGCGACGCGGTGCGTTCCAGTTGCGCCAGGGCCTGTTCTGCCGCTTCGAATTGACGTTGCAGCACGATCAGTTGCGATTGCTGCTCGAAGGTCGGTGGGTGACCGAAGGCCTTCAAGGATTTATTCAGCTGCGCGCGGCTCATGGCCAGGTCGATCTTGGCTTTTTTCAAGGCTGCATCGGCGTTGGCCGCTTTTTGCGCGCGCACACGCTCCAGTGCAGCTTGCACGGGATCGAGGTGGGGCTGGGGTTGCGCGGCGCGTTGGGTGCGGGCCAGGCGCTCCGCTTGGCGCTGCGCTTCTTCGCGACGCAAACGTGCAGTGCGTTGTTCGAAACGCCGCCGGGCATGGTTGCGCTTGGCCGCGCGTGCCTGGTGCTCCTCGATGCTGAAGGCCAGGCCGCCGACAATCGGCAGCACGGTCGACGCCGGCAAGGGGCGCATCTCGATGCAATCCACCGGGCAAGGCGCGACGCAGAGATCGCAACCGGTGCATTCGTCGATGAGGACGGTGTGCATCAGCTTTGCCGCGCCGACGATCGCGTCCACCGGGCAGGCCTGGATGCACTTGGTGCAGCCGATGCATTCGGCCTCACGGATGAAGGCGATTTGCGCCGGCGCTGAGCCGCGGCTGGCGTCCAGTTCCAACACCGGCACCTTCATCAGGTCGGCGAGGGCCGCGATGGTTTCATGTCCGCCAGGCGGGCACTTATTGATAGGTTCGCCCTGGGCGATGCCTTCGGCGTAGGGCTTGCAGCCCGGATGGCCGCATTTGCCGCATTGGGTTTGCGGCAGCAGGGCGTCGATACGTTGAATCAGACTCATGTTTTGACCAGCCCGCGCAATCCAAGGAAGGCCACTGCCATCAGTCCGGCGCTGATCAACTGAATCGGCAGGCCGCGAAAGGGCATGGCAATAGCGTGATTGAAGGTGCGCTGGCGCAAATCCTCGAACAGGCTCAGCACCAGCCAGAATCCCAACCCGCCGCCCAGGCTCAAGGCAATGGCGTGGCCCAGGCCCTGGTCATCCTCGCCGTTGAGCAGCGTGATGCCCAATACGCCGACGTTGCCGAGCAACAGCGGCCACAACCCGTCGAATGGCACTGTGGGCAGCCAGCGCGCCAGCACGCGCAGCAACGGCCCGATCAGCAGCGCGCTCAAGGGCAACCACACCAGCAGGCGCAGGGAGGTGAGGTGTGTCGGCGCCAGCAGCCAGTGGTCGATCAGATACCCCAGGGTGCCCACCGTCAGCATCAGGCAAGTCGTCGCCAGCCCCAGGGCGTGGACCTGGCGCCTGCCATGGGTGTCCAGCAGCGGATCGACGCCCAGCGGCCAGTGCAACACCAGGTTGTTGATCAGGGCGGTGCTGAGCAATGTGAGGACGAATTCGGTCATGGGCGTAGGGCGACAACCAACCTGTTACAAGATTAGGCATTATCCGCCACGCGACGAGGGTGGGCCAGATATGAAAATCCCACAGCCGCCTGCGAAGCGACTGTGGGATCGGTGCAGCAGGGCGTTGCGTTACTTGATCCGCTGGCCCGGCTTGGCGCCGCTGTCGGGGCTCAGCAGGTAGATTTCCTCACCGCCGGGGCCCGCCGCCATGACCATGCCTTCGGACACCCCGAAGCGCATTTTCCGTGGCTTGAGGTTGGCGATCATCATGGTCAGCCGACCTTCGAGCTTGGCCGGGTCCGGATAGGCGCTCTTGATCCCGGAGAACACGTTGCGTTGTTCATCGCCGATGTCCAGGGTCAGGCGCAGCAGCTTGTCCGCACCCTCGACGGCTTCGGCCTTGACGATCAGCGCCACGCGCAGGTCCACGGCGGCAAAGGCGTCGAACTCGATTTCCGGCGACAGCGGGTCCTTGGCCAGTTCGCCGTTGCCGGCCGGCGCCCCGGTGTCGGTCTGGCTGGCGGCCAGGTCTTCCTTGGAGGCGTCGGTCATCGCTTGCACCTTGGTGGCATCAATACGGGTCATCAGCGGCTTGAACTCGTTCAGCTGATGGTTGCTCAGCAGGGTCTGGTGATCGTTCCAGGTCAGCGGCGCGACGTTGAGGAACGCCTCGGCATCGGCGGCCAGCAGCGGCAGCACCGGCTTGAGGAAAATCACCAACTGGCGGAACAGGTTGACGCCCAGGGCGCAAATCGCCTGGACTTCCGCCTGCTTGCCTTCCTGTTTGTTCAGCGACCACGGTGCTTTATCGGCGATCCAGGCGTTGGCGCGGTCGGCCAGGGCCATGATTTCGCGCATGGCGCGGGCAAAGTCGCGGGCCTCGTAGGCTTCGGCGATGCTTGGCGCAGCGGCCAGGAACGCCTCGGTCAGCTCCGGTGCAGCGTTACCCGCCACCAGCACGCCGGCGTTGCCTTTGTGGATGAAACCGGCGCAGCGGCTGGCAATGTTGACGACCTTGCCCACCAGGTCGGAGTTGACCTTCTGCACGAAGTCTTCGAGGTTCAGGTCCAGGTCATCGACGCCACGGCCGAGCTTGGCCGCGTAGTAGTAGCGCAGGTATTCCGGCGACAGGTGGTCCAGGTAGGTCCGGGCCTTGATGAAGGTGCCGCGGGACTTGGACATTTTCTGGCCGTTGACGGTCAGGTAGCCGTGCACGTTGATGCCGGTCGGCTTGCGGTAGCCCGCGCCTTCGAGCATCGCCGGCCAGAACAGGGCGTGGAAGTTGACGATGTCCTTGCCGATGAAGTGGTACAGCTCGGCGGTGGAGTCCTTGCCCCAGAACGCATCGAAGTCCAGCGCCGGCGTGCGGTTGCAGAGGTTCTTGAAGCTGGCCATGTAGCCGATCGGCGCGTCCAGCCAGACATAGAAGTACTTGCCCGGCTCGTCGGGAATCTCGAAGCCGAAATACGGCGCATCGCGGGAGATGTCCCACTGCTGCAGGCCGGCGTCGAGCCATTCGGAAAGCTTGTTGGCGACGGCGTCCTGCAGGGTGCCGCTGCGGGTCCAGGTTTGCAGCATCTGCTGGAAATCCGGCAGCTTGAAGAAGAAGTGCTGGGAGTCCTTTAGCACCGGCGTGGCCCCGGAAATCGCCGATTTCGGGTCCTTCAGGTCGGTCGGTGCATAGGTGGCGCCGCACTTTTCGCAGTTGTCGCCGTACTGGTCCTCGGTGCCGCATTTCGGGCAGGTGCCCTTGATGAAGCGGTCGGCCAGGAACATTTTCTTTTCCGGGTCGAAATACTGGGTGATCGAGCGGGTAGCGATGTGCCCGGCGTCACGCAGCTTGAGGTAGATCTGGCTCGACAGCTCACGGTTTTCTTCGGCGTGGGTGGAGTGGAAGTTGTCGAAGTCCACCAGGAACTCGGCAAAGTCGGCGCTGTGTTCAGCCTGGACGTTGGCGATCAGTTGTTCCGGGGTGATGCCTTCCTTTTCTGCACGCAGCATGATGGCCGAACCGTGGGCGTCGTCGGCGCAGACATAGATGCATTGGTTACCGCGATGCTTCTGGAAGCGCACCCACATATCGGTCTGGATATATTCCAGCATATGGCCGAGGTGAATCGAACCATTGGCATAGGGCAGGGCGCTGGTGACGAGGATCTTGCGTGGCTCGGACATGGGGCTCGGCTACTTGATGAAACGGAGGTCGGCCACTATAAAGCGCCAGCGGCTTTTTTTCACCCTTCGGGCCTGTTTCGGGATGCACCCGCAACGGGGGGCGAACTGTGGGAGCAAGGCTTGCCCGCAATGGGGGCGCTTCGGTTTCAGGATAAACCGCGTGAACTTCGTCGCCGGCAAGCCTTGCTCCCACGGATGGGCGGCGTAGGATAGCGGCCTTGATTTTCCAGTCTTGCTATCGGAGTTGCCCATGAGCGCCGTCAATCGCGCAGCGGTGGAAGCCGTCCTTCGCCAGTACACCGACCCCTACCTGAACCAGGACCCGGTCAGCGCCGGATGCGTGCGCGTCATCGATATCCAGGGCGATCGCGTCAGCGTCCAGCTGGAAATCGGCTACGCGGCCGACCTGTTCAAGCGTGGTTGGGCGCAGATGCTGCAGATGGCGATCGAAGCCCTCGACGGTGTGACTGCCGCCCGGGTCGACATCACCAGCGTGATCGCCGCCCACAAGGCCCAGGCCCAGGTGCCGGGGCTGGCGAACGTCAAGAACGTGATCGCCGTGGCGTCGGGCAAGGGCGGGGTGGGCAAGTCCACCACCGCTGCCAACCTGGCCCTGGCCCTGGCCCGTGAAGGGGCGAAGGTCGGGATCCTCGACGCGGACATCTACGGCCCGAGCCAGGGCATCATGTTCGGTATCCCCGAAGGTACCCGGCCCCGGATCAAGGACCAGAAGTGGTTCGTGCCGCTCCAGTCCCATGGCGTGGAAGTCATGTCCATGGCCTTCCTCACCGACGACAACACGCCGATGGTCTGGCGCGGGCCGATGGTGTCCGGTGCCCTGTTGCAACTGGTGACGCAAACCGCCTGGGGTGACCTCGATTACCTAGTGATCGACATGCCGCCAGGCACCGGGGATATCCAACTGACCCTGGCGCAGAAAGTCCCGGTGGCCGGCGCGGTGATCGTCACCACGCCGCAGGACCTGGCCCTGCTGGACGCGCGCAAGGGCGTGGAAATGTTCCGCAAGGTCAACATCCCGGTGCTGGGCGTGGTGGAGAACATGGCCGTGCACATCTGCTCGAACTGCGGACACGCCGAGCATCTGTTTGGTGAAGGCGGCGGGGAAAAACTGGCGAGCCAGTACGGTGTCGAGCTACTGGCCTCGCTGCCGCTGTCGATGCTGATCCGCGAACAGGCCGACGGCGGCAAGCCCACGGTGATCGCCGAACCGGACAGCCAGATCGCCATGGTCTACCAGGAACTGGCCCGCCACGTCGGCGCGCGGATCGTGCTGCAGGAAGCGGCCGCACCGGCGATGCCGAACATCACTGTCAGCGATGATTGATGGTTGAAACGCGATCAACTGTGGGAGCGGGCTTGCTCAAGCCCGCTCCCACAGTGGGACGTGCAAGGTTCTTAAATGCGCAGCCCGCCATCCATCTCCAGGATCCGCCCGGTGTAGTAGTCGTTCTCGAAGATGTACGCCGCCGAATGAGCGATTTCCTCGGGTTTGCCCATGCGTTTGAGCGGGATCCCCGAGGTCATTTTTTCCAGGGCCTCGGGCTTCATGCCCAGGGTCATTTCAGTCTCGATGAAACCCGGGGCGATGCCGGCGACACGAATGCCGTAGCGCGCCAGCTCCTTGGCCCAGGTCACGGTGGCCGCCGCCACGCCGGCCTTCGCGGCCGAGTAGTTGGTCTGGCCGACATTGCCGGCGCGGGAAATCGAAGAAATGTTGATGATCGCGCCGCTGTTCTTCAGCTCGACCATTTTCGCCGCCACTTCGCGGGTGCACAGGAACACGCCGGTGAGGTTGACGTCGATCACGGCCTGCCACTGGGCCAGGCTCATTTTGCTCATCTCGCCGTCCTTGACCTTGAGCAACAGGCCATCGCGCAGGATCCCGGCGTTGTTGATCAGGCCGTGGATCGCGCCGAAGTCTTCGGCCACCCGGGCGACCATGTCGCTCACTTGCTCTTCAACGGCCACGTTGCACAGGTAGGCCCGGGCTTCGACGCCCTTGGCCACGCAGGCGGCCACCGCCTGGTCGAGCTTTTCCTGGTTGAGGTCGACCAGCGCCAGCTTCGCGCCTCTGCCCGCCAGATACTCGGCCATGGAACGCCCCAGGCCCTGGCAACCGCCAGTGATAATGATTACTTTGTCAGTGAGTTGCATGTGCATGTCCCGGGTTGGCAGTGTGGTTGAAGAGGTCTGGTCAGGCGGCCTCTCATCTGCGAGGTATTGACCTCTGCACACGAGCATTGCCCAACGGCTCGCTGGAACATAGTCCAGCTGCCTGATCGCATTCAAGACGAATTTAGTCGAAGGAGTCATAAATTGAGCGTTGAAGCTGTCAAGCATGCCCGAGAGCTGCTGCTCAAGGAATACCGTGGAATGCTCTCCACCCACTCCAAATCCATGCCCGGGTTTCCGTTCGGCTCCGTCGTGCCGTATTGCCTGGACGAGCAGGGCCGACCTCTGATCCTGATCAGCCGTATCGCCCAGCACACCCACAACCTGCAGAAGGATCCCAAGTGCTCGCTGCTGGTGGGCGAGCGCGGCGCTGAAGATGTCCAGGCCGTGGGACGCCTGACCTGCCTGGCCGAAGCGCAGAAGCTCGAAGAGCGCGTCACCATCGATGCCGCCGCCGAACGTTACTACCGCTACTTCCCTGAGTCGCAGGACTATCACCAGGCCCACGATTTCGATTTCTGGGTGCTCAACCCGGTACGGCATCGCTACATCGGCGGCTTCGGTGCCATTCACTGGCTCGACCAGGTCACCCTCGCCAACCCGTTCGCCGGCCAGGCCGAGGCGGGCATGATCGAGCACATGAACGCCGACCACGCCAAGGCCATTGCCCATTACGTGGCACTGGCCGGCCTGCCGGACCGTGAGCCGGCGCAGATGGTGGGTATCGACAGCGAAGGCATGCACCTGCGCATCGGCCAGGGCGTGTATTGGCTGGCGTTTCCTACGCCCTGCAACACGCCGACACAAGTGCGCGAAGCCTTGGTTTACCTGGCTCACGCCGCGCAATGGCCGAAAAATGCAGAGGCCAACGCTTGAATTCACGAAAGGGCGACGTCATTTAAGGTTTGATAGCAAGGCATTCTTGCGTTGAGGAACCATTTGATGCGCCCTTTTTTGTTGCTCTTTCTGCTGTTCCCGGTGTTGGAGCTGTTCGTATTCGTCAGGGTCAGCGCTGCGATCGGGTTTTTCCCGGCGCTGCTGCTGGTCATTCTCGGCTCGATGCTCGGCGTGTTCGTGCTGCGCATCGCCGGCCTCGCCACGGCACTGCGTGCCCGTGAAAGCCTGAACCGCGGTGAGTTGCCGGCCCAGACCATGCTCGAAGGCCTGATGCTGGCCTTGGGTGGCGGTCTGTTGATCCTGCCCGGCTTCATCAGCGACGTGCTCGGCCTGGTCCTGTTGCTGCCGTTCAGCCGTCGGATGCTGGCCAACAAGATGCGCCAGCGCGCCGAAGAGCAGGCGATGCGCCAGCGAGCGTTCGCCGACGACCTCCAGCCCCGTGGCGGTCCGTCGCCTCGAGAGCCCGTGGGCCGTGAGCCGAACGTGATCGAAGGCGAATTCGAACACCGCGATTCCAAGTAAACACCCTGACACGGCGCCCTCGGGCGCCGTGTTCGTTCCCGCTCCGGGAAGTAAAAAAATTTCCACCCCGCCCTTGTAATCGGCTTGTACGCCCCTATGTATGGGTCACCGCAAGGTTTCCGGTGGCAACACCGGACAGACTTCCGCGGTTCGACTGACGAACCGCACCCGGCTTTGCCGGCTTTGTTTAACCCGCCGGGACTACACCGGCCGATGAAACCAGAAATTAGGAGAGATCGACAATGAAGCTTCGTCCTCTGCATGACCGCGTCGTCATCCGTCGCAGCGAAGAAGAGAAGAAAACCGCTGGCGGTATCGTCCTGCCAGGTTCGGCTGCTGAAAAAGCCAACCACGGTGAAGTTCTCGCTGTAGGTACCGGCCGTGTGCTGGACAACGGTGAAGTGCGTGCGCTGGCCGTGAAAGTGGGTGACAAGGTTGTGTTCGGCCCTTACTCCGGCAGCAACACAGTGAAAGTCGACGGCGAAGACCTGCTGGTAATGAGCGAAAGCGAAATCCTCGCTGTCCTCGAAGGCTGATTCCCCCGTCCATTTTCCCGCTACTACACAGTATTTAAGGAATATCGATCATGGCTGCTAAAGAAGTTAAATTCGGCGATTCCGCCCGCAAGAAAATGCTCACCGGTGTCAACGTCCTGGCTGACGCAGTAAAAGCGACCCTGGGCCCGAAAGGCCGTAACGTGATCATCGAGAAGAGCTTCGGCGCTCCGACCATCACCAAGGACGGCGTTTCCGTAGCAAAAGAAATCGAACTGGAAGACCGCTTCGAGAACATGGGCGCGCAGCTGGTCAAAGACGTTGCCTCCCGTGCCAACGATGACGCAGGCGACGGCACCACCACCGCCACTGTCCTGGCTCAGTCGATCGTCAACGAAGGCCTGAAAGCCGTCGCTGCCGGCATGAACCCGATGGACCTCAAGCGCGGTATCGACAAGGCGACCATCGCCATCGTCAAAGAGCTGAAGGGCCTGTCCAAGCCTTGCGCCGATTTCAAAGCCATCGCTCAGGTTGGCACCATTTCCGCCAACTCCGACAACTCCATCGGCGACATCATTGCCGAAGCCATGGAAAAAGTCGGTAAAGAAGGCGTGATCACCGTTGAAGAAGGCTCGGGCCTGGAAAACGAACTGTCGGTCGTAGAAGGCATGCAGTTCGACCGTGGCTACCTGTCGCCGTACTTCGTCAACAAGCCGGACACCATGGTTGCCGAGCTTGACGGCCCGCTGATCCTGCTGGTCGACAAGAAGATCTCCAACATCCGCGAAATGCTGCCAGTGCTGGAAGCTGTTGCCAAAGCCGGCCGTCCACTGCTGATCGTGGCCGAAGACGTTGAAGGCGAAGCCCTGGCGACCCTGGTTGTGAACAACATGCGTGGCATCGTCAAAGTCGCCGCCGTCAAGGCGCCTGGCTTCGGCGACCGTCGCAAGGCCATGCTGCAGGACATCGCCGTCCTGACCGGCGGTACCGTGATCTCCGAAGAGATCGGCCTGAGCCTGGAAAGCACCACCCTGGAGCACCTGGGTAACGCCAAGCGCGTCACCCTGTCCAAGGAAAACACCATCATCGTCGACGGTGCTGGCGTTCAAGGCGACATCGAAGCACGCATCAACCAGATCCGTGCCCAGGTTGCCGAAACTTCCTCGGACTACGATCGTGAAAAACTGCAAGAGCGCCTGGCCAAGCTGTCCGGCGGCGTTGCAGTGATCAAGGTTGGCGCTGGCTCCGAAGTCGAAATGAAAGAGAAGAAAGCCCGCGTTGAAGACGCCCTGCACGCGACCCGTGCAGCCGTTGAAGAAGGCGTGGTACCTGGCGGTGGCGTTGCGCTGATCCGCGCACTGGAAGCCCTGACCGAGCTGAAAGGCGACAACCCTGATCAGGACGTCGGTATCGCTGTCCTGCGTCGCGCTGTTGAAGCACCGCTGCGCCAGATCGTTGCCAACTCCGGCGACGAGCCAAGCGTAGTGGTTGACAAGGTCAAGAACGGCCAAGGCAGCTTCGGCTACAACGCTGCAACTGGCGAATACGGCGACATGATCGAAATGGGCATCCTGGACCCAACCAAGGTAACCCGTTCGGCTCTGCAGGCAGCTGCTTCCATCGGTGGTCTGATCCTGACCACCGAAGCGGCTGTAGCTGACGCACCGAAGAAAGACGGTGGCGCTGGCGGCGGCATGCCAGACATGGGCGGCATGGGTGGCATGGGCGGCATGATGTAAGCCAGCCTTACCCCTGTAACGAAAAACCCCGCCTGCGAAAGCAGGCGGGGTTTTTTATTGGCTGTCGCCTGAGGTACCCCGATTTTTCCTGGAGTCCTCACTGTGGGAGCCGAGCTTGCTCGCGATAGCGGTGGGCGAGCCTGCAAGGGTGTTGGACGTGCCTACATCATCGCGAGCAAGCTCGCTCCCACAGGTTTCAGCTGACTGCTGCTCAGGCGTTGACCGGCAGTGCCTCGGTCCCGCGCTCAGCCCTGACGGCCGGGCGATAGAGGATGAAGTAATAGCAACCCAGGCAGATCAACCAGCAGAACACCGCGGTCCAGACGTTGTGGGAAAAGAAATGTGCGCCCTGCATCATCCTGCCCACGGAAAACACCGTACCCAGGGCGAAGGCAAATACGAAGGCGCGACGGGCCAGGCGTGGGCGGCGGTCGCGCAGTACAAAGAACAGCGCAAACAGGGTGAACCCGGTGGCGGCATGACCGCCAGGCCAGCAGCGGCCGGGCTTATCGGTGGCCGGGCGTGGGCTCAGCAGTTCACTGTAGGTTTCCTTGCCGCCAAATTCTTTCAGGCTCCAGGGACACTGCACGGCCGTGACGGCTTTCATCGGAGTGACGAATGATGTGGCCAGTGCCAGGGACAGGACCAGGCAGCCCAGTTCCCGCTTGAACGGTTTGAGCCGGTCGACGAAAAAAGCGCTGATGAAACCGATGATGGAGAACACCGAGAAGGCGATGACCACTTGCTTGGCGCGGTCGTGGAGGATGTTCTCCAGGAAGTAACTGTGGCGGCCAATGAAGTTGCCAGCGGTCGGGTCATAGAACAGTTGAGCCAGCTCCATGTCCAGATCGGTCCATTCCAGCAAGATCAGAACAAGCACCGTAACAACAGGAATCCCCAGGCACAGCCAGAGATTCAGCGGACGAGGGGAGGAGCGTAGAACGCTTGACGACATGACAGATCCTGCACAAGAAAGGCGCCCCGGGACATCAGCCCGGGGCCGTTCGGTTAACGTTCGCTGACTTGCTCGGCACCCTCCTTGGGTGCTTTCCAGCCAAGCAGCTGTTGCTTGAAGCCATAACTGGCGGTTTGGTAATACGTAATGGCACGGCTGATCAACGGATCGTCGTGGGTCACCCGGGATTCACGGCTCTCGGTCAACGCATCGTCATGCCGGCGCAGGCCCTGGCGCGGACTGAGAATCGCCAGATCCTTGCCATCGAACAGGCCCAGGTGCTGATAGTTGCCTACCACGACACGGGGCGGCAACGGGTTGTCCTGCAACAGGTTACGGCCGAAGAACGTCGACTGGTAATCCAGGTTCAGCAACCCGAGCAGGGTCGGCGCAAGGTCGATCTGACTGGCGAGCTGGTCGGTCTCACGGGGCTCGATCAGCTTGGGTGCGTAGATGAACAGTGGAATCTGATAGTTGCTGATTGGCAGGTCTTCCTTGCCGGCACTGCCTGCGGTGTGATCGGCCACGAAGACGAAAATCGTATTATCGAACCACGGTTTTTGCCGGGCCTGTTCGAGGAACTGACCAATGGCGTAGTCGGTATATTTCACTGCCCCGTCACGGCCGTTACCGGAGGCGATGTCGATGCGGTTTTCCGGGTAAGTGTACGGGCGGTGATTGGAGGTGGTCATCAATTGCAACAGGAATGGCCGTTGTTGGGCATGATTGGCATCGGCCAGTTTCAACGTCTGCTTGTACAGGTCCTCGTCGGCCATGCCCCAGGCATTCTTGAAATGGATCTCGGACTCATCGATGCTGGTCTGATCGACGACCCGGTAACCGTTGCCGCTGAAAAACGCGTTCATGTTATCGAAGTAGCCACGCCCACCGTAGACGAACACGCTGTCGTAGCCCACCGCGCTCAATTGCTGGCCCAGGCTGGCGAAGCCACTTTCCCGGCCGATGCGCTTGACGATCGAGCGTCCCGGTGTAGGCGGAATCGCCAGGGTAATGGCTTCCAGGCCGCGGTCGGTGCGGGTACCGGTGGCGTAGAAGTTGTTGAAGTACAGGCTGTGCTTGCGCAGTGCATCCAGATTGGGGGTCAGGTTGCGCTTGTCGCCATTGCTGCCCAGGTATTTGGCGCTGAGGCTTTCGATGGTCACCAGCACGATGTTCGGTTTGCGGAGGGTGCCAGGGTTATCGATCATCCGGCGGATATCTTGCGGGTCTTCGCCGATGAAGTGGGCATCGGGCTCGTTCAGTTCCGCGCGAATCTGTTGGGCGACGGTGGTCGGGCTCAAGCTGCTGTAAAACTGTCCGTAATCCAGTTCGTTGTTACGGAACGCCGCGAAGAACTGGTACGGGCCATTGCTCGCCAGTTCGTTCTGGTAGGCATTCCCACCCTGGGCGCGTGGCGCGTCCTGACTGAGCAATTGAAGGCTCAGGCCGGCGACCACCAGCAGGCCCAGCGCATTGACCAGGCGCCCGCGCAGGGGTGGCAACGGGGCGTCCAACGCTGCATTGAACGGTTTGCGCAAGGCCAGGCTCAAACCCAGGGCCAACGCGGCGATAATCGACAGCAGGGTGCCGATGGGGTACGACTCCAATACGTTGTTCAGCACCTCGTCGGAATAGACCAGATAGTCGACGGCGATGAAGTTGAAGCGCACGCCGAACTCATCCCAGAACAACCATTCGGCCACCGAGGTGAACAGCATGACGAACATGCTGAGTGTCAGCAGCCCTTGGAGAAACCAGCGATGACCGCGCCGGCGCCACAGCGCTGGCGGGCAGAGCAACAGGTACAGGCCCATCGGCAGGATCGCATAGGCGAGAAAGCCCAGGTCATACAGCAAGCCGATGCCGAACACGGAAAACGCACCGCCTCCGGCCTCATCCAGATGGGCCAGCAGCAGAACGGTTCGGGTCAGGAAGAACACCGCCAGCCAGGTGCTGGTGATCAGCAGCAGATAGCGCACAGGCGCCGTTTTCACAAAGTCCATTTACCGCATTCCTTTTATTTTTCAAATCACTAGCGCGTAAGTTTCGCTGTTTCAGTGTAGCGAAGTTGTGAATCGAGAGTGAAAAACTCATTAGGATCATGACAGGTCGAAAGTACGGACTCGGGCCCTTTCCACCCTAGCCCTGAGGCAGCATTGGCCGTAAGCTGCGCGGGCCAAGACGGCCGTTACCCGTGTACGCAGAGGTGCCCATGCGAATTCTATTGGTCGAAGACAACCGCGACATCCTGGCCAATCTGGCCGATTACCTGGGCCTCAAGGGCTACACCGTCGATTGTGCCCAGGACGGCTTGTCAGGGTTGCACCTGGCCGCGACCGAGCATTACGACCTGCTCGTGCTCGACATCATGCTGCCGGGCATTGACGGCTATACCTTGTGCAAGCGCCTGCGCGAAGACGCCCGGCGCGACACGCCAGTGATCATGCTCACCGCGCGGGACCAGTTGGATGATCGTCTGCAAGGTTTCAAATCCGGGGCCGACGATTACCTGATCAAACCCTTTGCGCTGTCGGAATTGGCGGCGCGAATCGAAGCGGTCATGCGTCGAACCCAGGGCGGTGGTCGGCGAGCGTTGCAGGTCGGTGACCTGAGCTACGACCTAGACACCCTGGAAGTGACCCGTGAAGGCAAGTTGCTCAAGCTCAACCCCGTAGGCCTGAAGCTGTTGGCGGTGCTGATGCAGAAGAGCCCCCATGTGCTGCGCCGGGAAATCCTCGAGGAGGCGCTGTGGGGCGATGATTGCCCGGACAGTGACAGCCTGCGCAGCCACGTCCATCAATTGCGCCAGGTGATCGACAAACCGTTCGAAAAGCCGCTGCTGCACACCGTGCACGGTGTCGGGTATCGCTTGGCCGAGGGCCGGGATGGAGTTTAAGCAAAGCCTTGCCCAACGGATCATCATCGCGTTTGCGTTGATGAGCGCGTTGGTGGCAGGGGCGTTCGCCATGGGCATCGTGGCGACGGTTCATCTGGTTGAAGAAAAACTGATTTCCGCCGGGCTCGGCGGCGATCTCCAGCGCCTGTTGTTGATGGACAGCGTCTCGGACTGGAACCATCGCCCGGAACCCGACCAGCTGTTCTATTTCAGTGGCGGCCCCGGCGATTTCGAGTTGCCCAAGGACCTGCGCCATCTGGAATCCGGTTTTCACGAGGTATTTCGCGAGCAATTGTCCTATCACGCCATGGTCGAGATCGTTGACGGCCGGCACTATGTTTTGCTGCAGGACCAGAGTGACTTCGAAGAGCGTGAGCGGGTGTTGTTCGCCGTGGTGCTGGTGGGCTTTGTGCTCAGTCTGGCGCTGGCAGTGTTTCTAGGCTGGATCCTGGCACGTCGGGTGATGGCGCCGGTGGTTCGCCTGGCCCGGCAAGTGCGGCACCGCGACCAACTGCTTGGGCTGGCCCCGCCGTTGGCGCCGGATTATGCCGCCGACGAAGTGGGTGAACTGGCCGTGGCGTTTGACGCGACATTGGGGCGGTTGCGCCAGGCACTGACGCGCGAGCGATTGTTTACCAGCGACGTGAGCCATGAGTTGCGCACGCCCTTGATGGTCCTGGCGACGTCATGCGAGCTGCTGCTGGAGAACCCGGCGCTGGATCAGCGTGGTCGCAGCCAGGTCGAGCGCATCCACCGGGCCAGTGAAGAAATGCGCGAACTGGTGCAAACCTTCCTGATGCTTGCCAGGGCCCAGCGGGACGATAACGGCATGTCGCCTCGCTCAACCCTCGGACAGGTAGCTGAAAACCTTCTCGGAGTATGGCGCGTGCCCATCGAGTCCAAAGGCCTGACGCTTATCTTCGAACCGGGGCAACCCCTCGATACAGCCTATAACGCCACATTCCTGACGGCGGTCATGGGTAACCTGCTGCGCAATGCCTTGCACTACACGGACCAGGGTTTTATCCGGCTCTCGTTGACGGCCGCTGGCTTCGTGGTCGAGGACAGCGGCGTGGGCATTCCCGAAGAGAAGCGCGAAGCGATGTTCGAGCCGTTCGTGCGCGGTAACGAACAGCGCGGTGAGGGTCTGGGGCTGGGGCTGTCGCTGGTCCAGCGGATCTGCGAGAACCAGGGCTGGACTGTCAGCCTCAGCACGATGGAACCCAATGGTTGCCGTTTCGAAGTGGAGTTGAATCCGAAAGGATGAACGTGCCCGCAGAAAAATCTTGTAACTATTGCTGGCGTATGCATGGCGTTGTTTTCACAAGCAGATGACATATCGATACATAAGGTGGGCTGATCAGCAATGGAGGCCCCCCCTATGTCCAAACCCATCAAGCTCGATTTTTCCGAAAAGTACGACGAGCAGCATGCCCAGAGATATTTCCGTAAGCACCGCAGTGGCATGAGCCGCCGGCTTTCCAACCTGCGAGATCAACAACTGGCCCGACGTGCACTGGCGCTTGTCGGTGACCCTGGCCTGGTGTTGGACCTGCCCTGCGGTGCCGGGCGTTTCTGGTCCTTGCTGGCCGAAAAGCCGAACCGAGTCGTCATAGGCGCGGACAATTCCGAGGCCATGCTCAAGACGGCCATGGAATCCCAGCCGGCCGATGTGGTGAAACGGGTACAACCCTTGCACACATCTGCGTTCGACATTGCCTTGCCTGATAACGCCGTCGACAGCATTTTTTGCATGCGCCTGCTGCATCACATCGGTGAATCGGCGCACCGCCTGGCGATCCTCAAGGAATTCGAGCGTGTCAGTCGCGACAGCGTGATCGTTTCGTTGTGGGTCGATGGCAATTTCAAGGCCTGGAAACGCAAGCGCCAGGAACACACCCGTGGGCAAAAAGCCTACCAGAATCGATTTGTGTTACCGGTCGCTACAGTAGAAGAGGAATTTCGCCAGGCAGGGTTCCGTATTCAGGAACAACTGGATTTCCTACCGCTCTATGCCATGTGGCGAGTTTATGTATTACGCAAGAGGTAACAGCATGGTTGTGCAGGTAGCAGAGACATCAGGGATTCCCCGCAACAGCTTCGATTATTTCTGGAGCTTGCAGGGCGAGTGGGTGGAGGAACCCAACGTACGACGTGGCGGTGAAAGCGGTGTACAGAGGATCACCAGCAAGGACGGCGAGCTGCTGTATGCCAAGCGCCAGACCGGACATATCTATCGCAGCTGGCTGCACCCGTTCGGTCGACCGACCGTACTACGTGAGCAGGACGCGTTGCTGGCACTGCCTAAACTCAATGTCCGGGTGCCCGAACTGGTGTTCTGTGAAGCGCAGCCAGACCCGGATCACAAATGGCGCGCGTTGCTGGTGACCCGCGCGCTCGAGGGCTTCGAGGAGATCGAGCACTGGTATGCCGGCGGCGGGCGCGAGCGCCATGGCGAAGCGGTGCATGACCAGATGCTTCGCGAGTTGGCCGAGAACCTGGCCCGTATGCACAAGGGCCGTTGGCAGCACAGCTGTATCTACATCAAGCATGTGTTTGTACGGGTGACGGGGGAGGGCGAGGCGGCCAAGCCCGAGGTGGCGTTGTTGGATCTGGAGAAATGTCGCCAGCGTTTGACTGCCCGGCAGGCGGCCTCCCATGACATGAAGCAGTTGCGGCGCCATTCGTCGTTCAGCGACGCCGATTGGAAAAAACTCGTCTATTTTTATGAGGCGGCGTTTGGCAGCGCTATCAAAGGTTTATAGCGATGAAACTAGAAATTGCTAGAGGTTTGTTTTTGGTAGGAGCCCTGGCAGTTGCGTCAATGGCAGTGGCTGTGTGGGAACAGCCACGCTCGCAGATCCTCAGCGTTTCCAATGCTGATGCACAATGTCCTTTGCCACGGGTGGCAAAGGTCAGCGAGGTGACCCGACCGGACCATGATCTGTTGCTGTTCATGTTCAGTCTTTCCCAAGGGATGAGGCCGCAGAGTTGAGGATCATGAAGCCAAAATAAAGGCCTCGCTTTTGCGAGGCCTTTATTTTTCATGCCTATGTCCTGATGGATGCCAAATGGCGATGAGGGAGCAACTCCCTCGCCACAGTCACGCTGCCCTTGCATTCGTCGTTGCGACTCCTGTCGCGCCCGCCCTATTTCCGTAGGAAAAAACGCCTCCTACAGATCAGTCCTAGCGAATCGGGCAATGCACTCGTAGGAAGTCTCCGAAACTGCTTTTGCGTGCCCTCAGCGCAATGGAATCCCACCCTGAACTGATCCACGCTGATG
>NZ_JAGGOF010000051.1 GCF_018614775.1 Pseudomonas fluorescens
TTGCTCAGCCTTGCCCGGCCAGCGTCCCTGGCTTTCCTGATCGGACCCGAGGGTGGTTTGTCCGACGCGGAAGTCGAACAGGCCAGGACCGCCGGCTACCACGCCGCCCGCCTCGGCCCCCGGGTGCTGCGCACCGAAACCGCGCCCGTGGTGGCGCTGGCGGTAGCACAGCAGTTGTGGGGGGATTTCTAAACCACCATGAAAAACCCTTGTGGGAGCGAGCCTGCTCGCGATGGCGGTGGGTCAGTTGCAGATGAATGTTGCCTCCATACAGTCGCGCTGTTTCGATTAAAGCGCCCCCCGAGTCCAAACCGCTTCATCAATCCCTTCTCCAGCAACCCCTTGGGCAGTAAACCGGCCATCAGTGGCAATGCCCGGCTGCCATTGCCCAGGCGCAGCAGCCGGGGTGGCTTGGGTTGTTGGGTGGCCTTGAGCAGGCCGGCGGCGAATTCGTGGGCGGGGGTCGGGTTGTCCTGGGAGGCTTTGGCGCGGGCGCGTATGCCGTCGCGCAGGGGCCACCAGGGGGATTGTTCGTTGATCAGTTGTTCGGCTTCATGGCCGGCGTTCCTGGCGAAGCTGGAGGCGATGGCGCCAGGCTGGACTTCCATCACGCGGATGCCGAACGGCGCCAGTTCCATGCGCAACGCATCGCTCAAGGCATGGACTGCCGCTTTCGAAGCGCAATAGGCGCCGGCGAACGGGGTGACCAGCACACCGGAAACACTGCCGATGTTCACCACCAATCCCCTGGCCCGACGCAGTACCGGGAACAGCGCGCGGGTCACTCCGACGATGGCGAACACGTTGGTTTCGAACTGGCGTTGCATGGCCGGGACGCCGCCGTCCAGCAGCGGGCCCATGGCGCCATAACCGGCGTTGTTGATCAGCACGTCGAGGCCACCGTGCTGCTGGTTGATCCGTTCGCTCAATTGCTCCAGCGCCAGCCCGTCGTTCACATCCAGCGGTACGGCGGTAAACCCGGCAGCGTCGAGCAGCGCCACATCCTCGACTTTGCGCGCAGTGGCCCAGACCTGATAACCGGCTGCCTTGAAGGCATCGGCGAGGGCGCGGCCGATGCCGCTGGAACATCCGGTGATCAACGCAACGGGCATGGCGCATTCCTTGTGCAGAAGTGAGGGGGGAGGGCTGCGATCATAAGCAATCATCGCCCCAATAGACAAAAAAAAGCCCCCACCCAGGCCACTGCGGATAGGGGACGCAATGGCCTGGATGAGGGCTTCTAGTCTTGCGGGTTTACTGCGCGATGGTTTTCACCGACACGCCGCGTTCGACCGGGGTGGAGCGGCCGTAGATGTCTTCGAAGCGTTCGATGTCATCTTCGCCCAGGTAGCTACCGGACTGCACTTCGATGATTTCCAGCGGGATCTTGCCCGGGTTGCGCAGGCGGTGAACCGACGCGATCGGGATGTAGGTCGACTGGTTTTCGCAGAGCAGGAACACGTTCTCGTCGCAGGTCACCTCGGCGGTGCCGCTGACCACGATCCAGTGTTCGGCGCGGTGGTGGTGCATCTGCAGCGACAGGCACGCGCCCGGCTTGACCGAGATGTGCTTGACCTGGAAGCGTCCGCCCATGTCCACCGAATCATACGAGCCCCACGGACGATAGACTTCGCAGTGGTTCTGGGTTTCGGTGCGACCCTGGGCATTGAGGGTGTTGACCATCTTCTTGACGTCTTGGACCTTGTCCTTGTGGGCGATCATCATGGCGTCCTTGGTTTCGACCACCACGATGTTTTCCAGGCCGATCACCGACACCAGTTTGCCGTTGCCATGGATCATGCAGTTGCGGCTGTCCTGGACCACCACGTCGCCCTTGGTGACGTTGCCGTTGGCATCCTTGGGATTGACTTCCCACAGCGACGCCCAGCAGCCGACATCGCTCCAGCCAGCCGACAACGGCACCACGCAGGCGCGCTGGGTTTTTTCCATCACGGCGTAGTCGATGGAGTTGTCCGGGCAGCAGGCGAAGGTGGCTTCGTCGAAGGTGATGGTGTCCGGGGTCTGCTCGCTGCGCTCCAGGGTCAGCAGGCAGGTGTCGTAGATGTCCGGATCGTGCTTTTTCAGCTCTTCGAGGAAACGGCTGGCGCGGAACAGGAACATGCCGCTGTTCCAGAAATAACCGCCGGCCTCGACGAATTCGGTGGCGCGCTTGACGTCGGGTTTCTCGACGAAGTGCGACACACGGCTGACGCCTTCCGGCAGCAGCGCATCGTTGGTCGACTTGATGTAGCCGTAGCCGGTTTCCGGTTTGGTCGCCGGTACGCCGAACAGCACCATCTCGCCACGCTCGGCGGCCACGGTGGCCAGGGCCAGGGCGCGTTGCAGGGCTTTCTGATCTTCGATCACGTGGTCGGCTGGCAGCACCAGCATCAGTTCGTCGCGGCCTTCGTTGACCAGCATCATCGCGGTCAGCGCCACGGCCGGCGCGGTGTTACGGCCGAACGGTTCCATCAGGATGCGCTGGGCTTCCAGGTTGCGGTTGGCCAACTGCTCGTTGACGATGAACCGGTGGTCTTTGTTGCAGACCACGATCGGCGTGTCCATGCCTTCGAACACCAGGCGTTCGAGGGTCTGTTGGAACAGGGTGTGTTCGCCGGTCAGGGCCAGGAACTGTTTAGGGAACTGCTTGCGCGAAAGCGGCCAAAGACGTGAGCCGCTACCACCTGACAAGATCACCGGAATCATGTGTGTTACTCCTTTGAAGCGTAATGGTTATAGAGCTACTGCGTTCTGTCGTTTCACTCTTGTTTTTGTTTCGTGCCTGAATGACGCCTCGGTTCAGGGTGGGAGCGGGCTTGCTCGAAGGCTGAGTGTCAGTCGACATTCATGCTGAATGTCATACCGCAATCGCGAGCAGGCTCGCTCCCACAGGGGGAGGTGTCAGTCAAGCGAATCCGTCAGCGGGTTGACACTGGACGCTTTACCCAGACCGGCGACAAGCTGCTTCCGGAGCCGGTGACATACAGCACGGCCGCTTCGCCGCGCTCCAGGGCCACGGGCTTGAGGTCGCCGACTTTCTTGTCGCCCTCAAACAGCGCCAGGCTCACTTTCACCGGGTTGATTTCACGTTCGCCACGGCCCTTGGCCGCGACGTTCGGTACCACTTCGGTCTTGCCGTCGGCAGTCTTCAGGGTCAGTGCCTTGTCGGTGAGGTTCTGCACGCGAACCAGGGATTTCTGCTTGTTCTTGAACGGCGGCTCCTCGATCAGTTGAGGCTGGCCGCTGGCGTTGTTGACCAGGGTGTAATAGTGATCCGGAGCCAGTTTGACCGGGACGGTCTGGCTGCCGACCTTGGCGCTGTAATCGCCGCCAGGCATGAAGCTGAAGTCGCTGCTGGCCAACGGAGCCACGTCGCTCAAGTTGGTGCTGCCGACGGTGGCGCTGACTTCAGCGTTGCTGGCGTTGTAGATGCGTACGAAGCTCGAGCCTTTTGGCGCGACCGGACCGTACAGGGCCGAGTCGCCGGCAAAGGCGGACAGTGAAAGCGCGCTCATGCTGGCGACGAGGGCAACGGCCTTGAAGGAGCGAGCGGCGAGACGGCGAGGAGTAGTGTTGAAAGTCATGGTGGACCTCTCTTTCAGTTTTGCGCCCGGTCGGGCGTCTCGGATTGGGTGTTGGCGGCAACGTTCTGTTGGCGCGCACCGGCTTGTTTGAGCGCTGCGACCCACTGCGGGTCGGCGTCGCCGATTTCGTTGTTCACGGGCAGATAGCGTTCAGGGAACTCCCAGATCAGTACCTGCGGCGGGCTGTTCTTGAAGGCGTCGCTCTTGAGGTAGCTGAGCATCGGCAGAATCGGACCGTGGCCGTCTTCGGCGTAGTTCACGACGTCGCTGTGCAGGGCTTGCTTGAGGGCGCCGACGAAGTTCCAGTTAGGGTTGGCGCTGTAGCTGGTGCCGATCAGGGCCACGGGCACCTGGGCGTCGGCAAACAGCGCGTCGCCTTCGGCCGGCTGGTCGTCGGCTTCGCGGGTGTTGCGTTTGACCAGGGGCTCCTGGGCTGGCATCAGGTTTTCGAACAAGGGATCCAGCGGCAGGAACTGACGCAGGTCGCCCTTGTGGATGATTTTTTCCGCAGGCTCGGTGACGAAGCGTTGTGGCTGGCCTTCCAGCGGCGTGCGCTCGGCAATCGCCTTGGCAATGTTTTCGGCCGCGACCTGGGCGCCTTCCGGGGTCCAGTGGGTGTCGGTGCGCAGGAACACTTGCTGGCCGCTTTGCTTGGCCTGTTGCAACGGGCCGAGCAGGTCAGGGGCAAGGATCTTGTCGGCCGCCACGCGGGCATGGAAATCCTGGTAGAGGTTGGCGTGGATGCTCGACGGCTTCACGTCACCCAGGTGCTCGGGATACAGCCGCGCCTTGGCCGGCACGATTGCCATGACCAGGGTCACGCCTTGTTCCTTGAGCTTCTGGCGTACGCCTTCGACCAGCGCGTAGTTGCCTTGCAGGTTCAGCTCTTCGTTGACGATCGGGTTGAACTCTTCGTCGCTGTACAGCCACTGGTCGCGGCCCAGGACCACGCCTTTGCGACCTTCGTTGAACAGCTTGTAGTCCAGCGCAGCCCAGATATTGGTGCCCAGGCGCTTGATCGGGAACTGGTCGTCGTAGTGAGTTTCCACGGCCTTGGTCCAGCGACCATTGAGCACGGTCGCGTCCGGGTTGGTGCTGAAGCCGAAGAAACTGCGCATCGACCACAGGCCCAATGCTGTCAGGATCAGCATGAACAGTGCGACGTAAAAGATGCGTAATGAGCGGGTCATGTTCAGATCCCTCAGAACTGGAAGTAAAGAAACGGCGAGAAGCTTTGCGCCGAGAGTTTGAGAATCGAGGCGATGAACAGCAGCAGTACCAGGGCGCGCATCACGTAGCGCGACCAGTCCACGGTCCAGTAGGCCGGTTGCACCTGCGCTTCGACACCCACGGTGTAGCCCGGTTCGTGAATAGTCGACGGGTTGTCACCCGGCACGGCCTTGATCAGACCTGGTTGCGCGGTGGCCGGGCCGTTGGCCTCAGTGTTCACCAAAGGCTTGGTCTTGACCGGCGGACGGTTGGTGTAGAAGTCCCGCAGGCCGAAGAAGGCGAGGGTGATGTAGGCCACCACCAGCGTGGCGATCTGCAGGCCGGTGAGGTTGGCGCGGGTCAGTTCCGACAGCGACCAGTCGCCGAAACTGAACATGGCACCGTACATGCGACCGGCCACGTGCAGGTTTTCGGAGCGGAAAATCACCCAGCCCATGACCACCAGCAGGAAGGTCAGCGCCCAGCGGATCGGGTTGATGCTGCGTGGGGTGGTGTTGATGCCCACGGCTTTTTCAATCGCCAGCCAGATACCGTGCCAGGCACCCCAGATCACGTAGGTGATGTTCGCGCCATGCCACAGACCACCGAGCAACATGGTCAGGAACAGGTTGCGATAGGTCATCAGCGTGCCTTTGCGATTACCGCCCAGGGTGATGTAGAGGTAGTCACGCAGCCAGGTGGACAGGCTGATGTGCCAGCGCCGCCAGAACTCGGTGATCGATTGGCTGATGTAAGGCTGCTTGAAGTTTTCCATGAAGCGGAAACCCATCATCAGGCCCAGGCCGATGGCCATGTCGCTGTAGCCGGAGAAGTCGAAATACAGCTGCGCGGTATAGGCCAGGGCGCCCAGCCAGGCATCGCCGGTGGTCGGATTCTGCAGGGCGAAACAGTGATCGGCCACCACGGCCAGGGTGTCGGCGATGAACACTTTCTTGATGAAGCCCTGCATGAAGCGGGTGCAGCCTTCGGAGAACTTGTCCAGGGTGTGAGTGCGATTGTTGAACTGGTCGGCCAGGTCGCGGAAACGCAACACGGGGCCGGCGATCAGGTGCGGGAAGATCGCCACGAATGCCGCGAAGTCGATCAGGTTGCGGGTCGCCGGGGTGTCACCGCGATAGACGTCGATGATGTAGCTGATGGACTCGAAGATGTAGAACGAGATACCGATCGGCAACAACACGTGAGTCAGGATGAACGGCTCGAGACCGAAGCTGGTCATGATCGCGTTGAGGCTGTCCACGCCGAAGTTGGCGTACTTGAAGTAGCCCAGGATGCACAAGTCCACTGCCACGCCGAGCAACAGCCAGCGCTGGGCCGGTTTGGTCCGCACGCCGGCGGCGCCGACTTTCAGGCCGATCCAGTAGTTCCACAGGGTGACGGCGGCGAACAGCGCCAGGAAGTCCACTCGCCACCAGGCATAGAACACATAGCTGGCAATCAGCAGCAGCAGGTTGCGATAGCGTTGCCCGCTCAAGTAGTACAAGCCGAGAAAGATCGGCAAGAACAGAAACAGGAACACATTGGATGAAAATACCATCCCGATCTCTCCATGTTGAATCAACAGTCAAGGGCCAGAGCCCCCCCAAACCCCCCCAATGAAAAAGGGCGGTGATGATCGTTCCCACGCTCTGCGTGGGAATGCCTCTACGGACGCTCCGCGTTCGGCTTTTCGGAACGCAGAGCGTCCCCGGCTGCATTCCCACGCAGAGCGTGGGAACGATCAGCGGTGAATCAGCTTCCTTTGTTGCCTTTTTCGTTAGCCGGGTCATACACCTTGGTCAGGTCACCACCGAGGCGGAAGGTCTTGAACGGTTGCATTTCATGCTTGCGTTCCAGCACGTCCGGGGGGCAGGTGTAGAGGCTGCAGAACGGTTCGAGCCAGGCGAATTTCGAGTCGATCTTCAAATCCTTCATGTCCTGTTCGTCGCCATTCTTCTTCTCGAAGATGTCCGGGTCTTTCACCCCGGCCAGCACCCGATCACCCAGGCGCTTGAGGGCGCCGTTGTTTTCCTGGCGCAGGTCCACACCGTTGACCTGGGCGAAACTGGCGATCATCGCCAGCGGCGGCAGGGCATAGTTGTGATAGGACAGGGCCCGTTGTTTGCGCTTGAGTTCATTGGGCAGGAAGCCGTCGGCATCGACCTGGTTGACGCCGACCTTGTATTCCTTGACGGCCCAGTCGAACAGGTCGCGACGGTTGGTTGCCACGGAGGTGGCCATCACCGACCAGGCGGCCCAGTAGGAATGGTTGTTGGTCTTGTCCAGCGGCAGATTGTCCCAATCGCTGACCACCTGATCGGCCATCTTGCTGAACCAGCTTTCAATCAGTTGCGCTTGTTCCTGATGGTTCGCCAGTGGGTGAGAGTCGGAGAACTTCAGGCGCACATAGGCCGACGCCATGCTGCCCAGGGCCCATTTGCGCATCGACTTGCCGGTGTGGTTGAAGTCCTTGGACATCAGCGCATCGGCCTGGGCCCAGGTGGTCAACCAGTTCAAGGTGCATTCCAATTGTTCAGGACGGCCGTCACGCATGAACTGCATCACTTGCTTGCTGACGCCACGTTCGATTCTGGTGATGTCGGCGGTGCTGTCGCGAAACGCCTTTTCCGACTGCACGTTCAAGGTCGCACGGGCCTTGTCGGAGCCCTCGTACTTGCTGCGAAACTGCAGGGAGCCGGTGTACGGCGTCGGTACGGCGTCGCAGCCTTGGCCGCCTTCGCCGGCCTTGGCCTTTTCGATCGGTGCGAAGTAGCCCTGTGGCGGGCGCAGTGGAGCGGCGGCCTGGGTGGCCCCGGCGAACATCGCCAGGGTCAGCAGGGACGGCGCCAGCAGCTTTTTCAACGTTCGGGTGTGCATGGTGCTGGTCATGAGACGAGACCTCATTGTCCGATCTGAGCCGTTTGTTCGGTCGGCGCAGATGCGTTTCGTTTGCAGACTTTCGCTTCCACCTGTTGTGGCGCTGCACCCGCTTCGGGACCTTCGACTTCGACAGCCAGCAGGTTTTGCGAGGCCCAGTCGTCGTCGGTGCGCAGTTGGAAGGCGAAACGCCCGTCGGTGTCGGAGGTATCCGGTTTCTCGATCTTGATATCCTCGTGGCGCCCATTCATGTACCAGAGGGTTGCGTGCAAGGTTTTCACCGACGTGTCGGCGAAGCGGATGTCGACTTGGTGACTGCTGTTACGCAGGTCCATGTTCTTGCTGTTGACCATCAATTCGTTCTTGCCCGGCTT
This sequence comes from Pseudomonas fluorescens, assembly GCF_018614775.1. GTDB lineage: Bacteria > Pseudomonadota > Gammaproteobacteria > Pseudomonadales > Pseudomonadaceae > Aquipseudomonas > Aquipseudomonas fluorescens_BY. Next base: position 8,045 of record NZ_JAGGOF010000051.1, read on the forward strand.
GAGGGCGGTCTTGCTGCTCATCAGCGCCGGCTTGCCTTCACAGCCGTTGTTGTCCAGCAGGGCAAACATCTGGCGGTAGATGGTTTCCTGGTCCAGGCGGTACAGCGGCGAGAATTCCCAGATCAGAATCTTCGGCGGGTTCTTCTGGAATTCTTCGCTGCCCAGGTACTGGATCATCGCGCCCTCGAAACCGCCGCCAGGGAAGGCCACGTTGAGGATGTCGGCGCCGATGGCTTCTTCCAGGAAACCGGCGAAGTTGTAGTTCTTGCCGCTGTGACTGGTGCCGACGAGGGTGATCTGCGGGTTGCCGGAGTCGCCGAACAAGTCGCCGTCACCCGCCTCGCCCTTGGGCTCGGTGGTGAACTGGTCCATGTACTGGACCGCGTAGCTGGTGCCGCACAGCTGCCCGGCCATGTTGTGCAGGGTGCCGGTCTTGCCCATGCGGCCGGACTTCTTGGTTTCGAACTCACGCTTGGGGATGTCGGCGAAGGCCGGGAGTTGCTTGACCTTCTCGGCCACGATCTTCGCGGTGCGCTGGGCACCGTAAGGCGTCCAGTGTTGGTCGCCACGGAAGTAGAAATCATGGGCCGGCAGGGTATCGGGCAGGTTTTCGTTGGTCAGCGGCGACAGGTCCGGCACCACATAACCCATCTGGGCGAAGCGACCCAGCATGGTCTTGTAGTTGCCCAGGGCCTTCTCATAGTCGAACGCGGCCTTTTCCTGCGGATTGAGCTTGTTGCGGTTCACCAGGCCACGGGTTGGCTGATAGACGAGCACCAGTTCGACGCCTTTCTTCTTGAACGCATCATGCAACTGTTGCAGGCGCTGGTAGCCGGCCGGGGTGGTATTGAATTCGGTCCGCAGGTCTTCCTGGGTCCGGAACAGCCAGTCGCCCTGGGCCTGCACCAGCGTGGTGAAGTTCTGCTGGTAACGCGTGGTGTAGTTCTTCGCATCGTGGGCGGCAGGGCAGAGGTTGCAGCACGGTTCGGCGGTAAAGGTCGGCGCCTGGGTTTCGTCGGCGCGCGCACCGCTGGTCGCGGCAAGCATGCCGACGGTCAGGGCAGACAGGCCCAAAAGCTTGATCATCTGTGGGTTCATAAAGGTCATCCTCAGTCCCGCAATTCGGTCTGGCGTTCGACAGGGTCGATCAGCACGGCTTTCTGCTGGCGCACCAGCAGGTCGAGAATTTCATCCTGGCGTTCGCCCAGGACTCCCGTGAAGCTGATGCCGCTGGATTTGGTCGGCGCGAGCATGGACACGCGGTACAGCTCGACGCTCAACGGCGAATCGATGGACAGCGGGCCGCTGCCGTTGCCGGCCAGTTCACCGCCCACCACAATCAGCGAGACCTCGGCGTCGAACGGGTCGAGCTTGATGTCACGGTCGGTGTTCGACAGGTCCTTGATGTGGCCGTACAGGCCGGTCAAGCCGTTGGCCATGGACACGTTTTCGTAGAGGCGGATGTTCACGCTGTTACGAACCCGGATGCCGTGGCGCTGGTTACTGATCACTTTGTTGCCCCACAACAGGTTGTCGGCACTCTCGTAGAGCGTGATGCCGTCGGTGTGGTTCTTGTAGATCTCGTTGTAGGCGATCAGGTTGTTCACGCTGTTACGGTCGATCACCAGGCCCGAGAGTTTGTTGTCGTAGCTGCGATTGTTGAAGATGAAGCTGTCGTTGACCTCACGGGAAATAATGATCCCGTGCTTCTTCTTGGTCCCGTAGACGGTGTTGTCGGCAATGATCAGCCGATGGGAACGGTCGTGGGGGTCAATGCCATAGATGACGTTGTCTTTGTAGGTGTTGCTCTTGACCACGAAGTCGCGCGTCTCGTAGCAGTAGAAGCCGTACCACATGTCCGAGAACTCGGAACCGATGATCCAGCCGGTCGGTTCCGGGCGCTTGAGCACCTTGGCCATGTTTGGCGTGTACTGGGAAATACTCACCCCGTACGACTTACTGTTGGAGTAGCCGAAGCTGGCCATCTTGGTATTGACGATGTAGGTCTCGGTGCCGCCCCACGACAACAGGAACGGACGGAAGCTCTTGGGCGAGCGGAACGTGGCGGGGCCATTTTCCTTTTCGCGCCAGCCGGTGACCTTGGTGTCGCGGATGAACATCTTGCCATCGTTGACCAGGAACGAGCCGCCTTCTTCGGACAGGCGCAGCTCCTGGGTCTGTTTGTCGATTTCCAGGATGCCTTTCTGGCCGACCACGATCGGAATCTTCGCCAGGTAAACGCCTGGCGAGGTTTCGATGATGTACTTGGGCTGTTTCTTGGCCAGATCCTTGAAGTTCATGTAGCCATCGTCGAGGAAGATGGCCTGTGGGATGCCGTGCTGACGCACCACCCATTCGGCCATCTTGTTGTCTCCGCCGATGAAGTCCTTCAAGGCGTTTTCCTGCATCATCCGGCGCACGCTGACTTTACCGGGCTTGGTCCGCACGATCTTGGCAGCCACCGCTTCGGCGGTGTAGCCCTTGAGATCGGGCAGGGTCGGCGCGGCCAGCTCCAGTGGCGCGGTTGGCGCACTGCTGACGGTGTAGGTCTTGGCTCGTTGCAGTTCCTTGACCACGTTGCCCGGCTTGACCACCGGTTCAACGTTGGCGAACGCCGGCGAGCCGGCCAGCAGCATCGCTGCGACCAACAGGCTGATCGAACCTTTCATCGCCTGGCTGTTCCTGAGGTAGCGGTTCATTTCGGGCACTCCCATGGCCATTCGCATCAGAAGCGCCAGATCACGTCGACAAAGGCGCGATGCATGTACGAATCGACCTCTTTGCCGTAGGCGTCGCCTGGCTTGAACACGCCGCCACGAAAGCGCACCAGCGCCGACGGCTCATCGATGGACTGGCTCAGCGCCGCGGGCAACAGACCTTGCTTGAAGTACTTGGTGACGACGAGGTCGACTTCCTGGCCCAGGTCCTTGTCGCCGTCGCGCAGCGGCAAGGTCGAGGTGGACAGGATCGCGCCGGTCACGTCGTCGGTGTTGTTTTCCACGGCGTTGATGCCGTTGCTGCCCACCGGTTTGTTGCCGTCCACGCGCCAGAACTTGTGGTACACCAGGCTGGCGTCGTATTCATCGCGCAACTGCCAGGAGCCGAACAGGCTGGCGCTCTGGGTGTTGGCCATTTCGCCACGGAACGCTTCGCCGAAACGGTGGACCCGCGAACGGGTGCCGGTGTAGTTCGAGCGGTTGCTCTGCAGGCCGTTCTGTTGGTATTCATCGCTGGCGCGGGCATAGGCCGCACCGACCTGCCATTGCGGGTCGAGGCGCAGGCGGATACCCAGGTCAGTGGCCCAGCCGTTCAGGTCTTCGCTGCGCTTGGCTTGCGCCGGGCGCGTGCCGTCGGCGTTGAGCGGGTTGACGGTGTCGCGGTCGCCGCTCATGCCGGTCAGGCTCGCCCAGTAGTTGACGGTGTTGGTGTTGCGCCAGTTGTAGGCGTCGCTGTTGGCTTCCAGGCCCAGCCAGGAGATGTCACCGTTCTGGGTCTTGTCCAGGGTGTCGGTGGGTTCGCCCGGGGTCGGGTAATCAAGGCTGCCGCTGTCATGGGTGTGATGAGCGCGGATGCCGGCCCACTGGCCTGGCGTCCATTGATAGCTCACGTCGCCATAGACGTGCAGGCGATCCTTGTCCTTGGGCGACAGTTCCTTGAGGTCGGTGCGGTATTCGCTGAAGCGTTCGGCGACGCCGACATTGGCCCGCAGCAACGTGGTGTCGAAGGTCCAGTTCAGGGCTTCGATGTTGGTGTCACGCCATTGGCCATCGTCGTTGCGCAGGCGCTGGCGGCCGAACTTCAACAGCTCGCCCGGGTACGGGGTGAAGCCGCTGTAGCCAACCCAGAACTCGCGCATCGCCAGGTAGCTTTTCTTGGCTTCACGGTCGCCGCTGTCGGTTTGCTGGTTGGCGCTGTCGGACTGTTGCAGCGTGTCGGTCTCGATGATGTCGGTCGACGTCACGGCCTGGGCCATGGCATAGGCGCTCCAGTTGCCGCTTTCGCCGTAGACCCAGGGACGCAGGTCCAGGCCGATGCCGTTGACGTCGCCACCTTTCTGGGTGCCGAGGTCACGGTCGTCTTCGGACTGGCCGGTGATTTTCACTTCCAGGCCGAAGTTCTTGGTTTCAGTCAGTGCCGCCAGCGTCGGGCAGGACCAGAGCAGGGCGCACGTCAGGCCAATTCCGGCCTGCACAAAAGGATTGAGCTTCAAAGACTTCATGGTTTTTCCTCGCCGTCATCTTCTTTCAGGGCTTGCAGTTCAAGCGTATCGGGGCTCATGGCACCGCGAATGGCCTGCTCTTGTTTTAGCAGGCGTTGGGCTTGTGCAAGCTGTTCCGGCGGTAAATTTGCTTCGAGGGTCTGGGCAAGCTCGGTCGCTTGCGGGGTGTTCTGCACCTTGGCCAACTGGCTGAACACATAAGCGTTGACCGGGTTGGGCTTGGTGCCCTTGCCCTGGGAGAACAACTGGGCAATGGCGAAGTCGGCACTGTTCTGGCCGCTGCGAGCGGCCTTGAGCAGGTGGTCCAGGGCTTTTTGCGAGTACACCTGGCCGAGGTAACCACGGCGATAGATCTGGCCGAGGTAGTAATCGGCGGCCACTTCGCGGCCAACGGCTTTCTGGAAATGCGCCTCGGCGGCCTTGGCGTCGGCCGGAACCCACTTGCCTTCGTAGTACAGCTTGCCCAGCAACAGCTCGGCACGCGGCTGGTCGGCGGCGCGACCGTTTTCCAGGTACTGCATCATCTTGTCGACATCACCCAGTTCGGGGAAGTCGTAGAGCAATTGCGCCAGACTGACCCAGGCAGCAGGGTAACCGGGGGCAATGCCTTCGAGCAGCGACTGGGCGGTCTTCTCGTCCGTCTTGCCCAGGCTGGCATCGGCCAGCACGCGGGCGACGCTGTCCACACGCTGGGCGGACACGACGCCGCGGCTGTGACCGGCCTGCATCTGCTTGAGCAATTCGGCTTGCTGTTCCGGCTGGCCGCGCTTCTGATAGACCGTGGCCAGCTCGACGTAGCAGATGTCCGTGGTCGCCAACGCGGCCTTGCAGACTTTTTCCACTTCATCCAGGTGCTGGTCGTAAGTGCCCTGGGTGCGATACAGCAGAATCTGCGCCAGGCCCGCTTCCGGATAACCGGCGGTGCGCCATTGGCTGATCTGCTGCTGGGCGTTGACGTTCGGGAAGCTGTGCGGGTATTGCAGGTACAGCATCGCCAGCGGAATGAGGGTGTTGCCTTCACCGTTGGCGAAGGCTTTCTTCAACAGACCTTCGGCTTCGTGTTTTTCAGCCTCGGTAGAGCCAGGCTTGGCCACCAGCAGGCGGCCCAGGCGCGCCTGGGCCCGTGGCGAGATATCGGCAGCGGCGCGGTACGTCGCCTCGGCTTTTCTCATTTGCTCCGGATCATGGCTGTCGACCTGAATATCGGCCAGGCCTACCTGGGCTTCGCTGTAGCCCAGGTCCGCCAGTTGCTGATAGTTCTGCTGCGCCAGCGCCGTGTCGCCGCGCTTGAGAGCTTCGTTGGCCAGGCGCTGGTCGGGCAGACCGGCGCAGCCAGCCAGGCTGACTGCCAAAGCAACGGCACACAGTGTCCCTCTGTGGGAGCGAGCCTGCTCGCGATGCAGGCGGCTCGGTACATCAGACACAGCGCATTGACCCCATCGCGAGCAGGCTCGCTCCCACAGGGTATGTGCTGTCTTGTTGTTCTGTGGAGTCGTCACGGGCATATCCTCGACTTAAAGACCGACAGCCATGGCTTTGTCGATCAGCCAGTTCAGGTTCGGACCACGGTCGCTGTGAACTTCGACCGGGCGGCCGGCCAGCGAGCTGTCCAGAGGTTCGTCAGGTTTGATCTGAACGCGGATATCGGAGGACAGGTCTTCACTTTTCAGGCTGGTGCTGCTGACGATCTTGCCGGTGCGGGTGGCGTCTTCGCCGGCAACCTGGAAGCTCACCGGGGTACCTGGGCGCACGTCGCCGAACTGACGATAGGAGAAGCGTGCTTCGACGTTGGCTTCGGTGCCGCGCGGAACCAGTTGGAAGATCACGTCGCCCTTGTTGGCGTACTGACCATTGGCGACCAGTTGCTGGGCGACGATGCAGTCGCAAGGCGAAGTCAGGGTGCCGGTCATCTGCTTGCCGAACAGTTCCTCGACCTTGGCCGGCTGCAGCTGGTTATCGTCCAGATGACCCTTGAGCACATCGAGCATGCTGGTGCTGAAGGTCGCCAGCGGGGCGCCTTTGGCGGCCGCGCCATCAGCCTTGACCAGGCTCTGCACGGTGCCGTCGCGCGGCATGGTGATTGCCATGCCCGGTACGTTCACCAGGCCCGCCTGGGCGTGGCTGACAAAGTACATGCCGTACACCGACTTGAGGATGAAGCCGAACGCAGCCAGGCCGACGATGAAGACCCCCAGGCTGAACGTCACGGCGCGCAGGCGACCCATGGCGGTCATGCCGCCGTTTTCGTCTTTTTGCTTGCGGGCCTTGGTGAAGTTGTCGCGCTGCAGGGTCGCCAGCACGTCGCCGACACCGACGATGTCGCCGGCCAGGTGCGAGGTGATGATGTGACGCAGCGTGGCGATGTCCCGCGGTTCGAGGTTCTGGAACTGGCAACCGGTGCGGCCGGTCTGGCGGTCGTGGGAGCGGATCTGCAGTTCCACGTCCATGGCCAGGCCCAGGTTGTCGATCACGAACTGCAGGCGAGCCTTGTAGGTTTCGCCCACCTTGAGCGGCGTCTGGCCGGCGTTGAAGCAAAGGCCGCCAGCGGACAGGTCCAGGACCTTGACTTCCATTGGCGTACGGTCGGGACCGAAAAAGCGCAGCTTGGCCGGGATTTTCACTCGGGCGTGCTGGCGCTGGGCTTCGGATTCATGCACTACGTTGACGTTCACGGCGGTGTTCATAGGGGCGATTTCCTTGTTAATTCATTCAAGTCCGGTCAGACCATCGTCAGCAGCACGGCGACAAAAATGCTGCCGGCGGAGAAGGTCATGGTCCGAGACGACCAAGTGTTGAACCAACGTTGAAAGCTGGCGAGATCACGGGTCAGTGCGGTGGGCTGGCGGGTCCAGGATTGTTGATCGAGGCGGAAGAACACGTAGATCTTTACCATCGCGCCAACGATCTGGTTGTAATAGAGAATCATCGGGTAGGCGGGGCCGATCCGGTGTCCGGAACACGACAGCAACAGGGTCAGGATCAGCCGGGTGATGCCGATCCACAGCAGGTACACCAGGATGAACGCGGTGCCGTACTTGAAGCTGGCGATCAGCGCCACGGTCAAACCCAGCAGCGAGGTCCACATCGATACGCGCTGGTCGAACAGCACCACCGAGGTGAACAGGCCCAGGCGTCGCAGGCCCAGGCCCAGTGCCCGGGAGTTCTGCCGCAGGTTGTTGCCGTACCAACGGAACATCAGCTTGCGACTGGCCTTGATGAAGCTTTTTTCCGGCGGGTGCTCAACGGTGTTGATCGCCGCATCGGGTACGTAGAAGGTGTCGTAGCCCAGGCGCATCAGGCTGAACCAGCTCGACTTGTCGTCACCGGTGAGGAACTTGAAGCGGCCCAGGCGCCAGTGTTGCAGCGAGTCGCTTTCCACGTCGGCGATGAACTCCGGGTTGGTCACCACGGAGGCGCGGAACACCGACATGCGGCCGGTCATGGTCAGCACGCGCTTGGACAGGGCCATGGAGCACATGTTGATGTGACGCTGGGCGAAGCGCAGCTTGTGCCATTCGGCCATGATGTAGCCGCCGCGTACTTCGCAGAACTCGTTGGTGGTCAGGCCGCCGACGTTGCCGAACAGCTGGAACCACGGCACGGTCTTGCGCACGACGCCTTCGGCGAGCACGGTGTCGCCATCGATCACGGCGACCACTGCGCGGTCGTCCGGCAAGTGGCGGGAAATCGCGCGGAAACCGAAGGCCAGGCCGTCACGCTTGCCGGTGCCCGGGATGCGCACGAAGTCCAGCTTGACCCGCTCCGGCGGGTTCATGCGGGCCCAGAGGCTCTTGACCAGCAGTTCGTCGGACATTTCCACGATGGAGCAGACCACGGTGGTGGGCAGTTCGCAATCGATGGCTTCGCGAATCACCGAGCTGTAGACCTGGGCGGTGGTCAGCGCATCGATCCGGAAACTGGTGACCATCAGGAATACGTGGGACGGATCCGCAGCCTTGCCCAGCTTGTGAACCTTGCGGCGCAAGTGCGGGTAGACGATGTACAGGAAAATCATGCCGCGCACGAAATGCGTCGCGCCCATGGAGTAACGCCAGATGCCCACGGCGCCGATCAGGAAGATGAAGTCCTTGGATTCGGAGTCGAACGTGGACGTGGGCAACGCCAAGGCGATGCCCATCAATAAACTCAAGTAAAACAGCCAACCGGCGGCCTGAAGCAGGCCGTGCTTTAGCCTGTGCATAATTTTCATTCCCAGAATCAGTTGCAAGCTTCAAGCTGCAAGCCGCGAGAGGGCCTTCAGCTTGAAGCTCGAAGCTTGCAGCTTGCGGCTGCCTTACCAGCAGATGCCTTCAGTCCGGCCACTCGGGCTGGTGGCCTTGGACATGAAGCCGACCAGGTCGATGACCTGCTTGCCTTCCGGTACGTTCTCGGTCAGCGCGCGGAACTTCTCGTCGCGGTTGCCCAGGATGATGATGTCGGCGTTGTCGATGACCGAGTCAAAATCGGCGTTGAGCAAGGACGAGACGTGAGGAATCTTCGACTCGATGTAATCCTTGTTCGCGCCGTGGACGCGGGCGTACTCGACGTTGCTGTCGTAGATGCGCAGGTCGTAGCCCTTGCCGATCAGCATTTCCGCCAGATCAACCAGTGGGCTTTCACGCAGGTCATCGGTGCCGGCCTTGAAGCTCAGGCCCAGCAGGGCGACCTTGCGCTTGTCGTGGCTGGAAACGATGTCGAAGGCGTTCTGCACCTGGGATTCGTTACTGCGCATCAGCGAGTTGAGCAGTGGCGCTTCCACGTCCAGGGAGCTGGCGCGGTAGGTCAGGGCGCGAACGTCCTTGGGCAGGCACGAGCCGCCGAAGGCGAAGCCTGGGCGCATGTAGTACTGGGACAGGTTCAGGGTCTTGTCCTGGCAGACCACGTCCATCACTTCACGGCCATCGACGCCGACGGCCTTGGCGATGTTGCCGATCTCGTTGGCGAAGGTCACTTTGGTAGCGTGCCAGACGTTGCAGGTGTACTTGATCATTTCGGCAACGGCGATGTCCTTGCGGATGATCGGCGCATCGAGTTCTTCGTACAGCGATTGCAGGACGTCGCCAGAGGCTTTGTCGAACTCACCGATGACGGTCATAGGCGGTTGATCGTAATCTTTGATCGCGGTGCTTTCGCGCAGGAACTCAGGGTTGACCGCGACGCCGAAATCAACGCCGGCCTTCTTGCCGGAGCAGTCTTCGAGAATCGGGATGACCACGTTGGCGACGGTGCCCGGCAAGACGGTGCTGCGGACCACGATGGTGTGGCGGGTGGTCTTGTCACGCAGGACAAAACCGATCTCGCGGCACACGGCTTCGATGTAGTTCAGTTCCAGGTCGCCGTTCTTTTTGCTCGGAGTACCGACGCAAATCATCGACAGATCAGTATCGCGAATCGCTTCGGCGAAGTTGGTAGTGCCGCGCAGTCGACCTGTTTCAATCCCTTGTGCCAACAGTTCACCAAGACCGGGTTCGACGATCGGCGATTTGCCCGCGTTGATCATGTCGATTTTGTCTTTGGCGACATCTACGCCAACGACATCATGGCCCCGAGCAGACAGGCAACCGGCACATACTGCACCGACGTAACCCAAACCAAATATGCTAATGCGCATCGCATTTACCTCTGTTTTTCACGCCATTAAATGGCCGGAGTTAATAGTGTTCAGCGGTCAACGTGCACTCGGAAGTGTGGCGTGCAGGCACCACCATGCCGTCGTGCAGGCATATTAAGTTCCGAGTGCCTAAATAATTGCACTCAAGTTGTGCGCAAAGCGGCCTTCTTGTTATGACCTGCCCTGTTATGCAGCCAGTCCTCGGTTTCGGGAACGCTCGTGCAAAGGTGTTTCACTTCTGACCTCTGGCAAAAAGCCCACAAAATCAAAAGCTTGTGTGCTCGGGTGAGCACGTTGTAGGGGCGCAGCCTTGGCCTTTTTGGGGATCGCAGTGTCGCGTTATCTCCCGTCCTTCAAGGGTGGATCCAATTCAACGACCGTTTCGCTAAGTTGCTGTGACAACTTGGTTACTCAGCTCGGCGTGTCTGTAAGTTATCGCTTACACGTTCGGCGATAATCGCTACCGGTGGTATGAGCCGTGCAAAATCACATAGTTCCGATCCGCTCATCGCGATTTTCGAAATTTTTCGAAATATTATCGAAGATGGCACTGACCTCATTATGATGGCACTTGTCGTTTCGGCCTTTAATAATCGGGAGTTGGCAGGGGTAGATAGTTTTGTGCCACTACTGAATAAAAAAATGTGTGCCACTACGCAAAAAACTGACGAGTGTCGAGTGAAACAAAAGTTAGTGAGGAAGGTGGTCGATTTGTTGGCGCCATGAAACTGGCGAAGTGTGAGGGGAAGCAAGATGACAAGTTGCAAGTTGATCGAGGCCCCCAATCAGGGGCCTATATAACGGTGCGCTTTATTCGGGGGCATGTTCGCGCAGGAAAACCAGTTTGTCCGGGCTCGACTGTTCGGCATTAAAACGATAGCCCTGCACATCAAATTGCTTGAGCGCCGCAGGGTCGTTGATCCGTTCCTTGATCACGAAGCGACTCATCAGGCCCCGGGCCTTCTTGGCATAGAAACTGATGATCTTGTACTGGCCGTTTTTCAGGTCCTTGAATTCGGTATCGATAACGCGCGCCTTCAGTGCACTGCGTTTGACCGCCGAGAAGTATTCATTCGACGCCAGGTTCAACAGGATGTCGTCACCCTGTTCGGCCAGGGCTTCATTCAGCCATTCGCTGATGCGCGTACTCCAGAACGCATAAAGGTCCTTGCCCCGGGCATTGACCAGCTTCGTGCCCATTTCCAGGCGATAGGGTTGCATCAAGTCCAGCGGGCGCAACAGGCCATACAGGCCGGAGAGCATGCGCAGGTGCTGTTGGGCGTAATCGAAATCAGCTTCGGCGAAGCTTTGTGCATCGAGACCGGTGTACACATCCCCCTTGAAGGCCAGCAGTGCCTGCTTGGCATTGGCCGGGGTGAACGCCGGCGTCCAGCTGCCGAACCGCGCTGCATTGAGGCCACCGATCTTGTCGGAGACGTGCATCAGTTCGCTGATCTGTGCCGGGGAAAGCTCACGCAGTTGCTCGATCAGTTCCTGGGAGTGGTCCAGGTACTGCGGCAGGGTAAAACGCTCGGTGGCCGGCGGTGTTTCGTAATCGAGGGTCTTGGCAGGGGAAATCACCATCAGCATGCAGTCGTCTCCTTTAAGGTTGCGGCGATTCTAGGAGGTTGGCGGGGTGGACTCCAGCTATCGCGGTGATAGGCGATCGGAGGGGGGGAGGCAATCCCCCGGAAAACACTGCTGTGGCATGGCCCCCATCCGGATCAGCTATGATGCCGCGCGGGTTTCGTTATGGAGACATCCCCTTTGCGCATCGCCCTTCTGTTATCGGCCTGGCTCTTGAGTCTTGGCGCTATGGCCGCACCCAACGACGTCGCCACCCTCGACCGCAGCACCTGGCCGGAACAGCTCACCAGCGCGACGCTGTTTGACGTGGCCTCGCGAGCCGAGATCCTGATGTTCGCGCGAGTCCTGCTGGACACCGACGCCATGGATGAAATCGCGCTCAAGCAGTACCTGGGGCTGCGCACGGTCAACATGGCCGCGGTCGACGCGCTTCGCGCCCGGCTGTGGCAGCGGTTGCTGAGCAACTACACCTTCGCCCAGCAGAGCTGCGATCAGGATGCCTCCTTCTGTTACCTGGTCGAGAGCATGGCAAACCTGCGCGACGAGGCGCGTCGATTCCATCTCGATGACAGCTCGTTCTACATCAAGTGGGCCGGACCGAGTCAGGTTTTTCACACCCAGTACCGCGATGAATTGCTGCGAAAAGCCGCGCTTTTTCCACAAGCCAGCAGTGAAATAGAACGCTTTGGCGACTACGAGCGAAACGGCGAGGGCATGCACGACCGGCTGTTTCTGTTGAGCTTCGACAGCGGTGCCAACGTTGCACCTGACAACACCCCGTGGCTGACGGATTACCTGCGCAAGTCGAACCTGAACGGTACCTTCTTCGTGTTGGGCAAGGACATCCAGGCGCGACTTGTGGAGCAATCCGTGAACAGTCTCCAGACCTTGTATTCGGGGCAATGCGTGGGCGTGCAGGGGTGGGAGTTCCGTTCCCACAGCTATTGGCAGGACTGGCAGGACTCGGTGCGGCGCAGCGTCGACCTGGTCAAGGGCAAACTGCCGGAGAATTACGTCCCGCTGTTCCGCCCGCCCCAAGGCCAGCGTCGCAGTGATGCCGAAGCATTCTTCAGGCAGCAGGGCTTGCAAGTGGCGTTGTGGGACATCGACCCCCAGGACAGCACCGGTCGACTCAAGCCCGAGCAAAGCGCCCAGCGTGCGTTGACGCTGATGCTGCTGTGGCGTCATGGGGTAATCAACTTCAATGCCAAGCAGGACGGGGTGAAAACGGCGCTGCCTTGGCTCATGACACAGACGGCGCAAAGCGGGATCGGTTGGGAGGACTGCCAGGAGGCGTTTCGCTGAAACCTGAAAAGGCCCGGAAACATTGGGGGAGGCTGGAATTTCGGCGCACATTCATGGCGACCGGACTTCCGACTTTAACGGTGCCCGGGCGGGACGCCAAGGGTTATTCGTCATTCTGAAAAATAAACTTCAAAAAAGCGTCAAAGTGCTTTTTCCTGTCATGGTTTTTGGAGTATCAAGAAGTCAGACCGCCGAAACCTGCAACACAGGTGGCGTCTTCCAAGACCCAGATTGTGTGCAGTTCACCTGAACCTCCCGGGTGAATTCGGTGGCTACTTCGAGGCGCAGCACTGTCACGGTATTGCGTCGAATGGCCCCCACAAAGGTGACCGAGTATGGATGACCACGGACGTAGCCCTTCCTCCAACCAGCCAATCCTGTATGTACTCGATACCAACGTATTGATCCACGATCCAAACGCGCTCCTGAACTTCGAAGAACACCACGTTGCCATCCCGATGACCGTGCTTGAGGAACTGGACAAACTCAAGAGCGGGCACCACAGCGTTGCGGCCGAATGCCGCCAGGCGATCCGCCTGATCGACAAGACCCTGGGCGATGCTTCCCCTGAAGACGTCGAACTCGGCGTGCCGATCCAGCGTGGCAAGAGCGGTCCCAAGGGGCTGCTGTCGATCCTGATGAACAAGCGCACCGAACCCAACCTGGTGCTCCCCGAACACCTGAACGACAACATCATCATCAACCAGTTGATTGACCTGCACGCGCGTAACAAGGATCAGGCCGTGGTGCTGGTGACCAAAGACATCAACATGCGCCTCAAGGCCCGCGCCTGCGGGATCGCGGCGGAGGACTACAGCACCGACCAGTTGGTCGACGACGTGTCGCTGTTGCCCAATGGCTACCACACCATGACCGGCTCCTTCTGGGACCGGGTGAGCAAGGTCGAAACCCGCCAGGACCATGGTCGCACCTGGCACCAGGTGCAACTGATCGACAATCTGCCGGCGGTGCACATCAACGAATTCATCATCGACGAACAAGGATTCGTCGGCTGGATCAAGGAAATCCAGGTCGACAAGCTGCTGATTCTCGACCTGCACCAGGAACCCCTGCTGCACCAGGAGGCCTGGGGCCTCAAACCCCGTGACATCTACCAGAGCCTGGCCCTGTTCGCCTTGCTCGACCCGGATATCCACCTGGTCAACCTGTCCGGGGCCGCCGGTTCAGGCAAGACCATCCTGGCCCTGGCCGCCGCCATCGAGCAGACCATGGTCAGCAAGCGCTACCGGCGCATCATCGCCACCCGTAGCGTGCAGGGCCTGGACCAGGAGATCGGTTTCCTGCCCGGCACCGAAGCGGAGAAAATGGAGCCTTGGCTGGGGGCCATCACCGACAACCTCGAAGCCTTGCACATGGATGATGAAAGCACCCATGGCAGCGTCGACTACATCCTCAGCAAAGTGCCGTTGCAGTTCAAATCCCTCAACTACATCCGGGGCCGCAGCTTCCAGCAGAGCCTGATCCTGATCGACGAATGCCAGAACCTGACCCCGCACCAGATGAAAACCATCATCACCCGTGCCGGCGCCGGTTCCAAAGTGGTGTGCCTGGGCAACCTGGCGCAGATCGATACCCCTTACCTGTCCGCGACCAGCTCCGGGCTGACCTACCTGACCGAACGCTTCAAGGACTTCCCCAACGGGGTCCACATCACCCTGCAGGGCGTACCGCGCTCGATCCTGGCCGAATACGCCGAATCGCATCTCTAGGAGCAGCTGCAAGTTTCAAGCTGCAAGTTTCAAGCTGCAAGCTGCAAGCGAACCGAGTGATTTCACCGGCAGCTTGCAGCTTGCAGCTTTGCGCTGATTAAATACCTGCTTCCAGGCCTGCAGTCGGACCGCGCTTTCTTGCTTGCGGCTTGCAGCTTATAGCTTGTAGCTGCCTCAAGGAGGCTCCTGTGCTGACTCATCTCGACTCCCAAGGTCGCGCCAATATGGTCGACGTGACCGACAAGGCCGTGACGTTCCGTGAAGCCACGGCCGAAGCCTTTGTGCGCATGCTGCCCGACACGTTGCAGATGATCGTCAGCGGCGGTCACCCCAAGGGCGACGTGTTTGCCGTGGCGCGCATCGCCGGTATCCAGGCGGCGAAAAAAACCAGCGACCTGATTCCGCTCTGCCATCCGCTGATGCTCACCAGCGTCAAGGTCGAGCTCAATGCCGAAGGCGATGATCGGGTGCGCATCGTTGCCCGTTGTAAATTGTCGGGGCAGACCGGGGTGGAAATGGAAGCCCTCACCGCCGCCAGTGTTGCGGCGCTGACGATCTATGACATGTGCAAGGCCGTTGACCGGGGCATGGTTATCGAAGGCGTACGGGTGCTGGAAAAACTTGGCGGCAAGAGCGGCCACTTCCAGGCGGATGCCCTATGAAGATCAACGTGAAATTCTTTGCCCGTTACCGTGAAGCGCTGGGCGTGGACGCGATCACGGTGGACGGCGATTTCGCCACGGTCGACGATGTGCGTGCATTGCTCGCTCGACGTGACGGGGCACAAGTGCTGACCGAGCAGAACCTGATGTGCGCGCGCAACGAAG
This sequence comes from Pseudomonas fluorescens, assembly GCF_018614775.1. Lineage (GTDB taxonomy): Bacteria > Pseudomonadota > Gammaproteobacteria > Pseudomonadales > Pseudomonadaceae > Aquipseudomonas > Aquipseudomonas fluorescens_BY. The sequence goes on from NZ_JAGGOF010000051.1 coordinate 23,324, forward strand.
ACCTGTGCCAGCTCGACGAGCCGCTGGCGGACGGTGATGAAGTGGCTTTTTTCCCCACCGTGACCGGGGGCTGAGCCATGGCGATTCGTGTGCAGGCCGAGCCGTTCGACCCGGGGGCCGAAGTCAACGCAATGCACGCGGCCAACGTCGGCGTGGGCGCGGTGGTGAGTTTTGTCGGCTACGTGCGTGACTTCAATGACGGCCTCGATGTGTCGGGGATGTTTCTGGAACACTACCCGGGCATGACCGAAAAGGCCCTGGGCAAGATCGCCACCGAGGCCGGGCAGCGCTGGCCGCTGCTCAAGCTGGAAGTGCTGCACCGCATCGGTGCGCTGGAACCGGGCGAGCCGATTGTCTTCGTCGCGGCCGCCAGCGCCCATCGTCAGGCGGCGTTCGACGCCTGCGCCTTTGTCATGGACTACCTCAAGACCCGCGCGCCGTTCTGGAAAAAGGAAAACACCGCTGATGGCCCACGCTGGGTCGAAGGGCGGGACAGTGATCATGCGGCGGCGGATCGCTGGAAGCTGTAAACAACCTGCTGTCTATTCATTGATCGATAGTCCGCCATCGTGAGCAAGTCGCTCCCACATTGGATCTGTGCCACACCGGACCCTGTGGGAGCGAGCTTGCTCGCGATGGGGCTTGATCTAAATATCCCGGACCAAAAAAAAAGCGCAGTCCTGGTCGGCTGCGCTTTTTTCGTTGCGGCAATCGATGGTCAGGAGTGCTTGCGTTCAACCGGTCGCAGCAGGTGGGTCGGCGGGGTTTCGCAACTGATCTTGCGCCCCAGCAGCGCCTCGATGGACGGCAACTGGTAGGAGTCGTCTTCCCCGGCGAAACTGATGGACACACCCTCGGCGCCAGCGCGCCCGGTGCGGCCGATCCGGTGCACGTAGTCGTCGGGCATCTCCGGCAGGGTGAAGTTGATCACGTGGCTGATGCCGTCGATATGGATCCCGCGGCCTGCGACATCGGTCGCCACCAGCACGCGGATCTTGCCCTCGCGAAAGCCTTCGAGTGTCTTGATGCGCTTGTGCTGCGGCACGTCGCCCGACAGCTGTGCGGCATTGACACCATCGCGCACCAGGCGCTCTTCGATACGGCGCACTTCGTCCTTGCGATTGGCGAACACCATCACCCGCTCCCAACCGTTATCGTTGATCAGGTTGTAGAGCAGTTTGTACTTGTCGGCGCCGGCCACCGCATAGATGTGTTGCTCGACGTTTTCACTGGCGACGTTCTCGGCTTCGATCTCGACGATGGCCGGGTCGGTGGTCCACTGCTTGGCGAGGTTCATCACGTCTTCGGTGAACGTGGCGGAGAACAGCAGGGTCTGGCGTTCGCTTTTGGGTGGGGTCTGGCGAATGATCTGGCGCACTTGCGGGATGAAGCCCATGTCGAGCATACGGTCGGCTTCGTCGAGGACCATCACTTCGACCATGTCCAGGTGCACGTCGCCGCGCTGGTTGAAATCCAGCAGGCGGCCCGGCGTTGCCACCAGGATGTCGCAATGGCGGGCTTCGAGGTGCTTGAGCTGCTTGTCGAGGTCCATGCCGCCGACAAATGTCATGACGTTCAGGCCGGTGTACCTGGTCAGGTCGGCGGCGTCCTTGGCGATCTGCACCACCAGCTCACGGGTCGGGGCAATGATCAGCGCCCGCGGCTCACCCATGTAGCGTTCCTTGGGCGGCGGGGTCTGGAGCAACTGGGTAATGATGGAAATCAGGAACGCGGCGGTCTTACCGGTGCCGGTCTGGGCGCGGCCGATGGCGTCCTTGCCGGCGAGGGTATAACCCAGGACCTGTGCCTGGATGGGCGTGCAGTACGGGAAACCCAGGTCCTGGATGGCATGCATCAGTTCAGGCGCAAGGTTGAAGTCGTGGAAGCGGGTCTTGCCTTCCTGGGGGGCTACGGCGAAGTCTTCGAGCTTCCAGGCGACGACAGGCGGTTTCGGCGCGCGTTCGCGGCGTGGCCGGGGGGCTTCGTTGCGTGGCTTTTCCGGCGCCGGGGCGGCGGTGGGTTGGGCGGCTGGGGTCGCCGGCTCTTTTTTGGCGTCTGCCACAGGGGCTGCCCGGCGCGGCTGTGGCGCATCGGTACGGCTCGGGCTGTGGACAGGTGCGCTGGCGACAGGCGCGAGCTGTTCGGCCTCGCTTTTACCGAACATTTTCTTGAGTGCTTTGAGCACGGTCATCTCATCGATTGGTTAAGGAATGTACGCCGGCCAGTGTAATGCAAGAAACGGGCGCGGCGTAGTGTGTTCATCAACAGCCGGGCGTGGCGAATTGCCCTTCAGCGCAACCGTTCGGTCAACCAGGTGCCGATGTCGCGAATCTCTTCGGGTAACACTTCGTGGCCCATTGGGTATTCCTGCCATGTCACGGTGACACCATGCTGCTTTAAATACTCCTTCGCGGTCCGGCCCATCGGGTTGAGCACCACTTCGTCGTATTGCCCGTGCAGCGCCAGCACCGGGATGCGTTGCTGGCTGGCCGACAATTGCAGTTCGTCACCGAATGTCGGGGCGTAAGTGGACAGGGCAATGACGCCCCCCAGTGGGCCCTGCCACTTCACGAATGCCGTGTGATAGACCACCGCGCCGCCTTGGGAAAAACCCGCGAGGAAAATCCGCGAAGCGTCTATTCCGCCGGCTCGCTGGGTTTCGATGAGGTCGATGACCCGTTGCGCGGAGACTTCCAGTTGCGCCTCGTCGATGGCTCGCGCCGGGCTCAGCGCACGAATGTCGTACCAGCTGGGCATCGCGTAGCCGCCGTTGATCGTGACGGGCTGGGTCGGCGCCTGGGGCAGAACGAAACGCGTGGTGAGCAGGCTTTGCTGCAGCATTTCGGCGACCGGCAGGAAATCAAAACGATCGGCGCCCAGGCCGTGAAGCCAGATAACACAGGCGTCGGCCGTGCTGGCGGGCTCGATAATCAGGGGGTCGGTCATGGTTGTGCTCCAAATCTGTGCGGGCGCGCTCAATCAGTGCGTGATTACGGTGCGAGCCCGGTGCCTCAGTTAATTAGATGTCGCAAAATTACAACTTTTTGTCTTGACGTATTTCTCTGGGGCCAAGCGAAGCTGTCTGGTACGGGCTTTGCTATGAGGATGCCTGAGTGATGAATCTTACGCTGCGCGGTAACACTATCAGCTCGACGCGACGCATGGGATATCAGAAATCCGGTGATGGATGTTCGCCAATAGCCGCTACGGGCTTCGCGAACGTGAAGGGCTACAGCCCGTTCGGCCGATTGGTGAGAAGTGGGCATGCCCACTGATTCGTGGACATTCTCATTAATAGACTCATAGCGAAGGTCCAGACGTCGGTTGACCCTAAAAAAAGCCAACAAGGGTCGGCAATGCCTCAAAAGGGTGCGACAGGACTCAAGCTCCGACACAACAAGAGCAAAACTGGAGGTTTGAATGAAGTTACTGAAATCCACCCTGGCTGTCGTGACCGCAGCAGCTGTGCTCGGTGTCAGCGGGTTCGCGCAGGCGGGTGCAACCCTGGACGCAGTGCAGAAGAAAGGTTTTGTACAGTGCGGTGTGAGTGATGGCCTGCCGGGTTTCTCGGTGCCTGATTCGACCGGCAAGATCGTCGGTATCGACGCTGACTTTTGCCGCGCCGTTGCGGCTGCCGTATTCGGCGATGCAAGCAAGGTCAAGTTCAGCCAGTTGAACGCCAAGGAGCGCTTCACCGCGCTGCAGTCCGGCGAAATCGATGTGCTCTCGCGCAACTCCACCATGACCAGCTCCCGTGACGCGGGCATGGGCCTCAAGTTTCCAGGCTTCATCACCTACTACGATGGCATCGGCTTCCTGTCGAACAACAAGCTGGGCGTCAAGAGCGCCAAGGAACTGGACGGTGCAACCATCTGCATCCAGGCCGGTACCACCACCGAGCTGAACGTGTCCGACTACTTCCGCGCCAACGGCCTGAAGTACACCCCGATCACTTTCGACACCTCCGATGAAAGCGCCAAGTCGCTGGAGTCCGGTCGTTGCGACGTGCTGACCTCCGACAAATCCCAGCTGTTCGCCCAGCGCAGCAAGCTGGCTTCGCCGAAGGACTACGTGGTTCTGCCGGAAACCATCTCCAAGGAACCACTGGGCCCGGTCGTGCGTAACGGCGATGACGAGTGGCTGGCAATCGTGCGCTGGACTGGCTACGCACTGCTCAACGCTGAAGAAGCGGGCGTGACCTCGAAGAACGTCGAGGCCGAAGCCAAGTCCACCAAGAACCCGGACGTCGCTCGTATGCTGGGCGCTGACGGTGAATACGGCAAGGACCTGAAACTGCCGAAAGACTGGGTCGTGCAGATCGTCAAGCAAGTCGGCAACTACGGTGAAATGTTCGAGCGCAACCTCGGCAAGGGTACTCCGCTTGAAATCGACCGCGGCCTGAACGCGCTGTGGAACGCTGGCGGCATCCAATACGCACCACCAGTGCGCTGATGGTTCTATCACCCGGTGGGCCAACCACCGGGTGATGTTCTGTTCCATTCTTTGCGGGGCACTTCATGCAAAATTCAATCGGCGCACCAAAGCAGAGGCTCAGCCTCAGCGATCCAAAAGTGCGTGCGTGGGTATTTCAGATCGTCACTGTCGTGGCGGTTATCACGCTGGGTTGGTTCCTGTTCGACAACACGCAGACCAACCTTGCGCACCGGGGCATCACGTCCGGTTTCGGCTTCCTGGAACGCAGTGCCGGGTTCGGTATTGCCCAACACCTGATCGACTACACCGAAGCGGACAGCTATGCCCGTGTCTTTGTCATCGGTCTGCTCAACACGTTGCTGGTGACCTTTATCGGGGTGATCCTGGCGACCATCCTCGGCTTCATCGTCGGTGTCGCGCGCTTGTCGCAGAACTGGATCATCTCCAAGCTGGCGACCGTTTATGTGGAGGTTTTCCGTAACATCCCGCCGCTGCTGCAAATCCTGTTCTGGTACTTCGCGGTTTTCCTGAGCATGCCGGGACCGCGTGCCGCCCATAACTTCGGCGACACCTTCTTTGTCAGCAGCCGAGGCTTGAACATGCCGGCCGCGCTGGTGGCGGACGGGTTCTGGCCATTCGTGATCAGCGTCGTGCTGGCGATTGTCGCCATCGTGCTGATGACCCGCTGGGCCAACAAGCGCTTCGAAGCGACCGGCGAGCCGTTTCACAAGTTCTGGGTCGGCCTGGCGCTGTTCCTGGTGATCCCGGCGTTGAGCGCGCTGCTGTTTGGTGCGCCGGTGCATTGGGAAATGCCGGAACTCAAGGGCTTCAACTTCGTCGGCGGCTGGGTGTTGATCCCGGAGCTGCTGGCCTTGACCCTGGCCTTGACCGTGTACACCGCGGCGTTCATCGCCGAGATTGTGCGCTCGGGCATCAAGTCGGTCAGCCACGGCCAGACCGAAGCGGCTCGTTCCCTGGGCCTGCGCAATGCTCCGACCCTGAGCAAGGTGATCATCCCGCAAGCCCTGCGCGTGATCATTCCGCCGTTGACCAGCCAATACCTGAACCTGGCGAAGAACTCTTCCCTGGCGGCCGGTATCGGTTACCCGGAAATGGTGTCGTTGTTTGCCGGTACGGTGTTGAACCAGACCGGCCAGGCCATCGAGGTGATCGCGATCACCATGAGTGTGTACCTGGCGATCAGTATCAGCATTTCCCTGCTGATGAACTGGTACAACAAGCGCATTGCGCTGATCGAGCGGTGAGGAAACGCGCATGACGACTCATACTTTCAAACCTGACATGCCCCCACCGAGCAGTAGCATCGGCGTGGTGGCGTGGATGCGCGCCAACATGTTCTCCAGCTGGATCAATACGCTGCTGACCCTGTTTGCGTTCTACCTGATCTACCTGATCATCCCGCCGCTGCTGCACTGGGCGATCCTGGACGCCAACTGGGTCGGCACCACCCGCGCCGACTGCACCAAGGAAGGCGCCTGCTGGGTGTTCATCCAACAGCGTTTTGGTCAGTTCATGTACGGCTACTACCCGGCGGACCTGCGCTGGCGCGTGGACCTGACCGTATGGCTGGCAGTGATCGGCGCGGCGCCGTTGTTCATCTCGCGCTTCCCGCGCAAGGCGATCTACGGCCTGAGCTTCCTGGTGGTGTACCCAATCGTTGCCTGGTGCCTGCTGCACGGTGGCGTGTTCGGCCTGGTCGCCGTGGCGACCAGCCAATGGGGCGGCCTGATGCTGACCCTGGTGATCGCCACCGTCGGTATTGCCGGTGCGCTGCCGCTGGGTATCGTCCTGGCCTTGGGTCGGCGTTCGAACATGCCGGCGATCCGCGTGGTCTGCGTGACCTTCATCGAGTTCTGGCGTGGCGTGCCGTTGATTACGGTGCTGTTCATGTCGTCGGTGATGCTGCCACTGTTCCTGCCTGAAGGCATGAACTTCGACAAGCTGCTGCGGGCGCTGATCGGGGTGATCCTGTTCCAGTCGGCCTATGTGGCCGAGGTGGTGCGTGGCGGCCTGCAAGCCATTCCCAAGGGGCAATACGAAGCGGCCGCGGCGATGGGCCTGGGCTACTGGCGCAGCATGGGCCTGGTGATTCTGCCGCAAGCCCTGAAGCTGGTGATCCCTGGCATCGTCAATACCTTCATCGCATTGTTCAAGGACACGAGCCTGGTGATCATCATCGGCTTGTTCGACTTGCTCAACAGCGTGAAACAAGCTGCCGCCGACCCGAAATGGTTGGGCATGGCCACTGAAGGCTACGTGTTCGCCGCCCTGGTGTTCTGGATTTTCTGTTTTGGTATGTCGCGCTATTCCATGCATCTGGAACGCAAGCTCGACACTGGCCACAAGCGTTAGGAGTTCTGTAATGAGCGAAGCAATCAAACAGCCTGTGAGCCCTGAAGGCATTATTCAGATGCAGGGCGTCAACAAGTGGTACGGCCAGTTCCACGTGTTGAAAGACATCAACCTGAACGTCAAGCAAGGCGAGCGCATCGTGCTGTGCGGCCCGTCGGGCTCCGGCAAGTCCACCACCATCCGCTGCCTCAACCGTCTGGAAGAGCACCAGCAGGGCCGCATCGTGGTCGACGGCGTGGAACTGACCAACGACCTCAAGCAGATCGAAGCGATCCGCCGTGAAGTCGGCATGGTGTTCCAGCACTTCAACCTGTTCCCGCACCTGACCATCCTGCAGAACTGCACCCTGGCGCCGATGTGGGTACGCAAGATGCCCAAGCGCAAGGCCGAGGAAATCGCCATGCACTACCTGGAGCGCGTGCGCATTCCAGAACAGGCGCACAAGTACCCGGGCCAGCTCTCCGGCGGTCAGCAGCAGCGTGTCGCCATCGCCCGTGCCCTGTGCATGAAACCGAAGATCATGCTGTTCGACGAGCCGACTTCGGCACTCGATCCGGAAATGGTGAAGGAAGTACTCGACACCATGATCGGCCTGGCCGAAGACGGCATGACCATGCTCTGCGTGACCCACGAAATGGGCTTCGCCCGTACCGTGGCCAACCGCGTGATTTTCATGGACAAGGGTGAAATCGTCGAACAGGCCGCGCCGAACGACTTCTTCGACAACCCGCAGAACGACCGTACCAAACTGTTCCTGAGCCAGATCCTGCATTGATCGACCTTGGGCAGTGAAATAAACCCGGACGTTGTTCCGGGTTTGTTTTATGTGCAGCGGATGCTCAGGGCACCGTGAGGGTTTCGTGCTCCTTGTGCACCGTTGTCTTGAATTGCCTCAAGTCGGCGTCTTCCGCCAATGTCTTCGCATCGGCAAGCAGATGCGGGTAGCGGTCGAGCAGGCGCATCAGCAGCATCAATGCCTTGGGTGGCAGTACCTCACCGCGCTCATAGCGGGAAAACGCGTTGTGACCACCGCCGGACAACAACGCCACCGCCTCCTTTTGCGACAGATGCAGTTTGCGTCGAACACGTTTCAATTCTTCGCCGATCATTTTCCTGGCGGCGTTGACCAGCTCATCGCCCACGCGGTCATGACGTTGCGAACAGTCGGCGTCGTACTCGACTTCCCCGCACATCTGGCACTCCCAGCCAGATAGATCGTCGACCCGACGTTCCAGTCCCTTGACGGCCAGGGTTTCGCCACGGCCTTCGAAATGCGACATGCCCTGGGGGGCACCACAGCTGAAACACTGCTGGGTTTTCATGGGTTCTTCTCCTTGAAGGAAACCACCGGTGGGCCGCCGCTCGGGCGATACGTCACCTTGATGTAAAGCTGCAAATCATGTGAGTGGAGGTGATAGACGTCGTGCCAGACCCGATGATCGTCATAGGTGGTCATCGACTTGTAGAACTGGCTGCGCTGGAGCCCGGCCACCACCGCCTGCATGTCGGCGAGTGTCAAGCCGAGCGCCCGTGCGGTATTTTGGCGGTGCTGGTGAACGGGTTTCCTTTGAGCCGCCGGACATCTGCCTGGATCACCGCCAGGTCGTAATGAGGTGTGTTCTTGTCCATAAGAAGCTTCTAACCCTGCCATTGAAACTACCCTAATAGGGTAGTTTTGACCAATCGAAAATGTTGCTTCGTTTGCCTCCCATTGACCGTAGGCGGTTGCCGTCCTACGTGAAGCTGACTAACATGTCAGAAAATTCGGTTTGTGATTTCACCGCCGCCTGGTCGGCGCTCAGCGGGCCGTACCGCTATTTCCAGCGTGATCAGTGCGCATTGCGCCAGCGCCCCAATATCGTTCCTCGTCATCCATCTGTGTTCGACTTGTTCCGCAACGGGCCAAGTCCCTGTCGGCAGTTGATCAATGAACCCTGAAGCAGAGCTTTCCATGTCTCGTCACCCGCATGACCCCAACCCCTCGACGATGCCCAAACGCACCGGCGACCTTGAAGAACTGCTGATCGACGCCGAAGCCGACGACGAGCAGGCGCAGTCGAGCCATCCGCTGGTGCGCCGGCCCTGGTTGTTGCTGCTCGGGTTGATCCTGGTAGCGCTGAACCTGCGTCCGGCGCTGTCGAGCATGGCGCCGCTGCTCAGCGAAGTATCCAGGAGCCTCGGTCTTTCGGCGGCCCAGGCCGGTCTGCTGACCACACTGCCCGTGCTTTGCCTGGGCCTGTTCGCGCCGCTGGCGCCGGTGCTGGCGCGGCGCTTCGGGGCCGAGCGGGTGGTGTTGGGGATTTTGCTGACGCTGGCCGGCGGGATTGTTCTGCGCAGCTCGTTCGGCCAGGTCGGGCTGTTCGCCGGCAGCATCCTGGCGGGCGCCAGCATCGGCGTGATCGGCGTGCTGCTGCCAGGGATCGTCAAGCGTGACTTTGCCAAACAGGCCGGCGCCATGACGGGTGTCTACACCATGGCCCTGTGCCTGGGGGCAGCGATGGCGGCCGGGGCGACGGTACCGTTGAGTGAGCAGTTGGGTCACGCCTGGACGTTGGGCCTGGGTTTTTGGGTGGTACCGGCGCTGTTGGCAGCAGTGTTCTGGTTGCCGCAAGTGGGCCGCAAACACGGGGCGCATCAGGTGGCGTATCGGGTTCGCGGCCTGTTGCGTGATCCCCTGGCCTGGCAGGTGACGCTGTACATGGGGTTGCAATCGTCCCTGGCCTACATCGTGTTCGGCTGGCTGCCGTCGATCCTCATCGGTCGCGGCTTGAGCCCGATCCAGGCCGGGCTGGTGTTGTCCGGTTCGGTCATCGTCCAATTGATCAGCTCCCTGGCCGCGCCTTGGTTGGCGACGCGCGGCAAGGACCAGCGGCTGGCCATCGTGATCGTCATGACCATGACCCTTGGCGGGTTGTTCGGTTGCCTCTATGCGCCGATCGACGGCCTGTGGGGCTGGGCGATCCTGCTGGGCCTGGGGCAGGGCGCGACCTTCAGCCTGGCGCTGACGCTGATCGTGCTGCGCTCACGGGACGCCCATGTGGCCGCGAACCTGTCGAGCATGGCCCAGGGCTTCGGCTATACGCTGGCATCGCTGGGGCCGTTCGCGGTGGGCGTGGTCCATGACTTGACCGGCGGCTGGAATGCTTTGGGTTGGATCTTTGGCCTGGTTGGCCTGGGCGCGATCATCGCCGGCATCGGCGCCGGTCGGGCGCGGTACGTGGGGGTCAGCAGCGAAAGGGTCGGTCCTCTTCGCTGATATCATTTTCATGGCGAATGACGATAGTCTTCCGCGCGTCGGCAGATTATCGTGCAGCCTTACTGAAATGATTTTCGGAGCCTGTCCATGAGTGATGCCCACAACGCCCTGATCACCCGCTTCTACCAGGCCTTCCAGCGCCTGGACGCCGAAGCCATGAGCGCCTGCTACACCGACGACGTGGTGTTCAGCGACCCGGCCTTTGGCGAACTGCGTGGCCGTGATGCCGGTGACATGTGGCGCATGCTCACCACCCGGGCCAAGGATTTCTCCCTGACCTTCGATAACGTGCGCAGTGACGAGCGCACCGGCGGTGCCCATTGGGTCGCGACTTACCTGTTCAGCCAGACCGGCAATATCGTGATCAACGACATCCAGGCACGCTTCGTTTTTCGCGATGGCAAGATCTGCGAGCACCACGACAGCTTCGACCTGTGGCGCTGGTCCCGTCAGGCGCTGGGCACCAAGGGCCTGCTGCTGGGCTGGACGCCGCTGGTGCGCAACGCCGTGCGGGCCCAGGCGCTCAAAGGGCTGCGAGCCTTCCAGGCCAGTCGCTGATAAGATCGCAGCTTGTTTCTGCGCACCTGTTGAACAGCTTGTGACGATCACCCACGAATCTTCCGATCTGCCTGCTCACACTCCAGCCGAACCGGGCAAGCCCTGGTTCGTCTATCTGGTGCGGGCTGCCAACGGCTCGCTGTACTGCGGCATCAGCGATGACCCGGTACGGCGCTTCGCCAAGCATCAAAGCGGCAAAGGTGCGCGTTTCTTCCTGTCCAGCCCGGCCGTGGCCCTGGTGTATACCGAAGCCTGTCGCGACAAGGGCGAAGCCCTGCGCCAGGAGCGGCTGATCAAAAAGCTCAGGAAAAGCGCCAAGGAGTGCCTGGTGGCCAGTGCAGCGTCGCCTCATCAACCGCACTGATACAGCTTCATCAGGCCGGTAGGCTGGCTGCGCGTGGCGCGCTAAGCTGCAAGCCTTCATTCCTGCAGTGGCGAATACCATGTCCGAGTTGATCCTTCATCATTACCCGACGTCTCCTTTTGCGGAAAAAGCCCGGTTGTTACTGGGGTTCAAGGGCCTGTCCTGGCGTTCGGTGCACATCCCGCCGATGATGCCCAAGCCTGACCTGACGGCCCTGACGGGCGGTTACCGCAAGACGCCGGTCTTGCAGATAGGAGCAGACATCTATTGCGACACCTCGCTGATGGCGCGCCGGCTGGAGCAGGAGAAAGCTTCGCCGGCGCTGTTCCCCGAAGGCCGGGAAATGATCGCGGCGTCGTTTGCTGCCTGGGCCGATTCGGTGGTGTTCCAGCATGCGGTAAGCCTGGTGTTCCAGCCCGAATCGGTGGCCGTGCGTTTTGCCAAGCTAGCGCCCGAAGCGATCAAGGCCTTCATCACCGACCGCGCCGGGTTGTTCAGTGGAGGCAGCGCAACCCGTTTGTCCGCCGAGCAGGCCAAGCACCAATGGCCAACGATCATGGCGCGCCTGGAGCAACAGTTGCAGCGCGAGGAAGGTGACTTCTTGCTGGGCGATCCCTCGATTGCCGACTTCGCCATGGCCCATCCGTTGTGGTTCCTCAAGGGCACTGTGGTGACCTCGCCGCTGGTGGACGCGTACCCGGCGGTGTCCGCCTGGCTGGCGCGGGTATTGGGTTTCGGCCATGGTACGTCGAGCGCGATGAGTGCTGAAGAAGCCTTGGAAGTCGCCCGAAACGCCACCCCGGCAGCGTTGCCGGAAGAAGCCTTCGAGGAGCCGAACGGGTTTGCCAAAGGGCAGCAGGTGACCATCGCTGCGACGGACTATGGCGTCGATCCGGTGGCCGGAGAGTTGCTGTTTGCTGGACGTGAAGAACTGATCCTGCGCCGCGAAGACGCACGCGGCGGGGTGGTGCATGTGCACTTTCCGAGGATCGGGTTTCGAATTTTTTGCGAAAACGTAAATGTTGGTTAAATCACGGGGGCCCTTGTTTCTAAGGGCACCCATGGATATTTTACGGTTCAAAGGTAAAACATCAGGTCTTGGGCATAACCAGATGAGTCCGTGGGATTCGAGCAAATACCGCCTATTATTAACACCGCCCCAGAATTCTGGTGACTTGCTTGGCTGAGATTTAATGTGGTGGCAAAATTTCCATTGGCATCGCAAATAGCGGTTCCAAGAATGGCGGTTTGGTGGTTGGTTTCCCAAATGGTTACTGCACTGTTCGGGTGAGCCGTACCAGTGACGTAAGGAGGGTTATTTCCTGTACTGTGTGGCGCGGGGCTAGTAAAAACGGGGGCTTGAAGAGTCATTATTTTTTCTCCGGTTGCTCTGGATTTTAAATATCAAGAGGGCTGGAAGTCCTCTTGATATTAGGTTATGCAGTCGCTTGGAGAATGAGGACTGTCAGAGCTGACAGTTTTTTATAATGGTTCGCGATTAAATTTCTCAGGTGCCTCGCACTGCGTTGGCAAAAACGCTCAATTACGCCGCTTGAGCTGATCCGTCAGTGAAGTCGGCAGCCCCTTGATGATCAACGTGCCGGCTTCTTCGTCATACTCGATCTTGGAGCCGAGCAAGTGCGCTTCGAAGCTGATGGACAACCCTTCGGCGCGGCCGGTGAAGCGGCGGAACTGGTTGAGGGTGCGTTTATCCGCCGGGATCTCCGGCGACAGGCCGTAGTCCTTGTTGCGGATATGATCGTAGAAGGCTTTCGGGCGCTCTTCGTCGATCAGCCCGGACAATTCCTCCAAGCCCATCGGCTCGCCGATCTTGGCCTGGCTGCTGGCGTAGTCCACCAGGGTCTTGGTTTTTTTCCGGGCATCGTCTTCCGGCAGGTCTTCGCTTTCGACGAAGTCACTGAAGGCCTTGAGCAGGGTGCGGGTCTCGCCGGGGCCGTCGACGCCTTCCTGGCAGCCGATGAAGTCGCGGAAGTACTCCGAGACCTTCTTGCCGTTCTTGCCCTTGATGAAGGAAATGTATTGTTTGGATTGCTTGTTGTTTTGCCACTCCGACACGTTGATCCGCGCTGCCAGGTGCAACTGGCCCAGGTCCAGGTGACGGGACGGGGTCACGTCCAGCTCGTCGGTCACCGCCACGCCTTCGCTGTGGTGCAGCAGGGCAATCGCCAGGTAGTCGGTCATGCCCTGTTGGTAATGGGCAAACAACACGTGGCCGCCCACCGACAGGTTGGATTCCTCCATCAGTTTTTGCAGGTGTTCCACCGCCACGCGACTGAAGGCGGTGAAATCCTTGCCGCCCTCCAGGTATTCCTTCAACCAGCCGCTGAACGGGTGCGCCCCGGACTCGGCATGGAAGAAGCCCCAGGCCTTGCCTTGTTTGGCGTTGTAGCTCTCGTTGAGGTCGGCGAGCATGTTCTCGATGGCCGTGGACTCGCTCAGTTCGGAGTCGCGGGCATGGAGCACGGCGGGGGTGCCGTCGGGTTTCTTGTCGATCAGGTGGACGATGCAATGACGGATCGGCATGGATTTCTCGGCTGATGAAAGAGAGGAGGCGGCCTCCCCGAAAAGGGCCCAGTGTACCGCAATCACTGGTTTGGGAACCCGGCAAAGCCCCTTTCAGACCCGTCCGACAGCCTATATGCATTTTTTTACCGTTTTAGCGCAAGAAAGCTGACCAAATGGGTAGCTAGAAGCGGATATTTCACAGGGGTTGTGCTAGTTTTGCCCGGTCTTACGCTAACTCACTGCGTTAAGCGTGCATTCAGCATTTGTCAGGTCGAACCAAACCCGGTTTTCGGCATCTATTACCCCGATCCGTCGCGGTGATTGCCGAGGGTGCCTGACCAAGATGGATCGGGCTCGATGGCTGACACTGCACTCTGCAATCCATATGAATTTGATAGGGAAGGAACACTACATGGCTCTTACTAAAGACCAACTGATCGCTGATTTGGCTGAAGCTGTAGACACGCCGAAAACCACCGTGCGTGCACTGCTGGACCAACTGGGCCAAATCGTTGCCGATCAGCTGGAAAACGGCAGCGAATTCACCCTGCCAGGTGTTGGCAAGCTGAAAGTCACCGAGCGTCCTGCCCGCACTGGCCGCAACCCTTCGACTGGCGCTGCCATCGAAATCGCTGCCAAGAAAGTGATCAAGCTGGTTGTGGCCAAAGGCCTGACCGACGCGGTCAACAAGTAAGACCGCTGTAAGAAAACCGTGCTACGGAGCGATCCGAGCACGGTTTTTTATTGCCCTGCGAAAGCGGGTCAGCCTGGCATGGCCCGCTGTGGGAGCGAGCCTGCTCGCGATGACGGCGGTACATCCACCATTGATACAAGCTGATCCACCGCTATCGCGAGCAGGCTCGCTCCCACAGAGGTGTTTTTACATCAGAGGCTTTCATTGCTTACTGACCCAGCGCGCGTGGCGCCAGGCTTGCTGCTGCGCTTGTGTCTGAAAGGTCCAGGCCACAAAGCGGCTCTGCTTCTGCCCTTGGGACATTTCCACCACCTGGCTGTGCAGCGCACCGGCCTTTTTCAACGCAGCCTGAATCGCCGGCAGGTTCGAGGCCTTCGACACCAGCGTGCTGAACCACAGCACCTGGCGGGCCACCTGGACGCTTTCGCTGATCAGTTGGGTCACGAACCGCGCTTCCCCACCTTCGCACCATAGCTCGGCGGCCTGGCCACCGAAGTTCAGCACCGGCAGCTTGCGTTTCGGATCGGCCTTGCCCAATGCCCGCCACTTGCGCTGGCTGCCCTTGGTGGCTTCCTCCAGGGAGGCGTGGAAGGGCGGGTTACACATCGTCAGGTCGAACCGCTCGGCGTCGTCCAGCAGGCCGAGTAAAATCTGCTTGCGGTCGGCTTGCTGACGCAATTGGATGGCTTTGTTCAATCCGTTGGATTGCACGATGGCCTTGGCCGAGGCGATGGCCGTCGGGTCGATCTCCGAACCCAGGAAGTGCCAGCGGTAGTCGCTGTAACCAATCAATGGGTAGACGCAGTTGGCGCCGGTGCCGATGTCCAGGACCTTGACCGCCGCACCGCGAGGAATTTCCCCCTCGTTATGGCGAGCGAGCAGGTCGGCCAGGAAGTGCACATAGTCCGCCCGGCCTGGTACCGGCGGGCACAGGTAATCGGCCGGAATGTCCCAATGGGCAATCCCATAGAAGGATTTGAGCAGCGCCCGGTTGAACACCCGCACGGCTTCAGGGCTGGCAAAGTCGATGCTTTCCTTGCCGTAGGGGTTGATGATCACGAACCTGGCCAGTTCTGGCGTGGACTTGATCAGTGCCGGGAAGTCGTAACGGCCCTGATGGCGATTGCGAGGATGCAGGCTGGCCTTCTCCCGCGGCTCGGCGGCCTTGGTATCGGCGGCAGGCTTGGGCTTTTGGCGTGCAGGTTTGGGCGTGCGGGGGGCGGTCATGGGCGGGTCGATTCGGGGGTGGCTCAGAAAGTGGCGGGTATTGTCCCATATCCAGCCCTTGCGAACCCAATTGCACTTTCAGCGCGATCCAATGTGGGAGCGAGCCTGCTCGCGATGGCGGTGGGTCAGCTTGCATCGTTGGCGAATTTACCGCCGTCATCGCGAGCAGGCTCGCTCCCACAGGGGCTCAGTGCTTGCAAGAAACGGGCGGGCAGAAAAAAGGAGGCCACCAGGGCCTCCTTCTTCCGTTACGAACAGCCGTTACAGACTGGCAATCCGCGCATGTTGCTCAGCCAGCTTGCCCAAGGCCTGTTCAGCCTCGGCCAGTTTGGTCCGTTCCTTCTCGATGACGTCGGCTGGGGCCTTGTCGACGAAGCCGGCGTTGGACAGCTTGCCGCCGACCCGCTGCACTTCACCCTTGAGACGCAGGATTTCCTTGTCCAGGCGCGCCAGTTCGGCGGCCTTGTCGATCAGGCCGGCCATCGGCACCAGCACTTCCATCTCGCCGACCAGCGCGGTAGCCGACAGCGGTGCTTCTTCGCCCGCAGCCAGGACGGTCACCGATTCGAGCTTCGCCAGTTTCTTCAGCAACGCGTCGTTTTCGTCGAGGCGGCGCAAGTCTTCGGCGTTGGCGTTCTTCAGGAACAGGGTCAGCGGCTTGCCCGGGCCGATGTTCATTTCGGCGCGGATGTTACGCAGGCCCAGCATGAAGGTCTTGAGCCACTCGATGTCGTCTTCGGCGGCCGGATCGATGCGGGTTTCATTGGCCACCGGCCAAGGCTGCAGCATGATCGTCTTGCCTTGGGCGCCTGCCAGCGGTGCGACGCGCTGCCAGATTTCCTCGGTGATGAACGGCATGAACGGGTGCGCCAGGCGCAGGGCCACTTCGAGCACGCGCACCAGGGTGCGGCGGGTGCCGCGCTGGCGTTCGACCGGGGCGTTCTCATCCCACAGCACCGGCTTGGACAGTTCCAGGTACCAGTCGCAATACTGGTTCCAGATGAACTCGTACAAGGCCTGTGCGGCCAGGTCGAAGCGGAACTGGTCCAGTTGGCGAGTGACTTCGGCCTCGGTGCGTTGCAGCTGCGAAATGATCCAGCGATCGGCCAGGGTCAGTTCGAAGGCTTCGCCGTTCTGGCCGCAGTCTTCGCCTTTGTCCAGCACATAGCGCGCCGCGTTCCAGATCTTGTTGCAGAAGTTGCGGTAGCCTTCGACGCGGCCCATGTCGAACTTGATGTCACGGCCGGTGGACGCCAGCGAGCAGAAGGTGAAACGCAGGGCGTCGGTGCCGTAGCTGGCGATGCCCTCGGCGAATTCCTCGCGGGTGGCCTTCTCGATCTTCTTCGCCAGTTTTGGCTGCATCAGGCCGGAAGTGCGTTTCTGCACCAGGGCTTCCAGGTCGATGCCGTCGATGATGTCCAGCGGGTCAAGGACGTTGCCCTTGGACTTGGACATCTTCTGGCCCTGGCCATCGCGCACCAGGCCGTGGACGTAGACGGTCTTGAACGGCACCTGCGGCGTGCCGTCTTCGTTCTTCATCAAATGCATGGTCATCATGATCATCCGGGCGACCCAGAAGAAAATGATGTCGAAACCGGTGACCAGCACGTCGGTGGAGTGGAAGGTCTTCAGGAACTCGGTCTGCTGCGGCCAGCCCAGGGTCGAGAACGTCCACAGGCCCGAGCTGAACCAGGTGTCGAGGACGTCGTTGTCCTGTTGCAGCGCAACGTCCGGGCCAAGGTTGTGCTTGGCGCGGACTTCGGCTTCATCGCGGCCGACATAGACCTTGCCCGACTCGTCGTACCAAGCCGGAATGCGATGGCCCCACCAGAGCTGACGGCTGATGCACCAATCCTGGATGTCGCGCATCCAGGAGAAGTACATGTTCTCGTATTGCTTGGGCACGAACTGGATACGACCGTCTTCCACCGCGGCAATCGCCGGCTCGGCCAACGGCTTGGTGGACACGTACCATTGGTCGGTCAGCCACGGTTCGATGATGGTGCCGGAGCGGTCGCCTTTCGGGACCTTCAGGCCGTGATCGTCGACGCTCACCAGCAGGCCGGCGGCATCGAAGGCCGCGACGATCTGCTTGCGCGCTTCGAAGCGGTCGAGGCCGGCGTATTCGGCCGGGATCTGGCCGTCGATGCTCTCGTTCAGCGTACCGTCGAGGTTGAACACCTGGGCGGCCGGCAAGACATTGGCGTTCTTGTCGAAGATGTTCAGCAGCGGCAGGTTGTGGCGCTTGCCGACTTCATAGTCGTTGAAATCGTGGGCCGGGGTGATCTTCACGCAGCCGGTGCCAAATTCCGGATCGCAGTAGTCGTCACCGATGATCGGGATACGACGGCCGACCAGGGGCAGTTCCACGAACTTGCCGATCAGGGCCTTGTAGCGTTCGTCGTTCGGGTTCACCGCCACGGCGGAGTCACCGAGCATGGTTTCCGGCCGGGTGGTGGCGACGATCAGGTAATCCTTGCCTTCAGCGGTCTTGGCGCCGTCGGCCAGCGGGTACTTGAGGTTCCAGAGGAAACCTTTCTCGTCGTGGTTTTCCACTTCGAGGTCGGAAATAGCCGTGTGCAACTTGGTGTCCCAGTTGACCAGGCGCTTGCCGCGGTAGATCAGCCCGTCTTCGTGCAGGCGCACGAAGGCTTCCTTCACCGCTTCCGAGAGGCCGTCGTCCATGGTGAAGCGTTCGCGGCTCCAGTCCACGGACGAGCCGAGGCGACGGATTTGGCGGCTGATGTTGCCACCGGACTCGTCTTTCCATTCCCAGACTTTCTCGAGGAATTTCTCCCGGCCCAGGTCGTGGCGGTTCTGGCCCTGGGCTTCGAGGCGACGCTCCACCAGCATCTGCGTGGCGATACCGGCGTGGTCGGTGCCTGGCTGCCACAGGGTGTTACGACCCTGCATGCGGCGGAAACGGATCAGGGCGTCCATGATCGCGTTGTTGAAGCCGTGGCCCATGTGCAGGCTGCCGGTGACGTTCGGCGGCGGGATCATGATGGTGTAGGAATCGCCCGCGCCTTGCGGAGCGAAATAATTCTCGGACTCCCAGGTGTTGTACCAGGAAGTTTCAATGGCGTGCGGCTGGTAGGTCTTATCCATGCGCGGCGGGACCCTATTGGCATTTATTCAGGAAAAGCCGGGAAGTATAGCGGGCGGGGCAGATGCAAGCCACAGGCGGCAAGCGTCGGGCGCGGAGATTGTGGACACAACCGGACCCTTGTGGGAGCGGGCTTGCTCGCGAATGCGGTGTATCAGTCGACATCGATGTTGAATATCAGACCGCTTTCGCGAGCAAGGCCGCTCCCACAGGAGGTCAGTTCAGGTAACGGGTTACTCGTACTGACTCAGCAGCCGTTCCATCCGTGCATCCAGCCGGCGCTTGATCTCGGTTTCGATGTGCGGGGCGAAGTCGTCGATGACGTCCTGCATGATCAACTGCGCGGCGGCGCGCAATTCCGCGTCCAGGTGTAGCAGGGCGTCGGGTCCTTTCGGCTCGGCCTTGGCGGCGGGCTTGGGTTCGGGGTGGCCGTTGATCGAATCGAACAGCAGCGGAATCTGTTCTTCGTGCACAGGTTCATGCACGACCGTGTCGGTCAGCAGCGGTGGTTGCAGGTTGTCGTCGCCGAGCAATTGGCGGATCGACTCGAGGTCGTCCAGCAGGTGCGCGGGCTTTTGCGGCGGTTTTGGCGTGTCCATCGTAGGCTCAGAGTCGCTGTAAACGGTGGTCTTGCAGAGGATAGCCCTGTTCGCGGTAGAAACGGAAACTCTCCCGCGCGGCTTGGCGGATGGCCGGGTCTTCCACCACCACTTCCGCCACGCGGGCGAAACGCTGGGCAAAGGCCGGTACTTTCAGGTCGAGGTTGACCAGCAGGTCCTGGTGCAGGCCGCAATCATCCCCCAGTCCCAGCACGATCAGCCCGTCGGGTTCGCTCTCGGCCGGGCCATGGGGCACGAAACTTTCGCCCTTGAATGCCCACAGGCGCGCATCCAGGTCTTCGCGCTGGGCGGCATCGCTGCAATGCAGGTAGATGCGGTGGCCCATGCGCCAGGCCTTTTCCGTGAGCTTGCAGGCGAAATCCAGCCGCGCCGACGGATCGGCGCTGGGCAGGATGTAGAAATCGACTTTGGTCATTGCGGTTCCTGAGCCGCCGCTGTCGTCACCCGCAGGCGACGCCAGCGGCGGTCATTGATGTCAGGCCTTGGCGCGGTCCAGCAGGTATTGGGTCAGCAGGGGAACCGGACGACCGGTGGCGCCCTTGTCCTTGCCACCGCTGGTCCAGGCCGTGCCGGCGATATCCAGGTGCGCCCAGTTCAGGTTCTTGGTGAAGCGCGACAGGAAGCACGCCGCCGTGATGGTCCCGGCTTTCGGGCCACCGATGTTGGCGATGTCGGCGAACGGGCTGTCCAATTGTTCCTGGTACTCATCGAACAACGGCAGTTGCCAGGCGCGGTCGTCGGCTTGCTGGCCGGCGCTGAGCAATTGGCCGATCAGTTCGTCGTTGTTGCCCAGAAGGCCCGAGGTGTGGGCGCCGAGGGCGACGACGCAGGCGCCGGTGAGGGTCGCGATGTCGATCACCGCCTGCGGCTTGAAGCGCTCGGAGTAGGTGAGGGCGTCACACAGCACCAGGCGGCCTTCGGCGTCGGTGTTGAGGATTTCCACGGTCTGGCCGCTCATCGTGGTGACGATGTCGCCAGGGCGCGAGGCCGTGCCGCTCGGCATGTTCTCGGCGCAGGCCAGGATACACACCAGGTTGATCGGCAATTTCAGTTCGAGCACGGCACGCAGGGTCCCGAACACGCTGGCGGCGCCGCCCATGTCGTACTTCATCTCGTCCATGCCGGCGCCCGGTTTGAGGCTGATGCCACCGGTGTCAAAGGTGATGCCCTTGCCAACCAGGGCATACGGTTTCTCGGATTTCTTGCCGCCGTTGTACTGCATGACGATCAGGCGCGGCGGCTGGGCGCTGCCCTGGCCGACGGCGTAGAACGAACCCATGCCCAGGTCCTTGATTTTCTTCTCGTCGAAGACTTCGACCTTCAGGCCCTTGAACTCCTTGCCGAGCGCCTTGGCCTGTTCGCCGAGGAACGTCGGGTGGCAGATGTTCGGCGGCAGGTTGCCCAGGTCGCGGGTGAACGCCATGCCGTTGGCGATCGCGGTGGCGTGGGTCACGGCGCGCTGGACTTCCGCCTGGGCGGCCTTGATGGTCAGCAGGGTGATTTTTTTCAGGGCCCGGGGTTCGGCTTTCTGGCTCTTGAAGCGGTCGAACTGGTATTCGCCGTCCACCAGGGTTTCGGCCAACAGGCGGTTCTTGCCGTAGCTGTCGCGACCCTTGACCACGAGTTCATCCAGGGCCAGGGTGGCCTCGGCGCCGCCCAGTCCCTTGAGGGTGCCCAGCACGCCGGCGATGATTTTGCGGAACGGCCGGTCGCCCAGTTCGGTGTCCTTGCCCACGCCCACCAGCAGCACACGCTCGGCCTTGAGGTTGGGCAGGCTGTGCAGCAACAGGCTCTGGCCGACCTTGCCGGCCAGGTCGCCGCGCTTGAGCACGGCCGTGATCGCACCGCCGCTCAGGGCATCGAGTTGGCTGGCGACGACGCCGAGCATGCGGTTTTCGCCAATGGCAACCACCAGCGTGGCGGTTTTCAACGTTTCTGGGCTGACGCTTTTTACAACCAGTTCCATGTCCGGATCCCTGAATGAATGGTCTAGATGCCAGGCGCTGACTGTGGCGAGTGAAGCAATCACGGTATCGCGCCGGCGACAAAGGCCGCAGTTTGAACCCCGGCGGCCGAGCCTGACAACCCCGCTGTCAGCGCGACTTTGTGCGTTTAGCCACGGGGTCAAAGCGTGCGAAGTGACAGGCGCCTCCAATCACAGGATAATGCGGCTCTTTTTTCGGCGGCGCGCTGTGGCGGGCCGGCTCGATCTGTTTGCTTGTTTGGCCGCCTTAGCCTGACAACCCTGGAGTGTCTGGTTTGATCGTCTTCCGTTATCTATCCCGCGAAGTCCTGCTGACCCTGAGTGCGGTCAGTGCCGTGCTGCTGGTCATCATCATGAGCGGGCGCTTCATCAAATACCTCGCCCAGGCGGCTTCCGGTGCCCTGGACCCGGGCTCCCTGTTCCTGATAATGGGGTTCCGCCTGCCGGGCTTCCTGCAACTGATCCTGCCGCTGGGGTTGTTCCTCGGCATTCTGCTGGCCTACGGCCGTTTGTACCTGGACAGCGAAATGACCGTGCTGTCGGCCACTGGCATGAGCCAGCAACGCCTGTTTCGCATGACGCTCTTCCCGGCCACGCTGGTCGCGCTGCTGGTGGCATGGCTGAGCCTGAGCCTGGCCCCCCAGGGCGCCAATCAGTTTCAGTTGCTGATCAACCAGCAGGATGCGATGACCGAGTTCGACACCCTGGTGCCGGGTCGCTTCCAGGCCCTGCGCGACGGTACGCGCGTGACCTACACCGAGCAGCTCTCGGAAGACCGGATCAACCTGGGCGGCGTCTTCATCACACAAAAGAACCTGTCGTCCGATGGTGGCAAGGATCGCGGCATTTCCGTGCTGGTGGCTGAAAAAGGCCGGCAGGAAATCAGTCCCGAAGGCAATCGCTACCTTATCCTCAATAACGGCTACCGCTACGACGGCAATCCAGGGCAGGCTGATTATCGCGCCATCAAATACGACACTTATGGCGTGTTGCTGCCTAAGCCTGAAGTCAGTGAAGAAGTCACCGATCGCGACGCGATGCCCACGGCCAGCCTGCTGGGCAGTGAAGACATCCGTGCCCGCACCGAACTGCAATGGCGCCTGTCGTTGCCGCTGCTGGTGTTCATCGTGACCCTGATGGCGGTCCCGCTGGCGCGGGTCAACCCACGCCAGGGTCGTTTCCTCAAGTTGCTACCGGCGATTCTTCTGTATATGGCTTACCTGACCATCCTGATTTCCGCCCGCAGTGCCCTGGAAAAAGGCAAGATCCCGCCAGCGCTGGGTCTGTGGTGGGTGCATGGGATTTTCCTGGCCATCGGCCTGGGGCTGCTCTATTGGGAACCGCTGCGCCTGAAGCTGGCCAGCCGTCGCAGCGCGCTGGAGGTGGCCCGTGGTTAAACTCGATCGCTACATCGGCAGCAGCGTGTTCGTCGCGATCCTGGCGGTGCTGGGGATCATTCTCGGCCTGGCGACCCTGTTTGCCTTCATCGATGAAATGAGCGACGTCAGCGACACCTATACCCTGACGGACGTGGCCAGCTATGTGCTGTTGACCGCGCCGCGCCGGCTCTACGACATGTTGCCGATGGCTGCGCTGATCGGCTGCCTGATCGGTCTGGGCAGCCTGGCGAGCAACAGTGAACTGACCATCATGCGCGCCGCCGGTGTGTCCATTGGTCGGATCGTCTGGGCGGTCATGAAGCCGATGCTGGTGCTGATGCTGGTGGGCGTGCTGATCGGCGAGTACATCGCCCCGGCCACCGAGAATACTGCCCAGGCCAATCGCTCCCTGGCCCAGGGCGGCGGCGACGCGCAAAGCGCCAAGCATGGCCTGTGGCACCGCCAGGGTGATGAGTTCATCCACATCAACTCGGTCCAGCCCAACGGCGTCCTCTATGGTGTGACCCGGTATCGCTTCGACGACCAGCGGCACATGCTCTCGTCGAGCTTCGCCAAGCGCGCCAATTTTGCCGAGGACCACTGGCAACTGACCGATGTCACCACCACCCTGTTCCATGACAAGGGTACCGAGGTGGTCGCTGCCCCCGAGGAGCGTTGGGAAGTGACGATCAGCCCGCAGTTGCTGAGCACCGTGGTGATGGCACCGGAGTCCCTGTCGATCACCGGGTTGTGGGGTTATATCCATTACCTGGCCGACCAGGGCCTGAACAACGGCCGCTACTGGCTGGCTTTTTGGGTCAAGGTGTTGCAGCCGCTGGTGACCGCCGCCCTGGTGTTGATGGCGATTTCCTTCATCTTCGGCCCGCTGCGCTCGGTGACCCTGGGTCAGCGGGTGTTTACCGGTGTGCTGGTGGGCTTCACCTTCCGTATCGCTCAGGATCTGCTCGGGCCATCGAGCCTGGTGTTCGGGTTCTCGCCGCTGCTTGCGGTGCTGGTGCCGGCGGGCGTCTGTGCGTTGGCCGGGCTCTGGCTGTTGCGCCGGGCGGGTTGATCTCACGTGTAGCGAGAGGGTTGTGGAAGCAAGGCGGTGTGGGAGCAAAGCTTGCTCGCGACACAGGCGATGCGGTCCTTCGGAAATCGAGGTGGCTGTTTCGCGAGCAAGCTTTGCTCCCACTTGCGCGGTCTATCAGGTACAATTGCCGGCTATTTTTCGGCGGGCCATGCCTGCAGCCTTTTTGAGTGTTGATCCGTGAGTGATTTGAGTCATATCCGCAATTTCTCCATCATCGCCCACATTGACCATGGCAAGTCGACGCTGGCCGATCGCTTCATCCAGATGTGCGGCGGCCTGGCCGAGCGCGAGATGGAAGCCCAGGTCCTGGACTCCATGGATCTCGAGCGTGAACGCGGGATCACCATCAAGGCCCACAGCGTCACCCTCTATTACAAGGCCCGCGACGGCATCACCTATCAATTGAACTTCATTGATACCCCAGGCCACGTTGACTTCACTTACGAAGTCAGCCGGTCGCTGGCGGCCTGTGAAGGTGCGTTGCTGGTGGTCGATGCCGGCCAGGGCGTCGAGGCGCAGTCGGTAGCCAACTGCTACACGGCCATCGAGCAGGGCCTGGAAGTCATGCCGGTGCTGAACAAGATCGACCTGCCCCAGGCCGATCCGGACCGCGTGAAAGAAGAAATCGAGAAAATCATCGGCATCGACGCCACCGACGCGGTCACGTGCAGCGCCAAGACCGGCCTGGGCGTGGACGAAGTGCTCGAGCGCCTGGTGACCACCATTCCCGCGCCGACCGGCAATATCGAAGATCCGCTGCAAGCGTTGATCATCGACTCCTGGTTCGACAACTACCTGGGCGTGGTCTCCCTGGTTCGCGTGCGCCATGGCCGCGTGAAGAAGGGCGACAAGATCCTGGTCAAGTCCACCGGCAAGATCCACCTGGTGGACAGCGTCGGTGTGTTCAATCCGAAACACAGCGCCACCGTCGACCTCAAGGCCGGTGAAGTCGGTTTCATCATCGCCGGCATCAAGGACATTCATGGGGCGCCGGTCGGCGACACCCTGACCTTGAGCTCCACCCCAGACGTCGATGTGCTGCCTGGTTTCAAGCGTATCCAGCCCCAGGTCTACGCCGGCCTGTTCCCGGTCAGCTCCGACGACTTCGAGGATTTCCGCGAAGCCCTGCAAAAGCTGACCCTGAACGACTCGTCCCTGCAATATACCCCGGAAAGCTCCGACGCCCTGGGCTTCGGCTTCCGTTGCGGGTTCCTGGGCATGCTGCACATGGAAATCATCCAGGAGCGCCTGGAGCGCGAGTACGACCTGGACCTGATCACCACGGCGCCGACGGTTATCTTCGAGCTGTTGCTCAAGAATGGTGAAACCATCTACGTCGACAACCCGTCCAAGCTTCCGGACCTGTCGGCCATCGAGGACATGCGCGAACCGATCGTGCGGGCGAATATCCTTGTGCCTCAGGAGCACCTGGGTAACGTTATTACCCTGTGCATCGAAAAGCGCGGCGTACAGCACGACATGCTGTTCCTCGGCTCGCAGGTCCAGGTGACCTACGACCTGCCGATGAACGAAGTGGTACTGGATTTCTTCGATCGCCTGAAATCCACCAGTCGCGGCTATGCTTCGCTGGACTATCATTTCGATCGTTACCAATCGGCTAATCTGGTCAAGCTGGATGTGCTGATCAACGGTGAGAAGGTCGATGCCCTGGCATTGATCGTGCACCGTGACAACGCGCACTACAAAGGTCGTGCGTTGACCGAGAAGATGAAGGAACTGATTCCTCGGCAGATGTTCGACGTGGCAATCCAGGCCGCTATTGGTGGGCAGATTGTGGCGCGTACAACCGTCAAGGCGCTCAGAAAGAACGTATTGGCCAAGTGCTATGGCGGCGACGTCAGCCGTAAGCGCAAGCTGTTGGAAAAGCAGAAGGCCGGTAAAAAACGCATGAAGCAGGTCGGTAATGTGGAAATTCCACAGGAAGCCTTCCTTGCGGTGCTCAGGTTGGATAGTTAGGTCCTATGTCGCTAAATTTCCCGCTGTTGCTGGTGATCGCCGTGTTTGTCTGCGGCTTGTTGGCGTTGCTTGATCTGTTGTTCCTGGCGCCGCGGCGCCGGGCGGCCATCGCCTCCTATCAGGGCAGCGTCAGCCAGCCTGATGGCGTAGTGGTCGAGAAACTCAACAAGGAACCGCTGCTGGTCGAATACGGCAAGTCGTTCTTCCCGGTGCTGTTCATCGTGCTGGTGCTGCGTTCGTTCCTGGTGGAACCGTTCCAGATCCCGTCCGGCTCGATGAAGCCGACCCTGGATGTCGGCGATTTCATCCTGGTGAACAAATTCTCCTACGGGATCCGCCTGCCGGTGATCGACAAGAAAGTCATCGAGGTGGGTGACCCGCAGCGCGGCGATGTGATGGTGTTCCGCTTCCCGAGCGATCCGAACGTCAACTACATCAAGCGGGTGGTTGGCCTGCCGGGCGACACGATCCGCTACACCGCCGACAAGCGCCTGTTCGTCAATGGCGAGTCGGTGGCTGAACAGTTGCTCGGTTCCGAGCCGGGTACACTGGGCAGCGCCGAGCTCTACAAGGAAAAACTCGGCGAGGTCGAGCACCTGATCCGCAAGGAAATGAGCCGCTACCGCGCAACGCCGGACCATTCGTGGACCGTGCCGGCGGGGCACTATTTCATGATGGGCGATAATCGCGACAACTCGAACGACAGCCGCTACTGGGATGATCCGAACATTCCCAAGGACCTGCTGGGCATGGTCCCCGACCGGAATATCGTCGGCAAGGCCTTTGCAGTCTGGATGAGTTGGCCGGAACCCAAACTCAGTCACCTGCCGAATTTCTCGCGGGTTGGCCTGATCAAGTAATCACACACGGCGCTGTTGAACACAGCGCCGAATGCATTTCTGGAGCCCGCATAAGGTCGCCCGAATGCATGAAGCCACCGATACTCAGGACGTTATTTTTGAACACAGCGTTAATTGTCCCAAGCCAACCGCGCCTTGCCGGCGTGGCAGTGGACCCCAGCCACGAACTCAACGTGGGTAAACCGTGAGCGTTTCTCTAAGCCGTCTCGAGCGCCAGCTCGGCTACACCTTCAAGGACCCGGACCTGATGCTCCTGGCCCTTACTCACCGCAGTTTTGCCGGGCGCAACAACGAGCGCCTGGAATTCCTCGGGGATGCGATTCTCAACTTCGTCGCCGGTGAGGCGCTGTTCGAGCGCTTCCCGCTGGCCCGCGAAGGCCAGTTGTCGCGTTTGCGCGCGCGATTGGTGAAAGGTGAGACCCTGGCCGTACTGGCCCGTGGTTTCGACCTGGGCGACTACCTGCGCCTGGGCTCCGGCGAGTTGAAAAGCGGTGGTTTTCGCCGCGAATCGATCCTGGCCGACGCCCTGGAAGCGCTGATCGGCGCGATCTATCTGGATTCGGGCATGGAAATGGCCCGCGAGCGTGTGCTGGCCTGGCTGACGTCCGAGATCGACAGCCTGACGCTGGTGGACACCAACAAGGACCCGAAGACCCGTTTGCAGGAATTCCTGCAATCACGCAGCTGCGAGCTGCCGCGCTACGAAGTCGTGGATATCCAGGGTGAGCCGCATTGTCGAACCTTCTTCGTCGAATGCGAAGTCGTCTTACTGAATGAAAAAAGCCGGGGTCAGGGTGTGAGCCGTCGTATTGCCGAACAGGTAGCGGCCGCCGCAGCACTGATTGCCCTGGGCGTGGAGAATGGCAATGACTGATACAAACGTTACCCGCTGCGGCTATGTCGCCATCGTTGGCCGGCCGAACGTGGGCAAGTCCACATTGCTCAACCACATCCTCGGGCAGAAACTGGCGATCACCTCGCGCAAACCCCAGACCACCCGCCACAACATGCTGGGCATCAAGACCGAAGGCGCCGTCCAGGCGATCTACGTCGACACCCCGGGCATGCACAAGGGTGGCGAGAAGGCCTTGAACCGCTACATGAACAAGACTGCCTCGGCGGCGTTGAAAGACGTCGACGTGGTGATCTTCGTGGTCGACCGCACCAAATGGACCGAGGAAGACCAGATGGTCCTCGAGCGCGTCCAGTACGTGACCGGCCCGTTGATCGTGGCGCTGAACAAGACCGACCGCATCGAGGACAAGGCCGAGCTGATGCCGCACCTGACCTGGTTGCAGGAACAGCTGCCCAACGCCCAGATCATCCCGATCTCTGCCCAGCATGGCCATAACCTCGACGCGCTGGAGCGGGTGATTGCCGACCACCTGCCGGAAAACGATCATTTCTTCCCTGAAGACCAGATCACCGACCGCAGCAGCCGTTTCCTCGCCGCGGAGCTGGTGCGCGAGAAAATCATGCGTCAACTGGGCGCCGAGCTGCCGTACCAGATCACCGTCGAGATCGAAGAATTCAAGCAGCAGGGCAAGACCCTGCACATCCACGCCTTGATCCTCGTCGAACGTGACGGCCAGAAGAAGATCATCATTGGCGACAAGGGCGAGCGCATCAAGCGCATCGGCACCGAGGCACGCAAGGACATGGAGCTGCTGTTCGACTCCAAGATCATGCTCAACCTGTGGGTCAAGGTGAAAGGCGGCTGGTCGGACGACGAGCGGGCGTTGCGTTCGTTGGGTTACGGCGACCTCTGATCTTTCTGCATACATGAGTTCCACTACTGTGGGAGCGAGCCTGCTCGCGATAGCGGTCTGTCAGTCAACATCTGTGTTGAATATCAGTCCCTCATCGCGAGCAGGCTCGCTCCCACAGTGGTTTTTTGGTGTCCAGTCGTACTGTGTCCAGTCATTGAGAAACGCACCCACATGTCCCCCACCCAACCCATCGCCCAAGCCGCCTACGTCCTGCATTCGCGCGCCTACCGCGAAAGCAGCGCCCTGGTGGACTTCCTCACGCCTCAGGGGCGTTTGCGGGCGGTGTTGCGTGGGGCGCGGGGCAAGGCCGGGACGCTGGCGCGGCCATTCGTGCCGTTGGAAGTCGAGTTCCGCGGCCGAGGCGAGCTGAAGAATGTCGGGCGCATGGAAAGCTCGGGCGTCGCGGCCTGGCTCAACGGTGAGGCGTTGTTCAGCGGCTTGTACCTCAATGAACTGCTGATCCGCCTGCTGCCCGCCGAAGATCCCCATCCCGCCGTCTTCGATCACTACGCCGCGACACTGCTGGCCTTGGCCGAAGTCCGTCCGCTGGAGCCGTTGTTGCGCTCGTTCGAATGGCGGCTGCTGGACGACCTCGGCTATGGTTTTGCCCTGGACACCGACCTGCACGGTGCGCCCATCGCGGCGGACGGTCTGTACCGCTTGCAAGTGGATGCTGGCCTGGAGCAGGTCTACCTGCTGCAACCGGGTCTGTTCAACGGCGCCGAGCTGTTGGCCATGGCCGAGGCCGACTGGAGTGCGCCGGGCGCGCTGTCGGCGGCCAAGCGCCTGATGCGCCAAGCCCTGGCGGTTCACCTGGGCGGCAGGCCGCTGGTCAGTCGCGAGCTGTTTCGCAAGCCCTGAGCAACCCGTATGCTGTGGGCCGACTATTTGCCCATTCAGGAGCGCTTTTTCGTGAGCACCAGCCAACGCATTCTTCTCGGCGTGAACATCGACCACGTCGCCACCCTCCGCCAGGCCCGGGGTACGCGCTACCCGGATCCGGTCAAGGCCGCACTGGACGCCGAAGAGGCGGGCGCCGACGGCATCACCGTGCACCTGCGTGAAGACCGTCGCCACATCCAGGAGCGCGACGTGCTGCTGCTCAAGGATGTGCTGCAAACCCGCATGAATTTCGAGATGGGCCTGACCGAAGAAATGATGGCGTTCGCCGAGCGCATCCGCCCTGCGCACATCTGCCTGGTGCCGGAAACGCGCCAGGAACTGACCACCGAGGGCGGCCTGGACGTAGCGGGGCAAGAGTCGCGGATCAGCCTGGCGGTGGAGCGCCTGTCGAAGACCGGTGCCGAGATATCGCTGTTCATTGATGCCGACGAACGGCAGATCGAAGCCTCCAAGCGGGTCGGTGCCCCGGCCATCGAGCTGCACACCGGCCGTTATGCCGATGCCGAGACGCCTACTGACGTGGCTGACGAGTTGCAGCGGGTCGCCGATGGCGTCGCCTTCGGCCTGGCCCAGGGTCTGATCGTCAACGCCGGCCACGGCCTGCACTATCACAACGTCGCGGCCATCGCGGCCATCAAGGGCATCAACGAACTGAACATCGGTCATGCACTGGTGGCCCATGCGTTGTTCGTCGGGTTCAAGTCGGCGGTGGCGGAGATGAAAGCGTTGATCCTGGCGGCCGCGAAACCCTGATCCAGACACTATCCCTTGTGGGAGCGAGCCTGCTCGCGATAGCGGCGGTACAGTCAACGATGATGTTGACTGTACCGCCGCTATCGCGAGCAGGCTCGCTCCCACATTGGCTTG